>CALVYG010000027.1 GCA_944372095.1 uncultured Clostridia bacterium
CCGTAGGAGAAACGACGGTGGGATTGACGTATTACGGCGTAAAGCTGGAGTTTACGGTGTCGTTTACCGAGAAGACGCCGATAGGAATAACGATAGTGGATTCGGCAGAGAGGAATTACGTATTTGTCGGGCAGGGGAATAAATACGACGTAACGGGAATGACGGTAAGAGTCAGTTACGATAACGACCAATCGCCGAAATACGACGTAAAAAGCGAGTTGGCGGAAGACGTATACATAAGCATAGACGACAGTTCTGCGAGAGGATTGGACGCTGTGCTGATGTATTATCCTTCCGATTATCAGGAAACTTATACGTACAGATTTTTCGGGATACCGAGGGTTGCGGAAGGAGAAACGGTAACGCCGGGACAGGAACTTGCTTCAAACAAAATAGACAGAGACGGAAAGGAAATAGTTCTTGATCCGATACAGAGTAAAAGCTACGGAACGGTAAAGAGTATACAATCCAATGCCGACGGGAGCAGAACGATGATAATAAGCACGTTGATAAGTTACGACCTGACCGACGTGCAGGTAGAAGCCGGAGAAATAGTAGCAAACGGCGGATTTATAGGAAGATACGGAAGCGAACAGGTATACGTAAAGGGCGGCGGAGTAGTCGAAAGTATCGATAACGGAGTGGTAACGGTGAAGACGGCGCCCACAACCGTATTTGTAAGCAACGTAATAGAAAAAAGTTTTCTTTCGATGGAAATATTGACGCTGCCGACGCCTATGAATTATACGGATACGACGGTAGACAATATGATAGAGGGTGACGTACTTGACAAAACCGCCGGGAAAGTCAGAGTAACGTATGACGACGGTTCGGAAGCAGAGTTCAGAATGGACGACGCAATGATAAGTCTCGTAAATGACGGAAAGGAATCGGTAAACGATACGTTTGAATTATTGCCGGGAAGGAACAAAATATTAGTCGTATACGGCGGCGTAATGTCAAATTATACGGAATTTTATGCAACGGTAGAAAGCAAGTATCCGGTGGAACTCGTGCTTGACGCGGATACGATAAGCGGGCAGACGTTTTATTTCGGAGATACGTTGTCGCTTGCCGCTATGACTTATCATGTAGTATATAATAACGATACTGAGGGCGAAACAGAACATATGACCGCCGATATGGTGGACGAAGGGTATAGTCTGTACTGTGAGCCCGCCGATAAACAGTACGATACGCAGATAAGGTTCAAATTACCCGATAAATATCTCGATTTGTTCAAAAATACCGAAAGCGAAGAAATAGAATATACAAAGCCCGTATGCAACTATACGGTGGCGCCGCAACCGATAAATTCGATTGCGTTTATAGTTAAACCGCTTAAAGTATACGTATTGGCAAAAGACGACATAAATTACGAAAATGCGTCGCTGGATATATATTACCGTAACAACGAGAGGGTGACGAGAAATCTTTCGGGTGAGAATGCCGTAGAAATAATAAACGTACATTTAAGCGGAGATTGGGACGAAATAGAAAATTATGACTTTACGGATAAAAGCGGAGAAAGGCTTTACGTATTCACGAGGGACAGCGACAGTAAAGGGCTGGCGATAAACGATATAATCCGTAAAAGGACGAACGGGTACGAAGCGAAAGTTATATATTTCGACGAATATAACGTAAAGAGTTCAACGAGTGCAACGTTTAATTATTTTCTGCTCGAAGGTGACAGAACGGTAAGCTCGATAAAGGTATCGACGCTTAAAGACGCGGACGGAAAAGAATATTATCAAAAAACATATACGCAGTATGAAGATTGGAATCTTGCGGGATTGGAAATAACGGTAACGTATTCTGACGGAAAAACGGAAATATTGGAAAACGTATTGCCGGAAATGATATATGAGGGGAATACATACCGAAAAGGAACGGACATAGCGGTAAAATTCGCATATTTAGGTGCGACAGACGACGATACTTTGAAAATAAACGTAACGGACCGAATACCTACGGCAATAACGCTTGTAAGAAAGGGTAAGACGGATTATGTTGGCAGGTACGGAACGAGAATGGATTTCAGCGAATACCAGTTCAGATTGTCTTATAACAGCGGAGCGGACGAGCAGATATCAGGTTCCATGCTTGCCGATATACCCAATCGGGAAGTATCGTCGGGCTGGTGGTATAAGATGTACAACACAAGAGGAGAAGTCGTAGATAATCTTATACAACCCGGAACGGTGGTGTACGAACTGTACTATTCGTATGCGGACGAAAATGCCTCGAACGGCAAAGGATACAGCTATGTCAGGACAATGTATTATGCAGACGTATTAAGCGCAATAGCGGCAGACCCGACAGACGAAGAAGCAAGCGTATTTGCGATTGAAGTAGTAGAAAATACGAGTACGGTAGTAAGCATAAAGTATGAACAGAATATAGAATTCGAAGGACAGATACTTAATCCGACCGACGGCGAAGCGCTGAATTCGGAATCTGATATTCCTGCGATATTCCCGGTGGGAACCGTGAACGAACTACCGGTTCTTGCAGAAACGGCAGCAGGTTGGGAAATAATGTTAAGCGAATATTTCGGAGGAAGCATACTTGATAAAGTGATAACCGTAAACTGCGTCGACGCGGAAGAGGTTAGTTATGTGGATTATGTAAAGATAACGCCGTCGATGCTCGATTACGACACATCGGACAGAACCATAGGATACAGACGAGTAACGATACAATATAAAAATCAGACGTGTCAGACGTATATATATGTATGGAATGCGGAACTGAGCGATGTGGAAGTCGCGGTTACGCCTTTGCAGAATTACATATATACTGCAATAAACAGTGAAGAAGACCTTGTGCTTACAGGCGGAATAATAAGGCTCACGTTTACAAAATATACGAGAAGAGGCGTTGAAGCCGGATATATGAGCAAGTATATCAATATGGACAGCGACGATATGAGTTATTCGGGTTTTGTTCCGAATCTGTATTCCAAGGAAGGCCGGCAGATAACCATAACCGGAATTTATAAAGATTATACATCCGACGAATTTAAAGCAAATTATACGATAACAGTGTATGACAGACAGGACGTAGAGTTTTCATATTCTAACGTAATATTCTTCTACGGAAATGCGGCGGATTCGTCTTTTACAATGAAACAAAGTATAGCGGAATTCATATTGCCGACGGATATAACACTCACATATATAGAAAGCAAAGATATGATAACGGCAGAAGATTATCTTGCGCTCGGTGAAGAAACGCGGAAAGCGTATATTCCCGTAACGGTATATGACGAAAAGCAAAACTATGCGCCCGTAATGTTTATAAAAGCGGGGAAAACAGAAGAAAGCGACAGTGAAAACGGAGATATATCCGAAAGTCATTTTATCGACCCTGCCGTAGGAGTATATTACGTCAGATACGGAAACGTATATATGATAGCGGAAGAAGATTACGCATTGGTCGGAGAATCGGATAAAGGGCAATTTACGGCGTTACCCACATATGACGGCAAAGGAAAACTGATAGAAACGTTTTACATAACGGATAAAGCAGATATCGGCGGAGAAACGCTGAGCGGAAAAATATTGAAGTATGAAAACGTTGTAACCCAAAAAATAACGCAGGCAGAATACGATATGCTTACCGAAGAGGAGAAAGCAGGGTATGAAGCTATAAATAATACATACTATCTTATGATGCGCGTAACGGACGACAGAGAACCTGCGACGAGATTTTACGAAACGGCGAATTATGCGTTCCAGAATTATACAATAATACAGAAAGTTATAGAAATAAGGGTAGAGGCAAGCAATGCGGACGCGAAGGTATTGAAGGTCCGCACAAAGATAAATGCGGGAGCAGAGAACGGAAATCCGTATGCGATATATTATCTGCATAACACGGCTTTGGATATTCTGGGAAAAGTAAAATCGGAAATCGAAGCGGAATATGCGGAAGCAACATACATAAACAGTATTTATCTCGCGTCACCGAACGAAGATTATTTTGAAATCGTGATTAAATTCAACGAAGGGTATGTTGAAACGGAAGAAACGACGGAAGTAGTTGCGGAATTATATTACCGTGCGTTAAGAGAACTGACCACGAACGAATTCATAGAAGAAACGGGTATAGAATTATCGCATATCAACTTTGACTTTGCGAACGGAAGCAGTACGTACGACTTCAATGCGAACGATAAAGACGGAATGAAAGAAAAGCTGAAAACTATGTGGACAACGGGAGTAAACGTATTCGACAAGGCAGAAATAGACGAATCGATAGAATCAGGAGAAACGCCGTATAACGTATCGTATACGCTTACATTCGGAGATATGAAGACAAGGAACGGAGTATTGCAGTTATTGAGCGGGAAATTGAGAATAATAAAGGTAACCGGCGAGGACGGAACGGAGAAATACAGTGTAAATACGTGGACGTTGGGACATGACAGTTACACAATAGATTTGAGCAAAGGAACGATAACCGAAGAGAACGGAGAAATAAAAATAGCATAAAAGAAAGACAGATAAAAAGGAGCGCATATGGCAAGCAGACTACCACAGGAAGCGGAAACCGGATTTAAGGAATATCTCAGAGACAGCGGAAACGTTGCGGGATTGGAACACATATCAGGATTGGAGCAGGCGGGGCATAAAATAACCGTGAAAGGCGGAGGATATATCGGCTGGGTAAGCCTTGATTGCGTACACGGATACGACGTATTCGGAGATAACCGTAATAAGGAAAAGTATGCCGGGATATTACAAACGTCATCGGAGATAGGTTCTGCGGCGGTAACGTTGGCATATTGCATAAACGACGGCGGAGCAAATATTCTGATAAAAGGCGACAGCGAAGCGGCAGTCAAAGGGTATGTAAGAGTAGTGAACGACATATTCGAAAGGGAATACGATAACGGGGAATGTCCGATAGGGTATCCGTTCAGACCCGCGTTCGAATGTAAAGAAGTCAAGGGAGCGCATGCGATATGGACCGCGCTCGGAGACATACACGGATACAGCGAAGGAAATGCGGAGAGCTATCCGTACAACAGTTACGCATACCTCATGCGTGGGAACAATGCGGCGAACCTTGTGCTGGGTATAGAGCTGGGTATAACGGATATTTATACATTCGGAGCCGAACTTATGTCAAGAGTGACATACAGGACATACAGAGGAAAAACAGGGAAAGAAAAACTTAACGCCGTATTGGAAGATATGAGGAAAAGATATGTTTATCCTTATGCAAGAGTGAAGGAAGGCGTAATATCCAAAATAATAGGGGAAGCGTGCGCAAGATGCGAAAAGCCGTATATTAAGGTAGCAAAAAAAATGAAATGCTACAAGAACAGGCACGACTTGACGGTAAGTACGCTGTGCAGTTTTATGCTGAGGAGAAAAAGTTCGTTTGACGAAAGCACCACGATATTGGGAATGGGGAGCGAAAATCCGAACAACCTTATAATAGAGGCGCTCGCGGAAATAAACAGACTGACCGGATATTCATACGATTATATAGTAAGAAAAGTGATGAGAGTAAACGACAGCGGATACGGACTGTTGATAACGACGTTTATTCATCTGCACGCGGCATACGGATGGAGTTTTCCTGAGATGTGCGAAAAATACCATATAGTACGCGACGCAATGTATATAAGAGCGCAATGTAATTTCTGAGAAAAAAGGAATAAACAGAGTAAAAAGCGCGGGCGTAGTATTGACTGAAAATCAAAAAAATGATAAGATAGAATAAGCGGAGGTAAAAATGGGTCAAAATCTGAATAATTGTACGGTATCTCTGACCGGTGAAATAGTAAATAAAAGACGTACGAGACAAAACGTAGAGAGCGTATATACGGGAACCGGCGGAAGGCATTTCTTTATGATGCTGGGAACAATGTTGTTGTCGTTGATACCGTTTATAGGATTGCCTAATGCGATATGTATAAGACAAAGATGGAACTGCCGTCATACGAGAATAGTGGGAATACCGCTTGAATTTGAAGGAAGAGCGGGAGAATTACTCGGTAAAATAATAGCATGGTGTTTCTTCTCGATAATAACAATCGGAATATATGCCCTTGTATTGCTTCCCGTGAGATATAAACAATGGGTAGCTAAAAACACGATTTTCGGTGCGGTGAGCAGATAGAAAAAAAGATAAAGATTTAATCGGTAAAAATAATAGAAAGCCGTCGGTAATGACGGCTTTTATATTGGTTAAAATAAAAAATGTATAGAAAAATTCAATAATTTAAGGAAAGCGTATTAAAGAAAAATAAAAGGGTTTAATTGAAAAAGAAGAGAGGATATGGTATACTTTCTGATATGAGCGGACTGAGAGAGAAATTAAAAAATCTGCCGGAAAAGAGCGGCGTATATATAATGCTGGACGAATACGACGGAATATTGTACGTCGGGAAAGCAAAAGTATTGAAAAACCGAGTAAGGCAATATTTTCATAACAGCGTAAAGAACGAAAAAACGACGCGGCTTGTGGAAAAGATAGCGGATTTCAGATATATAATAACACAGAACGAGTATGAAGCGTTAATACTTGAAAACAATCTTATAAAAGAACACAATCCGCCTTACAATATATTACTGAAAGACGACAAGACGTATCCTTATATCAAAATCAACGTAAAAGAGAAGTTTCCGAGAGTGGAAATAGTGTACAGATTGAGAAGCGACGGAGCGAAGTATTTCGGACCGTATATGCTCGGAATGTCGGCAAGAGAGCTGGTGGACATAATACAGACCGTATTTCCCGTAAGGACGTGCAGAAATCTTCCGAAAAGAGAGTGCCTGAATTATCATATATCGAGATGCAGCGCACCGTGTACGGGAAAAATAAGCGAAAAAGAATATAAAGGAATAATCAACAGAATAATAGCATTTCTCAACGGTGACGACGAATACGTAAAAGAAACGCTGCGAAAAAAAATGGAATATTTTGCAGAGTCGGAAGAATTTGAAAAAGCGAAACTCTACCGTGACACGTTAAGCGCGTTGGAGAAGATATTGAGGAAACAATCGATACCGTTCAAGCAGGAGCTTAATATAGACGTATTCACGTTTGTTACGGACGGAATGAATTCGGTTGTGAACTGTTTTGCCGTGCGAGGAGGAAAATATCTCGGAGGAACGAATTTCCGCTGCGTCGACAACGAATACAATAACGGACTGACGACGTTTATAATGCAGTATTACGATAATAATCCGCTGATTTGCAATGAAATATTGGTGGGGAAAGAATTGGAATTCGGGAACGAATTAGCGGATTATCTGACAAAAAAAAGCGGAAAAAAAATTGTAATAACAAAACCGACGGGAGGGATAAGAAAACAGCTCATAGAACTCGGAATAGCAAACGGAGAAGAGTATCTGTCAGCGCAGATAGAAAAGCAGGAAAGAACGGAAGATTTAACTTACGGAGCGACCGTGCAGTTAAAAGAGGCGCTTGACCTTGACGAGGTACCCGAGAGGATAGAATGTTACGATATATCACACGTAAGCGGAACGAATAAAGTTGCGAGTATGGTAGTATTCAAAAGAGGCGTTAAAGCGGCAAAAATGTACAGACATTTCAAAATAAAAACGGTGGAAGGGAACAACGATTTTGCCTGTATGTACGAAACGCTGAGCAGAAGACTCGAAGAATATAAAAAACAAAGCGAGCAAAGCTTTTCCGAAAAGCCGAATTTGATAATAATCGACGGAGGGAAAGGGCAATTAACGTATGCAATGCAGGCGGCGAAAGACTGCGGGGTAGAAGTAAATATGATAAGTCTTGCAAAGAGAGAGGAAGAAATATTCGTTCCCGGGAAAGAAGAGAGTATAATTCTGCCAAGAAACAGTCTTGCCATAAAACTGATAATAAGGATACGTGACGAAGCGCACAGATTTGCGATAACGTACCACAGAGCGTTAAGAGCGAAAAAAATGACGGAAAGCGAACTGACGAAAATCGAAGGGATAGGCAAGACGAAAGCGAAATATCTGATAATGAAATTCAAGCGAGTGGAAAACATAGAAAAGGCAACCGAAAAAGAGATTGCAGAAACCCAAAGCATTACAATTAAAGATGCGGAAAATATAAAAAAATACTTTAAGGAAAAGAAAGAAGCAAAGGAAAAAGACGGGACGGAATAAGCGGTTCGGTTGAAAAAGTATTAAACGCAGAAAGAACGCAGTCGCAGAACGATAAAATAAAAGTCGGTAAAAAGAAGAAGCAAAGAGAAAAAGAAAAGAAAGAAAGAGAAAAAGGAAAGAGAAAAAGGAAAGAGAAAATGAAATATAAACTTATATGTTCGGACTTGGACGATACGCTTATAGGGAGCGACGGAAAGTTCGGAAAGGGATTGAAGGACGCGATAAAAGAATACGAAGAAAGGGGCGGAAAATTTTGTATAGTAACGGGGAGAATGACGTCGGGAGCGATGCCCGTATGCAAGGAACTGGGTTTGAAAGGCGAACTGGCGACGTTTCAGGGCGCGGTAATCAGCGATATAGAAAGCGGAGAAATTTATTCGGCAACCGTTATACCGTGCGAGAAGGCTGCGGAAATTGGTGAATACATAGAGGAAACCGGGTTTTATTATCAGACCTATGCCGGTGAAAAATTTTATACTGAAAAAGCGAATGAATTCACCGAATTGTACGGAAAACTGAGCAGAGCGGATTACGAAGAAACGGGAGAAAAACTGTCGGAATACATAAAAAGGAAAAGGATAAATCCGCCGAAAATATTGTTGATGGACAAGCCTGAAAAAATTCCCGAAACGGTGGAAAAATTAAGAAAAAGATTCGGGAAAGAATTTTTGATAAACACGAGTAAACCGTTTATAATTGAAATAATACCGCACGGAATAAATAAGGGGCTTGCAGTAAAATACATAGCCGAAAGGAACGGAATAAGAAGAGAAGAAACGATTTGTATAGGGGATTCGGAAAACGATTTGACGATGCTTGAATACGGCGGATTGAGCGTATGCGTCGGGAGCGGAAGCGAAACCGCGAAAAATGCAGCGACGGTAATAGCGCCCGGATGTGACGACGACGCCGTAACGTGGGTGATAAATACATACGGGAAATAGGGCGTAAAAAATCAATGATTTGCGAAAAAGGGCGGTAACGGAATAAACCCCCGAAGTGAGAATATACCTTTAATAGACGTTATGGCGGCGTTGACAAAAGGCATTTCGGAGGGTATAATAAATGAGCATCGTTCCATTGGAAACAGACACTTCTTCAATCTGTGCTGCAGGTTGCGGAGGAGTGATAAAAAAGGGTTATTTTCCGCAAAATATAGAAGAATTAAACTATATTTCGAAAAAACTATCGGCAGAAGAATATGTGATACTCGGAGGAATGAGCAATACGCTTCTGCTGGACGGATACGAAGGCGCGGGAATATTTACCGGACTGATTAAAGGCATATCGGTAAGGGGAACGTCGATAAGAATCGGAGCAGGTGAAAGTTTCGGGAAAATATGCGCCGCGGCGCAATATGCGTCGCTCGGCGGATTGGAAAGTTTTTTCGGGTTGCCCGGAACGGCAGGGGGAGCGGTAAGCGGAAACAGCGGTTGTTTCGGAACCGAAATCGGTGAGCTTGTCGAAAGCGTTACGGTGTATAAACTCGATACGGGAGAAACCGAGGAACTGTCGGGAGAAGAAATCGCGTTCGGGTACAGATACTGTAATCTGAGAAAAAACAAGGATTTAATAGTGGACGTTACACTGTCGCTGTATGAAGAAGACAGTCGGAAGATAGCGGAAAAAATGGCGGACGTAAGACGCCAAAGAATGGTAAAACAGCCGAAAGGCAGAAGTCTCGGGAGTTTTTTCAAACAATATCGCGGAGTAAGCGCGGGATATTATATAGAGCAGGCGGGATTAAAGGGATACAGGCATAACGGAGTCACGGTAAGCTGTACGCATGCGAATTTTCTCATAAACGAGGGAGGAACGGCAGAAGATTATCTGGAAACTGCGGAGTATGCGGCAAAATCGGTATACGAAAAATTCGGGATAAAACTTGAACGAGAGGTAATCGTAATTGGAGAAGAAAACCGTAAGAGAAACAGTAACGGAGGAATTGTGTGCGTTTGAAGTAAAGAAAAACGTACGGTATCCGTTTCTGAGCGGAATAATCCGCGGAGCAGGGGAACTGCATTTTTCCGCAAACGGATTTATATTGGAGATAAAGCACAAAAACAGAGCGGTAACCGAATTGTGCGCCGATGTATTGAAAGGGATATACGGAAACAGACCGGAAATAAACGAAAGAGATTACAATTCGGGACAGAGTACGGAGCAATATTACAGTATATATTTAAGCCGAGAGGAATCGGAAGATATACTGAAAAAGTGTCGGATTGTAAAGAATAAATACGAATTTACAGACGGCATACCGGAAGACTTGAAGGGAACGAACAGCGCAATAAAAGCCTATTTAAGAGGGGTATATCTATCATGCGGTTCGATAAGGGTACCCGAAGAAGACAGCGAAGGTAAAGGGAAAAAAAGCGTCGGGTATACGCTGAGTTTTAATTTGAATTCCGACAAAATAAAAGACGATTTCGTAGAACTTCTTGCAAAGGAAGCAATGATAGAAAAAACCGCCGTAAAAGTAAAAAGCGGAACGAATTTCGTATATATAAAAAATTCGGAAGCGGTATGCAACGTTCTTACGGCACTCGGCAGCGTGCGAGGAGCATTGGATACATACGGAATAATAGCCGAAAGGCAGATGTTAAACAATGTCAACAGAGTGAGAAATTGCGATATGGCGAACATAGACAAGACGGTAAAAGCCGTAGGAATGCAGCTGGACGCAATAAGAAAACTCGAAGAAACGGGAGTATACGGTAGTTTAAGTAAAGAGCTGAAAGAAACGTGCCGATTGAGGCGGAAATTTCCCGATTTAGGGATAGAGCAACTGGGAAAGGAATTCAACCCGCCGATAGGAAAAAGTTGTTTGAACCACCGGTTACGCAGGATATGTTCGCTAGCGGGATACGGAACGGACGGCGGAGAGAAATCAGAGAAGACGGTAAGTAAGGATAAATGAGTGTAGACATAGGAGAAAATATGAAAGAATTTGTGCATTTGCATAACCATACGGAATACAGTCTGCTTGACGGATGCGCGAGAATAAGCGGACTTGTAGCGAAAGCGAAAAGCGAAGGAGCGCGCGCCGTGGCGATAACCGACCACGGAAATATGTACGGCGCGATAAAATTCTATAAAGAATGTAAGGCAAAAGGCATAAAACCCATTATAGGAATGGAAGCGTATTTTTGCGAAAATATGCAGGAAAAAACAAGAGAATCGAAACGGTATCACCTGATATTGCTTGCGAAAAATGCAACGGGGTTTCAGAATCTGGCGAAAATATCGTCGGTGGGATTTGTGGACGGATTTTACGAAAAGCCGAGGATAGACATAGAAGTACTGGAAAAATACAAAGAAGGTCTGATATGCACGTCGGCGTGTATTGCAGGGGAAATTCCTAAAAAGCTGCTTGAAAGGAATTATAAAGGAGCGTTGGAAGCAGCGAAGAGGTTGCAGAACATATTCGGCGAAGATTTTTATATAGAATTACAATATCACGAACTGCCGGAAGAGAGAGAAGTATTGAACAATTTGAAACGCATAGCGTACGAAATCGGAGCAAAGACGGTAGCGACAAACGATTTACATTATATAAACAAAGAAGATTGGAAAGCGCACGACATACTGCTGTGTATACAGACCGGAGCGGACTTGGACGACCCGAAAAGGATGAAGTTTCCCAATCACGAGTTTTATTATAAAACGTACGACGAGATGTACCGAATGATACCCGACGAGGAAGCGCTTGCGACAACGCTCGAAATAGCGGATAAATGTAATTTGGAAATAGAATTTCACAACTATACGATACCGCATTATGACCCGCCCGAAGGATACGAGGACGATAAGGATTATCTGAGAAAGATGACAATGGAAGGGCTGAAAACGCGGTATAAAGAAGTAACGCCCGAAATAATCAAGAGAGCGGAATACGAACTGAATACGATAATCACAATGGGATACGCGTCGTACTATCTGATAGTATGGGATTTTATAAATTACGCAAAGAAAAACGGAATACCCGTCGGAGCGGGACGAGGGAGCGGAGTAGGAAGTATTGTGGCGTATGCAATCAGAATAACCGACGTTGACCCGCTTAAATACGATTTGCTTTTCGAGAGGTTTCTGAATTCGAGCAGACAGACGATGCCCGACTTCGACGTTGATTTCTGTTCGGACAGGAGAGAAGAAGTAATCGAATACGTGCGTCAAAAATATCATTCCGACCACGTGGCGCAGATAATAACGTTCGGAACAATGAAGAAGAAAAACGCGATAAAGAACGTCGCGCGCGTATATAAAATACCGTTTGCGGAGGCGAACGCGCTTGTAAAGAATATAAGAGACAACGACAAAAAAGTGCATATAAGCGATTTGATAAAGAGAGGCGGAGACCACAGCGTGGAAGAGCTTGTGGATATGTACGAAAACAATTCGACATACCGTGAAATTCTCGACCTTGCGATGCAGATAGAGGATATGCCGAGAGACAGAGGAAAGCACGCCGCGGGAGTAATAATATGCAGCATACCCGTAAGCGATAAAGTACCGCTTGCGCGAAACGGAGACGATATAGTAACGCAATTCGATATGAACGAGTGCGAGGAATTAGGGTTACTTAAAATGGACTTTCTGGCACTCAAAACGTTGACTGATATTGATATGACAAAACGGTTTCTTAAAAAATACAGAGACGTGGAGATAGATTTCAACGAACTGGGATACGAAGATGAAGCAACGTATAAAATGATAGGAGACGGAGATACGGATACGGTGTTTCAGCTGGAAAGCGGCGGAATGAAAGAATTTATGAGAAGGCTTAAACCGACGCTTCTGGAAGAAATCATAGCAGGAGTGAGCCTGTACAGACCGGGACCGATGAAATATATTCCGAGTTATATAAAGAACAAGTTTAATCCTGAGGGAATAGATTACCAGCACGAAAGGCTTGTGGATATACTGAAAACGACGTACGGAATAATAGTATATCAGGAACAGGCGATGAGAATAACGCAGGCGTTGGCGGGATACACGCTTAACGAAGCGGATAATTTCAGAAAATTCATAAGCAAGAAAAAAGTAGACCAGATACCCGCGCAGAGAAAGAAATTCGTAGACGGGTGCGAAGCGCACGGAATAAGCCACGAATTTGCGATGGGGATGTGGGAAAAGCTGGAAGAATTCGGGAATTACGCGTTTAACAAATCACATGCGGCGGCATATTCGGTACTGACATACCAAACGGCGTATCTGAAACATTATTATCCCGTAGAATATCTGTGCGCGGTAATAAATAACAGAATAACAAACCCCGTGGACACGTCCAAATATCTAAAACTTATAAAAGAAATGGGAATAACGCTGTACCAACCGGACATAAACCACAGCGAAGGGTTGTTCGTTCCGGAAAACGAAGGAATCAGATACGGGCTTGCGTGTATAAAAAACGTAGGACGCGCCGTGGTAGAGGGAATAGTGGCGGAAAGGGAAAAGAACGGAGAATACCGCGATTTATCCGATTTTATAAGAAGAGCGAATACCGACGCGCTTAACAGGAGAATGATAGAGAGCCTGATAAAAGGCGGAGCCTTCGACTGCTTCGGTCACAACAGAACGACGCTGATGGCAAATTACGAAGGCGTGCTCGAAACGGAGATGAAAAACAAACAACTGCTTGAAAGCGGACAGTTTTTCTTTGATTTTATGCTGGATAACAGCGAATACAAATATAAACCGATAGGGGAAAGCAAGCAGTCCAGGTTGAAGCTTGAAAAAGAAGTATTGGGAAGATACGTAACGGGGCATCCGCTCGAAGATTATGAAGAAGAGTTTGAGAAATTCAGGTTCAATACGACAATGCTTGCGCCGATAGAGGATGAGACAGAGGAGCCTGAATACGACGAAGAAGGTAATATCATCGAACATTATAAATACAGCGTAAAAGACGGAGAACAGATAAATTTCGGCGGAATACTGAGCGATGTGACGGTTAAAGTCAGTAAAAACAACAAAAAATGGGGATTTGCAACCATAGAAGATTATTACGGAAGCGCGGAAATAACGTTTTTCGGGAATACTTATACAAAGTATAAGGATTTACTTGTCGATGACAATCTGGTAAAGATAAGAGGGAAAATCAGTATAACGGAAGACAGACCCACGCCGAGAATAGAAGTACAGGGAGTATATCCGTGGGGATTGGACGATAAAGAAATAATAGAGGACACGAGAACGCTCTGTATAAGAATAGAAAACGACGACGAGATATATGCGAAAATAGTGGAAATAATAAGCGGATACGAAGACAAACACGGAGCAAAAATAATGTTTTATATAGAAGGAAAGCATTACGAATTTAATTTACGCGTTTCCAACGTCGAGGGAGTAAAGAACCGTCTGGTCGGAATAGTAGGATATAAGAACGTGAAAATTTTGGATTGAGAAGAACAAAAATAAGGAGAGAACAAGCGGTAACAGCGCTTCCTAAGGCGCCGATAACGGGATAAACCGTATCTACGATGACTCCGAATCCGAAAGAGGATAAGAGGAGAGCGACGGAAATAACTAAAAAAGCAGCAAGTTTATTATTTACGGAACAAACGGAAAGAGTGCCGACAACGGTAGTGAGCATAGCGAGATAAAGAATAACGTTCCCGACTATGCCGAGCCCGAGAGAGTCGGCTTTTTCGATAAAAGGCATTTCGGCAGAAACGTTTTTTACGACTGAATAAACGCAAACTAAAAGGAGAGTTAAAACAATTCCCGAAATCGAAGCGCAAATAAAGGCCTCTTTTTTAGAGACCGAATCGGCGTCGGAGCCGATGAGAAACCCGCCTGTAATAAGGTTCATCGAAGCGTAGGAATAAGGGGAAATAAAAGTTGTTTTACCGCTTAAATCGGCAGAATTGTCGCGGAAGAAAACGATAAGTACGAGAATAAGTATAACGGGAACGACGACAACGTTAAGATTTTTAACGTACTTAATGCCGAAAAGAACAACGATAAGGCAAAAAATGGCAGTAATAATCGCGCCGCCGTCAAAGGAAAAAAGATTATGTAAGACGTTTTCGCTTCCTGCAAGAGTAGCGCATAGGACGCAGAAATTTGCGACAAACGCAAAAATCTTTAACGGCACTTTAAGGAAACCGAAAGCGGAGAAAATATTACCCGAACGAGAGGAAATACGAAGAATAACGTAGCAAAAAAAGCCGAGAAAAAAGCCTGCCGCGATAACGGAAAAAAGCGAGCAGGAAGAGAAGAATAAAGAAATTTCTCTGCCCGTTGCGAAACCTGCGCCTATAACCGTGCCGATAAAAGCGGAACTTAAACCGATAGCTTTTTTCATAATTATAGGTTATTGAAAAAAAGAACGGATTATTCCCCGTAAGAACGGGAGTTTTCGAGATTAAGCAGAAACTTTTTAAGATTTTCGCCGTAAGCAAACCCGCCGACACCGCCGCGGGAAGGAACGACTCTGTGACAGGGGACGATAAGAAAAAGGGGATTTGAATGTACGGCGTTACCGACCGCGCGCGAAGCACGCGGACTGCCTGATTTTTCGGCAAGACTTTTATAGGTTATAACTTTTCCGTACGGAACGGAAATGAGGTTATTGAGAACTTTACCTTTGAAAGATTTATCGTCGGGGAGAGAATAGTCGAAATCGAAACGCGTTCTTTTCCCCGAAAGGTATTCTTTTATCTGCGATGCCGCCTTATCCGACAATTCGGAAGGAAAATTATCGCCGTGAACAGAGTCGACGACAGAAATTCCGCATACGGCGTTATGCGCGTAAGTTATTTTTATAACGCCGACGGATGTAGTGTAATAAGCGGAAAGAACAGAATTACCGATTTGCATATACGGAAAAATTATAACTTTTTTAATAAAAAGAGTCAACAGCGGCAAGGGTTATAAAAAAATATACCGATTAACCGGAAGTAAAAAGTTGACAATAAAAAATAATTCTGCTAGTGTATTCAGCGTGAAAAGAATAAAGAAACGTGTTCTGCCACCGGGTAGGAACGTTCGTCGTATTTTGTGCGTCGTCAGGTCTCAGCAGACGCACGGAATGCGGCTTTTTTCAATAAAGGCAAAGTTCGTTCGGAGAAGAAAAAATGAGCGGAAAGGAAATGAAGTTATTCATAAAATATATCGGGCTCAGCGTACTGGGAACGGTGGGTGTATCGTGCTATATACTGGCGGATACGTATTTTATATCGAAAGGAATGGGAACGGCGGGGCTTGCGGCATTGAACATATGCATACCCGCATACTCGATTGTCTACGGTATCGGTTTAATGTTCGGAGTCGGGGGAGCGACTAAATACAATATTTTGAAAGAGAGAGGAATCCCCGATGCGGGAAAGTCAACGTTTACAAACACCGTAATAGTCGGATTGAGCGTGTCGGCGGTTTTCTTTATTTGCGGAGCATTTTTTGCGAAACCGCTTGTCGAACTTCTCGGTGCAAGAGGAGAAGTCGTTGAAATGAGCAGGATATACCTGAAAGTTCTGTTGATGTTTGCGCCTGCGTTTATACTTAACGCAATATTTTATTCGTTTTTAAGAAACGACGGCTCGCCGGCATTGGCAATGACCGGAATGATTGCCGGAAGTCTTTCAAACATACTTCTCGACTGGATATTTATTTTTCCGCTTGATATGGGAATATTCGGGGCAATACTGGCAACCGGGCTGTCGCCCGTAATAAGCCTGAGTATATATATGCCGAAATTTTTAATGAAAAGAAACGGTTTCGGGATAGGTAGGACGAAGATGGATTTCTTGCTATGCGGCAAAATGGCGTTAACGGGAGTGCCTGTTATGTTGGGTGAAATGTCAACGGCCGTCGTTACTTTTACGTTCAATAAGATAATGTACGGATTTGAAGGAACGGTAGGCGTAGCCGCATACGGAGTTATTGCAAACATAGCGGTGGTCGTTCTGGCTGTTTTCAACGGTATCTCGAACGGTGTACAACCTTTAATAAGCAAAAACTATGCGGAAGAAAACGGGAAGAATGTCAGAAAATTATTGGCTTATGCATCGGGAGTAAC
This sequence comes from uncultured Clostridia bacterium, assembly GCA_944372095.1. Lineage (GTDB taxonomy): Bacteria > Bacillota > Clostridia > Christensenellales > DTU072 > CAG-1782. The sequence goes on from CALVYG010000027.1 coordinate 17,164, forward strand.
GGTATTGTTCGGAGCAGCGGTTTATTTAAGCGCATATTTCGGAGCGGAGGGTCTGGCATCGGTTTTCAACGGTGAAAAAAATATAACACTGCAATTACTTGCCGAAAGAGGGATAAGAATTTATTTTATAGGCGCGTTTTTCGTGGGAATAAATATTTTGCTGACTTCATATTTTGCGGCAAGGGAAAAAATCATACAGTCGCATATTATATCTGCGTCAAGAGGTCTTGCGGTAATACTGCCTGCGGCGGTATTCATGTCGTCAATTTACGGAACGGACGGATTATGGCTGTCTTTTCCGTTGACCGAATTTATTGTAACGGTATGCGGAACGGTTTTGGCGGCAGTCGAAATCAAAAGAAATCAAAAAAGAAAAAATGTTGTCTTAACTCGTTAAAAATCCTTGCATTTTTTTTGAGCGTATAGTAGAATAAATAGCGAACGTTGGAGTATGGTGTAATGGCAGCACAGAGGCCTCTGACTCCTCTGGCGTAAGTTCGATTCTTACTACTCCTGCCAAG
>CALVYG010000028.1 GCA_944372095.1 uncultured Clostridia bacterium
GTGGTAACGTGCGAAAACCATAACGTAATAGGCGCGCTGAGAAGCGCCGTATGCGAGACGGTATGCGAAAATTATCCGGTGCCCGTGATTGCGGTCGGGGTTAAAGAAAAATTCGGCGAAGTCGGTAAAATGCCTTATTTAAGAAAGGTATATTCGATGGAAACGTCCGACGTGGCAGCCGCCGTCGGAAAAGTTCTGGCAATGAAAAAATAACACGAAGGAAGATAAATAAAGATGGTTATAACCGAAGTTCTGGCGCGCAACGCCGAGGAATATCCGAACGACGTTGCGCTGATTGAAATAAACCCCGACGTTACGGAAACTAGAAGGGTAACGTGGAAAGAATACGGTCTTGTCGAGTCTGGTTCGCCCGTGGCGTTCAGGCGGGAAATAACCTGGCGCGTTTTTGACGAAAAGGCAAACAGGTGCGCGAATTTATTACTGGCAAGAGGAATCAAAAAAGGCGATAAGGTAGGCATACTTTTAATGAATTGTCTGGAATGGCTGCCGCTGTATTTCGGAATATTGAAAACCGGCGCGCTTGCCGTTCCGCTGAATTACCGCTACGATTCCGACGAAATTAAATATTGCGTGGAACTTGCCGACGTAGACGTATTGTTTTTCGGTTCGGAATTCATCGGCAGAGTGGAAAAAATCTGCGATGAAATAAACCGCGTTAAATTTTTATTTTTCGTCGGGGACAACTGTCCCACGTTTGCCGAGAACTATCTTCATCTCGCGGCGAATTATTCGAGTGCCGCGCCCGACATCAAACTTACGGAAGAAGATTTTGCGGCAATATATTTTTCATCGGGAACAACGGGATTTCCGAAAGCGATTTTACATAAGCACAGAAGCCTTATGCACAGCTGCAAGGTGGAAATGAACCATCACGGACAAACGAGAAAAGACGTTTTCTTATGTATACCCCCGTTATATCATACGGGTGCCAAAATGCACTGGTTCGGGAGCCTCTTATCGGCAAGTAAAGCCGTTATACTCAAAGGGACAAAACCTTCTCAGATACTTAAAGCGGTTTCCGACGAGGGTTGCACGATAGTATGGCTTCTTGTGCCGTGGGCGCAGGATATTCTGGACGCGATAGAAAGAGGCGAAGTCAGTTTATCCGATTACAAGGTTTCGCAATGGCGGCTTATGCATATAGGCGCACAGCCTGTTCCGCCCAGTCTTGTAAAAAGGTGGAGAACCGTTTTTCCGAATCACGAATACGACACAAACTACGGATTGAGCGAATCTATCGGACCGGGATGCGTTCATCTCGGAATAGGAAACTACGATAAGGTAGGAGCAATCGGTAAAGCGGGATACGGTTGGGAAACGCGGATTGTCGATGAAAACGGGAACGACGTAGTTAAGGGAGAAGTGGGAGAACTCGCGGTAAAAGGTCCCGGGGTGATGACTTGTTATTACAAAGACGAGAAAGCTACCGAAGAAGTCCTTAAAGACGGGTGGCTTTTTACGGGAGATATGGCAGAGGAAGACAAAGACGGTTTTATTTTTCTCGTTGACAGAAAAAAGGACGTTATAATTACGGGAGGAGAGAATATTTATCCCGTGCAGATAGAGGATTTTATCCGCTCAAACGATTCGGTTAAGGACGTAGCGGTTATAGGACTTCCCGACCACAGACTAGGAGAAATAACCTGTGCGATTATCGAAGTCAAAGAGGGGAAAACGCTTACGGAAGATGACGTAAACGAATTCTGCCGTGAACTTCCGAGATATAAACGTCCGAAAAAAATAATTTTCGCAAAAGTTCCGCGTAATCCTACCGGTAAGATAGAAAAACCGAAATTAAGGGAAAAATACTGCGGAGAAAGTCTTGTGGAAGCGCAGATAAGAGGATAGGAATAAAATCAGTTTTGCAGGACATACTAACCTCGGAGAAAAGGTATGAGCAAAAGAGGGTTGAAAAAATGTCCTGAAAAAGAATTTGTCAGTCGTAACGACCCGCAGGGGTCGTGGACGGGGAACAACGCGTTCGACGAGAACGAAAAACCCGTTCAGGACGCAGACGATTTGTAAAGAGAAATTTCGGGAAAAAACTCCGCTTGTCAGATGACGGCGGAGTTTTTGTTTTACAAAGCGTTTTTATAAGCGTATAATAAAAAATATGAAACCCGTAATGCGTGAAGCGGAAAAACCGAAAGAAAAAGCGCGTAAAGCGTCGGTCGAAAGGACAAAAGACATAGTGTACATCGCACTGTTTGCCGCGCTTATAAGCGTATGTTCGTGGATAACGGTACCTGCGGCGGTTCCGTTTACCCTTCAAACGTACGGAATATTTCTTGCGGTATCGCTGCTCGGAGGGAAAAGAGGTTCGGCGGCGGTGCTATGCTACGTTTTACTGGGATTGGTCGGGTTGCCCGTTTTTTCGGGGTTCAACAGCGGTATTGGCGCGCTGAGCGGACCGACCGGAGGATATATCGTCGGTTTTGTCGTCAGTGCACTTGTTTATTGGTTTGTGACGGCTTTGTTCGGGAACAGAACCTTTGTTAAGATTATTGCAATGATTGCCGGTCTTATCGCCGTTTACGGGTTCGGAACGGTATGGTTTGTCTATATATCAGGACAATTTTCGGCGGCAGCGTTCATTTCTGCTTTATCGCTCTGCGTTTTTCCGTTCATTCCTTTTGATTGCGCGAAAATAATTCTCGCATTGGTTTCGGATAAAATTTTATGTAAAGCCGTCGGTATAAGCGTAAAAAAACGGCACAGCCGCACCTGAATTGCGGATGCACCGTTGTTGATTTTCTGATTTTCTAAAATAATTTTTATTTTTCTATCGAGAATACGTATGCGGTTTCGGAGAAAAATTCCTCTCCTTTTTTCAGAACCGTCGAAGGGAACGACGAAACGTTGCAGGCGTTAGGGAACGACTGCGTTTCCAGACAAAGCGTTGACTGATATCCGCAGGAACGGCGGCAGGGAAGCGTTCCGTCAAGGAAATTTCCGGTATAAAGCTGTATACAGGGACAATCGGTATAGACTTCCATTTTTATCCCCGTTTTATGAGATAAAGCGTATGCAACGGGTAATTTTTTGTTGCGTGATTTATCGAGAACGTAATTGAAATCGTATCCGCCGCGGGCATTGTCGAAATACACATGAGGAATTTTTATATCTTTACCTATCGGTTTCGGAACGGTAAAATCGAACGGAGTGTTTTTTACGTTGACCGTTTCGCCCGTACAAATAAGATTTTCGTCGGAAACGGTTATCGTGTCGGAATCGATAAACAGTTCGTGGTCAAGAACAGACATAAAGTCGCCGTCAAGATTGAAATAAGCGTGGTTGGTGGGGTTGAAAACCGTATCGGCATCGCTTACCGCTTTATATGAAATTTTAAGCGCGTTGTCGTCGGTGATAGTATATGAAACCGTAAGGGAAAGTTTTCCCGGGAATCCTTCTTCACCGTCGGGAGAGACATAAGACAGTTCGACGGTATTCGGTTTGTTGCAAGGTAAATTTGCGGTGAAAATCTTTCTGTCGAAACCTTCTTTGCCTCCGTGAAGGCAGTTTTTTCCGTCGTTTTCTGCAAGCTTATAGTATTTTCCGTTCAAAGTAAATTCCGCGTTGCCTATACGGTTGGCGACGCGGCCTATAACGGCGTTGAAATAGGGATTCTCTCCTTTATATCCCTCGGCAGTATCGAACCCTGCGAGTATATCGACGGGATTACCTTTTTTATCGGGAACAAAAAGTCTATGCAACCTTGCTCCGTATGTAATTATTTCCGCTTTTATTCCGTTATCGTTACTTATTGAATAAGTTTCTATGCCTGTTTTTCCGACTGAAATTTTTTCTGCGCTCATATTAAACCTCGGTATAATGTTTTACTTATTATACCATACCGAAAAAGTAAAAACAATAAGGAAATTATACGTTAAGAATTAAGAATTTATCTGATAAGTATCAACTGAATATCAACTAAGTATCAACTGAATATCAACGGAAAAGGAAAATTATTCCGAAGTAAGATGCTGAGAAGCACGACCTTTGTCCTTCCATTTTGTTTGATAGGCTTCTAAATCCGCCGCTTTAACGTAAATTTTCGTTTCCGTCCGAGGATTTGTTTTATCGCCCAATGAACTGAACTGAAAGCTGTTGATGACAATATCTGGAACGGTTGTGCAGGCGGTCATATCGATTTTGGTTAAAAGTCCGCAGTTTATAACAGATAAAACGGCAACGCTGTTTAATCTGCGCGGAAGAATAAGCGTTTCGAGATTTCCGCCGTATTCTCCGAGATTTACGGCGCGCGTATTGATACGCGTTATGTATTCGCCGTAAGGTAATGCGGAAAGGGAGATTATTTTCGGGCTTTTCAATTTTTCGGGCGAACTTATACTTTTAATTACGGTAAATTTATCGTAACGGTAATCGGTTGCCGAAAATTTAAGCAGAGTGTGTTCGCCGAAATTTACGCCGTTTTCGTCTTCATCCACGCGTATTGTTATTTTCACACAGAATAAATCCGCATATGCAGCGTTGTCGTTAAAGACGGCTTCGTCTTTATAGGAATTGCACGTAATTTCATCGTTTGTCACAAGGCAGACGCCTTTACCGCCCGTAATAAACGCTCCGTCTCCGATTTTAACTCCCGCTTTCGGGAAATATATTGTAAGTTCGGATTGGTTTTCACCGTTGAACGCTCCGTCGGCAATCAAGGTTACGCGTTCGGGCAGGGCAAGTTTTCCGCCAAGCAGTTTTCCGTATCCGGTATTGCAGGTGAAGAGTATGGTGTCGGCATATACGATATAGGGCGATTGGTTTATTTGTCCTTTGTATAATGCCGTACCCGTAAATGCGTCCACACCGCAGGAAGTAACGTTTTGCGTGTTTCTTACCGTAAGAAGGTCGGTGCAGTTCAAAAACGCAAATGCCTGAATTTCCGTCACGGATTCAAAGTTCACGTCGGTAATCAGCGTTTCGGTAAATGCGCCGTATTCGATTTTTGTAAGTGCGGACGGGATACCGTTTAATTTCAGCGAAGAACAATACGCAAACGCAAACGCGCCTATCGAACCGACAGAGTCGGGAAGATTTATTTCTTTAAGATTCTTGCAAGGATTTTCTCCCGAAACGAGAGAGGGCGTTTCGTCCGTATTTTCGTCCTCGTCATCTTCGTCTTCCGTTCCGTCCGATTCCTCTTCGCCGGTAACGCTGAAAGCAAATTTGCCTATCGATAAAAGTCGGCTGTTTTCTTCTATTTCGACTTTAACAAGCGACGTGCAACCCGCAAAAGCAAAGTCGCCTATGCTTTCGTAACAGGCGGGAATAAAAACTTCCTTTACAAGCGTATCGTTTGAAAAAGCGTTTGCGGCAATGCCTTTAACTTCTTTTCCGTTAATGTTTTCTGGCAGAGTCAAACTGTCGTGCGGCAGATTTTTGAACACCAGTCCCGTAAGGAGACCGTCGTTGTCGATAAGGAAAGAATTTTCCGCCATATATGCGCGGCAGTATAAATCAAGGTTTCCTTTAACAGGATTTTGGGACTCTGAAAACTGAATTGTGCATTGAGGGTCGGTATACCAACCGCTGACGGTAAACCCCGTGTATGCAGGAAGCGAACGGTAGACCGTTTCGTTCTCGTAATAGACCTGAGTTTCCAGAAGATTGTTTTCAAGTCCGACGTCGGAAGGGTTCACAATACGGAACGTAACATAATAAGGCGTTTTTTCGGGGGATACAACGTCGCCCGGCGTCGTTACGTCGGAAACTATCAGCGTCGCTTTTGCCGTCTTGTTCCCCGAAGTCACAATCAAATCGGTTATTCCCGTTTTAAGTCCTTTTACCGTTTTGTCGGTCACTTGCGCTATCGTGGAGTTGGATACGCTCAGCGTATATTCAGAATTTTTCGGAAAAATATTTATCTGCGGAGTAATCTCTTCACCGACACCGATAACAATCCTGTTTTCGGCAAAAGAAAGACTCGTCGCTTCCGAACATCCATATAAAGCAACGGTTAAAATTATAATGATTGCACAAAAAACTAAGGTTTTTAATTTCATTACAGCCGCATTATAACATAAATTTGCGCGCGTGTATAGTTTTATAAAGTTTAATTTAAGTTGTTTTGTTTTGAGTATGCAGGGTTATCCGAGGGGGAAACCGCTTTTGGAAAAAATCGGTTGTCCCCCTCGAACTCCCCCTTCCCGAAAACCTCAGATTTTTGAGTTTTGGGTTATCCGAGGGGGAAACCGCTTTTAGAAAAAATCGGTTGTCCCCCTCGAACTCCCCCTTCCCGAAAACCTCAGATTTTTGGGGGATTTGGTTATCCGAGAGGGAAACCGCTTTTGGAAAAAATCGGTTATCCCCCTCGGACTCCCCTTTCCCGAAAATCTTTGCTTTTATTGATTTATTTTATCCGCTTATTTAAGTCAGTACTAGTATAAGGTTATTGATAAGGATAAAAATCCATATAACTTACCCTATTCTAAAGACACAAAAAATAAAGCGGATATAAAAAATAAAAATAATGAAGTTTTAGGGAAAGGAGAGCGCGAGAGGGAGAACAGATTTTACAAAATCGGTTTCCCTCTCGCAAAAAAAAATAAAACCCCAAAAAGAGCGCGAGGGGGAGAGGAGATTTTACGGAAATCGGTTTCCCTCTCGCAAAAAAAATAAAAACCCAAAAAGAGTGCGTAAAATGAGGTTGGATTGACAAAGCGGGGAGGTTATAATATAATATTATAAAACAGAGAACGGCGACGGAGGAAATATGTTTTTCACGCAGCTCGGATTACTTTTTTCCAATATGGAATGGTTTGTGATAGTATGCTTTATTGTAGGCATAGCTTGTCTTATAGTTGAAGTTTTTCAGCCCGGATTCGGATTTTTCGGAATAAGCGGAATTATATTACTTGTTGCGAGTGTGGTTTTACGGGCGGTATTTCATAAGGAAGAAGACTATGTTCTTATGCAAGTGTTTCAGTTTGTCCTTATAGACGTTCTGATTTTCGGAATTCTGATGTTGTTTTTATTTATCGCGCAGAAAAAGGGGTGGCTGAAAAAAACGGCAATGTTCCATACGGGAACGGCGGTTGACGAAAAATTCAGTGACGGAACGAAAAATTATTCTTTTCTTATCGGTAAAGAAGGGATAACGGCGACGATATTGCGTCCGTCGGGGAAGGCTGAGATTGACGGTGTTATTTACGATGTCGAAAGTACGGGATTTTTAATCGGACAGGGAGAAAAGATAAAAGTTTCGCATATAGAAGGCGGAATCATAAAGGTTATAGAAGCGGAAAAAGAAGTTAAAGACGTGAAAGAGGATAATAATCTTAACGCTACAACACAGTCAGAGAGTAAAAATTAACGATAAAAACCGTAAAGAAAAATGTCCGATAAATAATAATGTAAGTTAAAGAAATTAAATAAACTAGAATTAAGAAGTAAAATAAAATTCGGAGGAATAAAAAATAATGACGTCATTATTACTTGCATTGAACGTGACGGGGTTAGTAGTGGGGATAGTAATACTGGTACTTGCTCTGATAGTATTTTTTATATTGGTACCCATATCCATATGGTTCCGCGCATTGGTAAGCGGCGCACCGATTTCGATGGGAAAACTTGTCGGAATGAGATTGCGTAAAATTAAAATCGGAATGATAGTGGAAGCGTATATAACGGGGAAAAAGGCCGGACTGGATATAAATATAAACGAACTGGAAACGCATTATATGGCGAAAGGTGACGTGATAAAGGTAGTAAACGCATTAATCAGCGCGCACAGTGCCAATATCGAACTTACGACAAAGACCGCAATGGCAATAGACCTTGCGGGAAGAGACGTTCTTGACGCAGTAAAAGTAAGCGTAAACCCGAAAGTTATCGAAACGCCCGTAATAGCGGCGATAGCGAAAGACGGAATCGAGCTGCGTTGTAAAGCGAGGGTAACGGTAAGAGCGAATATAGCGCGTCTTATAGGCGGAAGCGGCGAAGAGACGATAATAGCGAGGGTAGGCGAAGGAATAGTTACTACCGTAGGCAGTGCGAATACGCATAAAGAAGTTCTTGAAAACCCCGACAGTATAAGCAAAACCGTTCTCAATAAAGGATTGGACAACGGAACGGCATACGAAATATTGTCGATAGATATAGCGGATATAGACGTCGGAAGGAACGTAGGAGCACAGTTGCAGATGGACCAGGCGGAAGCCGACAAGAGAATAGCGCAGGCGCGCGCGGAAGAAAGACGCGCAATGGCGGTTGCTTCCGAGCAGGAAATGAAAGCCAAAACGCAGGAAATGCGCGCGGCGGTTATCCGTGCGGAAGCGGAAGTCCCGAAAGCTATGGCGGAAGCTTTACGCAGCGGAAAACTCGGAGTTATGGATTATTACAATATGCAGAACATTCAGGCGGATACGGCTATGCGCAACGCGATAGTGAATCCCGTTTCGTCTAAACCCGGCGGTGAAGATAAAAAATAATTACGGAGCATAAAAATGAGTGAAGGACTGGACGGACTTTACACGGGAAAAGGCAATCCCGGACGTACGGAACGTGCGGCGAGAAGCGCCGCCGCGTCGGTGCGGTCCGGTGTTTCGGGCGGAAAAATGTCCGATACGCGACGTCAACAGAGCGTAAGTGACGGGAATAAGGTTTCGCGGGGGGCACACGCTGACGCGTATAGTGCCGAACCGCCTGTTGAAAATTTTATTGATAATCTGGAACGTCTTTGCGGCGGAAACAGATGTCTCGAAGGGATTATTCTCGGAGATATTCTCAATTCGCCTCGGTTCAGAAATTTTTACCGCCGTTAAAATCTGATACACTTTTGGAGGAAACATATGGAAAGAAAGGCAGGCGTATTGTTAAACGTTTCGTCTTTGCCGGGGAAATACGGAATAGGCGGATTTTCCTGCAATGCGGAGTATTTTCTCAACGAATTTGCGGGAATGGGGTTCAGAATATGGCAGACTTTGCCGATAACGTCGCCCGGGTACGGGAATTCTCCTTACAGCGGAATGTCGTCTTACGCGGGGAATGCGCTTTATATCGACCCCGAAAGGCTTGATAATCTTCTTTCGAGGGAAGAACTTACCGCCGCGGAATATAAAGGCGGAATTTATCTTACCGACTACGGGTACGCTTACGAAACGAAAGAAAAACTGCTTCGTCTCGCGTATTCGAGAGCAAACGACGTTCTTAAAGAAAAAATCGTTAAATTTGCCGAAGAAAATTCCGATTGGGTTTACGATTATGCGGCGTTTATGACTTTGAAAAAGCTTAATAACCAAAAATGCTGGGCTGAATGGGGAGAATATTCTCATTATACTCCCGCACGCGTTAAAAAGGTTTTTAAGGACTATCCCGACGAAACAGGATATTATCTGTTTGAACAGTACTGGTTTTTCACGCAATGGGAAAGAATAAGAAAACACGCGGCGTCATTGGGAATAAAAATATTCGGAGATTTACCGATATATGTAAGCTATGACAGCGTTGACGTATGGGCGCATACGTCGTGTTTCAAGCTCGATAAGAATCTGAAACCAACCGAAGTAGCGGGAGTTCCGCCGGATTATTTTGCAAAAGAAGGACAGCTTTGGGGAAATCCTTTGTACGACTACGAAGCGATGGCAAAAGACGGATATAAATGGTGGACGGACAGAATCAAACATACCGAAAAACTTTACGATATGTTGAGAATAGACCATTTCAGAGGGTTGTACGAATACTGGGCTGTTCCTGCCGACGCGGAAACGGCAAAAGAAGGAAAGTGGCGTAAAGGTCCTCAAAAAGCATTATTTGAGAACCTGAAAAAGGTGGCGCCGAATATCGAAATTATTGCGGAAGATTTAGGAATAATCGACGAAAACGTTGAAAAGTTCCTTGCCGAAACGGGATTTTACGGAATGCGCGTAATGCAGTTCGGGTTTGACGGGGATAAAAAGAATAAACATCTTCCGCACAATTACGACAAAAATTGCGTTGCGTATACGGCTACTCACGATAACGATACAACGCTGGGCTGGCTATTGAGTCTTGACGAAAACACGCTTGAAAGCGCGCTTAACTATGTGGCTTGCGATTCGGGATACGGTTGGGCGGACGGCGCGGGAAAATGCCGCGCGACCAGGGCGTTTATTCGCGCCGTTATGGCTAGTACGGCGAATATTGCGATTGTGCCCATGCAGGATTTATGCGGGTACGGAAGCGATACGAGAATGAATACGCCGGGGCAGGCGGAAGGGTGTTGGAGATACAGAACCAATTATTCCGCAATCAACAGTATCGACCATTCCTATATCAGAAATCTCATCACCACTTACGGCAGATAAATGAAAGGAAAAATCAATTTTGACGAACTTATGCTGAATGAAGCGGAAAAATTTTGCTGTGGGAGCGCAAAGAAACCGCGACTCCTTTTACACGCCTGCTGCGCGCCCTGTTCGTCTTATTGCATTGAAGAAACCGTAAAATATTTTGACGTAACGGTATTTTTCTATAATCCCAATATAGGCGACAGGGAAGAATATTTTAAGCGCGAAGAAGAAGAAAAACGGCTTGTGAAATCTTTTTCCGAAAGCGGAATTAAAGTCGGTTTAGTATCGGGCGAATACGAACCAGATTGTTTTTACGGTGCGGTAAAAGGTCACGAAAAAGACCGCGAAGGCGGTGACAGGTGCAGGATTTGTTTTTATCTGCGGTTGAATAAGGCTGCCGAATACGCGAAAAAACTCGGGTATGATTATTTTACCACTACTTTGACTGTTTCGCCGCTTAAAAACGCGGCCGTTATCAATAATATCGGAGCGGAAATTGCCGAAAAACACGGGATTAAGTTCTTGCCGTCGGATTTCAAGAAAAGAGGCGGTTACATAAGAAGCATTGAGCTCGGAAAAAAATATAACCTTTACAGACAGAATTATTGCGGGTGCGATTTTTCAAAGCGTGAATTGTCCGAAAAACACAACCTGTCCGATTAAAGCAAAGAAATTAAAAAATTAAGTTAAATTATATCATATATTAAAGTATTTTTAAGTTATCGGCAATAGTATGTAATCATATGAAACCCGGGAAATGAGGTATGATTAAAATGAAAAAGACAATAGCTGTGATAATAAGTATAGCAATTATGGCAACGTGCGTTATTGCGCTCAGTGCGTGCGAAGATGCGGATAATAACGGATTATCCGCGTACGAGCTTGCCGTTAAAAACGGATTCGAAGGCACGGAAACGGAATGGCTTGAAAGTCTGAAAGGAACGGACGGAGAGGACGGCGTGGACGGAACAAACGGTATAAACGGACTGAACGGAACCGACGGTAAAGACAATACTCTTACCGTAAACGATTATTACGAAGCAGCCGTTGAAGCGGGATATGAAGGCGAAAAGCTGGATTTTATTAAAGAAGTTCTCGGGGACGCGACCATCGTTTCGGACAATAAATATACAATTGCCGAAAATCTTCTTTCATCGGTAAGCATAGTTTGTCAGTTTGAAATAGCTTACGACAACATATTCTACGGTTCCGGAACGACAACGACGAGTTCGTCGGGAAGCGGAGTGATATATAAACTGGACAAATCGACGGGAAGCGCGTATATAATAACGAACTACCACGTCGTATATGCTGCGGAAAGCGTGAGCGCGGATAAAATAAGCCGGAACATAAACGTGTATCTTTACGGAGGAGAAACGGGAGAACAGGCAATACCCGCTACGTTTATCGGCGGAGCGATGAATTACGACGTTGCGGTATTGTATATCGAGAACAGCGATATACTTAAAAATTCTGACGCAAAAGCGGTGGAATTTGCCGACAGCAACGAAATAGCGGTCGGACAGACGGCGATAGCAATAGGAAACGCGCAGGGTAAAGGAATATCTGCAACAAGCGGAGTAATAAGCGTAGACAGTGAAAATCTTACCATGACCGCCGCGGATAACGTAACAAGCGTAACTTTCAGAGTAATGAGAGTGGATTGCGCGGTAAACAAAGGAAACAGCGGCGGAGGACTGTTTGACAGCGACGGAAAACTTATCGGTCTTGTCAATGCTAAAATCATAACCGAAGACGTTGAAAACATAGCGTACGCGCTGCCGTCGAACGTTGTTAGATGCGTTGTGGAAAACATACTGTATTATGTCGAGAACGGCGGAGACGGAACGGTTAAAAAATGTATGCTCGGGGTAACGGTTATTGCCGCCGATTCAAAAGCGGTGTATAATTCGGAAACGGGAACTACTGCCATAGAAGAAAGCGTTACCGTTTACGAATATTACGACGAACAGTCGGGAGAGGACAGCAGAATTCAGGAAGGCGCATTGGTGTACGGAGCGCTTAAAAACGGCGACGTTATTAAATCGGTAGGCATTGACCGCGGAGGAGACGGAACCGTTGACGAAACCCACGATATTACGCGTTCTTATATGCTTGTAGACCTTATGCTTACAATGAGAGTCGGAGACGTTCTGACTATAAATATCGAAAGGACGGAAAACGAAGTTGCAAGCGATTTGTCATTCGATTTCACTATGACAGAAGAATGTATACAAACGGTAAAATAGACAAATGAAAGAAATTCTAATAAGGAACGGCATATTTCTGAAAGAAACGCAGTTTGATAAGCTGACTGCGTTTTGCCGTATACTTACCGAATACAATAAAAAAATAAATCTTACCGCCATTACAGACGAAAAAGAAATGGCTGTAAAGCATATAGCCGACAGTATAAAAGGAGAAAGATATCTGCCCGAAGCAGGGATTATAACCGACCTCGGAAGCGGAGCGGGGTTCCCGAGTATTCCTCTTATTATAGCGGGCGAAGGGAAAAAAAGGGAATACGTTCTTCTTGACAGTCTGAAAAAAAGAACGGATTTTCTTGAAACGGTTATTAAAGCGCTTGACCTTAAAGGAGTAAGCGTATTGCATACGCGAGCGGAGGACGAGGGAAGAAAGTCGAGAGGAGTATACGATTGCGCAGTGGCGCGGGCAGTCGCTCCGCTTAATATTTTAGTCGAATACGCATTGCCGCTTTTGAAAAAAGGCGGAACGCTCGTTGCGTACAAAGGCGACCCCGACGAAGAAATTGCCGGCGCTGAAACCGCATTGAAAATTCTGGGCGGAGAAATCGTATCCGTCGATAAATATTTACTCGATAACGAATATGCGAGAAGTTTCGTAATAGTGAAAAAAGTGTCGGAAACTCCCGATAAATATCCGAGAGGGCAAAACAAACCGAGAATTATACCGCTATGATTATTTACAAAAAATTAAAAGCGTGTTAAAATTAAGGAAACTAACGGTCAGGAGAAATTTTATGGCAAAACCCGTGAAAAGAGGATTGAACGCCTTGTTGGCGAATATAGAGGATTTAACTCCGGACGTCAAAACCGAGGATAAAATTTACAGCGTGGCGTTGGAAAGGCTTATGCCGAATCCCGAGCAGCCGAGAAAGAGTTTTAACGAAGAAAGTCTGATTGAACTTGCCGGGTCGATAAGGAATCACGGAATAATCCAACCTTTGGTCGTAAAGCGGTCGGGAGACGATTACGTAATAATAGCGGGAGAAAGAAGATACCGCGCTGCCAAAATGGCGGGGCTGAAAGAAGTTCCCGTCATCATAAAAGAATACGACGACGGCAAAACGCGCGAAATAAGCCTTATAGAAAATCTTCAAAGGGAAGACCTCAACGCGATAGAAGAAAGCGAAGCCATACGCGAACTGATGGAAACATACGGACTGACGCAGGAAGAAGTTGCAAACAAACTCGGGAAAGCGCGTCCCAGTATTGCAAACACGCTGAGACTGCTTAATCTTACGACGGAAGTAAAAGAATACGTAAAGCGCGATAAACTCAGCGCCGGCCACGCAAGGGCTTTACTTGCCGTTACAAATCCCGCGGTGCAGGTGGAAATGGCAAAGAAAGCAATTCTGGAAGGATGGAGCGTACGCGAAACCGAAAAGCAGGTCAAATACTACCTTAAACCCGAAACGCGCCCCAATAAAATTACGGAAAAAGTCAGGGAAAAGATGTCGGTTGAAATGAAATCATTCGTTGACGATATGACAAGAGTCTTTTCTACAAAAGTAAGGCTTATGGGGAACGAACAGAAAGGCAGAATTTCCATTGATTATTACAGTAACGACGATTTACAGAGAATTTATGAAATAATCGAAAGTCTGAAAAAATAACGCGACATATAATACATTAAAAACGCAGACGCTTGCAATTTTTGCAAGCGTTTATTTTTTATTTTATTGTAGAAATGAAAAAGAAAGTTCGTTAATTTCAAGCGTACGGGAATATGTTTAATCCGATTAAGCAGTGTCAATAATAGAGTTTATGAAAAAGAACGCTTTATTTATACTTACGCTTATGACAATGCTTTTAACGCTGATATTTATGTTCGGGTGTATAGAATACGGAACGGATGAGGACGACTATCTCCGTATACATATCCGCGCAAACAGTAATCTTCCTTGCGACCAGGAAGTAAAGCTTGCCGTAAGAGACAGCCTTGTTCAGTATCTTTCGCCGCTTCTTTCGGAAGCCCGAACACGGGAAGAAGCGGAAAAAATAATAATCTCGCACATTCCCGAAATAGAAACGGTGACGAACGAACTGCTGTATTCCTGCGGATACTACTACGGTTGCGAGGCGGAAGTCGATACCGAGTATTTCGAGAAAAAAAGATACGGTAATCTCGAACTCGAAGCGGGGTATTACAGGGCGGTCATACTTAACCTGGGAACGGGAGAAGGACAGAACTGGTGGTGTGTGGCGTTTCCGCCTTTGTGTTTTACTTCCGACGATTACGACAATATAAATTATAAATCGATATTGTACGAAATAATAAAAAAATACTCGAAAAAGGAGGGAAAATGAGTGCGAAAAAAAAGAGCTTTATAGTAAATATTGCGGTGGTAATAATATTGCTCTCTGCGACGGTATTTACCGCCGTATATCTGTTTACCGATGTAAATACCGTTGAAGGCGACGCGGAAGCAGCGACGGTTTATAAGCAGGGAAGCACGGGTGAAATGGTGAGAACCATTCAGACGAAACTTAAAAACTGGGGATATTACACAGGGTCGGTAGACGGAATATTCGGTTCGAAAACGACGGCGGCGGTAAGATATTTTCAGAGTAAAAACGGACTTGCGGTAGACGGAATCGTCGGAAAGAATACGGCTGCCGCTATGGGAATAACGCTGGCCGGGTCGTCGTCAAGTACTTCGGGAGACGCTTATCTTCTGGCGCGTATTATTTATGCGGAGGCAAGAGGCGAGCCTTATGTCGGGCAGGTTGCCGTGGGAGCGGTTGTTCTCAACAGAGTAAAGAGTTCGTCGTTTCCTAACACTATAAGCGGCGTAATTTATCAGGCGGGAGCGTTTGACGCGGTTTACGACGGGCAAATCAATCTTACGCCGAATTCAACAGCGATACGCGCCGCGCAGGACGCCCTTAACGGTTGGGACCCGACTTACGGATGTTTGTATTATTATAATCCCGCCACGGCGACAAGCAAATGGATGCTTTCGAAAACCGTTCACCTCGTCATAGGTCAACACGCGTTCTGTTTGTAATATACGGGAGGAAATATGACAAGAAAAGTTAAAATTATAATTATAGTTCTGAGTGTAATGCTTATAGCGGTAGCGGTAGCTTTGGCGGTGCCTTTGGGAATTTACGTAGGCAGGGCGGAAGCCGGACAAACGAAAATCAACGGCGTTTACGAAAAAAGCTATTACGAAGTTCTCGACAGTCTGAATAATGCCGAAACCAAACTTTCGAAAGTCAACGTCGTGAGCGGAGCCAAAGTTAAAAGAGAACTTCTTGCAGACGTATGGAAAGAATGCGACGTCGCGGTAACCAATTTTTCTCAGCTCGGTATGGACGGGGAGGAAATGGAAACCATTACCAAGTTTCTCAATCAGGTAGGAGATTACGCTTACTATCTTATGGGGAAGACGGGTGCAGGCGAAGAATTGTCCGTTGACGAAAAAAATAACGTTAAACGTTTTTACGAACTGATAGGACAGCTGAGAAGCGATTTATCCGCCGTCGGAGACACTATGGTGACGGGGGACAAAATCAGTGCGGATACTCTTTCGGATATGACGGCGGTTAAAGACGCTATAAAGAATTACAGTTCGATTGATTATCCCGAACTTATTTACGACGGACCGTTCAGCGACGGACTTAACGACAGAGAAGCGAAATTCCTTGAAGGAAAGACAGAGATAACGGAAGAAGGCGCGGTGGAAAAAATCAAACAGATTTTTCCCGACGCAACGGAAATAAAAACCGACGGCGAAAGCAAAGCCACAATCGAAGCGTACGTCATATCTTTTAAGAACGACGGAACGGCTTACAACGCGTTTGTCACTAAAAAAGGCGGATATATTGCGGCGCTTAACGGTTACGGAACTACGGACAATCCTCAGAAGACGGAAGAAGAATGCGTTGACGAAGCGAAGAATTTTCTTTCTTCAATAGGCTATACCGATATGAGCGAAGTATGGGTTTACAATAATAATTCTACCGTGTATATAAATTTCGCTTATACCGATAACGGAATCGTATTTTATCCCGACCTTATAAAGGTAAAGGTATCGTCGGAGACGGGAAAAGTTCTCGGTGTCGAAGCAACGAATTATATCTATAATCACGGAACGCGCGACGTTGATTACGACAACGCGGCGGAAGGTTCAATTTCAATAAGCGGCGAATTGACGGTTACGGGAACTAGATATTGCGTTATTCCCACGGACTGGAACGAAGAAGTTTACTGTAAAGAAGTAACGGGAACAAGCGAAGGATTGACGTATTACCTTTATTTCGATTTATCGACGGGCGAAGAAATAAGAGCTATGGTCGTTATAGACGAGGACGGCAATAAACTTATTTAACCGGAACGCGGCTTGCCGAAACGGGAAATGAAAAGAACCGGCTTAATAAGGCTTTCTCAAAGAGATGAATTGTCAAACTAAGTGCAACACCCAGAGAGATTTAGTTCAAACAAATCTTGTGGTGTATGGTAATGTAA
>CALVYG010000029.1 GCA_944372095.1 uncultured Clostridia bacterium
TTATATTTTTTATATATCCGCTTTTTCTTTTCGCGTTCTTTGAATAGGGAGAGTTATATGTATTTATCCTTATCAATAACTTTATTATCAGCATAAACCTGAATAAGCGGATAAAACAAAATAATAAAAAGCAAAGATTTTCGGGAAAGGGGAGCCCGAGGGGGACAACCGATTTTTTCCAAAAGCGGTTTCCCCCTCGGATAACCCAACACCCCTGCATACTCAAATCGGTTTCCCCCTCGGATAACCCAATGCTCCAAAAGAAATGAGTATGCAGGGGGAGTTTGCTACTTCCCCTGCATACTCAAATCGGTTTCCCTCTCGCGAATAAAAAAAATACAAAGAATTAAGAATTGAATAAATTTTTCAAAGTTTTAATAACGATAAGTCTTAAATCGGGGTAAGAGAGGTAATCGTGTTTATCGTAGACAAACTCGTGAGCATAAAATTCAACTGTTTTAATAGCAAGGTGAACTTTTTCCGTTAAATTATTTTTTTGCACGCCGCAAGAAACGAGTTTATCGACGAGAGATTCAGTCATTTTGTCTTCGAGGTCGACGAAGCGCAGTCTTACGGCTTCATCGGTATGCGAGAGGGAATGCAGAGCTTCGTGTATAGCTTCGTTTTTTTTGTGAGCGTTTACGACGCTGTCGAGAGCGTGGGCGATAATGCCGTCAAAATCGAGCGGCGCTTTTAATCCGTCGAAAGATTCGTATATCGGGCGGAAAACCTGTTCGACGTATATATCCAATACTTCTACGAGAATATCGCGCTTATCCCGGAAATATCCGTACACTATGCCCGTTGAAACGCCGGCTTTTTTAGCTATTTCAGCGGTGTTTGTACTGTAATAACCTTTTTTCGCAAACAATTCGTATCCCGCTTCAATAATCCTTTTCTTTTTATCAATCGACCGCTGTTGCTGCGGCGTACGCACCGTGTCCGACATCATTGCCTCCCGTTTCTTTATTTGAAATATATTATATATAAATTTTTTTCCGTTGTAAATACAACCCGTACAAATTATGAATCTGAAATTCTTTTCATATTTTTGTAAACAATGCTTGACAAGGCGCATAAGGATAAATATAATGGAAACAAGAAAGTGAAATAACATTCATATTTTAGGAGGAAAGATGCCGATAGCGGTAGCGCCTGCGGGGCGGAAAATGAAAGTGGTGAAAGTAACAGCGGACGATAAGACGCGCAGACATCTTGAAAATCTCGGTATAACGGCAGGCGCTGAGATAGAAGTCATATCGGGAAGCGGGGGAAGTATAATATGCAAAGTTAAGGACGGAAGATTGGCATTGGACAAAAATTTATCT
Organism: uncultured Clostridia bacterium; assembly: GCA_944372095.1. Classification (GTDB taxonomy): domain Bacteria; phylum Bacillota; class Clostridia; order Christensenellales; family DTU072; genus CAG-1782. The sequence continues at coordinate 1,329 of CALVYG010000029.1, forward strand.
ACGAAAATACTTGTAGCGTAAAAGGAGGACGCAATAAATGGAGAAGAAACTCAGTGAGTTTGTGCTAGGAGAGAGCGGAGTAATAAAGGCTGTCGGCGGCGACGGGATGATAAGGCGGCGGCTGTTCGATATGGGAGTGACGCCGGGTGCGGAAGTCGTGCTGCGCAAACGCGCGCCGTTAGGTGACCCGATGGAAGTGACCGTCAGGGGATACGAGCTTACTTTAAGGAAAAGCGAAGCGGGGAATGTAGTTATGGAGGTGAGGAATGCTTAAATTTGCATTGGCGGGAAATCCGAATTGCGGAAAGACGACGCTTTTTAACAATCTTACGGGGTCTACGGCGCATGTAGGGAACTGGCCGGGGGTAACTGTTGATAAGAAAGAAGGGGTTTATAAAAAGTGTGCGGAACCGATAAAGATTATCGACCTTCCGGGAATATATTCTTTATCGCCGTATACGCCCGAAGAAGTTATTTCGAGAAACTACATATTGGAAGAAAAGCCAGATTGCGTTATAAACGTGGTGGACGCGACTAATCTTGAAAGGAATCTGTATCTGACGACGCAGATTATGGAAATAGACGTACCCGTTGTAATAGCGTTGAACATGATGGATGCGGTAACGAAAAGAGGCGACAGAATAGACGCAAAGAAGCTGGAAGAAAAAACGGGAATACCGGTAGTAAGCGTTTCGGCGTTGAAAAATCAAGGACTTGACGAGTTAATGAAACGCGGATACGAAGCAAGCAAAACGCCGAGGAAAGGGAAAACGGTTCTAGAAGGGGGAGCGCTTGCGCATTTAATAAAGGATTGCAGAATTGCTCTTGAAGGGCAAGGTGTGGAGAATGCGTTATTTCACGCGGTAAAACTTGTGGAAACGGACGAATTGGAAGTTAAAAGTCATCCTGCTTCAAAAGCAATGGTTGACGAGTTCAAGAAAACTTTCAAAGACAATACGTTCGGAGACGATTTTGAAGCCGTGGTTGCCGACGGAAGATATAAGTATATAACGCAGAATTATTCGTCGGTAATGGTGAGAGAAAAAACAAAAAAAGAAAAACTCAACCGTTCGGACAAAGCGGATAAAGTGCTGACGCATAAGATATGGGGAATACCTGTTTTCTTGTTGATACTTTTTGCGATATTCCATTTGACTTTCTCCGAAAATCTGTTGTTTATCGGCGCGGCATTGCCCGAAGGTTGGGTTTCTCTCGAAGGAACGGCGGCGGAAGGACTGTTCGGAACGGAGGGAATAGCTTCTCCGGGAGTTTTTCTGACGAATTTATTGGGACTTGCGACGGACTCGATAACCGCCGCGGTGCAGAGCGCGATGGAGGCGGGAGAGGTTGCGTCCTGGGCGACGGGACTCGTTTGTGACGGAATGCTGGGCGGACTGTTCGCAGTTGTAGGATTTTTACCGCAGATTCTCGTATTGTTTTTGTTTTTCTCGATTCTGGAAGACAGCGGATATATGGCAAGGGTAGCGTTTATTCTTGACAGACTGTTCAGAAAATTCGGGTTAAGCGGAAGGGCGTTTATGCCTATGATAATGGGATTCGGCTGTTCGGTTCCCGCGACGATAAACACTCGTACGCTTGCGGATAAGAACGAAAGAATTTCCACAATCAGAGTAATACCGTTCTTTTCCTGCGGCGCGAAACTTCCCATTCTTACGGCAATCGCAGGAGGTATAGGAGTTGCGTTTGGGCTTCCGAACACCGATATCGTGACATATGGAATGTATGTTTTGGGTATTACCGTGGCAATAGTTTGCGTATTGCTTATGCGCAGTACCACAATGAAAGGAGACGTACCGCCGTTTATTATGGAGCTTCCCGCATATCATCTTCCCCAACCGAAAAATCTGATGTTGCACTTATGGGATAAGACAAAGCATTTTGTCAAAAAGGCGTTTACGATAATACTTGCGTCAACGATAGTTGTATGGGTTATAAGTCATTTTTCGTTCGGTTGGGAATTTCTCGAAGATACGGAAATCGACAGAAGCATATTAGCCGGAATCGGACAGCTTATTCAACCCGTGTTTACGCCTATGGGATTCGGGAGTCAGCTCGGTGCATTCGGATGGGTGTTTGCGGTTGCGGCAATAACGGGGCTTATTGCGAAAGAAAACGTAATAGCGACGTTCGGAACGCTTGCGGCATGTATCGTCGGTGCGGTGATAGACGTAGAGACCGACGGCGGGATTGCCGCGGCGGGGGCGATGATTGCCGCTACGGGAATTACGGTTCCGGCACTGATATCGTTCATTGCGTTCAATATGCTTACCATACCGTGTTTTGCGGCGGTTGCCACAGCGAAAGCGGAACTGCCGACAAAAAAATCCTTTAACTTTACGCTTTTATTCTGGCTCGGAACATCGTATGCGGTGAGCACAGTTATTTACCTTATCGGCTCATGGTGGTGGACGGTATTTATCGTCGCGGCGGTACTTGCGGCAGTTGTGGTTTTGATTGTGCTGTACAATAAAGGTAAAATTAACTTTTCCGCATTGAAATTCAAGAAGAAAGCGAGGATAAAATGAAGCCGGTAGAAATTGTGATAATAATATTTGCCGTTGTGACCGTATTGTCGGTAGCTATAAGCGGAATTATCGGGAAAATCAAAAACAAAAAAAGCGGATGCCCTTCGTGTGCGGGATGTCCTTACAGAGGCGGCTGCGGGAAATGTTCTTCCCGTGCCGAGAAGGGAAGAAAACCGATTTTAACGGATAAAGAAGCATAAGAAAGCGATTACCGCATATAGCCGTAATAACGGAACCTCTTGCGGTTATATGCAGAAAAATATGCCTGTCCCCCGAAATTTTCGGGGGATAAAAAAATAAAATAAACAGTTATCCCCGAGACGCACAAAGCGTTTCGGGGACATTTACGGAGGTAGGGGTCAGGGTATTCAAACCGATTCAGTCAATCTGACTTTTAGGCCATACCCGTAAGTCTTTGATATGCCGCGCCAGCGGACAAATAAGACCGATAATTGATTTTTACAAAAACAGTTTCATCTCTTCGAGATTCTTCATAAGAAGGGACAGAAGAGAATCAGCGAGATGACAAGAGCGGTTTTCTTCGGAAAGTTTATTGTTTAACTTTGTCAAAGAGATTATACCCATATTGATGCCTTGCATCATAATTTCACTCAGTTTCGAATCGGATTTATCTTTGATTGTGTTGATTGCCGTGGTCATATACATCATACCTTTGGCGAATACCGATGTTTTTTCCAGACTGTAACCGAGTTGATTTGCGTATAATTCTATTTCTTTTGCAATAGAAGAGTATTCTTTATATTGTCTTATGAGAAGATTCCGAAAGCCTTTGTTTGAAGAAAAACTTTTCAGGATTTCCACGCTTTCCTTTCCGGTGCAGGCGTTTTTGTAGACTTCTTGAAGGTCTGCTTCCGATATGTCGGAACGACCGCACGACGCTTCCGCTTCTTTCAGTATCTGTTCGCGTTTTTCCGTGCAGGAACACGTTTGATTGCGGGGTTGTCTGTCGCTTTCCGGACGGTTTTCCCGACATTGAGTGTTCCGATTGCGGTTCGCGGTTTTTTCTTCGCAGTTGCATACGTTCGCGTTGCAATTTTTTCTGCTCGATTCGCTGTTGTTTAAGTTGTTGTCGCTCATATTTCCTCCGTTCGAGTTTAGTTTGAGCGCTTTTTATTTTATTATTCAATATTTTTTTCTGTTCGCGTAAATAATTTTTCAGTTTATCCATAAACACGGAAAACATTTTTCGCAGAGTGCTTTTCAGAATAAGTCTTGTGATATAAAACGCAAGCCCGAAACATAAAAATTCGTAAAACAAAAGCCTTCCGTAATTGAATTTCAGTGCAGTGAAGAAAAAAATTGCGCCCGCGCCCATTACGGACAGGAAATCGGTTATAATCGAAATTACTTTGAACGGTAAAATCATTTTAACTGCGTAAAAGAATTCGTATAAACCATACGCTACCGTTCCGGCGAGAATAAACCAGAGTGAAACAAAAGGCTGACCTAGTGTGTCGAACATATTATTATCAGCGGAAAAGACGTTTTATAAAAGGAACTTTTTCCGCTTTTGCGGCGTATTCGACGGATGAAATTTTACCCGAAAAACATACTCTGCCCGAATTCTGCGCCATTTCCTGTAAGACAAAGTCGGTTCCTCTTACGATAACAGCATTGTTTTCAAGTTTTATTCTCGCTTCTTTTTCGTCAAATCCGTCAAGACTTACTACTCCCGATACGGTGATTTTTCCTTTTTCGTAAATAAATACGTGTTCCATAACAGTTATATTTTCTCCTTTTATATAACGATATGAATAACTGACTTTTGTTATTACAAACAAAAAGTTGTAAAAATCAAAAATATGATATAAAATAAATATTAAAAGAAAATCGGTTTTTACCGAATATAAAAAACGGAGCGGTGAAATGAGATATTATACGAAAGGCGTGTGTACGAGATATATAGACATCGAAACGGACGGAGATATAATAACCGGAGTTGATTTCCACGGAGGATGCAGCGGAAATACACAGGGTATAGCAAAACTCGTAAAGGGAATGAAAATAGACGACGTGATAAACAGACTGAGGGGAACGCGTTGCGGATTCAAATCAACAAGCTGTCCCGACCAGCTTGCACAGGCATTGGAGAAAATCAAAAATGACGGAAATAATTAACGCCGGAGATAAACTCGTAAACAGATGGATGTTTCCCTGTAACGACGGATATTGCCTTATAGATACCGGATTTGAAAAAAGTTACGGAAAGTTCAAGGAAAAACTAAAAGAACTGAATATAGAATTAAAAAACATAAAATACGTCGTTATAACGCATATGCATTCGGACCATGTGGGGTTTCTGAAAAAACTGCTTGCCGATACGGAAGCAATGCTTATATATGACGCAAGCGATAAGCGCAGGTTGGAAGCAGGGAAGAACAACCTCAATACTTATGTATCGAGGTTTGAATATCTTGTACTCAGCAGAATAAGCACGCTGTTTATTGAAACGACGCAATGCTTCCCCGCGGTGTTTTACAATAATTATGCCGACGCAAAGACGCAGCCGCTTGCGGATTACGGAGTGGAATTTATGTTTTTGAAAGGGCATACCGAATGCGATTTGTGCGTAAAATTTGAAAATAAAATTTTCTGCGGTGATTTGTGTATGAACGGACTCGGCGCTTCAAGACGCGCTCCGACCTGGATATACAATAAATACGATATGCTCGCGAGTTGGACGGAAATAATGAATTCGGGTGCCGAATACGTTTATCCGGGACACGGAAAGCCGTTTAAGACGTCAAGTCTTAAATCCGCGTCCGAGTTCTGGAAAACAAGAGGTGTGCTGAGACTGTACGCAAATAAAAGATAAGAACGGCGGTAAACGGTTGTAATCCGTCAGAAGTTCGGGCGCATGATTATGCGCCCGAATTTATTTTGATTGACTTTTTTCCATGCATATTTTATACTGATATAAAAATTTATATTATTAAACAGGAACAGAGAATGAGAAAAATAAAAATATTATTTCTATGTTTAATGACGGCGGTAATAACATTCGGTCTTGCGGCGTGCTCGGGAGGAGGAACGACAATCGACCAAAGCTGGGCGGCAAACGAAACTTTGGAATATAATATAACCGATTCCGATAAGGGTAACGCCGTTGTGGGGAACGCATCGTTTGTAACCACGACAAAACTCAGTGAAGAAGATAAAACGGCGTCTCCCGATGCGGATACAAAAATGACAGCCACGGTTAAAATCGGAAATATAACGCGCGTTACGGTTTACTATGCCAAAATTTATAAGGTTCTTAAACTGATAAGCACATATACCGATACCGATAATCCCGAAAATAATTACGTGCTTAACGCTTATCACGACGACAAGAATTATGTTTATAAATTAGAGTATCCCTCCGCAAAAAATAAAAACAAGGAAGGAAAACTCAATGTCGGTGAAAGCGGATATTCGGACGGTGAGTTTTTATATTTCTATATCAGATGTCACGATATCAGCGCAGTCCCGTCGTCAATAAAAGTAGCCGACCCGTTTACCGATACGGTAACAACGCTTACCTGTACCGCGGAAGCAAATAACGCCAGCGTCGCGACATCAACCGAACTCGGAACGGTAACGTGCGATAAAGTTAACGTAAACCGCGCCGATACTCCCGTCGGAAGAGGAATTTCCGTTTACTTCCTTCCCGAAACAAAAGATTATACTTACGGCGAAGGTTCAATGATAAAAAGCGTCTGCTTCCCGACAAAAATCGTCGAGAATAATTTAATTTTTACTTTAAGTAATTTCAGCGCTACAAAATAGTTTTTTGTTTTTATTAATTCTGCGCGAGGTTCCCCCTCGCGCTTTTTTTAGTTTTTGTTATCCGAGGGGGAAACCGCTTTGAGTATGCAGGGGTAGTAACAAACTCCCCCTGCATACTCATTTTTGGGGGTGTTGGGTTATCCGAGAGGGAAACCGCTTTTGGAAAAAATCGGTTGTCCCCCTCGGGCTCCCCCTTCCCGAAAACCTCAGATTTTTTGGGAGATTGGGTTTATCCGAGGGAGAAACCGCTTTTAGAAAAAATCGGTTGTCCCCCTCGAACTCCTCCTTCCCGAAAACCTCAGATTTTTTGGGAGAATTGGGTTATCCGAGGGGGAAACCGCTTTTGGAAAAAATCGGTTGTCCCCCTCGGACTCCCCTTTCCCGAAAATCTTTGCTTTTTATTATATTTTTTTAACCGCTTATTCAAGTCAATGCTAGCATAAAGCTTATTGATAAGGATAAAATCCATATAAAACCCTATTCAAAGAACGCAAAAAGAAAAAGCGGATATAAAAAATAAAAATAATGAAGTTTTAGGGAAAGGAGAGCGCGAGAGGGAGAACAGATTTTACAAAATCGGTTTCCCTCTCGCTGTTAAAATAATATCCGAGGGGGAAACCGCTTTTAGAAAAAATCGGTTGTCCCCCTCGGACTCCCCCTTCCCGAAAATCTTTGCTTTATATATTCTTATTTTATCCGCTTATTCAGGTTTATACTGATAATAAAGTTGTTGATGCGGATATAAAAAATAAAAATAATGAAGTTTTAGGGAAAGGAGAGCGCGAGAGGGAGAACAGATTTTACAAAATCGGTTTCCCTCTCGCAAATAAAAAAATAAACGCTCAAAAAGAGCGCGAGGGGGAGAACAGGTTTTACGAAAATCGGTTTCCCTCTCGCAAATAAAAAGTAATCACACAAAAAAAGCGCGAGAGAGAAAAAATTCTCTCTCGCGCAAGAATTTGTGAACTGTTATCAGCCCATTACATAAGAGAAAGAAGCGGCGGTGTTAGCGCAGGTAATGATAGTGAAGAGCATAGTGTTGATGAAAGCACCGAGCCACATATTACCTGTTTTAGCCGTCATACGTCTTGAAATAACGGTAGCGATAGCGAGGATAGGAATCATCGGCATAAGGACGATATAAGCGAGATTCATATCGGGTTGCCACATTTCTCCCGTAGTGGTGAACTGACCGTACTGGATAGCGATAACGAGCAAGACGCCGAAGATGTTAAAGAAGATATTGATGAGAATGCTTGCCCATTCGGGTAAATTCTTGGCGCGGTAGTTCTCGTTAAAGATTGCGCTGATGATAAAGAAGATACCGAAGAATACGGCGTAACGAACCATAGTAGGCAGCATAACACCGACGTCGAAGACTTTAATTGCGAAAGTCCAGATACGGAAATCGACAGTCCAGGCAGACCAGTTGATAAAGGTTACGAGATAAACAAAGAATACGACCACGCCGGCGAGCAGGAAAGTTTTTGCAAACCCTGCAAGACCGGTAGAAATCTTAGCCGCAGCGAAAGGATTTTCGATATACTGACCTGCGTTTTCTTTGTATCTGAGGCGGTAAACCAAAGTATTAACAAAATAGAAGAAGAGGATTACCGCGAGAGAGAACAGAGCTACGACGACAGCCCACATAGCGACTTTATTGGTAGTATCCTGAGGATATAATTGAGTATTGGGGAAGACTTTGCCGGCATAAGTTCCGTAAACGTCCTGAATAATGAAACCGCTGAACAGAGTAATGGCGATTGCGCCGAGCCAATAGGTGATATTCTTCTGAACGCCTTTAAGCGGAGCGGGTTCGATATAAGGATTGCCCGTCCAGACAGCTTCGCCGTTTTCGTTGACAACTTTCTCTCCGACTTTGAGGGATTTGAAGAAAGGAGTGGTAAGCAAGAGGCTCACTAACGGGAAAATCATAGCGAATACAGCGATGAGTCCGATAAGGGAGAACATTTCTTTAACCCACCAGACCTGGTTGGATTCCGCGATATATTCGGAGCCTTGCGGAACGCCGAAAGCGGTATAGAAGAAGTTGGTTACGGCTTCTGCACCTTCAACAGAGTAATGGACCTGAGGGTGGATACCGTCGATTTCGTAAATTACGCGGAAAGCAGAATCGGCAGCTTTGCCGTCGGCGATATCGGTGAGAACGCCGTTGATATAAATTCCGCCGTTGACGACGTCGCCTTCGAGAGAAGCGTTACCGACATAGCCTTTTGCTTCACTTGTCGAAAGCCATTCTCTTGAAAGAGTGCCTCCGTTGTCATCTGTGGTATAGAAGAATTCGTCGTCCTGAGATTTAAGGAAACCGACAGACACGTCAGAGCCTGCGCCCATAAAAGTGTCCCAAGACTGAATAAGACCGGCAGAAACGATACCGACGGAAGCGTCCTGCATAAGAACAGCGGCCGTTGTCATACCGCCCATAGAGTGACCTGAAATACCGATTTTGTCTTTATCGACATAATCGAGGTTATAGAGATATTTTGCGCTGTCATAGAGACCGTTAGTAGCCATCAAAGCTGACTGACTTCCGCTGTTTTCGTAGTTACCGTGACCTTCTCTGTCAACAATGAGAACAACAAAACCGCGGCGAGAGAGTTCGATGGCATTTTGTAGTTGCATTTCACGGTTATTAAGGTATCCGTGCGTAAAAACAACCGCAGGTGCGGGATTATCCGCTGTTGCGGTTGAAGGTTTGAACAAAATTCCGCTAACGACTTTACCGTTTACTTTCGTTTCGGTAGTAACCGTTTCACCGCTATCTTTATCGGCGGTAGAAGTGGTGATGGAGCCGCTGTTTTCTTCGTTGCGTAAATCCGTCACTTCGACTTTCCAACCGGTAGACTGAATAGCGGAGGCGATGAAACTACTTAAAAAAATGACGATTAAGCAAATGATAAAGAAGAGAAGCATCTTTTTGTTTTTGCGACAATAATTCGCGACATTTTCTTTAAGATAATCCATGTGACAACCTCCCGGTAAAAAAATTTAATTGAATCGATTCTATTAAAGAGTTTGTGTTAACGGATAAAGAAGTATCAGGAACTGCCGTAAAAACCCGGCGGAAACCGAGGAAACGGTATTCCGGCACAACTTAATATCAACTAAAATATGCCACTGTAAACTGTAACAAATCTTAAAGTAAAATTTAGGGAAGGGATTAGAGTCGTATAAAGGCAAAGACAGTGAGAATTTTTATATTAGCATTTTACCAACAAAGAATTTTTATCGGTTTATTTCTTATCTTACCATTTGAGTATTTGATGATTCAACGCTTTTGAATTTATCAAATCTGTGATTGTACCCAAAAATATCGTTAGGTTAACATTATCTGACGTAGACAGGATAGGACTACCGACTTCAAATTTATGCAGAAAAGCACTGCAATCTTTAATGCAAATAAGGATATAGTTAAAATGTTCTGTTTTAACGACTTTATGTAATATATGACAAGAAACTAAACTCAACTGATGTTAAAGACTTTAAAAAAGAAAGCAATACCTTTGTGTTAATTCTTTCTAGATGCGTTAAGTTTGTCGAGGAAAGAAAGATAAGGTATGCTCCAATCGTAGTTCTTCAAGAATTCTCCGTTATAATCCTGAGATAGTTCTGAGATATAATTCCAATAATCGCATACGATATTGGTTTTGTTAAGAACGAGGCATGCTCTTTTGAAATCGATGCATTCGAAGTGTAGTTCGCTGAATGTTTTTCGCAGTCTCCAAACGGCATCTCTGTAAAGGACCTTGCTTTTATCGAGGTCTACGTCAGGCCATATCTGTGAGATGGCATCGTTCATGGTGAGAGTTTTGCCGTTGTAGGCTATGAGGAGAGCAAACAGCTCTTTTGATTTGGAAGAAGAAAATCTGACGATGCGGTCATCGATAAAGCAATCGAAAGAGCCGAAAGTCTTTACGGTCATTTTTCTCGCCTTGTCAGCTATTTCCGAGAGGAAGTAAAGCAGCTTGTTGTTGTCGTACGGTTTATAGAGAAACCCCAGAGTATTTAATGCGACTTCAGGCGGCAAATCTTTTTCTGAGAGATTGAGCCCTGTTGTAAAGACAATTTTTATTGACGGCTTTGCCGCTATGAGTTCAGATGCGAGGTTAATGCCGTTTATTCCCGGCATATTGATGTCCAAGAAGGCGGCTTCGGGTTTTTCGGCGATAACATATTTCATTACGGCGGTTTCGTCGTCCTTAAAGAATTTGTATTCAAGGTCAAGACCTATTAAATCTATCAGAAAGAGCTGTAAAGCGCGCAGTTCGTCGTCAACTATTATTATTTTCATTTTCTTTCTCTAAAGATGCTTTGTTGAATTTTATTCTGATTAGAGTGCCGTTTCCGACAGAGCTGATTATCTCAGGCGTAACGCCTGTCAGCAGACGGAAGCGTTCTACAGAATTGCGTATACCATAAGAAGACTGAGGTATAGAATCGGGATTGAAGCCTACGCCGTTGTCAAAGATTTCGAGAAGAACGTCACCGTTGTTATAGAGAGAGGATATTTTTAAGTAGCCGTCTTCATTTTTGTCGATTTTACTGTATTTTATGGCGTTTTCGATAAAGGGCTGCAAAGACAGTGCAGGGATTTGAAAATCAGAATACTCAATATTAAATATCACGTTAAGTTCATTATCTCTGCGGATATTTTCAAGGTCAATATATATGTGGATATTGTTCAGTTCCTTTTCAAAGGGTATTATGTCAGAGCTCGTGGCTTCGACCGAAGCGCGTAAATGTTTTGAAAAGAGGCTTATCGCATAGTCCCCTGACTCCGGGTCGGTGTGGTACAGGTTTTTTATTGAAGATAGAACATTGAATACAAAATGTGGTTTTATCTGAGCCTGCAATGAGCTTGATTTTAGTCGTTCGTACTGAGTGCGGTACTTCAGGTTGTCGAAATCTCTTTCCTGAGTTCTGCGGACGAAACTGAAGTATATAAAACAGTAAGTCAAAGTCATTGTAAACAGATAAAACGATGTGATGCCGAAAGGATAATTATCTATCGTTCCTGAAGAATATAAAATATTTACAAGAATAAGACCGCTTAAGGTAAATATCAGAAATTGCGCTGGGCGGAAGGAAAAGGAGTTGAAGCATTTTATATTCGGATTGCGCGATGTATAACGCAATACCTCGACAAGAAGAGAAAGTATCAGCACGAAAGAGACAAAATGCCATTTGACCGTATAGAGAGCAACAAAAAGCAGAAGAGAGACAAGGCATACGAAAAAATAAAAGAGTTTGCGCTTTTTTGACATGCCCAGGGTATAAGAGAAATTGAAAAAAATGATAATAACTGAGACAAAGACCATGAATATTCCGTATTGAATAATGTTCGTAGCCAGACCATATGCAGACGGCAGATTGAAAAGAGAAAGATAGTCTGGAGAGAGTAGACAGCATGTCTCTATACACAGAGCAAGCAAAAAAGAATGATAAGTCGAGGTCTTTATCGCAAACATAGCATAGCAATCCACAAACACAATTACCGTGAAAAGGAAGAGGGCAATTATAGAAAAATAGATAAGGAAGCCTGAAAAATATATGGACGAGTATGCGTTGGTCGCAGATACAACGATAGTAGAGATAGCTCCAGCTGAAAGTGCGATAAGGTCGGCAATAAATATGGCGATGAGTTTTGTTTTTTGTTTTGATATTTTCATAACTAGATTCTACAATCGGATATTGATGTTCGTCAAATTTTTTCGGTTGTGAATAGAAAAAATTTTTTAATAACTTCGACAAATACTGGATTTCTAGCACTTTTTTAGCACTTCATACGTTAAAATCAAAAAAAACGGTAGACACCGTTTGAATGGAGGATATGTTTTATGTTGCAAAAAAGAAAATCAGTATTTTTTCTGACCATGCTAGTAGTGGCAGTAGTGTTAATGTTTGCATTGTTTGCTGTGGCGTGTACTACCGAGCCTGATGAGGGAGACAATGAAGACGACGATGTGCGTGTGGAAAAAGACGGCTTGATTTACCAAAAAACCGATGAAGGAACTTATAAGGTACAGAGCTCCGATGGCGACATAACCAGCGCTACGATACTTTCTGAGGTTAACGGGATTGCGGTTACAGAAATCGATACTCAGGCATTTTATGAGCGTTATAATCTTGAAAGCGTTGTCATTCCCGAAGGCATAACCCAGATAGGAATGATGGCTTTTCAATCTTGCATAGGTCTGAAAGAAGTCGTGATTCCCGACAGCGTGACCAATATAGGAAGCCAAGCTTTCAATTCTTGCGAAAATATCGTCAGGGTAACACTCGGCACAGGTCTGCAAAGCATAGAAGGCAGCGCGTTTTCCCGTTGTTACAAGCTTATTGAAGTCGTCAACAAGTCTTCGCTTGCACTTACAATAGGGAGCAGTCAAAACGGAAGCGTAGCATATTATGCAAAAGGCATAATTGACAATGTTGCAGACACTAAACTTACTTTTGAAGGGGACTATACGATTTACGATGACAGCATGATAGTAGCTTATTCGGGCAGTGGGTCTTCTTTGACGATAGATAACGGAATTACAGAAATCGGCACCTATGCTTTTGCAGATTGTGCTTCATTGGAAAGCATTGTTTTGCCTGATGGGATTGAAAAAATTTATATGGGCGCATTTCAAAATACAGGACTTAAAAGCATAACTTTCCCTTCAAGTCTCAACCTCATAGGAGTAGGAGCATTTGCATATTGTTCGGCTCTCGAAAGTGCGACGTTTGAAAATAAAAATGGTTGGTACTCTAATGGCAATTCAGGAGAACAACCGCTCTCTTCATCGCTGTGGCCGTCAGACGAGCACGTTGCAGAGATGTGGCTTGTAAGTAATCCAAACAACAATGAGTACATACGCAAATAATCCGGAATATTTTGATTGTACAGAAGAAGGCGCACGCTAGAAACGTGCGCCGTTTTCCATTAAAGATATTAAAAACAAAAAAAGATATTTGCATAGATTGTTCAGTAAAAATCAAAGGCATACTTTTTGCGCATATCAAATATAGACGATTTTTGCTACAATACAGGGAGTTATATGAAAAAGCAAAAAAATGCAAGCAAACCCTAACAGGAGGACATAAAAGCCTGTACTTTTAGGGGCAAGTTTTCCGTGCGCCTCAATAATGATAGAGCGATAGTCAATTATGATGAGCCTGAAAAACGTTTGGAAAAAGCAGGGAAAAACAGATTTGATTCGGCGGAAAAAGAGCAAGTCTATCCAATTTTCCGATGAAAAATTTTGTAAAAACGGCATTAAATACAATTTTGCCATTCCGGGAGTCCCTCGCACCAAAGCTTGCGCTTTGCGACAGGCCTGTGCGGGACGACAGCATACTATGCTGTCATCTGCGACGGCAAAATACCGAAACAAAAAAAATGCCGTCTATCCGCCCGTTCGACTCCCTTATTTGTGTTTATTATAGAAAAACCCCCGTGAATCGGGGGATTTTTATTGAAATACAGCATTTGTTAAATTACACAGTTTTTAATAAACCTGATAATGTTTTCTGTCTTCGGAAGGGTTTTGATAAATTTCAGTAGTTAAATTAATTCAAAAAATTTAGGAGCAAATATTGACTATATAATTATAGCACGATACTTTGCAGAATAATTTAATCCGCACAAAAAAATATTGGCGTGAATATATTTTAGAGGGCATAAGTTCGCATTTGCGAACTTATGCCCTCAAACGCTTGCATTTTCTCGAAGAAGATGATAGAATACATATAAGTTCGCATATGCGAACAAGAAAGGGAGGTCAGACAATGAGCGTTGCGGAATATAACCTCGGAAGGCATTGCGGCATTACGTTTGCACGCATCAAACCGGCAAGTTTGTTTACCGTAAGGGAAGATGATATAAAAACGCTTGCTTATTTTGCGGCAAAGTTTAGGGCAAAGGGTTTTGTGTTTGTCTGTATGCGGCGTATGAACGGCAGAGTATTATTTTATGTGTACCATATCGGTGCGCTTGAACAGTTGCTGCGCTGTCCATTAAACAGAGAATTTTTAGAAGAGAGGGGGTATCCTTGCGAGTCGGCGGCTCAGTCGGTCAAACTTCTGAAGGAAAGAATGCAAGGGGATGCTTTTCCGCATGAGATTGGGATTTTCCTCGGTTATCCTTTGGAAGACGTGCAAGGCTTTATCAATGAGCCTACCGCAAAGACGGGGCTTTGCGGGTATTGGAAAGTATATGCTGATTTAGACGAAAAACAAAAAATCTTTGAGAGATTCAGAAGATGTACCGACTGTATCTGCAAAAGGATGCTTGCGGGACATTCGCTCACAGAGATATTTCAGGTCGGGTGAAACACGAAAACGTGTTCAGAATAAAAATTCACGGAGGTTTTATATGAAAATTATTATCGTGTATTGGTCCGGAACGGGCAATACGGAAGCAATGGCGAATGCTGTATATGCTGGCGCGAAGGAAGCAGGGGCAGAGGTTGAACTTTGCAACGTTTCGCAGGCGGGAGACGTATCGGATTGCGATGTGCTGCTTCTCGGATGTCCCGCTATGGGGAACGAAGAGCTTGAACCCGAAGAGTTTGAACCGTTCTTTGCTGCAATCGAAAGTTCGCTTTCCGGCAGAAAAATCGGGTTGTTCGGCTCATACGAATGGGCGGACGGCGAATGGATGCGCACATGGCAGCAGAGAGTGGAAACGGTCGGCGGCGTCATGATAGCGGACGGTGTTACCGCATACGGTGCGCCGGATTCCGATGCTCTTGCAGCTTGCCGCGCGCTGGGCGAAAAAGCGGCAAAGTGAGGGAGTATGCTCAAAATTACGTTGGAAGTAGAAGGGATGCGCTGCGGGATGTGCGAAACGCACGTGGGTGACGTGGTGCGCCGCGTAGAGGGTGTGAAAAAAGTCACGTCTTCTCACGCAAAAGGCAGAACCGAGGTGATCGCGGAGGATAGCGTGAATACAGCGCTCATTAAAGAGGCGATCGCAAAACAAGGATACGGCGTGGGCAGAATAGAAACGCAGCAGTACGAAAAGCACGGCTTGTTTACGCGGAATAGATAAGAGTAATCTGAAAAACTGCTGTCAGGCAAAAAAAATTAAGAAAAGAGGTGCAAGGCTATATGTTAAAAAAGTTCTTAAAAAATTGCAAAAAACCGGAAGGTAAATTCGGTAAATGGGTA
>CALVYG010000030.1 GCA_944372095.1 uncultured Clostridia bacterium
GAAGAAAAGATTCTTCGGGAAGGGAAAATCAATTTGCAGAAAGTGTACGCTGCTCTGGATAGGATTTTCGCTAAATACAACCTTGTAAAGGGTGAAACCGAAGCCGACGGTACGTTGACGTACTGGGGAACCGAATCCAACAAAGACTTCGGGAGATTCGCTTCGGTTGCGATAAACTTGCAAGACGTGAATACTTGGTTTGCGCCTAACTGCAAAAAATGGATTTTGGGCGACAACGAAGAGATTCCGGGTGTTTGGGATTGGGAAGATATGCTTGAAGGAATGAGGAAAAGGGGCGAGCTATGAGAGGACAATACCGCTCGGTTAATTTTGACCTTGATACGAAAGCAATGCAAGAATCAGATTTTCTCAATGGCACTGCCGAACACGGCGCAGAACGCTTCGGATAACGTGATGGAATAATAGTTTTATGGCTAAATAACTAAATAGCTAAAAAACCAAAAAAAACAAAAAACCAAATAGCACAAAATAAGGAGAAGGAATTATGTTTGCAATGAAGATACAGATGGACGAAGAAAAGATTCTTCGGGAAGGGAAAATCAATTTGCAGAAAGTGTACGCTGCTCTGGATAGGATTTTCGCTAAATATAACCTTGTAAAGGGCGAAACCGAACCCGACGGCACGTTGACCTACCTTGGAACGGAATCTAATAAAGACTTTGGTAGATTTACAAGCGTTGCTATAAATTTGGAAGATATAAACACTTGGTTTGTTCCAAATTGTAAAAAATGGATTTGGGGTGATGACGAAGAGGTTCCCGGCGTATGGGATTGGGAAGATATGCTTGAACAAGAGTGAGGGGTGTTAATATGAAAGGGCAGTATCGGTCCGTTAACTTTGACCTCTCAACAAAAGCGATGCAAGAATCAGATTTTCTCAATGGCACTGCCGAACACGGCGCAGAACGCTTCCGATAACGTGATGGGATAAATTGTATTTCTTCTCCCCTCGCAAGTGCAGGTGTGCCCGGGACGACGCATCGGCGTCATCGGGAGAAGGTAACTGAGGTCCTTTACTTCGCCGATTGTACTCTTCGTCGCGGCAAGGAAACGGTGAAGCTCAGAGAGCCGCCTTCGAGGCCGCCGTTGACTGTACCGCTCCGCGCGAGAAACAAACAATATGTTTAATGGCAACGGCCTAAAACAAATACAGTTTTTTTGCTGGGACAAGCTACAATAAAATTAAAGGAGAATTAGGATATGGAAAGAAAGAAATTAACGCCGGAAGAAGTGGAACGCATTATTGAAGATAAAAAAACGATATTTGCAATCGAGGGAATGTCCTTTACTGATGAAGAGCTTGAGATGTCTCGGAAATTCTTATTGGGAGAAATCACTAAAGAAGAATACGAAAAGAGTAAATTTAAGAAGGCCTAAGTTATGAGGTACGAAAAGAAAACTGAAGAGGAACAGGCAAAAGTCTTCAGCAGATTGCTCTTTATCGTAGAATAGACAGAGAGAGTTACTTTGAAGAATTGCAGCTTACGAATAAATTGCGCGGTGTGATTACCTATGAACAAGTTAACGAAGCTGATAGATTTTTTCTGGTGAACGCTATGATGAATTAAAAGTCTCTCCGGTGGAAGGTAATTTTGACTTAAAGCATCTTTGCAAAATACATGAATATCTGCTTCAAGATATTTACTATTTTGCGGGGCAATTGCGCGACGTGGATATGGAAATAGATTCAATTACACGTTTTACCTCGGCGCATCGATTGGGAGAAGAGGGAGAGGAAATTTTTGGACAGCTTCGGAAAGATAATTATTTTAAGGGCTTGGACAAAGGGCAGTTCGTTAAGAAGATGGCTAATTTTATGACGGAGCTTAATAAGTTACATCCTTTCAGAGAGGCAAACGATTTTTTGTGTCTCAGTTATGTGAAAATGTCGGTTATGAACTAAATTGGAACGCAATAAGTCAAGACGAATGGAAAATGGCAGAGGAATGTGCATTTGATAGTAAACGTGATTATGGTATAGCGGATACAACATATTTGGAATATAATATAAATAGCTTTAAGTCATTTTATAAAAAATAGAAAGTCGCAAAAGATTTTATCCTTAAAAGAGTTTATGACGCTGCCGAACACGCCCGGAACGATTCGGATAACGTGATGGAATAATAGTTTAATGGCTAAATAACTAAATAACTAAAAAACTAAAAAAACAAAAAACCAAAAAACCAAATAGCACAAAAAGGAACATTATTATGAAAGAAAAAATTAAAGTTGATTTGGATGGGAAAACTCTTGAAGAGTATATGACGGAGAAATTTGGTTGTTGTGCGGCATCTGATGAGGAGATTCCGCAAGAAGAAGCAGAAGTAGAAATTATAATCGAGGCAAAGGAATAATTATGGCAATTTCCGGAAAAGAATTCATAGATGAGAAAAAACAAGAGATAGACTCACTGCTTTTAGAGAGTATGGAAAAAAGAAAATTGACTCCGGAAGAAGTTCAGAATGAGATTGATAATATAATAACGGTTTATGCCATTGAAGGAATGGAATTTTCGGATGAGGAAATAGAAATGATGAGAAAGTTTCTTTCCGGAGAAATATCGCAAGAAGAATATTCTGCTTGGGGGTTCAAAAAAAGTTAATTATTGGATATAATCAAAAATCACCGGAATAGCACAAAAAGACGAGAACGTTATTACTTTATCGACGGCTGGATACAGAAGTTTATTTTGAAAAATTGCAGAGACGGATAAAGACATACGGTTACCGTAATTTTGAAAATAATTATGTTCCTGTTAAGGAAGGAATAGCAAGTATGTTGACGCAAATTGCGAAGGGGAAGCCTAAAGGGACGGTTTACTCGTTTCACGGTTTCTAAACTGATATAAACGAGTAATTCCAATAATAAAAATATGTTCTTTATTTTATGAATTATCTGTGCTATAATTAAAAACAGTGTCGAAGATTACGCAAAAACAATTATTTTAATTTTCGGTTTACTTTATATGTTCGTCAAATAAATTTGTGAAGAACGGAGAAACAAGTATGACAGAACTCAATCCTTATCTCGTTGCAAAAACGCGCCCGGCTGCGTGTGCCGATAATTTTATAACAGGGGACGGGTACAGAATTACTTTGCTTACCCCGTCTCTTCTCCGCCTCGAAGTTCAGAAAGACGGTATTTTTACAGACGGCGCGACTCAGTTTGTTTGGTTCCGGGACTTTCCCGCCGTGCAGAAAGAAATTAAACGTTCCGCAAGTACCTTGATTGTCGAAACTTCCGAATGTAAGTTCAATTTCTCCGTTTCAAAGAAAAAATTGATGTCGGTCTGTATCGGAAATTCGGATAAATGGGTTGACTGTAACAATAAACGCAATCTCGGCGGGACGTGCCGCACTCTCGATATGAAACAAGGCAGGGTGAAAGTAGGTAACGGCGTGCTTTCTGCCGACGGCGTTGCCGTATTGTCGGATAACGGTATCGTTCTTAACGACGACGGAACACTCTCTTCCCGTAAGGCAAAGGAAAAAGATTTGTATATCTTTGCTTACGGGTTGAATTTTCAGAAAGCACTCGACGATTATTTCTACCTTACGGGAATTACGCCTATGCTGCCCAGATACGTTTTCGGAAACTGGTGGAGCAGATATTACGCTTATACACAGGAAGAGTATCTCGCTCTTACCGACAGATTTGAAAAAGAAAACGTTCCCCTTACCGTTGCTACGGTCGATATGGACTGGCATTGGGTGAAAGTCAACGATAAATTCGGAACTGACTATAAATCGCCTTCGAATCCTTTTCAGTCAGAGGGTTGGACGGGGTACAGCTGGAATACGGATTTATTTCCCGATTACAGAGAATTTCTGAATAAATTACATTCCAAAAATCTTCACGTCACGCTTAATCTTCATCCCGCACAGGGAATAAGGGCGTTTGAGGACGCATATCCCGCTATGGCGGAGGCAATGGGGATTAACCCCGCCGATAAAAAAGACATTCCTTTCGATATCTCGGATAACAGGTTCATAAACGCTTATTTTGACGTGCTGCATCATCCTTACGAAGACGAGGGAGTGGATTTTTGGTGGATAGACTGGCAGCAGGGAACGAAATCCACGTTAAAAGACGTCGACCCGCTTTGGGCGCTTAACCATTATCATTATCTTGACAACGCGAGAAACGGAAGAAGAGGGCTTATTCTTTCGCGTTATTGCGGAATAGGCGCGCACAGGTATCCTTTGGGGTTCAGCGGAGATTATATCATTAAATGGAAAAGTCTTGCGTTTCAGCCGGAATTCACGAATACTTCGTCAAATATCGGTTATTCCTGGTGGAGTCACGATATCGGAGGACACGCGTTCGGTTATTGCGACGACGAAATGTATCTCAGGTGGTGTCAATACGGCGTTTTCAGCCCGATTAACAGGCTGCACAGTACAAGTTTTCCTTTACAGGGGAAAGAACCGTGGAAAAGAAGCGAAACCGTAAAGCGCATTACCTGCGATTTTCTACGTTTAAGACACGCGCTTATTCCTTATATCTATACGGCGTCTTACTTTACGCATAAAAACAATATTGCGCTTTGCCGTCCGATGTATTATGTTTATTCCGATTTGCCGCAGGCTTATTCCGTACCCAATCAATACTTTTTCGGGAGCGAGCTTATCGTTTGTCCCGTTACCGAAGGGGTTAACGGAAAAATCAATATGGCAAAGGTTAAAGTATGGCTTCCCGAAGGAAGATATACCGACTTTTTCACGGGACGGATTTATGAGGGCGGACGGACGGTCACTATGAGCCGCGACCTCGAATATATCCCCGTTCTCGCAAAAGAGGGCGCGATTATTCCGCTTTCGGCAGATACGGGAAATTCTTGCGACAACCCCGTAAACCTCGATATTTACGTTTACAGAGGGAATAATTCTTACACTCTGTACGAGGACGACGGTATTTCCGAAGATTATAAAAACGGAGTTTTCGCCTTAACGGAATTTACGGTCAAAGAGGAAGGGAAAACTTTGTCTTTCAGGATTATGCCCGTAAAAGGCGACGTTTCGGTAATTCCGAAAAACAGAAAATATACCGTGTGTTTCCGCGACGTGAAAAGCGGAGAAATGTTTATTAACGGCGAGAAAAGAGAATTCAGCGAAAAAACCGAGGTTGACTTTGACCCGGGGATAGGAGCGGAAATTGTTATTAACGAAACAATTCCGAAGGATAACGGCGATTGTTTCGAAAACGTAAATATGATTTTCAGCCGTTGGCAGGGAAGCAATTTAGGGAAAATGATAAAGTATTATAAATTAGATAAAATACGCGATAAAGAAAAATTAAGAAAAGCGATAAAAAAGAGTTTATTTATTCCCCGGTGCGTGAAAGCGGCGGCGCTGGAAAAACTTCTTTAACCGATTATTTATATGATTAGCGACGGATTATTTCTTTGTCCGCACTGCGGAGAAAAGTTAAACGGTAAAAACGGCAGTTTTATGTGCGTTAACGGACATTGTTTCGACAAAGCGAAAAGCGGATACGTCAATCTTCTTCCGCCTAACAGGAAAAATTCGGTTTCGCCCGGCGACAATAAGGAAATGATACAATCGCGCGTCAGGGTGATGAATAAAGGATACTACAAACCTCTTGCGGAGGCAATCGGTAAGATTTTCGCCGAATTCAATCCCGCATCCGTCCTTGACGCGGGATGCGGAACAGGGTATCTTTGCGGCGAACTTAAAAAATCTTTTCCCGAAACGGAATTTATAGGAACGGATATTTCCAAATTTGCGATAGAACAGGCGGCAAAAAAAAGCAAAGAAACAGCTTTTGCCGTGTGCAGCAGCAAAAGACTGCCGATATCGTCAGGCTCAATCGACGCGGTTATATGCGCCTTTGCGCCCGTTTACGAGCAGGAATTTTCGCGCGTCAATTCCGATAACGGTTTGTTTTTACGCGTTGTTCCGGCAAAAGAACATTTGTTTAAGCTGAAAGAATTTCTTTACGACAATCCGAGGTACAACGAAGACGAGGACGAGGCGTTTTCTTTATACGAGCCTCTTAAAGTCGAATACGTAAAAGGGGAGTTCGGCGGCGACGCAGACGATTTTAACGCTCTTGTCAGAATGACGCCTTATTATTATCATACTTCGTCGGATAAATTGGAAAGGCTGAATAAAATCGATTACTTTACCGTAAATACAGAATTTGAATTACGCGTTTTCCGTAAAAAAGCCGATTTTCAAAAAAATTAACGCTCAGAATTATCCGTATTTTCGGATGAGTTTTTTTCGTCTTGATAATCGGGCGGTAAGGTATTTTCTTTATCCGAATTTTTGTTTTCTCTTTTTTTCTTTTTCGAATAAATAAAACAAGTCAAAAGAAAATGCAGAGCGATAACCGCCGCCCCGACAGAAGTAAGCGGAACGCCTACGGTTTTGTTTCCCGCGTCGATAACGCAAATTCCGGCAATCAGTACGCCGAGCGCGCCGAAAGAAGCGAGCACGGAAAGGAACTTTAATAAAGCGGTGGTTTTTTTTGAATATTTTTTATCGGGAACGATACAGCTTGCTATTTCGGCATATAAGGACAGAAAAAATTCTCCGAAAAGTTCAAATAAAAATTCCATAATAAAAATTATAGAAAACGAAGAGATTTAAGTCAAGTAAAACCGATTGGTGATGTGCGCGCGTTATTAACGCGCGCACGCAAAACGAGGATTTATATCAATGAAAGCAAAGCGAGTTTTCGGTTTTCGAGAGAAAGTATTTCCGCGATGTCGGCATAGGGTAGAGGAAGTTTGTCAAGCAATACAAAAATACTTATCTGGGTGCTTAAAAGCGCGTTTTTAAGAGACTGACAAGGCACGTTTACGTTTCTGAACGAGGGAACGTACGTCGTGTTTTTGACCAGTGCGTTCAGCTTTGAAAGCGAGCGGAAAACAATGTTTTTGAAATAGTTTGCCGTGCGCCGCGACGATACGGGAAGTCTCGGAATCAGTCCGTTCAGATAATCGAGTTGATTCTCTTCCAATATTATGATTTGTTCTATGACGGATGAACCGTCCTGCGCCGAATTTTCCAAAGCATTGCGGTATTCTCTTGCAAGTTGTTCCAGATTTTGCATATTGCCTCCGTTCCGTTTTTTGTATAAATATGCGGATTTTTGCGTTTATGTTACTTTCAAAGCGATATTTTTGCCGTTTCGTTACGGAAATTGACGGAAAAAGCGGAAAACAATTGCATTCCTTTAACTGATATTGTAAAATATATAATATTAAATTTTAAAAGATTGTGACTTAAAGTCAAAAATATTATTCAGAGGTAAAAATGTTAGATTTACGATTTGTTTGCGACAACATTGAATTGGTAAAAGACAAACTTGCAAAACGCAACAGCAAACTCAGTCTTGACGAACTTACCGCTTTGGCGGCGGAAAGACGTGCGGTGATAAAGAACACCGAATCGCTTAAAGCGGAAAAAAATAAGGCAAGCGCGGAAATTGCCGTTATGAAGAAAAACAAACAGCCTTGCGACGAGCTAATAGCGTCAATGAAATCAAAAGGCGAGGAAATAAAGAAACTCGACGCGCGTCTTGCCGAAGTAGAAGCGCGTCTTACCGAAATTATGTACGTCATTCCTAACCTTGTGGACGACAGTATCCCCGTGGGAGCGGACGATTCCGACAACGTGGAAGTGCGTCGGTTTATGGAGCCTACCGAATTTACGTTCAGTCCGTTATCGCATTGGGACATAGGCGAGAAACGCGGTTGGTTCAATCCTCAGCAGGCTGCAAAAATAACGGGTGCGAGATTCACCGTTTATCACGGATTGGGCGCAAGACTCGAAAGAGCGGTTATAAATTATATGCTCGACACGCATACCGCTGCGGGATACGAAGAAGTGCTGCCTCCGTTTATGGTTAACCGCGATTCGATGATTGGAACGGGACAGCTTCCGAAATTCGAAGAAGATATGTATGCTATCAGAGACAGTGAATTTTACCTCGTGCCGACGGCGGAAGTGCCGGTAACCAATCTGCACCGAAACGAAATTCTTTCCGAGAAGGATTTACCGATAAAATACTGCGCTTATACCGCTTGTTTCAGAGGAGAAGCGGGAAGCGCGGGAAGGGATACCCGCGGGCTTATACGTCAGCACCAGTTCAACAAGGTCGAACTTGTAAAATTTACCCGTCCCGAAACGAGTTTCGAAGAGCTGGAAGATTTGACGAACGAAGCGGAGAATATTTTGAAAGGACTGAAAATTCCTTACAGAGTCGTTTGCCTTTGTACGGGAGACATAGGGTTCGGGTCGTGTAAGACCTACGATATAGAAGTATGGATGCCGTCGTACGGAAGATTCGTGGAAATTTCTTCGTGCAGTAATTACGTTGACTTTCAGGCGCGCAGAGCAAACATAAAATTCCGCGATACCGACGGAAAAGTAAAACTTGTTCATACGCTTAACGGCAGCGGGCTTGCGGTTGGCAGAACCGTGGCGGCTATTGTGGAAAATTATCAGAACGAAGACGGCAGCGTTACCGTTCCCGACGTTCTGAGAAAATATATCGGAACGGATATTCTGAAATAAAACGGGACTGATATGAGAAAGACTAACTCTTTCGGCGATATTTTCGGAGCTATTGCAGGCGGATTTTCGGCTCTTATAAAGGGTCTTATCCGCTTATTGCTGAAACTCCTGGTGACGTTCGGATTGTGGCTGCCGATACTTTACGTATTGCTCGGAGTTATTCTTTATTACGGCGCGGGATTTGACCCGCTCGGATTTGACGTTTACAGCATTATTTATCTTTCGGGAGGAGTGGCATGTATCGTTTGTGCGGTTATCATTACGGTAAGGAACGTCTTTGTTATGCCGGTTAAATCCGTTTTTACGAGAAGACGCGATAAAATCAACGATATGTGGGCGGACGAAGAATTTGCCGCGAGAGAACAGGCCGAACGCCTTGCCAAGGAAAAACGCGAAAGAGATTTTTCTCCTCCCGAGGGCGGAGAATATCCTTTGTTTAACGAAAAAGAACAGGAAAATAAGAAAAAATTTGCGGCGGAAGATAAGGAAGAAATTCCCGAATATCTGATTGACGCAGACGGGGACGAGGAAACCGACGACAGAAAAAGCGCAAGCGCATTGTTGTTCGACTGGGTACCGGCTAAAAAAGAGCCGAAAGCCAAGCCGAAAATGAAAAGCGTGCCGAAAAAAGAAATTCCGGAAGTTTATTTCAGTAAACTTAATCCCAGTCTTTTAGTTCACGAATATTCCGACAGATTCGAGTTGTTCAAGGTTGTCGGAGATAAAACCGAATACGTCGGAGTGGAATACAAGTGAGTAAAAAAACGGTTGCAAAGAAAAAACGTATATGGGAACTTGATTTCTGGCGGGGACTTGCGATAATTCTCGTCGTTTTCGACCATATGTTTTATGATTTTGCAAGAATTTTTATCGGTTGGAAAAGCTCGGGCGTGGGATTTTTGGAAGCGCTTAACGAAATTTCGGTTTCGTATCTCGATTCCGACGTCAGGTTTTTCTGGCGCCCGGCGTTTTTGTTTTTATTTTTCTGCGTGTCGGGAATTTGTACTTCTCTTTCGAAAAACAACTTCTTGCGCGGTGTCAGGCTTTGGGTCGTAGCTCTTTGCATAAGTTTGATTACTTATGCCGGCGAAGCGGTAGGAGGGGACGGTATTTTTGTTCTTTTCGGCGTTATTCATTGCCTGGGAACGGTTATTTTAATTTATTCGTTTATAGATTTTCTTATAAGAGGCGGATTTACCGTTACCGAAAAGATTATTAAAAAACCCTTGGGAAACGTTTTGAAAAAAATTATTAACTGCATTCTGTTATTCGGATTGTCCGCGACGTTTTTCGCCGTAAATTTCAAATACAACGTCAGGTTGTACGACGTTTCCGCACACGGCGCGTATATCGATTCCGGCATCGACGGAAGAATTTTCGGATTGTTCTTTTATACAAAAGAATGGTGGGCGGCTACGTCCGATTATTTCCCGATATTTCCGTATATATGCTTTTTCTTTTTCGGAGCGGGACTTGGTAAAATTTTTTACGGGAAAAAGAAAACCCTTTTTCCGTTGCTTGACGGGTGCTGGCATAACGTTTTTACGTTTGCAGGCAGACATTCCCTTGCTGTATATCTTCTCGGTCAGGTCGTCGCAATAACCCTCGGCGTACTTCTTTCTCTTGTATTTATCGGGGATTCGCTACTTTTCGCGTAACGAATTGACAACGGAAATTTCCGCACTTTTTTTTGAGTAGTAATTTTCAAAGATATCGAATAAAAACGCGCTGAGCGGCACGCCGAGAAACATTCCCCAGAATCCGAAAATTCCGCCCCATAATATTATCGATACCGTTATCCAGAAACCGTTTAGTCCGACGTATTTTCCTACGATTACCGGGTAAGCCGTGAAGCCTTCGATTTGTTGTAAAATTATTACCGCGATAATAAATACGATAGCTTTATCGGGACTGGCGGCAAAAACGATAATTGCGCTTACCGCGCCTCCGATATATGCGCCTAAAATCGGAATAAGGTTCATAAATCCCACAATAAGGGAGACCAAAGCCGCATAAGGGACTTTAAGAATTAACATGGTCACATAGCAGGCGAATCCGAGAATACACGCTTCGGTAAGCTGTCCGCCGAGGTATTTCGAAAACTTTTCCGAAGCGTTCAGCAGGAACATATGAACTTTTTGATTCCTTTCTTTGAACAGTAAACCTATTATTTTTTTCAGAAACAGTTTGACGTTTTTACGGTTAATAATAAGCATTACCGCAATTACAGCGCCGAAAACAATATTGTATAGTCCGGTAAAAACGCTTTGCATTACCGACATTATCTGCGGAATATATTCGTTGATTCTTGACGAAAGAAAATCGTACAGCTTTTCGATAAGAGGTTGTAAAAATTCCATTCCTTCAATATTTTTAATAGCCGCCGTTACTTCGCCGGAAGAAAATTTTTCCATTAAATCCTTTACGCTTTTTACGCCCTGGGGAATAATCAGAACGGCGAGAACGGTGATAACGCCTGTAAAGATGAGAAAAGTAAGACTGAGGCAAAGGAATTCTTTAAGTTTCGGTTTATTGATTTTTGCAAAAAGTTTTCGCTCGAAAAAAGAAAGGGGAACGCTCATTGCAAGTGCGATTACTATACCAATCATAATCGGTTGAACGATATTGAAAACTGTACCGAAAAAGCCGCTGACTCTTCCGAAATTGAACACAATAAACGCCGCCAGTGTAACTGCGGCAAGTTTAATGAAAAAGTCGGCGTAATTTTTTTTCATATAAATAGTATATATTTCAATAAAAGAATTATTACTTCGCGCAAATTCGATGATAAGCGACGATATACGCGTATAACGGCATATAAGCGGGGGTATAATCCGTAATGCGGAGGTGGTCGTATGCGTACGGGAACTAAATTTATCAAGGGAAAAGATTTTAAGGAGTTTGCGGCGTTGCTTTCTAATTATTACCCCGGGGGAAAGGTAATAATAGTTGCGCAGGACAAAGAAGAAGGCGACGCGCTTATACGGACTCTCGGAGCGGATTACAAAGCGCTTATGTTTTCACCCGACGAAACGGGAAATATTCCCGCCGGGGCAAGATTTGTCATCGGTATCGGCGGGAGCGGAGTTATTTCCGCGGTTAAGCGTATTGCGGAAAATATTAAATTCGCTTTTATTCCCTCGGTTTTCGATTACAGATTTTTGTACGCATTCGACGGAAAATTCGCTTTACCGGAATTTGTGTTTTTGTCGGAAGAATTGAGAAGCGAGAAAAAAGATTACTGCGCGCGGTTGTATCAGACGGTGTTTCAGCTTTATGCGGAATGCGTTTTCCGCGTTTTCTATGCAAGCGCGTATCCGTACCGTGACGTAACGGCGGAGGCTTATTGCCGCGTGGCGGAAGCAATTCTGGACGGGAAAAGCGACGAAGAGAATTTTTATTCGGAAAGTTTGCGGTTCGTTACAAACGTAGTAAACGAACTTTATGCGAGAAAAACCGCAACGCTTATTACCGAAAAAGCGTCGCAGATTTACGGCGTAACGGTAGGAGAGCGGTTTACAATGGCACGTTTTCTCGTTTTAATGCTCAAAAACTTTACAAAGCACCGTTTTCGTGGTATCCTTTTACCGTCGGAAAAACCGGTAAGAGGCGTTAAAACGGTGAGGAGCGAAGCGTTTGACGGAAAGGTTCTGCCTTCGGAAGAAAAGCTTGCGTCTTATAACGAAAAAATATCTTTTCTTACCGATATGCCCGAACCCGACGTAGCGCTGCTTCTGAAAGCCTTATCCGTCAGCGCGGATACGGACAGTCCGGTTTTTGCGATAATAAACAACGAAGGAATTACGGACGCACTTTATTATGAAAAATCTGAAAGACATCTCGGTATATCTGTTTGATATGGACGGAACGCTCAATATGGGCGAAAGACCGCTCGACGGCGCGATGGAAACGCTTAAAATTCTTACGGAAGCGGGGAAAACCGTATGTTTCGTGACGAATAACAGTTCGAAGTCAAAATACGATTATCTGAAAAAAGTCTGCCGAATGGGATATAAAGCCGATATAAAGCAGATTATTACCAGCGGAATGGCGGCGGCGAGTTATCTCAACAGGCATTTTCCGGGAAGAAGAGTATTCGTTCTCGGAACGGAAACGCTGTGCTTTGAACTGAAAGAAAGCGGAATAAACGTTGTAAAAACGGGAGAGGACGCGGATATAGTATTGCTTGCGTTCGATACCGAACTTACATACGCAAAGTTATGGCACGCGACAAATCTTATAGCGGAGGGAAAAACCTATATAGCGACGCATCCCGATTTCGTCTGTCCGTCGGATAACGGAAATATGCCCGACGCGGGCGCAATGATGGCACTTGTGGAGAAGACTACGGGGAAAAATCCCGAAATTATCATCGGGAAGCCCTATGCGCCTATGGCGGAATACGTTTTCGATTTTTGTAAAGTCACGCCCGATAAAGTCGCTTTCGTGGGCGACAGGCTTTATACCGACATTAAATTCGCGCTGAACAACGGTATGACGGGAGTTCTCGTTCTCAGCGGAGAAACCGATATTCAAATGCTTAAAGAAAGCGGATTAAATCCCGATTACGTTTTCGACGACGTCAATTCCCTCAGAAATTATTTATAAATGAGTCCGGATTCGGAAACAAATACAGGCGTAAACGGTAAAAACGGGAGTAAGCTCGATATGAGTTTGCCGCGCTTTTATCTGCTTACGGCGGGATTGGTGCTCGTTACCGTTCTCAGCGCGACGGTTCTTTATCCTTTATCATATTATTTCAATGCAAAAATCCGTACGGAAAACAGTCTAATCGACGGCAGAACGCTCAGATTTGACGGTAAAGTACGGTCGGCGTACGTTATATACGTTACAGGAGTTATCGCGACGGCATTTATCGTGGCGTTAATCAATTTTATTATCGGAGTTATTCCCGTCGAACTCAAAACGAGGACAGTCAATTATACAGCAAGCGGACTTACGGCGGCAGTATCGGCGGTTTTTATAAACGCAAGACTGAGAAGATGGGAAAAAGAAAATACGCATTTTACCGATTCCGTGGAAGGATTTTCGGGAATGAAAACCGATATTTTCAAAAGTGCGCTCAAAAGCGCCGTAACGGCGGTTCTAGGGCTCGTTACTTTGGGAATTGCTTATCCTTTGGTATATAAAGTCAGACAATCGTATTATATCGGAGTAAGTTTTGTTGACGGAAAAAAACTAATTCTTGAAGGAAAGCTGCTCCCTCTTTACGGTAAATGGCTTTTTTATTTGTTTTTAACGGTAATAACATTCGGACTGGGATTTCCTCTGCTGTTCTGGACTTTGCGTAAATGGGAAGCGGAGGGAACGCATATAAGGGAACAGAATCCGAGAGATAAAGGGATAATGAACCGAAGCGTGCAGAAAGACAGTTGACATAAATGCCGTATAGTAGTAAAATAACGGTATGACGGCAAAACAGAGATTTATGGA
>CALVYG010000031.1 GCA_944372095.1 uncultured Clostridia bacterium
ATTGATAAGGATAAATACATATAACTCTCCCTATTCAAAGAACGCGAAAAGAAAAAGCGGATATATAAAAAATATAATTATGGAGTTTTAGGGAAAGGAGAGCGCGAGAGGGAGAACAGATTTTACAAAATCGGTTTCCCTCTCGCAAAGAAATAAAAAAAAAATAAACCCTCAAAAAAGAGAATTTCCGGGAGAAAGGTAATTCACATTAAGGTAATGCGAAACGGTAGATGCGACGTCGGCGAAAGTTTTTCGTGTTCCGTAGTTTACGGCAGGTTCGACATTTTTTCCGTAAATCAAGAGCGGGACATATTCTCTCGAATGGTCGGTAGAAGGTGTTGAGGGGTCGCAGCCGTGGTCGGCGGTGACAATCAATATATCATCGTCTTTCATTATTTCAGAGATATGTTTTAGTCCGGTATCGAACTCGGTCAATGCTTTGGCGTAACCGTCCACGTCGTTTCGGTGCCCGTATTTCATATCAAAGTCTACCAAATTAACAAATAGCAATCCGTTAAAATCGTTATTCCGTATTATATTTTCGGTTATTCTAAGTCCGTCGGCATTACTTTCGGTGAAGTATTTGTCGGTTATTCCTCTTCCTGAAAATATATCGTATATTTTGCCTACGGAAATGACTTTTAAGCCGTTTTCTTTAATTGCGTCGAGCATAGTTTGTCCTTGCGGTTCGAGAGAAAAGTCGTGTCTGCCAGACGTTCTCTTATACGGATAATCTCCTTCGAACGGGCGCGCGATAACTCTTGCGACGGCGTGGTCTCCCGTCAGAATTTTTCTTGCGGTTCGGCATATTTTATATAGTTCTTCTTCGCTTACGGATGACGTATGCGCGGCTATCTGAAACACGCTGTCGGCGGAAGTATAGACTATTAGTTTTCCTGTTTCTATCTGTTCTTTTCCGTAATCTTTTATTACTTCCGTTCCCGAGTAAGGTTTATTGCATAATATTCCTCTTCCCGTTTCGCGTTCAAACCGTTCCGTTATTTCTTTCGGAAACCCGTTCGGATAGACGGGAAAAGGGTGTTCGGTGATTATTCCGGACAATTCCCAATGTCCTGTAATCGTGTCTTTTCCTGCCGATTTTTCCGTCAGCCTCGCATAACTTCCGCGAGGATAACCGACGCCTTTTATTTTAAGGTTTTCCGTTCCGTCTATATTGAACAATCCGAGTTCACGAAGAAACGGACAACGGAAAAAGCGGCTTTCCGAAACCGCTTTAAGCGTATTGCTTCCTTTATCTCCGTACTTTTCGGCGTCGGGCATTTCGCCTATTCCGAAACTGTCGGCAACTATAAGTATTACTCTTTTACCCATTTATTCCCTTTTACAATGACTTGGCTTATTTTAATCTTTATGCAAGTTCAAGCGCAATTTTTATCATATCCGAAAACCCTTTTTCTCTTTCTTCGGAAGAAAGATTTTCCTTGTTATGAACAAAAGAATCGCTTACCGTGCAGATACAGAGCGCGCTTTTTTTGGCGCGGACGGCGTTGCAGTACAGCGCATACGCTTCCATTTCAACTCCCAGCACGCCCATTTTTCCCCATTCTTCGGCATAAGACGCGTCCCCGTAAAACGTATCCGACGAAAGTATATTGCCTACTTTATAATTTATATTATTTTGTATGCAGAGTTCTTCGGCTTTTTTTACGAGTCCGTAATCGCCCAAAGGGCAGAACGTTCCCGGCAAACGGTACTGCGCCGCGTAATTACCGTTGGTACACGCGCCGAGCGCTATTACTATATCCTTGACGTGTAAATCCTTATCGTATCCGCCCATACTGCCGACTCTTATTATTCTTTTTACTCCGTAAAAATTAAACAGTTCGTACGAATATATTCCCATTGACGGCTGCCCCATTCCCGACGCCATTACCGAAACCTTTTTCCCTTTATACGTTCCCGTAAAACCTTTTATTCCTCTTACGTCGTTCACCTTAACGGCGTCTGTGAGAAAATTCTTTGCAATAAACTCCGCGCGGCAAGGGTCACCGGGCATAAGCACGGTTTCGGCGAAATCTCCTTCTTTCGCACTGTTATGCGGTGTGGGTATGTTTTTATTCATTTGTTTTCCCTCCGTTATTATTTTCTAATCCTTTTGCAATTTTCACTATTCTGCTTGTTCCCAATCTGTCCGCTCCCGCTTCGATAAACTTCTCCGCGTCTTCTACGGTCGATATTCCCCCCGCCGCTTTGATTTTTACGTCTTTACCTATGTTTTCCGAAAACAGTTTTATATCTCCGAGCGTTGCGCCGCCCACGGAAAATCCAGTCGATGTTTTTATATATTCCGCTCCCGATTCGGTAACAATCCTGCATAACGCGGTTTTTTCTTCGTCGGTAAGAAGGCACGTTTCGATTATCACTTTCAGAATTTTTCCTTTGCACGCTTTTTTAACCGCGCTTATTTCTTCTTTTACCGCATTGTAATCGGACTCTTTTACCTTGCCTATGTTTATAACCATATCGATTTCGTCGGCTCCGTCAGCTATCGCTCGTTCCGTTTCGTATACTTTTACGTCTGTCGCATTATAGCCGTTCGGGAATCCGATTACGGTACAGACGGGCACCTTATTCCCG
Source organism: uncultured Clostridia bacterium (assembly GCA_944372095.1). Classification (GTDB taxonomy): domain Bacteria; phylum Bacillota; class Clostridia; order Christensenellales; family DTU072; genus CAG-1782. Next base: position 2,599 of record CALVYG010000031.1, read on the forward strand.
ACATATTGTTTTGCCCTTTTTACATAGCAAGGCGGTATACATACCGAAGCCACGCCGTATTTTATTCCTTCGTCACATATTCCTTTTATTTCCGCCCACGTCGCGGTCGGTTTGAGCAGAGTATGGTCGCATTTTTTCAGGATGTCTTTTATATTCATATTTACCTCGTATTTATTGTTATGTTTTTAATCTATTCTTTTTAATACCGTTTCCCTGTCAGACGGCGGATTAAGACCGATTTCGGTTGACTCGTTGAATTTTCCGACGGCTTCGCCGAATTTATTTTCGTCCGACGAATACATCCGCGCCACAATATCGCCTTTTTTTACTTTGTCGCCTGTTTTCTTCAATAAGACTATTCCCGCGCCTTTATCGATATTGTCGTCTTTTTTGTTTCTTCCCGCGCCCAGTATCAATGCCGCCGTACCGTATCCTTCCGCGTCGGAACGCACTATATATCCGTCCTTTCCCGCTTTTATTTCATATGTTTTTTCGGATATTTTTAACTTTTCGGGATTAAAGACATAGCTTTCGTCTCCTCCCTGCGTTCTTACCGATAACGCAAAAGTTTTTAATGCTTCTCCTCCGATAATTGCGTTTTTTATTTTCTCTTCACATTCGGAAAGATTGTTCCCTTTCCCTGCAAGAAACAGCATTTCTGCGGCGAGACGGACGCTGAGTTCGTATAAATCTTCCGCTCCCGATAAATTTCCGTGCAAAATTCCGAGCGCCTCTTTCATTTCGAGAGAATTGCCTATCGCTCTACCGAGAGGTCTGTCCATATCGGTAATCAAAGCAACGGTCCGTTTTCCCGCGCGTTTACCTATATCAACCATTGCTCTTGCCAATTTTTCGCTTTCTCCGAGCGTTTTCATAAACGCGCCGCTGCCGGTTTTAACGTCGAGAACGATACAGTCGTCGTCAAGCGCAAGTTTCTTTCCCATAATACTCGACGCTATAAGCGGAATACTGTCCACCGTAGCCGTAACGTCCCTTAAAGCGTAAAGCTTTTTATCCGCCGCGGCAAGAGAATCGCTTTGAGCTATAATTGCCATACCGCAGGAATTTACCGCACGGACGAATTCCGCCGGAGAAAGCTCGGTTTTAACCCCGGGAACAGATTCCATTTTATCCACGGTTCCGCCGGTATGCCCTAATCCCCGTCCGCTCATTTTGGCAACTTTTACGCCGCACGCCGCCACCGCGGGAACCACTATAAGACTTGTTTTATCCCCCACTCCGCCGGTAGAGTGTTTATCCGCTCTTATGCCGGTTATCCCCGATAAATCGGGTTTTTCTCCCGAATCCCGTATCGCAAACGTCAAATCCGCCGTTTCCCGCTCCGTCATTCCTTTGAAATAAACCGCCATACAAAAAGCCGCCGCCTGATAATCGGGAATTTCTCCTTTTGCGTACCCTTCGATAAAATATTTTATTTCCGCCGCGCTTAATTCCTTTCCGTCGCGTTTCTTTTTTATGATATCGTAAACTCTCATTTATTCAATTTCTCCGCCGATGATTTCGGCATAAACCGTTTCCGCTATGATTTCCGCTCCCTGTGCGTTCGGATGAACACCGTCGGGGAAAAGTTCTCTTTTGTTTTTGAAAATTCCGTACAAGTCTATAAATCCGAGCCCCTTTTCTTCCGCAAGTTCTCTCGCTACGCGGTTCAGTTCGTTTTCGACTCTGTCCTTTTCGATATTGTACCACACCTTTCCGCAAAACTCCCAAACGGGCGGCGGCGCCATTATATACATTTTCTCCACCGATTCAAGAGAAAGATAAACGTCTATCAGTTTTCCGTATTCGTATTTATAAGTTTCTTCACCTTTCCAGTTGCGCGTTTTGGTATCGTTTGTTCCGAGCATAATAATCACTATATCGGGTTGAAACTCCAAACTGAGATTGAAAAGCTCTTCTTTAACGTAAGGTCTGTCCGCGTCGGGAAACGCGCATCTTCCGGCATACCCGTAGTTATTAACCGCATATCCGTCGCCCAGCAATTTATCAAGTTCCGCAGGATATGCCTGCCCCGGCCACCCAAATACCAGCGTTCCGTAAGTTATACTGTCCCCTACGCACGCAATACGTATGTCGCCTTCCTCCGCTTCGTACAACGTATGCCTCGAACTCATTATTCCGCAATGGTACGTTATTAAAGTCATAAACGCCGCAACAATTATCAGAACTGCCGCGGTAATTCTTAAAATCGCAGAAAGTTTACCTTTATTTTTCATTTCCCCCTCCCTTCACAACCGGATTTAATCAAGTTTCGGTTTTTACCCCGACATCACGATTATCGGTTATAGTATAACATACGCCGTAACTTTTGTCACCGTCTGCTTTGTGCCGAAATATTTATCTTATTTTCTGTTTCAATCCGATAACCTTAATCCGTATTTATCCTCCCGCCGCATTTTCCTTTCGTACTTGATTATTCCGATTGCGTATGATATACTTAACTAAATATAATATAAACTATTATTTTCTTGTAAAGGAGATTTTATTATGCTGGGAAAAGAATCGTTTGATAGTTGGTACGCACACGTCACGGACGAGGAAAGAAAAGAACTCGAACCCGTTAAAAACGACCCCGAAGAAATAAAAGACAGATTCGGCGCTCCTCTTGCGTTCGGAACGGCAGGAATGCGCGGAGTGGTAGGCATGGGAACTTTCCGTATGAACAATTACACGGTTGCCCGCGCAACGGCGGGATTGGCGGAGTTTATCTGTTCACTCGGTGAAAACGCAAAAAAAAGCGGCGTGGTCATAAGTTACGATACACGGAGATTCAGTCTCGAATTTGCAAAAAAAGTCGCCTGCGTTCTCAGCGCGTATAAAATCAGAAGCTTTATATTCGAAGACGTACATCCCGTTCCGATGTGCAGCTATGCAATAAGACATCTAGGCACAATCGCGGGAGTAATGATTACCGCAAGTCATAACCCGAAAGAATACAACGGCTATAAAGTTTACGGCGCGGACGGCGCTCAGATGAGCCCGGAAGACACCGCGGTAGTGGTAAGCTACATAAATAAAATTACCGATTATTTTTCGGTTAAAGAGGACGCCGTGCCTTTCCCCGAAAGTATCAAATCTCTCGATAATTTCGCGGTAAACGATTATGTGACCGTAATAGGAAAAAGCGTTGACGAAAACTATTTCAACGAAATAGAAAAACTTTCGCTGTCGGCGGAAGCTGTAAAACAATACGGAAAAGACCTTAAACTCGTATATACGCCAATCCACGGTTCCGGATATAAACCCGTAACGACGATATTGTCAAAACTCGGAATCAACGTAACGTGCGTAAAAGAGCAAACCGAACCGGATACGGAATTTTCCACGGTCCCGATACCCAACCCCGAAAATCCCGCGGCGTTGGAAATGGGCATAGCCCTCGGAAACAAAATCGGCGCGGACGTCGTAATAGGAACGGACCCGGACTGCGACCGTATGGGATTGGCCGTAAGAGATTTCTCGGGCAATTTCCGTCTTCTTAACGGCAACCAGATAGGCGCGCTACTGCTCGATTATATTATAACCAGATTAAAAGAAACGAATTCCATGCCGAAAAACCCCGCAATAGTAAAGACCATCGTTACAACCACTCTTGCGGACAGAATAGCAAAAGCAAACGGAGTAACCGTTTTCAACGTTCTTACGGGATTCAAATTTATCGGCGAAAAAATAAAAGAATGGGAAAAATCCGGCGAATATACGTTCCTTTTCGGATACGAAGAAAGCTACGGATATCTGCGCGGAACGCACGCACGCGATAAAGACGCCGTTGTAGCCTCGATGCTTACCGCCGAAATGGTCTGCTATTACGTATCGAAAGGAACGGGATTGTTCAAGCGGCTCACCGAACTGTTTGACCGGTACGGTTATTACCGCGAAGCCGTAACGTCGGTTGCGTATAAAGGTATCGACGCTATGCGCGATATGGGTAAAACCATGGCGGCTCTGCGTAAAAAAACAATTACGGAAATTGCGGGAGAGAAAGTTCTTTTCACCTCAGATTACCTTTCCGGGAAAAATACTTATCCTTCCGGGGAAACGACAGAAACCGGACTCCCCGTTACCGACGCGATAAAATACAACCTCGACGACGGTCAGTTCGTATGTATCCGCCCTTCGGGTACGGAGCCGAAACTTAAAGTTTACGTCCTCTGCTATTCCGACTCGGAAGAAAAAGCCGCGGCAAAAGCAGAATCGCTGCTTAACGGAATAAAATCGGAACTGTAAAAACCTTATAATGAAGTTAAAGCACGTTAAACTTGTAAAATATGCAATAGCTATCGGCATTATTATTTTTCTTATAGCCTTTTTTGCTTTGCTCAGACTTAACGAAAACGTATCCGAGTACTTTTTTGCAAGAGGAATATCCCGCGCATACGTTTTCGTTGCGGGAAATATCACCGATATTTTCGGTTTTTCGGTATTCGGCGTTCTGGTAATACTTGCGGTTTGCGCTCTGATAACGATTTTCGCATTTATAATTTATTTCCTGAAAAAGAAACGCCGTACGGAAGCACTCGCATTGCTTGAAAAAACGGTGCTGTCCGCTCTTTGCGTAGCGCTGATATACGTGATGACTGCGGGCGGCTGCTATAACCGTAAGGAAATGCCTTTGCCGAAATACGAAGGCGAACAGCTTTCCGTCGCTCAGACCGTTGAAATTATGGAAGCGTATTACAAAGATTTCAACCTTATCGCCGATTCGCTTGAATATTCCGACGGAGCGTCTGTTTGTCCTTACAGTTTCGACGAACTCGGAGATATTCTTATAGAAGAATATAAAAGACTCGATAAAGGGTATTTTTCGTCGTATACGCCCAAAATCAAAAAAGCCGTCACAAGCAAACTTATGAGTTATACGGGAACATGCGGAATAACTTTTCAGCCGACGGGAGAAGCCGTAATAAATTACGAGACGCCCTCCGCGTATCTTGTAGTAACTGCCGCGCACGAACTCGCTCACGCCAAAGGAATTATGCGCGAAAGAGACGCCAATCTCCTCGCCTATTATATTCTCATTACAAGCGATAAACCTTATTTAAGATATTGCGGATATCTTTATAGCCTTGGCTATCTGTCTTCGACGCTTGCTATACTTGACCCGGCAGAATATGAGAGAATTATCGGATTATACCCCGAAAAAGCGTCCGTCGACAGCACGAAAGCCATTGAATTCTGGGCGACAAAATCCGGGTTTCTCAATGAAATAGGTGATTTTTTCAATAATTTATATCTGAAACTAAGCGGAATCGAAGAAGGTACTGCAAACTATTCCGACCCGTCGGACGTTGTTATAGAGGAAGAAATAATCGACGAAAAACCGGTGGAAATAAAGAAAATATATTATTCGGATACCGCCAGAATGCTTATTTATCAGGGGTTCAATCTGTTGAACCCGTAAACTTTACAAATTTTAGGATAAATTAATTTTAAAAAAAACGGAACCCTGACATCGGGTTCCGTAAAATTTAATAATAAGCGAAAGAATTATTCTCCCTTGAAAGGAAGCAATCCCATAATTCTTGCCCTCTTTATAGCGACGGCAATATCTCTTTGATGCTTAACGCATACGCCGCTTGTACGACGGGGAATAATTTTCCCGTTTTCCGCTACGAAACGCGGACGGCGTTCGCCGTTACGCTCAAAATTCTTATCGTTGTTCTTTTCAAGGTCTTTAACGAAAGTTATGTAATCTATTTCGTCAACCTTGTTAACGCAAAAAGGACAAACCTTTCTTCTGGGGATACGCTTGTATCCGCTTTTATTTTCTTTAATCATTGAACCTCCAAACAGTTAAATCAGAAAGGCAAATCTTCGTCGCCTTCCACAGGTTTCAAATCGGAGATTTTCGCAGCTTTTACGCCGGGAGCGGAATTGACTTCGGGAAGTTCGTTAACGTCGCTGTCGTTACGCGAACTGAGGAACTGGACTTCGTCAGCCACAATTTCCACCGAATATCTTTTAACTCCGTCGCTGGTCTCGTAATTCTTGTTCTGAATAGAACCGCAAATTCCGACTTTACTACCTTTTCTCAAATATTTCCCACAGTTCTCCGCCATGCCGCGCCAACAGATTACAGAAAAATAATCGGTCTCTTTCGCTCCGTAGCGACGCGTAACGGCTATGGAAAATTTACAATTAGTCAAATCGTTTGATACGACCGAAACCTCAGGGTCTTTGGTCAAATTACCGATAAGGAATACTCTGTTCATTTTGCCTCCCTAAATTCTCGTTATCATCTGACGAACGATACTGTCGTTGATTTTCATCTGACGGTCAATTTCGGCGGGAGCGCTTGCGTCTGCGGTAAACTTAACCAAGACGTAATAACCTTCGGTTTTACCGTCGATAACATAAGCGAATTTCTTCGTGCCCCATTTATCGATGGCTTCAACCGTACCGCCCAATGACTCGATTAATGCGGAAAACTTATCAACTGTTTCGTTTTTTGCTTCTTCCGCAAGACCGTTATCGATTATATACAATAATTGATACTTGTTCATTGTCGTTTTTACCTCCTTCTGGACTTAATATAGGCCACCTCCGATTACGGTGACAAGGAGCCGGCATTGCCTGCTTGTATGAAATTATACACAATAGGCGTTTTTTTGTCAATTATTATTTATTAACTATTTTTTACTTCGCTTATTTATATATATAATGTATAAAAAGTACCGACGGAAGAAATATGCTTTTTTCGGCAAAAAATATTTACGGAAAAATTTCGACTGCGAAAAAATATTTTTACGCGATATGGCGTTTACGAAAACCGTAACGGCTTAAACGGATACCTTTATATGCGGTAATTAAAAAAACTCCCGGGCGGAATTTCCGCCGGGGAGCTTTCGGGTTCAGGTGAGGAACAAAATTTTATTCGATTTCAATTTTTTTAGCTTCGATTTGTTTCGGCTTGTCTTTGGGTACGTTTATGCACAGAACGCCGTTATCGTATTTGGCTTTAATGTCGTTTTCAGTTACGCCTTCGCCGACATAATAACTTCTTGAACATTGAACTTTACGTTCACGTCTGATGAATTTGTCCTTGCCCTTTCCCTCTTCTTCTTTCTCGGTTTTCTTTGCGCTTATGGTAAGATAACCCTTTTCAAGCGACAGAGAAATTTCCGATTTGTCAAAGCCGGGAAGTTCGACGTCCAAAGCATAACCGTTCTCGGTTTCTTTAATATCGGTGTTCATACCTTCGGGTTTATCCTCATAGAACATCGGTCTGAAAAAGTGGTCGAACGCGTCGTCGAGCATATCGAATCCGTTATTGTAATTTCTTATAAGATAGTTTTTCATATTAAGCCTCCGATTTATATCAATATATGTTTTTAGCAATTACCAAGTTCGTTTGTTAGCACTCGCTTTCCTTGATTGCTAACTTTATTATACCACCGTAAACGGTATTGTCAAGTGGTTTTAAGAATATTTTATGAATTTTTTGTGTGAGATTCCGAAGAAGCAAGAACCCGAACATATTATAACCCCGTCGAACGGGTAATAAACGTAAGAATAAACAAAAAGAGATAGCAGACACTTGATTTTAAAAAAAAAATATGGTAACATAAAAAAACAAAAAATAAATAAGCGGTATTAACTCAGCTGGTAGAGTGTCTTCTTGACGTGGAGAAAGTCAGCGGTTCGAGTCCGTTATACCGCACCATTTAAAACGTAAGTTGAACCGATTGGTTTAACTTACGTTTTTTTATAGACATAATACTGATAAAAATAGTTTAATCCAAAGAAAACCCGATTGTACGTTCGTCAATAAAAACCGTCTTTATCGTTCCTGAAATAATTTCACCGTTTTACGCAAAAATCCGTTAAGAAACAAAAACAACTTTTTACCGTTCCCATTCATATTATGTAATAAAGTCGCAGCTACATAATATCAGGAGGTAAACAGAAATGTTTTATTTTAACAATAATTGCTATTGCAGAGGAAACGGCAACAACCGCTGTTGTCCGCCGCGTCCGTGCAATTCCCCCTGTTCGCCCTGCCAAAACAATACAAATAATTGTTGCAGAGGTCCGTCAGGTCCGACAGGCCCGACGGGACCCACAGGACCCACAGGGCCGACAGGGCCGACAGGAGCAGGTCTTGAATCGGTAGAAGAATTCAGCTTGGGAACAATCTACCCGAGAGGAGCTATGGTCTACTATAACGGAGCATTATATCAAGCAAACGTCGATGACCCCAGCGGCACACCGGGTACATCACCTGACTTTAATTTAGTAACGGTAACAGGTCCTACGGGAGCAACAGGCGCCACCGGAGCAACAGGCGCAACGGGTGCAACAGGCGCAACAGGTGCAACAGGCGCAACGGGTGAAACAGGTCCCACGGGTCCGACAGGACCGACGGGCGCAACAGGACCGACGGGAACGGGCGCGACAGGTCCTACCGGCGAAACAGGACCTACCGGTCCCACAGGACCGACGGGACCAGAAGGAACGGGCGCGACGGGACCCACCGGCGAAACAGGACCTACCGGTCCGACAGGACCGACAGGACCAGA
>CALVYG010000032.1 GCA_944372095.1 uncultured Clostridia bacterium
GTTCCCGAAAACGTTGTTTCGGTTCCCGCTGCCGCGCATAACGGAAGCATAAATCTTAACGTCGAGCCGCTTGCTCCCACATTGAGTTCCGCTCTTCTCGCAGGTCTTGTCATCGGGACTACGAAAAGTCCTTTATCCGTTTTATCGATTTTCGCGCCTAGTTTTTCAAGGCAGGAAACCGTGGCGAAAATGTCGTCGCCGACAAAGGTTCCTTTTATCAGACAAGGAGTATTCGAACACGCCGCGGCTATCAGCGCGCGGTGCGCGACGGATTTCGACGACGGAAGCGCGGTTTCTCCCGTTAAAATTGACGGATAGACTGTAAGTTTCATTTTATATATTCTCCCAATTCTTTCAGACTCATTTTTTCTATGCGGCAATCGCCCGTATCGCGTACGGTAACGACGTTCAGTCCGTCGGCATGGTTTTTCTTGTCCGTTGCCGCGGCGGCAACAAGCTCTTCTTTTCCGATTTCCGATTCGCGTAATAAATTTGTCTTTTCAAGCATACCGACGATTTCCTCAAAGGCGCGTTCGGAAAGAGTTCCTTTGTTTTTACTTGCTTTTGCCATTATATATATGCCGCACGCTATGGCTTCTCCGTGGGATATTTTGTATCCGCTTAATTTTTCCTCCGCGTGCCCGAGGGTGTGGCCGAGATTCAGGAGCTGTCTTACGCCGCTTTCTTTTTCGTCGCGCGAAACGATTTCCGATTTATATTTTACGCACAGCGCGCAGAACTCTTCGAGATTTTCCGGATTTAATCCCGATTGAATAATTTCTTTTATCCTGCCGCCTTTAAGCACAGCGTATTTAATCCCTTCACCGAGACCGTTTCTCAGTTCTTTTTCGGGAAGAGTGGATAAAACTTCGGGGTCGAAAACAACGGCCGAAGGCTGATGAAAGGCTCCGACGAGATTTTTTCCTTCGGGAAGGTCAACGCCTGTTTTTCCTCCTACGGAAGAATCGATTGCGGCAAGAAGCGTTGTAGGAATTTGTACGTATTTTATTCCGCGCATATAACACGCTGCGGCAAACCCGGTTATGTCGCCCGTGACTCCGCCGCCAAGAGCGGCAAAGGCGTCGTCGCGGCAGAATCCCAGTCTTGCAGCGCTTTCGGCAATATTTCCGAACGTTTCCAACGTTTTGTTTTCCTCTCCCGCCTCAAACGTCAAAGTATATGTTTCAAATCCCGCTTCCGTGAACGATTTTTTTACTTTTGCCGTATATAAAGGCGTTACGTTTGAATCGCTTACGACAAGTATTTTTTTCGTATTCTTCAATTTATCGGCGCACAGCTTTCCGACGTCGGCTAATATTCCGCGCCCGATAAGAACGTTATAATTTTCGGATGCCGAAACACTTACGGTTATCATTTATCCTCCCTGCGTTTTTCACGCATAGCGTTTTCCGCCGCGGCTTTCGCTTCCACTCCGCTTTCCAACAGTTTCCGGAGCGTTACGGCGTCTTTGTTTTCTATTGCGGTTTTATATTCTTTCAGATTTTCGATAATTTCTCCTATCCGCGGAGCGAGTTCGTCGGAATTGTCGATAAACAGTTCCGTCCACATATCGGGATTGAGTTTCGCAACCCTTGTCAAGTCGCGGAAACTGCCTGCGCTGTAACCGGCGTGTTTAACCGAAAGAGGATTTTTAACGTACGCGGAAGAAACCACGTGCGCGAGCTGCGAAGTATAAGAAATCATTTCGTCGTGTTCCTCTGCCGAAGCAAGCACAGTTCCTTCGCACCCTGCCGCAACGAAAAATCCTTTTACCTTTTCAAAATCCTTTATCCCCGAATGTACGGGCGTCAGTATAACGTAAGAATGTTCAAACAGTTTTGCGGTAGAATGTTGTATTCCGCTGAATTCTCTTCCCGCCATGGGATGAGCTCCGATAAATCCTATATCGGGATATTTTTCGTGCAGTTCTTCCATTTTGTTTACGATACCGCGTTTATTTCCGCAGCAGTCGGTTACCGTCGCGCCTTTTTTTAATTTCGGACAAATTTCTTCAAGCAGTTTTATTGCGATACGGGGATTAACCGAAAGTACGATAAGGTCGCATTTTCCGAGTAATTCGTCGGTAAGTTCGTCCGTTATGGCGTTAAGCATTCTCGCTTTCAGAACAGCTTCCGAATCGACGTCTTTACCGTAGACGGAATAATCGGTGTTTTTAATAACGGCTCTGCCGAGCGAACCCCCGATAAGACCGAGACCGAATAAAGCGATTTTCAAAAGCAGTACCTCCTCAGCAAAGCTGTTTTCCGACAACGGGGAGCATAAATTCTACCGAACTCATAACTTCTTCGAACTGTTCGGGACGGAGAGACTGAGCGCCGTCGCAAAGCGCGTGGGGAGGGTCGTTATGGACTTCGATGATAAGTCCGTCGGCGCCCGCGCCTACGGACGCAAGCGACATCGGGCGTACTAAACGCGACAATCCCGACGCATGGCTGGGGTCCACTATTACGGGAAGGTGCGTTTTTTCTTTCAGCAGCGGAATAGCCGATAAATCGAGAGTATTACGCGTATACGTTTCATAGGTTCTTATCCCGCGCTCGCAGAGTATTATCCGTTCGTTGCCTTCGCTCATAATATATTCCGCCGCCATAAGCCATTCTTCCATAGTTGCGGCAAGTCCGCGTTTCAGAAGTATCGGTTTATCCGTTCTGCCGACGGCTTTAAGCAGGTCGAAGTTCTGCATATTCCTTGCGCCTATCTGGATTATATCCACATCCTTGAAATCGTCGAGGTGCGTTTCGCTCATCAGTTCGGTAACTACGGGCATACCCGTTTCTTTACCCGCGGCAACGAGAATTTCCAGACCTTTCACGCCCAATCCCTGAAAAGCGTAAGGCGAAGTTCTGGGTTTGAACGCGCCTCCGCGGAGGCATCCGGCGCCTGCTTTCTTTACCGCTTTCGCTATCCCCGATACCTGTTCGTAACTTTCAATCGAACACGGTCCCGCTATTACGGTAAAATTGCTTCCTCCGAATTTGTGTCCTCCTACGTCTATTATTGTGTCTTCCGGGTGGAATTTACGGTTTGCGTTTTTATACGGTTCCTGAATACGGGTTACCGAATCGACCATATCGAGAGACCTTAAAAGGTCGATATCCACTTTTGCCGTATCGCCCACAAGTCCCACCACGACGGCGTTGTCGCCGCGGCTTACGTGCGCGCTTAATCCGAGCGATTTTATCCATTCCAAAAGATTGTCAAGCTGTTTTACGTCGTATCCTTCCTTTATTGTTACTATCATACTTTCACTTCCTCTATTCTTTATTAAGGCTTAAAAAAACGACCGCTCTTTTTTGTGCGGCCGTCGGTACTTTTCGTTCTTCCTCTTATATATTAAACGTCAAGTTTTTTAACCGCACAAAAGACGACTGCCTATAAAAAAGTAGCCGTTAAAGTAGCCGTTAAAGTAAAACTTTCTTTCGTTAATCATATTTTTATTATATAAACGCGAAAAACGTTTGTCAACGGTTTTTTTACGGTTTTTCTTTTTCGTGAACTTTAATCCGGACGGATTTCACTGAAAAAACTCCGTTCGTAAGCGCAGGAAACCCACTGTAAGGAATATTTGTTGACGGGGATAATAAAATATTGTATAATACGGTTTATGAAAATGAAACTTCCGGACGCCGTGTATCTTCCCGGGAATGCGGAAAACAGCGGACAAACTAAAAATCCGAATGACTTTTTACGCGGCATGGATGCCGCGGTTTTGGCATTTTTAAGGATGATTGCGGTTTTCTTCGGAATAAAATTCAAAGACGATAAAAGTAATTCCGACGATAACGATATTTTTATACCGAAATCCCGTCGCCGTAAAAGAAAATATTGTTTTTATACGACACCGGTTGCGTCGGGGTTCGATACAACGGGGATAAATTTTTCTGCCGGACTTCTTCTTGCGGATTTTCCGCGACAATGCGCTTTTGCATAATTTTCATCCGTACCGAATTTTTACGGACGGATTCTGTTAATTTAGGGAGAAGATTAAATTTATACGGAGATTGAATAAAAATGAACGAGTTTATAATATCAACAGAAAATACATGTGACCTTCCGGACAGTTTTCTTGCCGAACACGGCATAAAGAAAACTTGTCTGCATTATTATCTCGACGGAGTGGAATATCCGAGCGAGAATTTCAACGCGAAAGATTTTTACGACAAATTGAGAAAAGGCGTAAAAGGAACGACGAGTCAACCGAACGCTTTCGATTTCGAAATGCTTTGGCTTCCGATAATGGAACAGGGTAAAGACGTATTGCACCTTGCGTTTTCGTCCGTATTAAGCGGAACGTACGCAAACGCGTGCGCCGTTGCGGAAAGAATGAAAGAGCGTTATCCTCAAAGACAAATTATCGTTATCGATACGAAAAGTCAATCCGCAGGGCAAGGGCTTCTCGTACATCTCGTATCGGAATATAAAGAGCAGGGACATACTCTCGAAGAATGTAAAAAATTCGCCGAAAACACGATTCAGAAAGTAAACCATATATTCACGATAGACGATTTACGTTGCCTTGCCTCCACGGGAAGGGTGAGCAACGCCGAAGCGTTTATAGGAAATTTATTGCAGATAAAGCCGTTGCTTTATACCAGCGAAGAGGGAAAGCTCACGCCGTATGCGAGAGTAATCAGCCGTAAAGTAGCGTTAAGCGGTCTTGCGGATAAAATCAAATCAAAATTTTCGGGAGAGAAGAACCTTATATATATTACGCACAGCGACTGCCGTAAAGACGTGGACGTTGTCGTTCAGAAACTCGAACCGCTCGGCGCAAAGATAGAAATTTTTGACCTAAACCCCGTTATCGGCTGTCATACGGGCGCAAATACCATTGCTGTCTTTTTCCTTTCGGGAAACAGAAACATCAAAGGATAAAGCGCTATGAAAAAGAATCTGTATCAGACGCTCGGGTGGGCGCTTGCTCATATCGTTTTTCCGCGCGCAAAAGTAAAATCCGAAACTACTCTCAATCCCGACGAACCTGCGGTCTATGTCTGCAATCATTCGGGGGCGATAGGTCCCGCGCTTATGACGCTGGATTTCAAAATCCCTCATAAAACCTGGATGATAAGTTACGTTCTGGATAAAGACAAAAACAAGAACTTTATTTTTCACGATTTCTTTTTCGGGAAATCAAAAAAACATCCTAAATTCTGGCGTATGTTGGCATTTATAGTCGCAAAACTGTTGAGGCCGTTACTTTTCCTTTCGGACCCTATTCCCGTCTATCACGACAGAAGAATGTTCAATACCTTTAAGGAAAGCACCGACACTCTTGTCGGAGGGAAAAGCCTTGTTATTTTCGCCGAATGTCCCGAAAGATTTTCCGAATACGTAAACGAACTCTATTCCGGCTTTGTCGATATAGCGAGAAGTTATTATTCCGCTACGGGTAAAAATCTTAAATTTTATCCGGTATATGCCGAAAAATCCAATAAAGTAATTTCTATCGGAAAACCGATAGAATACACGAAAGAAATTCCGATACAGGAAATAAGAGAGAAAATAACTTCATACCTTCGTGACGGAATAGACCGACTGGCAAGGAATTTACCCGAACATAAACCTGTGCCGTTCCTGCCCGAGGCGTGGTATCAATATTACGGCGAATACGAACATAATCCTATGGAATATTGGAAAACGTTTGAATAACGGAAAAAAAATGACAATAGAACCGATAGCGTACATATACGGGGATTTTCCCGACAAATTCGGACTTCCGCGACAAAGCGGAATGACAGACCTCGTATCCCGTGTGGTGGCGGAAAAGAAATTTTCGCATAAGGAATCTTTCCGCGGACTGGAAGGATTCGAATACATATGGCTGATATGGGGATTCGACAAAGCGGAAAACCGCGGAAAAACCACTGTCCGTCCTCCGAGATTAGGGGGGAACGAAAGGATGGGCGTTTTTGCCACAAGGTCGCCTTACCGTCCGAATTCACTCGGTCTTTCGTCCGTAAAACTTCTGAAAATAACCGAAACGGATAAAGGCGTCGAGTTATTGGTATCGGGAGCGGATATGTCTGACGGAACGCCTGTTTACGATATAAAACCGTATCTTTCGTATACCGACAGCCACCCTGCCGCAAGAGCGGGATTTGCGGAACAAGCGCTGAATTACCGCCTTGAAGTAGTTATCAGGGACGAATTATCGTCGAGAATCTCTCCCGATAAATTAAAAGGGTTAAAAGAAGTTTTATCACTCGACCCGCGTCCGTCGTATCAAAGCGACGGCAGGATTTACGGTTTTACTTTCTGCGGAAAGGAAATTAAATTTTTTGTCGAAAACGGCGTATTGACGGTTGTTGACATCGCAGAGGGATAAAGTTAATTTCCGTAAACGCCGGACGCAGAATAGAAAAGCGTAAATATAAAAAGGATTAAGAATTACTCCGTTGCGGGAACAGGCGCGGCGGATTTTTTTTGCGCCGAAAAACTGTCCGACAACGACCGAACAGCCGATGTTGCAACCGAAAGCAAACGCAATGAAAACAAGGGTTATTTCATAACTGTTACCGACTGCGGCAAGAGCGTTTTCGCTTATAAACTTGCCTGCGACAAAACTGTCGGCAAGGTTGTAAAGCTGTTGAAAAACCATACTCCCGAGCAAGGGGAGACAAAAAAGGAACAATACTTTTTTAGGACTGCCGACAGTTAAATCTTTATTCATTTCTTACCGGATACCGATTATACCGCTTTACAAATTCAAAGTAAAGCGCTTAAAGGAAGTTTATCGTATAATTTTATCGCGGGTAAGAAAGCGATTCGTAAAGAATCGAATCAGCGTTTCCGCCATCTGGCGGCAAGGTCGTCAATCTGTCTTGCGAATTTTTCCAAATCGCGGTTAGGGGAACCTTTTTTGCTTAATGCAATACCTAAAAGGCGCTCTGCCGACTGTTTCAGTCTTTGGAACGCAGCGGAAAAACCGTCACGGTTTTCGGGTGCGGAAGAGCGGTCGATTTTTTCTCTTATGCCGGAATTGAGACATTCTCCGGTTAAAAGGTCGTAAGTTGAGGACGGATATGGAGCAACAGCGGGAAATCTGAGCTGCTTTTTAACGGTTTCGACGAAATTTATAGCGGAAGATTCTTCGCCGTGATTGACAAAGACGCGCTCGGGCGGGATTCTGATGGAAGAAAGCCAATCGAGCAGGATTTTTTTATCGGCGTGGCCGCTTACTCCGTCCATAACGACAATCTCGGCATTTATTTCAATCGGTTCGTTAAAGATATTGACATTTTTCGCGCCGTCCACTATGGTTCTTCCAAGGGTTCCTTCCGCTTGGTAACCGACAAAAAGTACGGTACATTCGCTGCGCCATAAATTGTGTTTAAGATGATGTTTGATTCTGCCCGCTTCGCACATACCGCTTGCGGAAATGATAACTTTCGGCGTTTTGTCGAAATTGAGGAAACGGGATTCTTCGGTTGTTTTAGAAAGACAAAGCCCCGAAAAGCGCAGCGGGTCGATACCTTTATCAATATCAGCCAAAGTTTCTTTATCGTAAAATTCGCGCATACCTCCGGCATAAATACCGGTTGCTTCTGCGGCGAGAGGACTGTCCACCCATACGGGGAAATTGTCATGGCCTTTTACAAGACCTTGCTGTTTAACTTCGCGTAAGAGATAAAGCATTTCCTGAGTTCTGCCCACGGCAAAAGCGGGAATAATAACGTTGCCGCCTCTGTCGAGCGTTCTTTGCAGAATATCGGTAAACTGTGCAAGGTAAGATTTTCTCGGCGGATGAAGTCTATCGCCGTAAGTGGATTCTATAATGACGATATCGCCTTCCGACGGGAAGGACGGGTCGCGGATAAGCGGTCTTGAAACATTCCCGACGTCGCCGGAAAAGAGAATTTTTTTTGTAACGCCTTTTTCGGTAACGGTAACGAAAATACTTGCCGAGCCTAAAAGGTGCCCCGCGTCAATGAATTTTACTTCGATACCGTCATAAAGTTTATAAGATTTATTGTAATCGCAGGCAACGAAAAGAGGCAAAGTACGTTCGACGTCTTCCATCGTATAAGGCGGAAGATATTTATTTCCGCCCGAGCGTTTAGCCTTGCGGTTATGCCATTCCGCTTCGGTTTCCTGAATATGAGCGGAATCGCGCAGCATAATATCGCAAAGCTGCCCGGTTGCGCTTGTAGCAAAAATTCTGCCGAAAAAGCCGTCGGCAACAAGTTTCGGGAGCATACCCGAATGGTCGATATGGGCGTGAGTAAGCAGAACGCAATCAATTTCCGCGGGGTGAACGGGAATAGGTTGGTTACGGTAAACGTCCTTGCCCTGTTCCATTCCGCAGTCCACGAGGATATTTTTTCCGCACGCTTTAATCAGCGTACACGAGCCCGTAACTTCTCTTGCCGCGCCTACAAACGTTATTTCCATTTATGCCTCCGTATATATATGTATGCCGAAAACGTCTTTTGTGTTTTACAGGCGTTTACTTAAAGAGTATAACACAATTAAAATAATTTAACAATAACCGTCCGTTACGGTAGTGAACGGTTTCGGAATTATTTGTTTATAAATTATAGACGGATTTTCGTAATAATCGGAAAATGGTCGCTCGGATATTCGCCGTCTATAAGAGAGGTATTTATTTTGAAAGAGAGGACGTCGATACCGTCGGAAACGAAGCAGAAATCAATTCTCGGCGACGGAGTGTCGCTGTAAGCGTTCCAGGTCGTTCCGTTCCCGATATCCGCAGTCAGGGCAACTTTAAGAGAGTCTTTAAGACCCGAATTTATAGCTCTTAAATACATAGGCGAATTTTCGTAATCGTTCATATCGCCCGTTAAAATCACGGGAACGGAACCTGTATTTTTCATTTCGGACAAAAGAACGCCCATACCTTTATCGCGCGCTTCCGCGCTTTTTGCATCCAAATGAGTGTTATAGAAAGCGAACTTTTTACCGGTGGATTTATCCGTAAGAACGACATAGTTTGCGTCGCGGAAACGCTCCGAGTTCCAGTTTTTACTCATAACCGACGGTGTTTCGGACAGCCAGAAATGCCCTTCGTCTTCAAGTGTAAACCTGTCGGAACGGTAAGCGATAACGGTAGCTTCTTTTGCGGCGCTGTTGTCACGGTAAACTATATGAAAATCATATCCTTTAAGGTGGGAAGTGAGATACTTTTTGTGTTCGGTCGTAACTTCCTGAAACCCTATAAGGTCGGGTTTTTCCGAAGAAATAATTTCCGTAACCAGGTCGGCGCGGTAAAACCAGCTTCTTTCGGCGCAGTCAATTGCCGACAGATACCTGACGTTATAACTCATAACGGAAATTTCGTTTCCGTAAGGGGAAGAACCTATATCGAAAACTTTATCCGATTTAAGATAATCGGGGCGGTAAAAGAAATACGCGCTCAGCCAAGCCGTTGCGGCAAGGATAAGAACGGATAAAATTACGGTAAGCGATATAATAATTTTTTTCTTTACAGACATAGTTTTCTCCCGAAACAAGAACAATAATCTAAAAGAAGTATAACATAAAAAAATAAAACATACAATACGCGATTTTATGGTGCGAACCGAAGAAAAGGACGGGCGAAAAAAGCCCGTCCGCAGTAAAAACCCGTATAAGTGCGCGTCAGGAACCGGTGTCTGCCGAAAAATGAATATTTGCCGACGTTAACTCTCCATTATAACTCCCAATCGAAATACCGTACCACTGTTCTTCCGTCCCGCCGTAGTACACGTCCGTCAGCGAGTAGCAATAAGCGAACGCCCAATCCCCTATACTCGTCACGCCGTTTCCGATTGTTACGCTTGTCAGCGAGTCGCAAGAAGAGAACGCATAATCCCCTATACTCGACACGCTGTCGGGGATAGTGAATTCCGTTGCCGTTTTACCTATGGCGTATTGTATAAAAGTAGTTTTGTCTTTATTGTATAAATTTCCGTCTATACTTGCGAAAGCGGTATTATTTTCGTCAACGGTAATGCTTGTCAGCGAGGTGCAAGAAGAGAACGCATCATCCCCTATACTCGTCACGCCGTCGGGGATATTTACGCTTGTCAGCGAGGTGCAAGAACGGAACGCAGAATCCCCGATACTTGTCACGCTGTCGGGGATAACTATGCTTGTCAGCGAGTAGCAAGAATCGAACGCATAATCCCCGATACTCGTCACGCCGTTTTCGATTGTTATGCTTGTCAGCGAGGTGCACTCCCAGAACGCCATATCCCCTATACTCGTCACGCTGTCGGGGATAACTATGCTTGTCAGCGAGTCGCAATAAGCGAACGCCCAATCCCCTATACTCGTCACGCCGTTTCCGATTGTTACGCTTGTCAGCGAGTAGCAACCAGAGAACGCAGAATCCCCTATACTTGTCACGCTGTCGGGGATATCTATGCTTGTCAGCGAGTCGCACCAATCGAACGCAGAATCCCCTATACTCGTCACGCTGTCGGGGATAGTAAATTCAGTTGCCGTCTTACCTGTTGCGTACTTTATAAGCGTAGTTTTATCTTTATTGTATAAGTTTCCGTCTATACTTGCATATCGGGTATTATTTTTGTCAACGCTTATACTTGACAGCGAAGTGCAACCATCAAACGCACCTACCCCAATGCTCTCCACACTGTCGGGGATAACTATGCTTGTCAGCGAGTAGCAACCAGAGAACGCCCAATCCCCAATGCTCTCCACGCCGTTACCGATAGT
>CALVYG010000033.1 GCA_944372095.1 uncultured Clostridia bacterium
TTCTTCGAAATCGTGCCCGAGCGCGGGTATGCTGCCAGTTTCTTCCTCGCCGCATGCTTCACACACGCGTTTTTTCATTCCTCCCTCGGTGCAGGTGGGAGGAGTTACCGTCTCCCATTCGCCCCATGTATGTCCGAGAGCGGCTATCTCACGACTGTCGGTAGTGGCTTCGCACCTCGTGCAATGCCGCGACTCACTACCCGTCGTCTCGCAACCGGGCGCTACGTCTACCGTATATTCTTCTTCAAAATCGTGTCCGAGCGCGGGTATGCTGTCCGTTTCTTCCTTTCCGCACTCTTCACACACGCGTTTTTGCGTTCCGTCCGTGGTGCAGGTGGGAGCAATTATCGTCTCCCATTCAACCCAGGTATGAGCTGCGGGAATAACCTCTCTTTCCGTCTCGCCGCACGCTTTGCAAGTACGCGTTTTCTCGCCGTCCTCCGTACAAGTCGCAGGCGTGGTAACGACCCATCCTCCCCAGTCGTGCGCGTCTTCCCATATCACATAAAGCGTTATGTCGGCACTCACCTTATCGGTCAGGACGTCCCACATCCGTTCACCGTCTGCGTCGAGCGCAAAACCGACAAGCCGCGAACATTGCTTGGTCGGAAGCGTAAATTCGCCTACGATATGCCCGCTTTCCACCTTAATATCCGCAATCTTACTGCCGCCTTGCGTGTCGAAAGTAATGGTAAAGAACTGCGTTTCGTCTTTACCGCCGTCGCCCTCTCCCGGTTGTCCGGTTTGTTCACCGCTGTCGGGATTGCACGCCACTAAAATGCACGCGGCAAGAAGCGTCATACAACACAAAATCACAAAAAGCAAAAATGATTTCTTTCTCATTGTCCCCTCCGCTCTGACAGCCATTCTGTCTATAAATTAAATTATATATCCCATTTTCTATTTTTGTCAAACTTACTTTACTAAATTTATTTATAAATAATGCGCGCGCAAGATAATTTCTACGGATACGGGCTAAGCAACGACTGGCATTACTTTCTTACGCTTACGTTCTCCCCGAATAAAGTAAACCGTTTTGACGACGACGCCGTTAAAAGCCTATGGTCTAACTGGCTACAAGAAGTTCGCAAGGACAATCCGGACATAAAAGCCTTGGTCGTTCCCGAACGTCACAAGAACGGCGCAATACATTTTCACGGTTTTCTTGCCGACTGCCCGAATATATCTTTATCTCAAGCGTACTATCCAAAAGATTATAAACTAGTCGCTTTGCGTGGTACGCCTATATATACTAAACTTGGCGACCCGGTATTTAACGTGTCAGAATGGACTTACGGCTTTAGCACGGTAGCAATATTGCCGAAAGATACTAATAAATTAAAGGTCGTAAACTATACGATGAAATACATGCGCAAGGGCTCCGACTTAGGATATAACAAAAAACGGTATTACCATACTAAGAATTTAGACTTTAAGCGTAAATATTCCGTTTTACTTAAAGAAACCGACTTAGACGGTATGGATAGATTAAGTTATTATCAGTCGCTAGGATTTGAGATAGTTAAACAAAAAGACGGTATTATTACTCTACATGGTAGTCAAGGTAGGTTATTATGATTTTTTCCGAATGGGTTACGCTCTGGATAGATAACTATAAAAAGCCTTTCGTAAGTACGGCAACGCTCGACGTTATAAAATATTGTCTTAATCATATCCTTCCAAAGTTTGGAGATAAAGATATTACGCAAATAAGGGGTATCGAGATACAACAGTTTATCTTGTCGCTAGACCATATACCAAATATGCAAGATAAGTGCCGTAAGTATTTAAGCGAGATAATGGAATACGCATACCGTAACCGTTATATCGATTTTAACCCTATGCTTGCGGTAAAGTTTAAGCCCTACCGTTTCACTAATAGCACGCCGATGAACGAAAAGCAACGTAAAAAATTTATACGTAGTCTTAAAGGTAAGCCGTATGAAGTTTTGTACTTGACGTATTTGTATACCGGGGCAAGACGTAACGAGATAATTTCTCCCGGTGGTTTTGAAGTAGATTTCAAAAATAAACTCGTTTACATACACGGTACTAAGACTGCTAACAGCGACCGAGTTATGCCGTTATTCGATAAATTAGAAAAAATATTAAAAAGCGTACCCGACTATAAAGCATATTTTACAAGTTTCAAACCAAACTGGGTTTTCCTTTGTTTATCCCGTCATTTGAAGAAAATAGGTATGCCCGAATTTAACGTGCGTTCCTTGCGTTGTACGTTCTCACTTATGTGCTATGAATTAGGCATACGAGAAACAACCGTACAAGCGTGGCTCGGTCATACTACGGTAAAAACGACTACTACGTTTTATCTAGATAAGAAGACTATAGCCGTATCGAAAAGTGACACTATTTCAAGGGAAATCGAACTAATAAATAAGTCGCTTTAACGCCAAAAAGCAAACAAGACGGTCAAAAACCGTCTTGCTTTGGTGGGAACAACAGGGCTCGAACCTGTGACATCTTGCTTGTAAGGCAAGCGCTCTCCCAGCTGAGCTATGCTCCCTCTTGGTGACCCCAGGGAGAATCGAACTCCCGTTACCGCCGTGAAAGGGCGATGTCTTGACCGCTTGACCATGGGGCCTTATTTCTTTTTTTTGCGCTTTCTTCTTTGGTAGCGGCGGTCAGATTCGAACCAACGACCTGCCGGGTATGAACCGGCCGCTCTAACCAACTAAGCTACGCCGCCACATCTTTTTCTTTGTGGTTGCGGGGGTGGGATTTGAACCTCACGACCTTCGGGTTATGAGCCCGATGAGCTACCGAACTGCTCTACCCCGCGACAATGCTTTATTATAATAATTCATACTTACTCTTTTGTCAACCGTTTTTATTGCCTTTTCTCAAATTTATTCTTTTCTCTTCTCTCTCTTCCTTCTTTCTGCTTATTCCTCTTCTTGTCTTATTTCTTCTTTTTTTTCTCCTCTTTCACTTTTGCTTCTTTCCTTTTATAATTTCAACGCCGCGGCTCTCAGCCGCGGCGTTGTTCCTCTTTTACCGCTCTTACTCGGGAAGATATTTATACAGGAGGATTTTTTCCCCGCCTTTTAGCGGCAGTCCTACGTCGGCATTCTGTTCCGCAAGCGTTATTTCGTCCGTATTCAATGCTTTGGCTACTTCCCATAACGTCTCGCCTTCTTTCGCTATATATAAACTTACTGCAAAATCGTTTTCTTCTTTCTCCGCTCCGAGTTCTACATCGTTTATGATTGTTATCTCTTTCGACTGCACTCCTCTTACCGTTACCAATAATTCCGCCGTTATCTCTACGTCGCTGCTTCCTCTCGGTCTTACTCCCAATGACGTTACCGCTACTTCCGGCGTAAATACCGTTTCACAGTCATATTCTCCTCCGAGATTACTTAAAAACGGAACCTCTCCGGTTATTGCCTGCGCTTGATTGTTTTCATCAAGATACAATACCGTTACCGATAACAATCCTTCGGCATTTATTCCGTCGCTTCCGACGCTTCCGCTCGCTGACACACTCGGCGATAATACTCCCAATACCTCGCTTATTCCCCCCCCGACTGATATCGTTGCCGTCGCTTTTTCTCTTACCGACCTCATACAAAAATGCGAATTTACTTTCTTTTCTTCCGTTTTTATCTCTATTTCGTTCGTCACTGAATATACGTCCACCGTCTTTTCGACTTCCTGCTCTTCCAATGCTACGCCGCATATCCTGACGGTTGCGTCACATACCAATATTCTTTTGTCGCTTTCCGTCATCGTAAATGTCAGACTCTTTATTTTACCCTCTGCGTCAAGCCTCATTTCGGGTGTTATTCCCTCTTCCGCACTCTCTGTGCTGAACGGATGTGAAAAATTCTGAGTAATAAATTGTCCGTTATCCGTCACTGCCACTACCCTTAACGTCAGGTCACCTTCGACACGGTATATTCCCGAAGATGGATAAACCCCGTCTATCGTCACACTTCCGTAATAATCTATTATTTTCGCTATCGGCATCCTCGCTTCGTCCGTATATGTCAATGTTATCGTATTGTCCGAAAGCGGTATTAAATTTTCTATATAGCTTTTTTCCGTTTTACAATATATTCCCGGATTGCACGCATTCAAAAACGTTACTTCTTCCGTTTTTATATACCATCCGACTATTTCTACCGTCGCTTTGACCTTAACGGGATTGGACGTTATCTTTTCACAATCGGTAACCAATGCGTTAAGACATATCTTGCTTGTCGGCGTTATGCCTTCCCGATTTACGGTATGCATACTTTCGCTGTCCGATGTCAGAGAATAATAATTTCCCTGTTCGTCACACGTTACCACACGAAATGTCGTTTTCACGCTTATTCTCATCTCGTTTTCCAACGCTTCGCATGCCGTTACACGGCTTCGTGCTGTCGCTCCCAACACCTTCTGCCCGCTTTCTACGGCTATTTCTCCCGTTTCCTGAAAAAGCACGTCTTTTATTATTTCTTTGGAATTACCGTTGATTACTATATTGTTTTCCATAAACACTCACTCCCGCATAGTCATATTACACGATATTTACTCCGCAAAAAAATTATGACTGATTTTTTTTATTTCGGGAATAATTATTTCGGAGAGGTGTTTTATGCGTGAAATCAATAACAATATTAACGGTCTTATGGAAAACGTACGCGCACTCACGGGGTTGCGCGTTAAAATTAAAGTTAACCGCGGAAGAAATAAAATCGAACTTATCGAAGGTATCCTTGAAAACGCTTATCCCAATATCTTTACTGTCAGAAAACTTTCGGGCGAACTCAATTCTTTCAGCTATGCAGATATTATTGCCAATAACGTTAAATTCCTTAAATAGTTCTTTCGGATGAACTTACAAGCCGATATTCGGGTGAACTCTTTTTCACCTTATAAATAAAAAAGGTTCCCCAAAAACGGGAAACCTTTTTTTTGTTTGTTCAGGTTATCAGATTACCAAAGGAATGATAATGCCTACTATTACAACAAGCAGACACACTATGTACAATACTTTCCATACGGTCGGTTTATTCCTTACGTATCTCCACGCAAGTATCGCAACCACTACTATCATTATGGCCGTTGCTATTGCCTGCAATGCCGATACTATTACGGAATTAACTCCCACAAGATGCAATATCATTGCCACGAGATACAATATTGCCGTAGCTACTATCAGCCAGAACGATATTTTATTCAGTGATATCGAACTTCCCGACGAATTTTTTCTGTTTGACATTTTCTTACCTCCGTTTGTTTATTTTTTTTTATAATGATGTTGTTTCCGTTACTTCTCCGTTGCTTTTTTCCTCAACGGGTCTGTTCACTACGTTTTCCAAATCGTATTTTTCGTTATACTTGAACGCAAGTTCGCTTATAAGCGCAATCCTTTCGGCTTTCTCTTCCTCGTTAAGCGTCCCGAGCAAACCTTTTTCTCCCAAATCGTTAAAGTATCTTATACGTTTAAGTTTTGCGGTAGTAACTTTATATCTGAACGATGCAAGCATTGCAAGAGTGATAAACAACGCTATTGCAATTCCCATAACAAGCTTTATCGCAAGAAGTGCGCTTTCCGGCTGCTGAATATATACTGCCGCGTCTCCCGTCGTATTTTCGATATACCCCGCGCCGCCGATTATCCAACCTACCAATCCGACCGCGAACGCTCCCGCAATTTTCCTTGCCAAAGTCATCATTCCGCTGTATGTTCCGGTAGGACGTTTCCCGGTTGCAAGCTCCGCAACGTCTACGGTATCGGGGAAAATTATCCAAGGCATCATCTGCGCTCCGCCGAATCCGAGTCCCATGATGAACGACACTATCGGAACGATTATCGGAGGCGTCCACGACGGGTCCATTATTATAAACATTATTCCACCGGCTATGTAGAACGGCAAGCCCATTCTGAAAACGAACTGTTTACTCTTTTTATCCATTACTATTCTGCAAACGGGGAACATCAACACTGCCGCCACCATAAGCGGAGCAACTATAAACAGCGACGAAAAATCCAACCCGAAAAGTTCTTTCCCGTGCCATACGTCGGTTGCGTAATATACGGCAAGCGCGCTTATCATATCCATACACATAAATGCGGCACAATACATTGCTATATGCCAACGGTATGAACGGTTTTTATACGGCTCGGCATAATTGTTCACAAATTGCTTCGCATTGAATTTCACTTTCGGCGTCGTTACGTTTACACGCTCCTTTACCACTATTCCGCACAAAATCAATCCGCCGCCGAATAAGATTCCGAATCCCAGACTCACGCATAGCCAGAACGTCACAGGCGTTATATTCGGCATAAACAAATATCCGTCCTTACTTATCATCGCTTCGATAAGCAGCAACGGAATCACGTACGATATACCCGACGACAGTGACGTAAAGACGAGTTTTACGGTATTTGCGTTATTTCTTTCCCTGAACGACGGGGAAATATCGCTTGACATGGAACAATACGGAACCTGCGTAATCGTGGAAACGGTATTCCACACAAGGTAAAATATCAATATAAACGCCGTACAGCCCGCTACGGAGACTCCCCAGGACCTTATCGGCAGGAACAAAATCAGCAAAGCAACTATAACCAACGCTCCGCCGACAACCATATAGGGTTTTCTTCTTCCCCATCTTCCGCGCGTATTGTCGCTTATAAATCCCATTAGTGGGTCGGTTACGGCGTCCCAGATTTTCGCTATCATCATTATAGTGGACGCTACCGCCATTGCTATCCCCATTGCGGAGGTCATATATTTAAGCATTATACACGACATCAGCGCAACCGCGCCGCCGTCCATAAGTCCGCCTATTCCGTAACAAAGTTTTTCCTTGTTCGGTATCAGGTCACTTGCAACAGTGTTTACGCTTTTATCTTTTTCGCTGTCCATACCCCTCTCCATAAATTTTTTATCACGATTAAATATTTTATCAAATATCTTTCCTTGTGTCAATGCGTTTCCGAAAAAAGAAACCTCACGTTTTTATACCGTTTTAACGATTCTTTAATGAAAAATTACGGTATGTTAGGAACTTTTCATTAATTATTTTATTCGTTCGTCAGCCTGCGGAAAACTTCGTTATAAGCTTCTTCCACTCCTCCCATATCGCGTCTGAATCTGTCTTTATCGAGCTTCTCGTTGGTTTTCAAATCCCATAAACGGCAGGTATCGGGGGATATTTCATCGGCAAGAATGATTTTTCCGTCGGGCAGTTTCCCGAATTCTATTTTGAAATCCACCAATTTAATTCCCAACGTATAGAAATATTTTTTCATCACTTCGTTTACTTTAAGCGCCGTTTTTTTTTTTTTTTCGATTTCTTCCTTTGTCGCAAGTCCGAGAGCGTATGCGTGAGAAGAATTTATCAACGGGTCGCCGAGCGCATCGTTTTTATATGAAAATTCCACCGTCGGTTCGGTAAATTCTATTCCTTCCTCTACTCCGTACCGTTTTGCAAATGAACCTGCGGATATATTTCTCACTATAACTTCCAACGGCACTATTTTTACTTTTTTAACTACCGTATCCCTGTCGGACAGTTCTTCTACATAATGTGTAGCCACGCCCTCTTTTTCCAGCAATTTCATTATCATATTGCTCATTCTGTTATTAACCGCGCCTTTCCCCGCTATCGTTCCTTTTTTTAATCCGTTAAACGCGGTTGCGTCGTCTTTATACGATACTATACATAAATTTTCATCGTCAGTCGAATAAACTTTTTTCGCTTTGCCCTCGTAAATCATCTCTTTTTTTTCCATTTTCTTTTCTCCTTTTCTGTTTTCGGAAACTTTTTGTTTTCTTTTTACTTTTTTGCAAAACAAAAAGGCGGATTTTCCCCGCCTTTACTTACATCTATATCGGAAAACTTGTGTGCATTATCCCGTATTTGTTAAAAAAACAAAGTAAAATCGTTATTTTTTCGCATATACGCAAATTGTTTCCCATATTTGAAATTATAGCAAACCCGTTCATATCAAGTCAATTAAAAAACAAAACAATTTGCTTTTTATCCTTATCGAAAAAACGACGTCGCTTTTTTTGGTAAAAGTTCAATAGCGTATACTTTTCGTTTTTTTGTCGCAAAAAAAAAGAGTTAGGGGTTGAAATTATCGGGAAAGAGTCGTATAATAGAAAAAAATAAATTTTTTGGAGGAAACAATGACTCGCTCGGAAGTCGCTTTCGTTCTGATAGACGTATTATGCAACCCGTTACAAAATTACCGCCGTTATAAAGGAATGGTTATGGATAAAGAACTGTTTACTTATGACGAAAACTATCCGGAAGACTGCATCGGACAGGTTTATTACAATCCCGAACTTGTGGGAAAAGACAAACCTCTTCTTCCCGTTGTTTTCAATATCCACGGAGGCGGTTTTGTAAAAGGCGATATGCATTACAGAAGAAGTTTATCGAAAAGATACGCATCTCACGGATATTTCGTGGTAAACATCAATTACAGATTAAGCCCGAAATACAAATTCCCCGAACCGCTTACCGATTGTGTAAACGCTTTTAACTATCTTGAAAAACTTGCGGAAAAATACAATATCGACATAAAGAGAGTCTGCGTGACCGGCGACAGCGCGGGAGCGTACTATGCCACGCAGCTGGTTGCTTTAAGCGCTAATCCCGAACTTACGGAAAAATTGGGAACGCCTCGGCTTACCGTTAAACCCGCTCTTCTTGTCAGTTTCTGCGGACCTTACGACCTCGTTAAAAGCATCAGCCTTACAAAACTTCCTTTCAATATGGTCTGGGATATCGGCAGATGCTATCTCGACAACGAAAATTTCAAACTTAAAAAAGATTTCTCAAACATCGAAACATATCCAAATCTCGATTGCCTCAGTCCCATAAACTGGGTAAACGACAAATGGTGTCCTTCCTTCCTCGTTATGAGCAAAAAAGATATTTTCTGCAAAGGACAAGGCGAACTGCTTAAAGAAAAACTCGACGAATGCGGAGTGGAAAACGAATCTTTCGCTTCAACAAAATTTATCGATAACCATTGCTTCCACCTTAATTTCTGGACAAAGATAAGTAAAGAATGTTTCCGTAAAGTATTTTCTTTTATGGATATACGTCTTAAATAATAGTTTTCAGAAAATATAAAAAATGAAGCGGTTTTACCGCAGTCCCGAAAGGATTTTTACCACAAAAGCAATATGTATAGCGCACTATACCTTGCAAGCAAGGCGGTGTGCTTTTACTTTACTTTTTAACGTGTTCGATATATAATTATTAATAAAATAAACAGTATTTTTGTGTAGGAGATGCGTAATGAAAAAAGTTAAAATTACTGTAATGAAAACAGCGTGCTACACAGACTTAATCGAAAAGTACGAAAACCCGATTTTGCACACTTGCGAAATGCAGGAAGGACAAATATTTATCGCAAACGGCTGGAAAAAACCGCTAGGTTTTTGCGAAAGTGCTTGGGAAAGCATATCCGCTTTTGTAATGGCGCTTGCACACGGCGGCGAAAACTTTTACGACGGTTGGATGAAGAATAAGAAGTCGGCAATGATTTCCTGTAACGACGGGTTTCGTCCTGTAAGTTTTCTGCTTGAAGCTATGGATATGGAAGCGGAATGATAAATGATAATTAACCGAGCGATAAAAAGAGAGAAAGATTGAAAAATCTTCTCTCTTTTTTAATCTCTTTGGTGAATTATACTATTAAGTGCAACAGAAGAGGGAGAAAAAAAGGAGTTCATACAAATCTGTGGTAAAATAGAGTT
>CALVYG010000034.1 GCA_944372095.1 uncultured Clostridia bacterium
AAATAATAAGAAAACTCGATGAATTTACGCCGATAATACCCGAAATGGTTGAATTAAGCGAATTTCTTAAAAAAAATAACAATCTTCGATACGCAGATACGTTAAGGCTTTGTATACCTTCAAAATTGCGCGGCGGAAAAATAAAAGAGCTTACGCGCGGTTTTTTGAAATTGGAAGTAGATAAAGACCTTGCAAAAACGCTTATAAGAAGAAACGCCTTAAATCAACTTGCGATTATCGAATCCATAAACGGCGAAGGAGAATTTGAAAGCGTTCTTAATGCAAAATTCGGTGCCGGAAGCGTTAAAACGCTGATTGAAAAAGGCATATTACACAGAGAAACGGTCACTGTCGGGCGGGTCCCGCTTAAAAACGTTATAGCCGACAGAAAAAATATTATCTTAACTGAAGAGCAGAGAACTGCCGTAAATCAAATAATATCAAGTCAGATACCTTGCGTATTACACGGCGTAACGGGCAGCGGGAAAACGGAAGTTTATATGGCTGTAATAGAAAAAGTACTTTCACAAGGTAAAACTGCAATAATGCTTGTACCTGAAATAAGTTTAACTCCGCAAATGCTCGGGGTTTTCCGAAGAAGGTTCGGGGAATGCGTTGCGTTATTACACAGCGGAATGAGCGACGGGGAAAGATATGACGAATGGAAGAAATTGCTTGCCGGAGAAGCAAAGGTTGCGCTGGGCGCAAGAAGCGCAATTTTCGCGCCGCTTAAAAATATCGGAGTAATAGTTATAGACGAGGAGCATGATTCAAGTTATGTAAGCGAATCAAATCCGAGATATCACACGCACGATATAGCGGAATTCAGACGAAAATACAACGGCGCAAAACTTGTTTTGGGTAGCGCAACGCCATCGTTGGATACATACTATAAGGCAAAAAGAGGCGATTACAATCTTATTAAACTTTCCGGAAGAGCAAATAAACGTGAAATGCCTGAAATGGAAATTGTCGATATGCGGCGTGAAATTCGGGAAGGGAATAATAATATTTTTTCACGGAAACTGATAACGGAAATAGATAAAACGCTTAAAAACGGCAATCAGGCAATGATATACATAAATCGGAGAGGATTTGCGTCATTTATAAGATGTAAACAGTGCGGGTATGTTCCGATGTGTACAGATTGCGAAGTAAGTTTAACTTACCATAAAGAAGATAATCTTTTGAAATGCCATTATTGCGGTAAGCAATTCTATAATCTCGACGTATGTCCTAAATGCGGAAACGAAAATTTAAGTCACGGTCGAATCGGAACCGAAACCGTAATGGAAAGATTAAACGAGATGTTTCCGAAAGCAAGACTATTGCGCCTTGATAACGATACCGCATCGGGAAAAGATTCAACTGCGCAGATACTCGGGTCGTTTGCAAAAAAAGAGGCGGATATCCTTGTGGGAACTCAAATGATAGTCAAAGGACACGATTTTTCAGACGTAACGCTTGTCGGAGTACTCGACGCAGATTTAAGTTTATACGGAAGCGATTACAGGAGTAACGAAACGACTTTTCAACAAATTACACAGGTTGCAGGAAGGGCAGGGCGTGACGAAAAAGAAGGGAAGGTAGTTATTCAAACTTATAACCCGAATCATTATGTATTCCGTTTTGCAAGGAAATACGACTATGAAGGTTTTTTTGAAAAAGAGAATAATATACGGGAAAGCACGTCTTTTCCGCCGTTTTCTAAAATAGCAAGAATACTTGTTAAGGGTGAAAACGAAGAAAAAGCACTGATAGCGGCAAGAAAAGGCTATGAACTTATGCGTGAAATAAAAAGTTCAAATCCACAGTTATTTCGCGTACAGGCGATGAGGGCTCCTATTAAAAGAATAAGCAACGAGTATAGGTTTCAGATTGTAGTGTGGGTAAAAGAAACAGCGGAAAAAGAAATTTTACCGTTGGTTTATGCGGGAGCAGACAAATTGAACGGTAAAGGCATAACCACTTTTGTAGAAATCAATCCCACGAATATGAGATAGAACGGAGGACAGTATGGCAATAAGAAAAATATTTCAGGAGGATAATGAAATACTTTTTAAAAGATGCAGAGAGGTGAGCATATTTGACGAAAAACTCGGCGAACTTCTTGACGATATGTTTGAAACAATGTTAAAAGCCGACGGAGTCGGTCTGGCAGGTCCGCAAGTCGGTTATTTACGGAGAATTGCCGTAATCGATTGTGAGGGGGAAAAACTTGAACTTGTCAATCCGCAGATAATAGCGGCAGATGGTGAACAAATTGACGAAGAAGGGTGTCTGAGCGTTGATTCTTCTAAAAACTGTGAAGTTTTAAGACCGTATAAAGTTACGGTAAGAGCTCAGGACAGAAAAGGAGAAAGGTTTGAAAAAACTCTTACAGGATTACCTGCAAGAGCAGTTTGTCATGAACTTGACCACCTCGAAGGGATTTTATTTTATACGAGAAAATATGAGGGGAAAAATAAATGAGGGTAATATTTCTAGGAACTCCCGAATTTGCCGTAAGAGTCCTTGACGCAATAAACAATTCCGAACACAAAGTTTGCGCCGTAATTACGCAACCCGACAGAATTAACGGGAGAAATAAGAAAACGATTACAGGCGCGGTAAAAAGCTATGCAATTGAACACGGTATTAAAGTTTTCCAATTCGAAAAAATTTCCATTGAAGGGGAAGAAACGTTGCGTTCGCTGAATCCCGATATTATGGTAACTTGCGCTTATGGACAGATACTTAAACAAAACATTCTTGACATATGTCCTATAATAAACGTACACGCTTCGCTTTTACCTAAGTACAGAGGTTCTTCACCGGTTCAATGGGCGCTAATAAACGGTGAAAAAGAGGTCGGAGTAACAATAATGAAAACCGAACTCGGAATAGATACGGGAGATATGCTTTTGAAGGAAAGCACAGTATTAAAAGGAGACGAAAACAGTGAAGAAGTTTTGTCGGTTTTGTCTGAAATCGGAGCAAGACTTATAGTTAAGGCGCTTGATATAATAGAATCAGGTACCGCAAAATGGGAAAAACAGGACGAAAGTAAAGCAACTCATTGCAAAATGTTGTCAAAAGCGGACGGGAAAATTGATTTTTCCGAATCGGCTTTGCGAATAAAAAATTTTATACGCGGAATGACTCCTTGGCCGGGAGCATTCACGAAAACAGAAAAAGGTATTTTGAAAATACTTAAAGCCGATACGGCGGAAAGTTCAGGAGGAGATATCAACGGTGAGGTCGTCGTTTCCGACCCGAAGAAGGGATTGATAGTGAAATGCGGAGAAGGATATTTGGATTTGAAAATTATCCAGAACGAAAACGGGAAAGCCATGGATTCAAAAGCATATCTGCTCGGGCATAAAATATCGGTCGGGAGTGTGTTCGGTGACTAAAACGGATTACAGGCTGGCTTATGAGTTCTTGTTAAAGGTATACAGAAATAATGCTTTTTTTCACGTAGTTATGAAAGAAAACAGTAACAAGCGTGTAAAAAAGATTGTTTCGGGAGTATTGGAAAAGCATTATGAACTTAACTATATAACCGATGTGCTTACGGACGGTAAGGTAAAAAATAACGTAAGACCTTTAATACTTATTGCTTTATATTCGCAGAAGTTTTTACTGACACCTCACAATAAAGTCATCACAGAAGTAAACGAAACTCTTGATTCTTTGGGAAAAGGAGCATTAAAATCATTTATCTCCGCTGTGTTGAAAAAAGCAGAAAGAGGTGAAAATACTTTGCCTGCTAAAAGTGATAAAAGATATGTAGAAGTTAAGTATAATTTACCGTCATGGCTTGTAGGTATGTACAGAAAAGATTATCCGGACAGATATGAGGATATAATTTCAGCCAAGGAGTATCCTTATAATCATATAAGATTAAACAAAGGAACGGATGAGAAAGAAATCTACGAAGCGGATAAAGGTGCAAAAAAGACCGAGTACGGGTTCTTTGTTAAAAATACAAAAAATATAGAATTGTTATCGTGTATGGGGAAAATAACCTATATGAGTTACGGTTCGGCAATGATTGCATCTGTATTGGAAGCCGGAAACGGGAAGAAAATTTTGGATTGCTGTGCCGCGCCGGGAGGGAAAGCGGTTGCAATGGCGCAAGCAGGGGCGGATATAACCGCTTGCGATATTCATGACCACAGAGTGGAGCTTATTCGTTCATATGCTGAAAGGATGAGAGCAAATATAAAAATTTGCAAACAAGACGCTACCGTTTTTGTTGAAGAATGGGAAAATTATTTTGATGCGGTTCTCGCGGACGTTCCGTGTAGCGGAATGGGCGTTATAGGAAAAAAGCGCGATATAATTTTCAACAGGACTTATGAAGATATCAAACAAATAACTATCTTGCAATATTCGATTTTGGAAAATGTTTGCAGGTATGTAAAAAATGGCGGAATTCTCGTTTATTCTACTTGTACGGTTTTCAAAATCGAAAATAGCGATATTGTAAATAGATTTCTTGAAAACCATAAGGATTTTCATAAAGAAGAAATGAAAATACCTTTTATGAACGACGGAGAAATACAATTATTGCCTGACGGTAAAGGATTGGAGGGATTCTATATATGTCGGATGAGAAAAGATTAAGTCTTTCGGATTTGACTTACGGAGAAATTGCCGCCGAATTGACAGAATATCCAAAATTTCGAGCGGAACAGGTGTATTTTGCCGTGCAGAACAATAAATCTTATGAGGAAATGAGCAACGTACCCAAGCAAATAAGGGATAAGCTTTCGAAAAAATATTTTGCAACTGCAACAAGGATTAAAGAGGTTTTTAAAGGAAAAGACGGAACGGAAAAATATTTATATGAGTTGAACGACGGAAATATTATTGAAGGAGTGTTTATGCCGCATAATTACGGCAATACGCTTTGCATATCCACCCAGGTCGGATGCAGAATGGGTTGTGCGTTTTGCGCTTCGACGCTAAACGGTCTAGTGAGGAATCTCAGCGCGGGAGAAATGCTTGCGGAAGTATACGCCGCAAATATTCACGCGGGAGGAACAAGAACAAAACGCGCGATAACAAATATAGTTCTTATGGGTAGCGGCGAACCGCTTGATAATTATGACGAAGTAATCAAATTTTTAAGAGAAATCAGTAACGAAAATAATTTATCGGTTTCATTAAGAAATATATCTTTATCTACCTGCGGTTTGGTCGACAAAATAATATTGCTGGCGGATTCCGGACTTACCGTGACACTTACGATTAGTTTACATGCGGCAGACGATGAAACGAGATTGAAAATTATGCCGATAGCAAAAAAGTGGAAGATTAAGGAAGTAATCGATGCGGCAAAGTATTATTTTGAAAAAACCGGAAGAAGAATTATTTTTGAATATTCCTTGATAGAAGGCGTAAATTCATCCAAAAAAGATGCCGCAAATTTAGCAAACATTGTAAGCGGACTTAATTGTCACATAAATTTAATAAAATTGAATTACGTTAAGGAAAGGGGCATGAGTGGAGCAGATAAGGATACCGTTAAAGCATTCATGGAAACCTTAACGGCTAAAAAGATAAGCAATACCTTACGTCGTTCAATGGGAAACGATATAATGGGGGCTTGCGGACAACTCAGAAACAGTTATACTAAAACGGAGGTAGCAAAAAATTAAGGGGCAGATAGTAAAAGCCGTTGCCGGAATGTATTGCGTAAAGAGCGGGGAACAAATTATTCAATGCACGGTAAGAGGCAAGGTAAAAAAAGATATCGAGATATACGTAGGAGATTATGTGGAAATATCGGACGGCATAATCGAAGATGTTTATACGCGTAAAAATTGTTTAATCAGACCTTATATTGCAAATCTCGATACCTTGTTTATAGTCATTGCTCCGGTTCCCGCTCCGGATTGGAATCTTGTAGAAAAACTTATCCTTAACTGTTATGAGCAAAAAATTATACCTGTAATAGTGTATAATAAGAGTGATTTGATTAATAATGCGAATGAGATACTTGAACCTTACAGCGGAGAAATAAAAACAATTATCGTAAGCGCAAAAACAAAAGATAATATTGAAGAATTAAAGAGAGAAATAGAAGGGAAGCTTGTTTGTTTCTGCGGACAAAGCGCGGTCGGAAAGTCTTCGCTTATCAATGTTCTCGGAGGTAAAAAACTTGAAACGGGGGAATTGAGCCGAAAGATTCAACGCGGTAAGAATACAACCCGTCATTTGGAAATATACGATATGGAAAACGGCAGGATAGCGGATACATGCGGATTTTCCGTGATGGATAGCCTCGATATAAACCCGGAGGAGCTTGTATATTATTACGATGAGTTTCTTGCAGTACAAAATAAGTGCCGATATATGAACTGTACGCACATAAACGAACCTGATTGTGCGGTAAAAAAAGGAGTGGAAGAGGGCACGATAAACAGGTACAGATACGAAAGATATGTTAAGCTTTATCGTGAATTGAGCGAGAGGAGA
>CALVYG010000035.1 GCA_944372095.1 uncultured Clostridia bacterium
CTTCTATAAGCGCGAGATAAAGATTGTTTTCATTCCCGAGGTAATATGCGTTGTTATATTCGTTATATTGTAATGAGGCGCAATCAGAGAACGCATAAGAACCGATACTCGTCACGCTGTTTCCGATAGTTACGCTTGTCAGCGAGGTGCAAGAACGGAACGCATGATTCCCTATACTTGTCACGCTGTCGGGGATAACTATGCTTGTCAGCGAGGTGCAAGAAGAGAACGCCTCTCCGACTATAATTTTAGTATTGACGTGGACATCGCAGGAAGTAATATCCGTATTTCTTGCTTTGATAAGTGCAAGATAAGGATTGTTTTCATTCCCGAGGTAATATGCGTTGTTATATTCGTTATATTGTAATGAGGCGCACTCATAGAACGCATCATCCCAGATACTCGTAACGCTGTCGGGGATAACTACGCTAGTCAGCGAGTCGCACCAAGCGAACGCCTCATACCCTATACTCGTCACGGGTAAGCCGTTATGTTCGAAAGGGATTACTATGTCCGTATCCGTTGCCGTACCTATTCCCGTTACGGTATATCCGTTGCCGTCTCCGTTAAGTTCGTAACTCAATCCCTCGGTCGGGGTATATTCAGGTTCGCTCGGCTCTTGCCCGTCATCGGGGTTTTGCCCGTCGTCTATGTCTTGCTCGTCGTCGGTTACGTTGCTGTCGCCGGGTAATTGATTTTCCCCTTTGTTTTCACATCCGACAAAGCTTATAACTAACAGCATTATCAATATTATTGCGAATAAAAAAACAACTCTTTTCTTCATTTTCCTCTCCTTTCATTATCGGTAAATTACCAAAATAGTAGCATTTTCATTTTATGAAATTCTCGTGTTTTTGTCAAGATTTTGCGTTCGGGAATTTTGTATTTTTTGTTCGCTCGTCTTATGTCTGCACGATAATTTTTTTGTCTTCTTATTTATAAAATGCTTAATTTTCGCTCGAAAATGAACTGTATTGCATATTAAAAAGGCGGAAACAGCAAATGCTCTTACCGCTTTATATTCATTATATTTAATATTTATTGAAAAATTTCAGCCGTTTTTATTTTCTTTGTTTT
This sequence comes from uncultured Clostridia bacterium, assembly GCA_944372095.1. Classification (GTDB taxonomy): domain Bacteria; phylum Bacillota; class Clostridia; order Christensenellales; family DTU072; genus CAG-1782. The sequence goes on from CALVYG010000035.1 coordinate 1,078, forward strand.
CTTCCCTTTCTTCTTCGTCGGTAGCGGTTTCGGGATTCTCCGCACTTTCTTCGTTTTCGTTCTTCTCTTCGGAAACAACTTCTTCCGCGCCTTGTTCCTTTATTTCGGTTTCCGCAGTCTGTTCCGTTTCCGCAGTCTGTTCCGAATTTGCGTTTTCCGTTCCGTCTGCCGTTTCCGTCAGAGAAACTTCGTTTTGCCCGTCGCCGAGCGCGGCTTTTCTCTCCGCCTCGATTACCGCTTCTTCGTCGGATTTACCGATAACCGAAGCAACGTCGGGTTTGTATTTCGATTTTAATTTCTTCACCTTTATGTCAACCGAGAAGAACTTGAACCCGAGCGCACCTTCGTAAGCGTCTTCCAGAACCGCTCTGAGATGTCTTGTCGCCGCCGGTACGTCGCTGTCGTTTATCGATACAACTACTCTCAGTTTTACTCCGTAATCGTTAACCGCTATCGCGCATTTCCTGAACTTCACGCCCTCTATAGCAACGCAGTTCTCTTTCGCAATTTTTTTCACAACTCCGAGAGTTGCGCGCGTCGAACCTTCTTTCCCGTTGGCAAGGACAATTTCTTTAATTGTTTCATCGTTCGTGAACAACATCGTAAGCGTCAGCGCCGCCGAAATTATATACACGATTCCCATCGTCGTGATAAGCCATTTTACGAGCGAATTGTCATACTCTTCCATACCTATTCCGCCGAACGCCGTCACAATCAGAATTATCGTCAGTACAACCGCTATACATGCCGACGCCGTCGCCAATATCTTTATTGCGTTTTTTTTCATAACCAAAGCTTCTCCTTCGTTATTTTTTATTATATTATAACCGCCGTATATCCTTAAAGTCAACAGCAGCAAGAAAAATCAGTCGGTTTTTACGCCGTTTTTTCTTATTATATCACGCGTTTAGTATGCGCATTGATACATAAAAAATAAATTATCGGTATCGATATGTCGTTAACAGGTTGCCTTGATTGCCGATTTTTGCCAAAATGTTCCTCGGTTTTATCCGATTGAACTTGTCTTGCTCTCTCCTGTTGTCTTTCCTGTTACGCCCGATAACACAAAGTAAAATGCGCCGAAAAGCATTGACTTGAAGTTAAATATTATGTATAATATTTTAGGCATAAACCGAAAGGACGAAGTCCGTTATAAAACGGTAAAACATAAACTCATAAAAATAAATTGGAGGTTCTAATGAGTAAGAAAATGACAATCGACGGTAATACGGCTGCCGCGCACGTAGCGTATGCGTTCAGCGAAGTCGCCGCAATTTACCCCATCACGCCTTCATCACCCATGGCGGAAAATTCGGACGAATGGGCGGCTCAGGGCAGAAAAAATATGTTCGGACAACAACTCCGTATCGCCGAAATGCAATCGGAAGCAGGCGCTGCCGGCGCAGTTCACGGTTCGCTTTGCGCAGGCGCTCTGACCACCACTTTTACGGCTTCACAGGGATTGCTCCTGATGATTCCCAATATGTATAAAATTGCAGGCGAACTTCTGCCGTGCGTATTTCACGTTTCCGCGCGCGCTCTCGCAAGCCACGCCCTCAATATTTTCGGTGACCACGCCGACGTTATGGCGTGCCGTCAGACCGGCTTTGCAATGATTTGCAGCAACTCCGTTCAGGAAGTTATGGACCTCGGTCTCGTCAGCCACCTCGCTACGCTTAAATCCAAAGTTCCTTTCCTGCATTTCTTCGACGGATTCCGTACAAGCCACGAAGTAAGCAAAATCGACGCTATCGATTACGACGAAATGAAAAAACTCGTCGATATGAAAGATGTCGAAGATTTCAAAAAACGCGCGCTTAATCCCGAACATCCCGTTCAGAAAGGTACCGCGCAGAACGGCGACATCTATTTCCAGAACAGAGAAGCCTGCAATAAATATTACGACGCGGTTCCCGAAATCGTGGAAAGCTGTATGGCGCAGGTTGAAAGCATTACGGGAAGGAAATACAATCTGTTCGATTATTACGGCGCACCCGACGCGGATAAAATCATTATTATGATGGGTTCAGGCTGCGAAGCCGCGGAAGAAACAGTCGATTATATCAATGCCCGCGGCGGAAAAGTAGGTCTCCTTAAAGTAAGACTTTACCGTCCGTTCCGCGCGGATAAACTTGCCGCCGCCATCCCCTCCACGGTTAAGTATATCAGCGTTCTCGACCGTACCAAAGAACCCGGCGCTATCGGCGAACCTCTTTACCTCGACGTATGCACCGCGCTTAAAGACAAAAAGTACGTTATTTTAGGCGGACGTTACGGAATGGGAAGTAAAGAATTCAACCCGACAATGATTTACGGAATTTACGAAAATATGGGCGGCGCAAACAAAAACCACTTCACCGTGGGTATCGTTGACGACGTCACGAATACTTCCCTCCCGATGGATAAGGTTATCAACGCCGCACCCGAAGGCAGTATCTGCTGCAAGTTCTACGGTCTCGGCAGCGACGGTACCGTCGGCGCAAACAAAAACTCAATTAAAATTATCGGCGACCATACCGAAAAATATGCTCAGGGCTATTTCCATTACGACAGCAAAAAGAGCGGCGGAATAACGATTTCCCACCTCAGATTCGGTAATAAACCAATAAAGAGTTCTTATCTTATCGACCACGCGGATTTTGTCGCTTGCCATTGTCCGAGTTATATTTACCGCTACGATATGCTCAGCGATATTAAAGAAAACGGAACGTTCCTCCTCAACAGTATCTGGGAACCCGAAGAAATGGATAAAATGCTTCCCGCTTGCGTAAAGAATACGATAGCGAAAAAACACGTTAAATTCTATACGCTCGACGGAAACAAAGTCATTTCGTCAATCGGCGCAACCAAAGGCGTAAACACCGTTATGCAGGCGGCGTTCTTCAAACTTGCCGACATAATCCCCTACGCCGACGCCGAAACGTATATGAAACAGGCTATCAAGAAAACCTACGGCAAAAAAGGCGACGCGGTAGTAAATATGAACTACGCTGCCGTTGACGGAGCAATAGCAAACCTTAAAGAAGTAAAATACCCCGAATCCTGGGCAACCACAACCGAAGGCGCGCCTATGGTCGAAATCAAAGGTACGGATTACTTCAAAAATACTATTAATCCCGTACTTTGCCAGCAAGGCGATAAACTCCCCGTAAGCGCGTTCAGCCCCGACGGCGTTGTTCCCGTAGGCACAACCAAATACGAAAAGAGAGGCATTGCCGTTAAAGTTCCCACTTGGGATATAACCAAATGTATACAATGTAACCAGTGCTCGATGGTGTGCCCGCATGCGGCAATCCGTCCCGTACTGAAAACTCCCGAACAGCTTTCCGGCGCACCCGAAACGTTCGCCGTTAAAGACGCGGTAGGTTTCAAAGGTTATAAATTCAGAGTTCAGGTAAGCCCGTACGATTGTACCGGATGCGGTTCGTGCGCAAACGTTTGCCCCGCAAAAGAAAAAGCTCTTACGATGATTCCCGTCGCCGACGCTATCGAAAAAGAAGCCGCTAACTGGGAATACTTCGAATCTCTTCCCGAAAACGATAAGGTTTATAAGGAAGATTCCGCAAAAGGCTGCCAATTCAAAAAACCTTTGTTCGAGTTCAGCGGAGCATGTGCAGGCTGCGGCGAAACGCCTTACGTTAAACTCGTTACTCAGCTGTTCGGCGACAGAATGATTATCGCTAACGCTACCGGTTGTTCTTCAATCTACGGCGGTTCCGCTCCGACTTGTCCTTACACCGTAAACGACAAAGGTCACGGCCCCGCTTGGGCAAACTCCCTCTTCGAAGACAACGCCGAATTCGGTTACGGTATGAACCTCGCTTACGAGCAGAGAAGAAACCTCCTCAAAGAGAAAATTGCCGAACTGAAAGAAAAATTCGTTTCCTACGAAGAAGGTAAAGCCGCTTGCGAAGAATATCTCGAAAAATGCAACGACGCGGAAGGCAGCAAACAGGCTTCTGCAAGACTTCTCGCCGCTATCGAAAAATGCAACGGATGCGGATGCGACGCAGACGGACTCGTTGCCGATATCATTAAAGAAAAAGATTGCCTCGTCAAAAAATCCATCTGGATTATCGGCGGCGACGGCTGGGCTTACGACATCGGTTACGGCGGTCTCGACCACGTCCTCGCTATGGGCGAAGACGTTAACGTCCTCGTTCTCGATACCGAAGTTTATTCCAATACCGGCGGTCAGGCAAGTAAATCCACTCCTACCGGAAGTATCGCTAAATTTGCCGCCAGCGGTAAGAGAACCAAAAAGAAAGACCTCGGTATGATGGCTATGAGCTACGGATACGTTTATGTCGCCCAGGTCAGTATGGGCGCTAATATGGCTCAGGTCGTTAAAGCCCTCAAAGAAGCCGAAGCTTACCACGGTCCTTCCCTCATTATCTGCTACGCTCCGTGTATCAACCACGGTATCAATATGAGCAACTCTATCGCGGAAATGAAAAAAGCCGTCGAATGCGGATATTGGTCGCTTTACCGCTATAACCCCGCTCTCGCAGATGAAGGCAAAAATCCCTTCACCCTCGACAGCAAAGACCCCGTTGCGGATTATAAATCGTTCCTCCTCGGCGAAACAAGATATACAAGCTTGAAAAAAATGTTCCCCGAACAGGCGGAAAAACTTTTCGAAATTAACGAAAAAGACGCCGCTGAACGCCGCGAGAAATATAAAGAATTAGCTAAAAACGACTAATTTATTCACTTAATAAAAAGCCTCGCTTGAATTTATCCCAAGCGAGGCTTTTTCATTACTTGTTTTTTTATTTGCGAGAGGGAAACCGATTTCCGTAAAATCTCCTCTCCCTCTCGCGCTCTTTTTTGGGGTTTTATTTTTTTTGCGAGAGGGAAACCGATTTTGTAAAATCTGTTCTCCCTCTCGCGCTCTCCTTTCCCTAAAACTTCATTATTTATATTTTTATATATCCGCTTTTTCTTTTCGTGTTCTTTGAATAGGGTGAATTATATGGATTTTTATCCTTATCAATAACTTTATTATCAGCATAAACCTGAATAAGCGGATAGAACAATATAATAAAAAGCAAAGATTTTCGGGAAAGGGGAGTCCGAGGGGGACAACCGATTTTTTCTAAAAGCGGTTTCCCTCTCGGATAACCAAATCCCCTAAAAATCTGAGGTTTTCGGGAAGGGGGAGTTCGAGGGGGACAACCGATTTTTTCCAAAAGCGGTTTCCCCCTCGGAT
>CALVYG010000036.1 GCA_944372095.1 uncultured Clostridia bacterium
AATCTGTTCTCCCTCTCGCGCTCTCCTTTCCCTAAAACTTCATTATTTTTATTTTTTATATCCGCTTTATTTTTTGTATTTTTAGAATAGAGTAAGTTATATGGATATTTATCCTTATCAATAACTTTATTGTCAGTATAAACTTGAATAAGCGGACAGAATAAGAAAATAAAAGCAAAGATTTTCGGGAAAGGGGAGTCCGAGGGGGACAACCGATTTTTTCTAAAAGCGGTTTCTCCCTCGGATAACCAAATCCCCAAAAAATCTGAGGTTTTCGGGAAGGGGGAGTTCGAGGGGGACAACCGATTTTTTCCAAAAGCGGTTTCTCCCTCGGATAACCCAATGCCCCAAAATAAATAAACCCGAAAAAAGAGGTATTGACAGTAAAGAGTGGTGATATTATAATAAATTAAGGCAAAAAACACAAAAAAATACGGTATTGAACCGAAAAAGCCGCGAGGTGAAGACGTGAAACAAAGAGAGATAACGGGGTTGCAGAAATTACTTGATAAGGACGGAAACATAGCGCAACCGGGATACGCAAAGAAGCTGTTATGGGAATACAACAGAGAAAACATAACGGCGAAAAAATCGCTTATAAAAGAATGGGACTACTATTATATCGGGAACGAAGAATGTGCGATATGTTTAACGATAGCCGATATGGGGTACATAGGAGCGTTAAGCGCGACGGCGATAGATTTTAAGGAACGGAAACAAATAACGAAGAGTTCGGTAGTATTGTTTCCTATGGGAAAAATGAATCTTCCGAAAACCTCCGCGATAGGCGACAGCAAGTATAAGAACGGCAAAGTAGAAATGACGTTTCTTAACGACGGCACGAAGCGCAGGATATACGGACAATATCCGAAATTCGGGAAAAAGGGAGAAACGCTTACGTTTGACATTACGGTAACGGACGTTCCGGAAGAAAGCATGGTAATAGCCACGCCTTTTGAAAAGAAAGGGCGGTTTTATTACAACCAGAAAATAAACTGTATGAATGCGTCGGGTAGTTTCGAGTTAGGGGAAAAGAAATACGTTTTAACGAAAGAAAACGGCGGACAAGCGACGCTGGATTGGGGGCGCGGAGTATGGACATACGACAACACCTGGTACTGGGGCAGTCTGCAAACGACGCTTACGGACGGAGCGACGTTCGGATTCAACATAGGATACGGGTTCGGAAACAACACGGAAGCGACGGAGAACATGTTATTCTACCGCGGAAAAAGCCATAAACTCAGCGAAGTGACGTTCAACATCCCTAAAAGGACGGACGGAACGTACGATTATATGTCGCCGTGGACGTTCACTTCGGACGACGGAAGGTTCAGTATGGATTTCACGCCCATACTTGACAGGTACGAACCGATAGACTTAAAAATATTCTGTATGATACCGCACCAGGTATTCGGGAAATTCAGCGGAAAAGCGGTTCTGGACGACGGAACGGAAATAATCATAAAAGACAAACTCGGATTTGCCGAGAGAGTTCATAACAAATGGTAAACGAAGGATAAACAGCTGAAAATCGTAACGAAAACAACCGCTGAAAAAAGAATTTTGCGGTTGTTTTTTATAGAGCAAAAATGTCTTAATTATCGGTTTTTTGTAAAAAAAGAGTCAAAAGCATACATTATTCGGGAACAGAAAAGGAAGAAAAACGCCGTTCCGAAAGAGGCCAAAAAACCCGTCCTAAAAATTTTTATTATGTTTCACGTGGAACAATTTTCCAAAAAATCGAATAAAGCGCGGCAACCGCGCGAAATATCGTCAAAAGCGACGTCAAAACGGTCGGTATACCAAGGGTCGGAAATATCCCCGCCGCCTGAGGTGAAATCGAGAAGTTTCTTAATTTTGCCGTCGGGGTCGGCGCCGCCGAAACATTTCAGAGCGTTGATAAGGTTGCGGCTGTCCATTACGATAAACAGGTCGTAAGACGGATAATCGGATTTCAATAAGCGTACCGCACGACGGTTTGCGTCAAACGGAACGTTGCGGCGCAGAAGTTCTTTTTGAGCGGGATAGTAGATGTGACAGCCCTCGGCTTCGTTACTCGTTGCCGAAGACGAAATAACGTATTCGTTTTGCTTCCCGGACTGAGCGACTATTTGCTTCATAACAAATTCCGCGGTGGGCGAACGGCAGATGTTTCCGTGACATACAAACATTATTTTTTTCATAAAACTATTCCTTATAATTTTGTTTTAACTATTGATTTCCCCGACGGGAAAGAAAATATTTCCGCAAAGATACCGTCAAAAACGCAGAAACACGCATCGCTGCCTCCGCGCGGTCTGCCCGCACTGCCTACGCATACGCGCCATATCCCGCCCGATTTGCTTATTTCGGGAACGTGGTAATGCCCGTAAAACACGGCGTCGTTTTCACCGATAACAGCGGGAGCGGAATTGCGCCCGTAAATATGCCCGTGAGTGAAATAAATTCTTCGTCCGTTTATTTCCTCGAAAAACCCGTTATTCATAAGCCCCGCGTCAAGCGCGTTATAAAGCGCGGGATAATCGCAATTCCCCTGCACGGCAAGCAGAGGAAAAAATATTTTTTTCAGTTCGTTGTTGACAGGCGCAACGCCGCTCCCGTCAAAATAATCCCCTAAAAGAATTATTTTATCGGGAAGAATATTCTCCGCTGCGCGTTTAAGTTCTTTATACGCGTCGATATTTCCGTGGAAATCCGACGCAATGAGATATTTCATACCGCCTCTTTTTTTATAAAGTATATCAACGATAAAACAATTTGTCAAAACAGGTAAACCGAATCCGATAAAGAAAAAAAGGCAATCCTTTCGGACTGCCTTAAAGCAAGACCTTAAAAGATGTCAAATCAAATCGCAAACAAGGGAAGCGAGTTTAGTAGGATTTTCAACAGGCATACCCTCGATAAGGAGAGCCTGATTATAAAGAACTTCCGAAACCTTTTTAAGTTTGTCCTTATCGTTTTCAAAGAGCGTTTGAAGTTTGGAATAAATTTCGTGACCGGCATTTATTTCCAGAACCTTTTCGGCTTTGATACCCTGTTGCGCGTCGGGAGCCTGATTAAGAACTTTTTCCATTTCCATAGACAGTTCGCCTTTAACGGAAAGACAAACGGGGTGGGATTTAAGTCTTGACGAGAGTTTAACTTCCGTCACCTTATCGCCGAGCGCGTCTTTAATAAAGTCCGTAAGGTCTTTATTCTCGACGGCGACTTCGGCTGCGCTTTCGTCGTAAGCGGAAATAGCCTTAAACTCTTTCCCGTCGTAATCGTGCATAATTTTGATAACGAACTCGTCCACGTCTTCGGTCATACAGAGAATATCGTACCCGTCGTCGAGTATTTTTTCGCAAAGAGGCAGAGCCTTAATGCTTTCCACACTGTTACCCGTCGCGTAATAAATAACCTTTTGCGAATCGAGCATATTTGCGACGTATTCCTTGAACGAAACGAGTTTATCCTCTTTCACCGAATGGAACAGTAGCAAATCCTGTAAAGTTTCCTTATTCTGACCGAAGCCGTCGTAAACCCCGAATTTAAGCTGTCTTGCGAAGCCCTTATAGAATTTGAGATAAGTATCCCTGTCTGTTTCGAGCATTGCGAGCAATTCGCTTTTTATTTTCTTTTCGATGTTATTTGCGATGAACCTGAGTTGGCTGTTATGCTGTATTGTTTCACGGGAAACATTAAGCGTGAGCTGGCTGTCAACAAGCCCTTTTACGAAAGCGAAATAATCGGGAAGAAGGTCTTTGCAGCAATCGGTTATGAGTACTCCGTCCGTGTATAATTTCAGGCCTTTCTCAAAGTTCTTGGTGTAAAAATCGTATTGCGGATGAGAGGGGATAAACAATAACGCCTTGTAATCGACTTTCCCTTCCGCGGACGTGTGTATTACCCTCGCAGGCGCTTCGTAATCGTAGAATGTGTCACGGTAGAACGCTTCATATTCCTCTTTCTTTATCTCGTTTTTGTTCTTTTTCCAGATGGGCACCATACTGTTGAGCGTCTCTTCCGCTTTGTAGCTCTCTTCTTTCCCGTCCACTTCCTTATATTGCGTCGTCTCCATCTTTATCGGATACCTTATATAGTCCGAATACTTCTTTACAAGCGAACGCAATTCGTATTCTTCGAGGAACTTGGAGTAGTTCTCTTCTTCCGTGTCCGCACGCAAATGCAATATCACCGTCGAACCGTGTCCCTCTCTCTCGCTTTCCTTGACGTCATATCCGTCGCTGCCGTTGCTTGTCCATATATACGCCTTGTCTTCACCGTATGCCTTACTTATAACTTCTACCTTGTCGCTTACCATAAACGCAGAATAAAACCCGACGCCGAATTGCCCTATAATCCCTATTTCGTCGTTCTTTTCCGCGCTTTCTTTGAATTCCCTCGACCCGCTGCGCGCTATTACGCCGAGATTCTTGTCAAGCTCGTCCTCCGTCATCCCTATTCCGTTGTCGCTTATCGTAAGCGTACGCGCCTCTTTGTCCGCCTTAATCTCTATGCCGAAATCTTCACGCGATAATCCGCTTATCCCGTCCGTCAGACTCTTATAGTATAGCTTGTCGATGGCGTCGCTCGCGTTGCTCAGCAATTCACGGATGAATATCTCCTTGTGCGTATATATCGAATTTATCATTAAATCCAGCACTTTTTGTGATTCTGTCTTAAATTTTTTCATAAACGCCTCCGTTTTTCTTATCAAAGTTAGCAGTCGGTTATTCCGAGTGCTAATTGTATTATATCACATCGCAAAATAAATGCAAGCGAAATTTCAACTTTTATACAACAAAAGAATATTATCACCCGTATAACGCAAGAAAGAGTGCGGAAAATGCAAAATTTTGACGGTTTTTAGCTTAAACGATAATAAAAAAGGCAAAAGATAAATAAACTTTACATTATGAGGAAAATTATGTGGGCACTCTGCGCGATAATAATTACGGTTACGGTTATTCTTGCCGCGGGATATGCCGCAAGCAGGAAACTGGAAACGGAAGAAATAAAATTAGCCCCGGACGCGGCGGGAATCCGCATTGTGCATATAAGCGATACGCATTTTCCCGACTGTTTTGTTTCGGCAAACACGCTTGCGAAAACGATAAAAGAATTAAACCCCGACTGTATAGTATTCACCGGAGACATTGCCGACGGGAACGCGACGAGAGAAGACATATCCGCGCTCGGAAGTTTTTTTAATTCCCTGAGCGCCGTATGCCCGTGCTATCTTGTGATAGGGAACCACGAAATAGGCTCGGAAGAACTGAATTATTTCGTTTCTCTGGCGCGGAAAAGCGGAATAAACGTACTGCTTAACGAAATAACTTTCGCGCGGATAAAAAACACCGACCTTGCTTTTATCGGGCTCAGCGACGGATATAAATACGAAGAGAGGACATTCCCGTCCGTCCCCGAACTCGCGGGACGGACCAAAATACTTTTAACACACCGTCCGGAAAAATTCGATTCGTACATTGCCGCGTCGGAAACCATCCGTCCCGATATAGTTTTCAGCGGACACGCGCACGGAGGACTGTTCAGAATAGGGAAAAGCGCACTATATGCGCCGAACCAAGGACTGTTCCCGAAATATACGTCTGGGCTATATGAAAAAGAGGGCGTAAAAATGATAGTGAGCCGCGGACTTGGCGTGAGCGGCGTGGATTTCCGCTGTTTTAATAAATACCATATCCCGATTGTTACTCTGCCTTAAAAATGTTTAACGTGGAACGTGCTTTTTGAGTGTTTACTTTTTTTGTTTTTGCGAGAGGGAAACCGATTTTCATAAAATCTGTTCTCCCCCTCGCGCTCTTTTTTGAGTGTTTACTTTTTTTCTGCGAGAGGGAAACCGATTTTGTAAAATCTGTTCTCCCTCTCGCGCTCTCCTTTCCCTAAAACTTCATTATT
>CALVYG010000037.1 GCA_944372095.1 uncultured Clostridia bacterium
TTGCGTATAGTTAGACCTTTATTTGACGTTATTGCACCTTATCTTAAACTGATTTTTGCTACCGAATATTACCGTGAGCACATTAGGATGCAGTCGCAAGGAACGAATATTAATAACGTCAAGGCGGAATATATTACCGATTTGAGGATACCATTTCCTCCTCTTGTCGAGCAAGTGCGTATTGTAGCGGAGATAGAAAAGTTTGAACCGCTGATTGCCGAATACGACAAATTGGAACGACAGGCAACCAAATTGGACGATGAGATTTACGACAAACTTAAGAAATCCATTTTGCAGTATGCTATTCAAGGGAAACTTGTTCCGCAAGACCCGAACGATGAACCTGCAAGCGTGCTTTTAGAGCGCATCCGCGCCGAAAAAAGAGCCAAACTCGGCAAGAAATTTGTGGACAGTTACATCTACAAAGGTGATGATAACTGTTATTATGAGAAGGTGGGGACAAATGAGCCTGTTCGGCTTGATAATTTGACTTTTGATATTCCCGATTCTTGGTGTTGGGCAAGATTAGGAAGCATTGGCGACTGGGGCGCAGGTGCAACCCCTGCAAGAACAAATAGTCAATACTATGGCGGAAATATTCCGTGGTTGAAGACGGGAGAACTTAATAACGATACCGTTTACGACAGTGAGGAACATATAACCGATGACGCTTTACAAAACTGCTCCTTACGATATTGCCATATCGGTGATGTCCTGATTGCCATGTACGGAGCAACGATAGGCAAATTAGCTATCGCAGGTGTACCGCTTACGACAAATCAGGCGTGTTGCGCATGTACGCCATATGAAGGCATATACAATCTTTACTTGTTTTACTTTCTTATGGAAGAAAGAGATAATTTCATCCAAATGGGATTTGGTGGAGCGCAACCCAATATCTCGAAAGAAAAAATTATAAAACATTTATTCCCTGTGCCGCCTTATGAAGAACAGAAAAGAATCGTAAGCACATTCATAGAAATACAAAATAAATTAAAAGACGAGGACTAACCCTCGTCTTTTACTTTGGCTTCCAACGAAAAGAACATGGATACAATTCTGTGTTGTTCCATAGCCGGTGGAAGTGGGATCAAATAAGATTGGATGGTTTTTGTCGCTAATTCGATTTGATTTGTACTTCCCGAACATTTTGCCTCTATATCCGTTTGTATAACAGGCGACTTCAAAAACAAATAAATATATTTGCTGTCAATGTATTCCCAAGGACGCACGACCGTTATATGCGAATCCGCGACGAATTTAGGATATTCTTTGAAAAGTTTATCATCAACATATCCTGTTCGCCCAACAGTTCCTGTGCCCGTTGAGTTTATTATTATATCGCCGACACAAAGATATTGTTCCTCGGTGTATTTTGCAATAGTTGTGCGGTCAGCAAACAGACATTTTTGCGTTTGGATTCCTGTCCATTGGTTACATTTTTGGGCTATTATAGGCAGAATTTTCTCCGTACCGTATGCCGGAGATCTGCCGCGATGAATATATGAACAGATTGTGTGCAAGCGACACCACACCCAATTTTCAGGCAGCTCAAAAGAGATTTCATCGCTAATATTAGTGACGGTTTCGCCGACCTTCTCATAATAACAGAACTCTTCTCATTACACCGCATACTTGATCGAGGTTTTCCTCTGAAAAGAGTAAAATTTATGTATTACTATTTTAGGAGGTTTAACCTATGTTAGACGAATTTGAAACACACCTTCGGCGGGAAAATCTGTCCGAAAACACGATCTCATCGTACCTGCTCACGATACGAATGTATCAGCAGTTATCTGGTGAAATCACAAAGCAAAACCTGTTGGCGTTCAAGGGATATTTGATTGAAACCTATAAGCCAAAAACTGTAAACTTGCGAATACAGGCAATAAACAAATATCTCGACTTCATCAAGAAAGAGAAGCTGCGGCTGGCTCCGGTAAAGATTCAGCAAAAGAACTTCTTGGAAAATGTCATCAGCGACGCGGACTACAAGTTTTTGAAGAATTGCCTGAAACGCGACGGAAATTGGGAATGGTATTTTGTAGTACGCTACTTGGCTGCAACGGGCGCGCGGGTGAGCGAACTGATACAAATCAAGGTGGAACACGTCTTTAACGGCTACTTTGACTTATACTCCAAAGGCGGCAAACTGCGGCGGCTTTACATACCCAAAAAGTTGAAGACAGAAACGGAAGCATGGCTTGCCGAAAAAGGCGTGACCGGCGGCTACTTATTTCTAAATCGCTTTGGCGACCGCATTACAGTGCGCGGCATTTCCCAACAATTAAAGAACTATGCCAATAAGTACGGCTTAAATCCCAAAGTTGTCTATCCTCATTCTTTTCGGCATCGTTTTGCAAAAAATTTCCTTGAAAAATATAATGATATTTCTCTGCTTGCCGACCTTATGGGGCATGAGAGCATTGAAACGACACGAATATACCTGCGCAAGACAGCTAGCGAACAGCAGGAGATCGTCGATAAAGTTGTCACTTGGTAAAACAATCCCCTCGGACTTCCGAGGGGATCTGACTTTACAGCATTGCGAATATCTCGTTGATTTTTGCCACAATGCGTTTTTGCTCGGCAAGGGGCGGTAGAGCTACAATAATGGGTTTAATAATCTTGCCAGTAACCAACGGCTGCGCAGTTGCTGATGATTTTTTGCCAAGTTCTAGACTTTCAAGAAGTAACGCAAAAAAGGATGTTGAGATAGATGAATTATCGAAAGAAACAATAAGCGCATTGTCGGTAATCCAAGATTTTTTATTTGTTACATGGATTGAGCCACAATAAAACCCAACTCGCCCGATGATTATATGGTCTGCTCCAATATTGTATTTATCGTAATAGCCTGTAATTCCGTTTCCACCAAATACTGGATAAATCTGTTCACTTTTTGCCATTGTTGCTGATGTTAAATTTGTTCCAGAAGATAAGCCGATAATCGTATCTAAACGAGTAAAGGCCCAATTCTCCGGTATATCAAACAACACTTCGACCGGCTCATCCTGCGCTCTTGCGGCAATGTGTTCGTAGTAACAGTTATCATCACCTTTGTAAATGTAGCTGTCCACAAATTTCTTGCCGAGTTTGGCTTTCTTTTCGGCGCGGATATGCTCCAATAAAACACTTGCAGGCTCGTCGTTCGGATCCTGAGGAACAAGTTTCCCTTGAATGGCGTATTGCAAAATGGACTTTTTGAGCTTATCGTAAATCTCTTCGTCTAACTTCGTCGCCTGTTGTTCGAGTTTGTCATACTCTGCGATCAATGGTTCAAACTTTTCTATCTCCGCTACAATACGGGCTTGCTCTGCAAGCGGAGGAATACCAATAAGTAGCGATTTGAATAGATTTTTATTTAAGTGCGGAATTGCCGCCCCTATTTTATTCCCGCGGAAGGTATCTCTATAATAGTCTAACACCACATTAAGATATCCGAAAGTAAGCTGCGATACCTTCTCCAGCGTTTTGAAAGTGCTGCCCATATATCCGCGAAATGGTATATCGAATACCTCGCCGGAATTTTCACCATCGACTAAAATAACCTTTTCTCCGACATCAACAACTTTTCCCTCGGTGAGATAAGTTTTGTCTGGCTTTCCTCTTAAGGTTTTAGCATCCAAGTAAGGCAATTTTTCTCCTGTGCTTTTAGCAACATCGCCTAACCAGCACACCGTAAACAAACGTACACACACCCAACTATCGGGTATTTCAAAGGGTAGATCGTCGGTGATATCTTTGACTTCCGAGCCCACCTTCTCATAATGGCGATTATCGGTAGTAATACGTAGCCCAAAAGTGTCAACATCGTTGACACTTTTGAACTAAGTTGTCGCTTTGTATAAAATTGAATTACTACGTAAGATCCCGCGGGGTGTGTAGAGATGTGCGCCTCGCGGGGTTTTCTATGCCATAAAAAATTTTTGGCTTATTTTTTCCGGAGTGTAAACTTTTCGGGCTCTTACTTGCCTCCCTATTGAGGGGGGCGGCTTGGATAAATGAAAAATTTGTGAAATTTACGATTTAGACACCAAACTTTTGCCGTTTTCGTGGCTACTAAGTGAGGGGCTTTGTGTGGATTCATATAAAAATCAGATAAAATTTTCGGAGACCACTTATATTTTCGCCTTCTTGCTTGGCTACCTATTGAAAGGATCATATAAAACTTTTGAGGATAGGTTGTATTTTGGTCTTCTTTTTTGGCTACCTATTGAGGGGATATTTACATTTCCCCCATGTATGTCGGGGGCTAATGGTAAAATTTTAAGTAATTTTTGAAAAAGTTTTCAAAAATACCCCGCCATTCGGCTTAAAAAGTTCCTTATTATAGTGAGGAGAATTTTTATCGGTTATTCTGCGTCAAAGAAAACAAACACCTTTTTGCATGGGGCTGCTTGCGTTGTGTTCGTTTTTTCTCTAATAAGTGAAGGGCAAAAATTGTACTATACGTTTTCGTGGACGTTGAATAAGGAGAGGCCAGCAATGCAACGACATAACACTTCAAAGCAATCTGCCGCCGTTGTGCGGAACAGATAAAATAAAAATCGGGAGAAAGATATGAGCAATCGATGCATTATCAGACCGCCATGATACGGCGAAAAACGGAAAGCAAAACACCTTATTTTAGAGCTCCCGCAAAAGATTGTATATCAAGATTTTGCGGGAAGAGGAACAGCAGCGTTGCGAAATTGGCGTTTGCATTTTTGCAGACGCCATAAGGCAAACGTTTGCTGTGACGTAATGGCGAGGTACGCA
>CALVYG010000038.1 GCA_944372095.1 uncultured Clostridia bacterium
CCCCAAAAAATCTGAGGTTTTCGGGAAGGGGGAGCCCGAGGGGGACAACCGATTTTTTCCAAAAGCGGTTTCCCCCTCGGATAACGCACTATCCCCAAAAAATCTGAGGTTTTCGGGAAGGAGGAGTTCGAGGGGGACAACCGATTTTTTCCAAAAGCGGTTTCTCCCTCGAATAACCCAAAACCCAAAAAGAAAAGAGTATGCAGGGGGAGTTTGCCACTTCCCCTGCATACTCTTTTTTGCTTAAAATTTTAAGTTATCAAAGACTTTTTCGATAAGTGACGGGGAAAGAGATTTATTTAAGAACAGTTCTTCTGCTTTGCGCGCCTGTTCTATCAGCATAAATATTCCGTTAGCGGCGTTGACGCCGTTCTTTTTTCCTTCATTTACGAGTAAAGTTTCTTTCGGGTTATAGATACAATCGAATATACCTTTCAGCGCGGGAAATTTTTTCGGGTCAACGGGCATAGCGTCTGTTATAGGATACATTCCTACCGGAGTAGTGTTTATTATTATTTCCGTTGCTGTGAGCGAGTACACGTTATTATAGTTTATTTCGCTTGTTCTGCCGACCTTGGTGATTGACTTTGCTCCCGAAATTTCAGCAACATATGCCGCTGTTTTGCTTGTTCCGCCTGTTCCGAGGATAAGAACGTTTTTGTTTTTAAGTGAAATTTCTGCTCGTTTCAAAGCATAAATCATTCCGTCCGCGTCGGTATTATACCCGATGAGACCGCTTTTTGTCCGTACGACGGTATTTACTGCGCCGATTTCCTTGGCGGCACCTTTTATTTCTTTAAGGTATGGAATTATTTTTTCCTTATACGGAATAGTAACGTTGAATCCTTTAATATCTTTTTCGACAAAAGAAGGTAACTCGTTTTCTTCGAGCGGAAACAATTTGTAGTTATCTATTCCCAGAAGATTGTGTATCGCAGGGGATACGGAATGAACGAGGGGATTCCCTATCAGACCGAATTGTTCCATAATCACATTATCTCGTCATAGCCGCCGAGGAAAACGAATCTGTCGCTTGTGTTGTCCAGCTCGGCGATAAGGTTAAGCACTTCCGGACGGCGGATATCGGCGTCGAAGTCGAAATAAAACGCAAACTCGAACGGCGACGACCCGATAGGTCTGGATTCGAGTTTCGTCAAGTTCAGTCCGAGCGTGGAAAATCTGTTAAGAAGTCTGTTCAGGCTTCCCGTTTCGTGAGGAAGGTTTACCATAACCGATATTTTCTTTGCTCCGTCAAAAATTTGCAAGCGTTTTGAAACCGCTATGAACCGTGTATAGTTATCGTCGTTGCTCTGTATTTCGGACGCAAGAATTTTAAGTCCGTAAATGCCGGCGCAATCTCTCGAAGATATGCAGGCTACGCCTTTTTCGCCGCGTTCGGAAACGGTTTTTGCAGCCAGTGCCGTATTCTCGCAACGGGTTATTTTTACGTTTTTCAATGTTTTCAAAAATTCGGAGCATTGCGATAATGCCTGTTCGTGGGAAATTATTTCCGTTATATTGTCAAGGTTTGTTCCTTCGGGGGCGAGAAGGTAGTGTCCCACGCGGAGTTTCACGCAACGCGCTATATAGCAGTTGTGTTTTCTCATTAAATCGTACACGCCGTTTACGCTTCCCGCCGTACTGTTTTCTATCGGCAGAACTCCGTATGCGCAAAGTCCTTTTTCCACCGCGCCGAACACGGCGTTCCAATCGCGGAAATACATTATGTTTGATAAGGCGAACAATTTTTCCGCGGCTTTTTGCGAATACGCTCCCGCTATTCCCTGGCACGCAACAACTGCGGATACGGGATATTTCTCATTCGCGGACAACGCTTCGAGGATTTTACTTTTTGTCGGCGAATTTGCCGTATAAAAATGCGACTGATACGCTTTTGACGTTGCGAACATCGTTTCAAAGACTTGTTTGGCGTATAGTTTGATTTCGTCGGGCATATTTTGCGTCACTCTGTTCAGAATGCTTTTTTCCCGTTCGGTATTTTCCGTCGCGGCTCCCGTTGCTTTCTTTGCTTCCGCGATTTTTTCCGCAAGTTTCATTCTTTCATTGTACGCCTCCGCTATTTTGTCGTCGCAGGCGTCGATTTGTTTTCTGAGTTCTTCCAATGTCATTTTTTTATTCTCCCGTTTCCGTTTTGTATTTTTATTAGGATTTTTATAATATTTTGATTTTACAGAAGCCGTTGTTCCGCCATAAGGTCAAGAACAGCCAGAGCAACGGCAGATTTTATTCCCGGTACGGCACGCGGAACTATGCACGCGTCGTGCCGTCCGCGTATAATTATTTCCGTTTCTTTCATTTCCGACAAATTTACCGTTTTCTGCGGAATACTTATGGACGGGGTAGGTTTTATACCCACGCGGACCGTTATCGGCATTCCGTTGGTTATTCCGCCGTTTATCCCTCCGTTATTGTTGGTTACCGTTTTTATTTTTCCTTCCTTTATGCAGAAAGCGTCGTTTACCGCGCTTCCAGTTTCGGCCATAAATCCCGTTCCCAAACCGAATTCCACGCTTTTTACGGCGGGAACGGCAAAAACGGACGCGCTTATTCTGTTTTCTGTTCCGGCGAACAACGCGTCGCCGAGCCCCGCGCAAACGCCGTAGACTATACATTCGACGCTCCCTCCGACCGAATCTCCGTTACGGCGCGCCGTTATGACTTTTTCCGTCATTTCTTCCGTTTTGGTCAAGGCGAAATTTCCTTTCGCCTTTGCGTTTTCGATTTCTTCGTAGGTAATTTCACCGTCGGAATAACTTTTTCCTTTAATTCCGCCTATCGAAGAAACGTATGCGCCAATCTTTATTCCGTGTTTTTCAAGCAGTTGTAACGCTATTCCTCCCGCTATACACATAGGCGCGGTCATTCTGCCCGAAAATCTTCCTCCGCCTGCCAAATCGGCTTTTTCTCCGTCTTTTATAAGCGCCGCGTAATCGGCGTGCGATGGGCGGGGAGTGTATCTGTATTCGCTGTAATCTGACGATTTCTGACAGGTGTTTTTTATTACCGCGACAACGCGTTTTCCCGTAAGCGTTCCGTTTTCTATCCCTTCAAGAAAAATCACTTCGTCGGGTTCTTTCCTCGGCGTGCTCCAAGGGTTGAATCCGCTTTTTCTTTCGTCTACGAACGCCTGAACTTTCGATACGTCTATTGTTTTTCCCTTCGGAAGTCCTTCGATTCCGACTCCGATTTCGGGAGCGTGGGACGCGCCGAAAATTTCCACTTTTATTTCAGAAAACGGGGAGTACATCTGTTTTACCTCCGAGTTTGTTAAAATCGTTAAAAAACGTAGGATACGATTTGCTTACGCATTGAACGCCGCTTAAAACCGTCGGTCTGTCTGCGGCGGAAGCGGCTATTGCCGCAACCATCGCTATTCGGTGGTCGTCGGGCAGCTCGATTTCTCCTCCGCCCTGTAACCTGCCCGTTCCGTATACGGTGATTTCACTGCCCGAATTGCTTGCTTCTACGCCGAATGCGTTAAGAAGTTTTATGATTTCTTCCGCCCTGTCGCTTTCTTTGATTTTCAGTCTCGACGTTCCGCTCAGAACGCTTTTCCCTTTTCGGAGCGCGGCAAGCACCGCAAGCGTCGGCGCGGCGTCGGGACAGTTCTCCACATTGAAACTGAACGGCCGCGGATTTCCTTTTCTTACGGTTATTCCTTTGTCCGTTCTTTGCACGCTCGCTCCTCCCAATATGAAACAGTCGAGAACGGTTTTATCTCCCTGCGGAGAATTGGGATTAAGCCCTGCAAGCGTTACCCCTTCTCCCGTAGCTCCGCCGAGTGCAAAAAATGCCGCGGAACTCCAATCGCTTTCCGCTTCGTATTTTGTCGGAGATATGTATTTTCCGTATACGGTATACTTTCCTTCGTCTTCCGTAACGTCCACACCGAACGACCTCATTACCGATACGGTTATATCCACATAGCTTTTACTTACGGTTTTTCCTTCGGGAATAACCGTTCCTCCGCCTGTCAGCGGAAGGGACAGCAAAAGTCCGCTGATAAACTGCGAACTCACGCTTGCGTCGATTGTAAATATCCCGCCGCTCATATTTCCGCTTATTGTCAGCGGAAGTTTATCGGCGTCGGTTTTTATTCCGTGTTTTTTCATTTCGGAAAGCAATCCGTCTATCGGTCTGTCTGAAAGTCTTTCGGTTCCCGAAAACGTTGTTTCGGTTCCCGCTGCCGCGCATAACGGAAGCATAAATCTTAACGTCGAGCCGCTTGCTCC
>CALVYG010000039.1 GCA_944372095.1 uncultured Clostridia bacterium
TGTTTAGCTCATGGAGATATGCCGCATTGGTCTGTTCAAAATTTTGCTTTATATCGGCAAAGTCAATTATGTATCCGTAACGATTTTGTTTATAAGGCCGGTTGACTCGCGTAATGGCCTGAAGCAAATTATGGTCTTTGAGCTTTCTTCCGAGATACAGCCTTTTCAATCTCGGAGCGTCAAACCCGGTCAACAACATATTGAAGACGATAAGAACGTCAACGGTCATATTCTTTTTGAAATCTTTTACGATCTGTTTCCTTATTTCTTTATCGTCGCTATCGTGCAATATCAGCCCGACTTTAAAATTACTTTTGTACTTATCGTCACGGTTCAACTCTAATTGAACCTCATCGAATAACGCATACATTTTGCGTGCCTGTTCGCTTGTTTCGCAAATAATCATTCCGCCTAAGGTGTCATCGCCTTGAATTTTACGGAAGCGTTTTAGGTCGTTAATGATATACGACAGCAAATCGTGCACATAACTTTCGTGCTCAATAATTTGCGACTTTCTTAAATCTTTCTTTTGAACAAGCGTTTCCAGTCGTTCATATATTTGGGATAAACGCTCACGATAAGAAGTTTCTATATCTTCTCGTATGATTTTGAGAGTATACCCGTCCTGTATGGATTTGTCGTAATAGTAAGTGTGGAAGTATTCGCCGAAAACTCTCCACGAAGCACGCTCCTCTTTCAAAAGAGGAGTTCCGGTTAAAGCAATCTTTATCGAATTGACATCGGCATCAAAAAGGTTTGCAAGGAAACACCCCTTCGGATTATAGCCGCGGTGTGCCTCGTCTATAATAAAGATCCTTTGCAAATTTGTAGCGTAATCAGGCAAATCCACCTTTTCCGTATCTTCCGCAAACCGCTGAATATTAACGACCGTAATTTCAGGCTTGCCTGAATAACCTTCTAACGCTTGATTTGTACGGAATTGTGCCATTAACTCTGCACGCGTATTTGCCGTTTTAACTTCTAATCCGCGCGCTTCGAATTCTTGCGAAGCCTGCTCTAGTAAGTCGAGTCTGTCAACGATGAAGTAGAATTTAGCAACTTTGTTTTGCACGGCATAGAAATCGGAAAGTACATAAGTAAGATAGTACGACAACGCCGTTTTTCCGCTACCTTGCGTATGCCAAATTAATCCCGATTTTGCGCCTTGTCTTAATTTTTCCCTGACCGCAAGCGCCGTAAAAAATTGCTGATAACGCATAATGTGCTTTTGATCGACGGACTCAATTTTGCCGTCAACTTCGCGCTCCATTTTTACATACGCAATACCGTATTTCAACAAAAACAACAGCCGTTCGGGTGAGCACATCGAAGTGATAACACGATTGGTAGGACTATTGATATTTAAGTTTGTCTGATATTCAGGCGTATGTCTGATGACCTGACAGTTAAAATCCGTAAGAATTTTCTTTTCCAGTTCCGTATCAACATCTTTATAAGGGTAATTTTGATTATACGGAGCGACAGAAAGATTGTTTTTATTTTCTTCTCTAAAGCAATTAAACGGAGCGCTTTCTCTGGCAGCAGTACAATAGAATGCCCCTTGAATAGGAACGATTCCGCCGGCGGCGTCATATTCCATATTGTTGGAGAAAATCATCAACTGCGTTATGTTAATAAAACGGCGGAATTTTTTATTAGGAAAACGCTGGCTATTCATTCTCTCGCTTTCCGCTACCATTCCTCCGTGATTATTGGGTTTTTTAACCTCAATGAAAACAAGCGGAAGTCCGTTAACGAAAAGCGTTATATCGGGGCGAAACTCGTCCTGATCCCGTCTGCATGTAAACTCTGCCGTGTAATGAAATACGTTGTTTTGTATGTTTTCAAAATCAATGAGTTTGACAGGCGAAACCGTTTTAAGCCGATTATAAAAACTACGTCCTAAATCGTCGTTGTCCAACTCCTGGCGTATGGTTTTAAGTATTTGAAAAGCCTCGCCTTCATGTAAAGGATTTAACTTTTTGAATTGCTCGACGAATATTTGAGTCAAGATATTAGTGTCAGGATCGAAAACGGTTCCTGCCATATCCTCTGTAACTTTTCCGAAATATTGATAACCGAGGCGGGACAAATGTATCATCGCCGGCATTTGCACACGAGTAGCCTCATTAAATTTTCCAAAAGAATTAGCAATACTCATTTACATTCCTCCCTCTTAACCACGTATTGAAGCATAATCCCTGAAATATAATCCTTCAATTTTTTTTGAACTATATTTGGCGATACTATTTTAATTCTTCCTCCGAACGAGCAGCACCAACCGAAAAACATCGGGCTTATCTGAACTTCGGCAGAAAACGAAATTTTATCCGTACCGAGTGAAGTTATACTCATATCCTCGCCAAACTTGTCGAAGATTACGTCCAACATATCCCGATCCGCCTCAAAACGCACCGTTTGTATCTCTCCGCCAAACATTGAAAACGCTTGCTTGCGGTGTTTCGATATACTGAGCGCCTTCGGTCTAGCTTTCGTATTGATTTCATCGGAAAGCATCTCGGCATTCAACATTCTGTCTATGCGATATGTCGTTATATTGTCGTGATTATCGTGATAGCATATCAGATAATAATTGTCGTTAGAAAAGACCATTGCGACGGGATTTGCCTTATACTTCTCGCCGTTCTTTCTAAAAACACGTTCGTGACGTTCATTCAGATCAAAATACTGAAATGCGATCTTCTTTTCTGCGAGAATGGCGTCTTCTATCGTATTTACGGTGTAGTAAATATGTTCGTTGCTGTGCTTGGTCGTATTAAACTCTACAATGTTCTTTTTGAGAATATCCGCACGATAACTGCCGCCGAGAGCGGCTATTTTATCCGTCAATTCTTCCGTCTTTTTCGGGGATATAAAACTTGCTGCCTGCACCGCGTCTATAAGAATGCGAAGTTCGGGCACGTCAAAATTTCTGTCCAACACATAATAGCAGTTGCTATGCTGACCTTTTCTGCATACTACTTCGTATCCGTAAGAGTTAAGAGCGGAAATATCCTGATACAAAGTTCTGCGGTCGCAAACAATTCCGCTCGCGCCAAGTCTATCTATAATCTGATTTGTAGTCAACGGATTATTCTCGTCACTGTCCTGCTTGAGAATTTCCCATATCTTCAGAAGTTTGATTTTAGAGAAGGCTTCTTTTCCCATTACACGCTCCTAAACAATATACATAAATATTGTAACACAATTTTTAAGCAAAGTAAAGATTTCAAAGTCAGTTTTTAATGACACTCAGTGTAGGTTTACAATACATTTGTTACACAGTCGCATATCCGGAACAAGAAGGAGAGAAAGGAAAGGTAGCCGGAAACCAAACAGAAAACCTCCCCCTAGGGGGAGGCGCGGAATTGCAAAAAAAGGTGGTGAGTTTTGCTCGATTTAGTTTATTATTTAATTGCGCAAAAAAACAAAAGGAGCGCAACTCACCATGGCAAGTATAACACAGGATCTCAGATTCAAGCAAGCGGTAATCGAATATTCCTTCAAGCACGGTGTTACCCGTGCCGCCACGCGCTACAAGCGTACACGACAATGGATCTATTTCTGGCGCAGGCGATACGACGGGAGTATACATTCTTTGAAAGAACTGTCGCGCAGACCGCACGGTCATCCGAATATGCACACGGAGGCGGAGCTGAAGCTGATCGGTAATTTTCTGCGTCGCAATCCGTCGGAAGGTCTAGTGGTACTGTGGGTAAAGCTAAAGCGACGAGGATATGCGCGATCACTTTCTTCTCTTTACAGGGTAATGCAAAGAGAGGGATATTTTGCCGAAAGGATTAAAAAGAAACCTAAATACATACCGAAACCGTATACGCAAATGACCTATCCGGGAGAAAGAATACAAATAGATGTGAAATATGTGCCGCAAGCATGCACGCAAGCAATGGGAAAAGGAACACGGCTGTACCAATTTACGGCAATCGACGAATA
>CALVYG010000040.1 GCA_944372095.1 uncultured Clostridia bacterium
ACGTAATTTCTCTCTGCCGAATCAACTATTGTTATTCCTATCGGCGTTTTCTCGGTAAACGACACCGTAAACTCCATCTTTACGCCGTAATACGTCAATCCCACCGTCGTTTCTCCGACCGTCTCGTTATCGTATTCTTCAAGCATATCCGACGTTACGTTGAAATACTTGGTTTTGTTCCCTTCAAAACTGCACTTTATCATTGCTCCGGTGGGGTCTACTTCCTCTCCCACCACATAATCCAGAACATACGGTTCGCTCGACAGTTCTACCGACGTCAGTTTCCATTCCGATATGTTTATCGTAAACGTCGTACTCTGTCCGCCGTATACCACGCGCACTTTCTGCTCTCCGGGCTTATCCATATCGTAACTGCTTTTATCAAGCATTTCCGTTGTCAGCGGCAGCACTTCGTGATTCCCGTTATCGTAAGTTACTATTAACGTCGCTCCGCTTATATTGAGTTCGTCGCAGGCGATATATTCCGTCTTGGTTATTCCGTCAACGGATATCGATATTACTTTCGCCGCGGCGTGTTCTATCGGCACCGTGCACGCTACTCCCGCTACGGCTATCAACGCTATTAAAAATACTATTGCCAATACTTTCCTGCTCAATCCGACAAACCCCATATTTTTAATAATATATTTATTATAAAATAACTATCTGAAAATTGCAATAGCTATTCTTCAAAAATTATTTTTCTTAAAACTCCTTTTCCTTAATCGGTTTTTACGCCTTTTTCCTCTATTTTTTACTAATTTTGAAAAAAAACGCTCCGATTATATCGGAACGTTCAGTTTTTAAGGCGTTATTTTCCAATCTATCGGCGTTTTCCCCGCCTCTATAAGAAGCCTGTTCGCCTCGGAAAAATGTCTGCAACCGAAAAATCCGTAATGCGCCGACAGCGGCGACGGATGCGCCGCGCATAGCTTACGGTGTATCGGGTTCGTTATAAGCATTCCTTTTTTCTTTGCCGGCGTTCCCCATAACAGAAATATTATCGGCTCTTTCTTTTCGTTCAGCTTTATCATTACGTCATCGGTAAACTTTTCCCACCCGTATCCCTTATGGGATAACGGCTTTCCTTCTCTTACCGTCAGTATCGTGTTCAATAATAGTACGCCTTGCTCTGCCCAATGTTTAAGGCATCCGCTTCTCGGTATAGGGATACCTAAATCGTCTTTTATCTCACTGTATATGTTTTTTAACGACGCGGGAATCGGCATTCCTTCTTTCACTGAAAAACACATCCCGTGCGCCTGGTTCGGTCTGTGGTACGGGTCTTGTCCTATTATTACGACTTTTACGTCTTCATACGCCGTCGCTTTGAATGCGTTGAATATATCGTACATCGGCGGATATATCGTTTCCGTTGAATATTCGTGTTTCAGAAATCCCCTTAATATCTGATAATATTCTTTATCGAACTCCCCTTTAAGTACTTCGTCCCAGTCGTTTCCGAAATGTACCATATAACCGTCCTCCCTTTTCGGATTACGGTTTTATTATACCTTTATTTTCTTTATTTTTCAAGCGTGACTTAATGCCAATCAGAAATTGTTTCCGCACCCGCATCCGCAGCCGCAATCGGACGGGTCGTCAAATAGCAATAATAAACTCAGGCACATAGCAAGCATCGTACGGTTATCGCTCGTTCCGGAATCGCTGTTACCGCTCAGCAAAAAAAGTAATAACAGGGGCAACGTATTGTTATTCAACTTCCACCTCCGAAAAAATCGTTTATTCTACAATATGCGCTCTTTTTCACTTTGTTTACTGTTTTACAATTATTATACAAAAAAAATCGGGGTGAAACGCTATGACTCTCGAAGAACTTCTGTCTCAATATATGCCCGGCGACGATGCTATCAGAAATATCGGCGAATTCTTTTCCGTTTTTTCTCAGGAAACCAGAATTAAAATCATTATTCTTTTGTCGGTAAGCGAGCTTAACGTTAACGACCTCTCAAAATACCTTTCTCTGAACCAGAGTACGGTTTCTCATCAACTCCGTATTCTTAAAGACAGAAAAATTGTTACAAGCTCGCGTAAAGGGAAAGAAATTTATTACAATATAGCAAATTCTTATGTGAACGAAGTTCTTTTTTCCGCCGTTAAAGCAACGGAAGACGTCGAAGTTCCGCTCTCGGAAAGAATTTCCCGTTCCGAACTGAAACGCAATTCTTATGCCTGACATTAAATTTTTTTACTGAAAAAAAACCGACTTTTCCGTCGGTTTTTTATTTGTTTTTCAAAATTATTCTGCTCTCCGCAATTATTTTTTTATTATCCTTGCCGCAAGTTTCTTTGCATACTCGTAACCTTTTATCAGAAGAAAATCGTACGCAAGAAAACATACGAGAAATATTGCGTTCAATAATACATACAATCCCGTTTCGTTAAAATCGGCAAGAAACGTAAGTTTTTCGAAATTTACTACAAGCGTTCCGGTGATTTTATATATTATCCAGAATACAAGACACGAATATGCCGCTTTTATGACCGTAAGAAGAATTACGTTCACCTTTTTGTTGTATAAAAAAACGGTAAGCACGACGTAAAGTCCGCTTGCCATTGCGTAAGGAACAATTTTAATATTTGCAATAAAGAAACCGATAACTCCCGCCGCAATGGCCGCTAGTATGCCTTCACGGTAATAATCGCGTGCCAAAGGGCACATTATTCCGACCGAAGTCAGAACGGTAAAGCTCAGCGACATAAAACTTAAATAGTAAGAAAGCGCAATAAACGCTACGCTGAGTCCGGTCCCGACGCCTGCAAGCGCAAGTCTCAGTCCTATTTCGGAATATTTATCGCTACGCATTTATCAGCAACAGGAAATAAGGTCTCCGCCCATACATTCACAGCAGCAGTCGGCGCATATCAATCCGCTGCAAACGTCGCACGCGCTGCAACCGCGCGTTCCTCTCGTGTAATTATTCGTACTGTCCGCGTATGTCCTTTCGGCTTTCGTTCCGTTGTCATAAAAAGAATTGCTTTGCGCCGTGGTATTTGCCTTTATATGCCTTTCCATAGCAGCTTTCGCATCACAGTATTTTTTGTTTCCGGGCTCCATATTGCACGCCAGTTCAAGCTGCTTTAATGCGTCGCCCGCCCAGTTTTTACGATAAAATACCACCGATTGCAGATAATGCCATCTCGCCGTTCTCGTCGTACAATCGTCCAGATACCTTTGCGCGTCGTCGATTTTGTTATCCCTTATACTCTTTTCAGCGGAATCCAGATTTTCGTTTACGAATCGCGTCCTCGTATCCTCTCTGTTCCCGCCGTTTTCCCTTTCGTCTATCGCTTTTACCACATCGTCGTACGCCGCTTCGATTTCTTCCAGCTTTGCGCACGCTTCCGCTCCGGTTTCTCCCGGTTCGAATCTCAGGCTTTCGTATTTTACACGCATATCCCTATATGCGTAATACGCTTCGTCTTTACTTGCATTCGGACTTATTCCCAGTACTACAAACGGATTTTTCGACATTTCTGACCTCTTCCTTCCAGTATTCTTTCTGTTCGGCTCTTCAAGCCTAAATATATTATATTGCTCAGTGCGCCTTCGCTCACTTTTATGTCCATTTCCTCATAACTTTTACGGATTTCTTCCGTCGCTTCGTACATCAATACACGCGCTTCCTTTTCCGCCTCTTCCCATACTTTATCGTCAAAACATTTATCTTCCCTTAAAAAAGGGTTGAAATTTTGTTTTTCGCTGTCTTTTTTTATATCGTCAATAGCGTCGGCTATGTATATCCATTTCCCGACGTAAAACAACAGCTTTCTCAATTTGGCGTCGCATTTGTCCGTTACAGCGTCCCCTGCTTTCATCAACGTCTGTCCGAATATTTCCGCCAGACTTTCAGCTTTCTGCCCCTGCTTCTCCGCTTCCCTTAA
>CALVYG010000041.1 GCA_944372095.1 uncultured Clostridia bacterium
TTGTCCTTCTTTTTCCTTTACAAACGTGTCGCTCTGCGCAATTTTCAATGCCGCCCACATTTCTTCTTCCGTTGCGTCTTCTTTTCCGTAACGCAGATTATCCGCTATCGTTCCGCTGAAAAGTATACTTTTTTGCGGCACAAATCCTATTTTCTTTCTTAATTCAGCCTGCGGATATGTTCTGACTTCCTGTCCGTCAACAAGCAGACTTCCCTCCGTTATATCGTAAAATCTCGGTATAAGGTTTATAATCGAGCTCTTGCCGCTTCCGGTTCCTCCGACAATAGCGGTTGTTTTACCTCTTTCGCATTTGAAACTTATATGGTCGAGTATATTCTTTTCCGCATCGTCGGAATATTTGAAACAAACGTCTCTGAATTCGATTGTTCCGCTGTTATCGCTGACGTCTTTACAGCCTTCTTCATCCTTGACTTTAACGTCGGAATCAAGCACCTGTAAAATACGTTCCGCACTTGCTGTGGCACGGGGATAAATTACAACGGCGCTCGCTACGAATACCATTGCCATTGCTATCTGCGTAATATACTGCGAGACTTCAAGCATACTTGCTACATCGTTAAGAGATTCCCCCGCAACACCTGCTACCTGTTGCGCCGCTCTCCAATATATACCTACCGAACAGCAGTTAAGGCAGATATTGATAAGAGGTACGAGTGCCGCACAATAATATTGCAAAGTTGTTGCTGCCTTACAGGTTTCTTTATTGATAATTTCAAACCTTGCATTTTCCTGGTCCTGCTTATTAAATGCACGAACAACTCTTATACCGGTAATCCCTTCACGCATTATAAGCGTTAACTGGTCAACTTTCTGTTGTATTATTTTGAAGTAAGGCTGAACGATGATTGCCGCTACGCCCGCCGCTATAAACAGTATCGGCAACACGTAGACAAGCACCATAGTCATATATGTATTCTCTCTGAACGAGAACACAAATCCGCCTATAATCGTAACCGGCGTACTCAGCGTTGTTCTCAATATAACGAGGAATACGTTCTGTATCTGGTTAATATCGTTTGTAGAACGGGTGACAAGACTTGCAGTTCCGAATTTATCAAATTCGACGAGCGAATATCTTTCGACTTTATTAAATACTTTACTTCTTAAAACTTTACTGAAATAAGCGGCTATCTTACTGCTCATAAACATTGCGGCAATCGTGCAACCCGATGAACAGAAAGTAATAAGGAACATCAGAAGACCTTTCTTTACGATAAATCCGAGATTACTTGTCTGAATTGTTATTCCGTCGGGCGATTTCCATTCGTCAGCGGTTTTTTCTACTTTATTGCTTAAATCCGCCGTAGTACTTCCGGTTTCACTCAAAGAAATAATTTCGGCAAAACTATTCCAACCGGCTTTTATTTTTCCCCAGAATGAATCGTCCTTATCAACATTCGTATATGAGGCTACCGCATTATCGATTTCCGAATCGGTCATTCCGAGTCTGTTTTTTATCCATTTATTCTGATTGACGTATTTATAAGCATATCCGCCAACGTCGTTGCAAAGTACAATTTCGTAGTCCAGGAAAGGTTCGACTCTTTCGGTATCTTCGTTATATATGTATGTAAGCTGCGACTTATCAATCGGTTCGCCGTATGCGTCGACTTCGAGCGTTATGTATTCGCCGAATTCATCCGTAACTTTTTCTCCGTTTTCGTCACAAAGAACAGGTATGGGAAGAAGATTACCGTAACGGCTGTGTTTCATACACATTACGCACGACGTAAGAAGTTTTTTTGCGTTTTCGTCATCCCAAACGCTGTCCTCTTCCTCATCGTCTTCATCTTCTTCAAACATATCAAGGAAAGTTTCAATGTTTATATCTGCATCGTCGTTCGCCCTCAGGCTACCGTAGTCTATAAGAATGGAAAATGCTGCTTCAACTTCGACAAGTTCTTCCGCGCTGTATTCGTTTATGCTTTTATGCCCCGTTTCTTTGAATGAAACTCTTTCGAGCGCGTTCATAAACGGTATCAGGATTTCATTGAACAATATTTCGCTGTCCGAAACAGGTATATCTTTGAAATTGAAATGTATCATATACCCGCCGGTAAATTTTTCGTTCCACGCAGTTTTTATATCGATTGTGGAAAATCCGTCCTGCATTTCGAATACGGGAATATATCCTTCATGGTAAACCAGACTTTCAAAATCAATATCAATATCGCCGAAAGGATTTTCCATTTCTTTATGGACATAAGCCTCTTCGTAGTCAAGATAAATCCCGTCGTTTATTATATCCGCCATAAGCCCGGGCAAATACAATTCCGCCATTGCGCCCGACGCTAATAGCACTACAACTACGATGAAGATTTTCAGCATCGGTTTCAAAAATTTTAACAGCCTTGTCATTTCGTTTTCCTTTCCAACTACATTTATATTTTATTGCTGCCGAGCGTAGTTTTTCTTCCGCGCGACAAGGTAATTTATTTTTTCACTACTATCGCAAGAAACTTACATCCGCTTTCCGTTGTTGCGACCATTCCGTGCGGACTTGACGAATCGAACATTATGCTGTCCCCTTCGTTAAGATACACTATTTGTCCGTGAATTGTATATTTCAGTCCGCCTTCCAGCACATAATCGAATTCCTGCCCTTCGTGCGTGTTGGTAACTATCGGTTTTTCCAGCGCTTCTTTACTGAACGGAACTTTTACATACAACGGGTCAATCCTGTGATTATAAAATCTGCTTGCAAGATGCAAATATTCAAAATCTTTTCTTCTGTCTACTTTCAATCCTTTTCCTTTTCTTTCTACGGCAAAGGCATGCAGACAAGAAGTCGTGCTTCCGGTAAGAAGCTCGGCTATATCTATTCCGAATATTGTTGCGCATCTGTTAAGGAAACTGAAAGTAAAATCGACTTCTCCGTTTTCCAAAGCATTATATTCTTCTTCGGACAATTCGCAAAGCTCGCACATTCTTTCAACTGAAATTTCCAAATCTTCTCTCAAACCTTTTATTCTTTGCGCGATTGCTTTTATATCCATCGATTCTCCTTAAAAAGGGCATACTACCCGCTTATTTTAATATTATAATATATACCGTTAAAAAAATCAATACCTAATCCCTAAAATAATCTTAACAAATATTCCCTCTTAACTTTCAAAAACAAAAGCGGCTTGCGCCGCTTTTGTTTCCGTCATATTCCTGAATTTATTTTCTTGTCTTGGTTACGTCGTACCCTGCATATACGATAAGATTAACGTTTACATCGTCGTTTTCGTTATATTCGTATTTGCAGTCTTTATCGAGATACCAACCTTTGAATACATAAGAATAAGTAAACGTTACATTGGCACCGTTATAAATTTCATCTACCCCCCCTTTATTATTATCGTATTTCTCCTTGAATTCTGCATCTATACTGTTCGTTTTATTTGTGTTCCACCAATCCGAATCTTCGCTGTCAAGGTCATCGAGCTGATTGAATAACGAATCGCCTGCCGAAACGCTTATGGCTCTCTTTTCCGACCAATCCATAAGTTGCGTCGTTTCGCTTGTATTTGCTCTTAAAGATGCAATTGTTCCGTTGTATCCCGCTTTCCATTCTTTTTTGTCGGTAATTGCGGTTCCTTCCTGTGTCCTATAACCTTTCGTGGCAACTCTGAAAGAAAGCTCTGCCTGTCCGCCTATATGCATCAGTACGGGTTCGTATTTACTTGCAAACTGCGAAATAGTATGGTCGG
>CALVYG010000042.1 GCA_944372095.1 uncultured Clostridia bacterium
CGGCAAATTTGCGAACCCACGGGTTCTCGTCCCTGTTTTATTAAACCAAAAGAAAAAACACCCGTCTCGGGCGTTTTTTCTTTTGGTGCACCTCCAGGGACTCGAACCCTGGACCCGCTGATTAAGAGTCAGCTGCTCTACCAACTGAGCTAGAGGTGCTTGGTCTGGTCTGGGTAAGAGGATTCGAACCTCCGGCCTCTTGAACCCCATTCAAGCGCGCTACCAAACTGCGCCATACCCAGATAACTCATTCATATTACTATTTTTTTATCCCTTTGTCAATGTTTTCTCCTACCATTTTTATTTTTTTCCCTTTTTATTTTTCCTTTCTTCTCCTTTCTTTTTCTTATGCCGTTCTTTCCGCTTTTTTCCCGATACACGCCTTTACCAATGCGCATATCATAAATACTATTACGTTTCCTACCACTATAACCGGGCCTATCGGCAATCCCGTTATGCACGCTGTCAATAAACCGATTACGGCTGTCAGAACCGATATTATTCCCGAACATATTACGGCGAATTTGAAACTTTTTGCAAAGCGCATTGCGCTTAATGCCGGAAATACTATTAACGCGCTTATAAGTAACGCCCCTACAAGTTCCATTGCAAGTACTATTACTATTGCCGTTGTCACTGCCAATAATGTTTTATATGCACCTGCCTTTATCCCTGTTGCTTTCGCATAAGTTTCGTCAAACGTTACGGCAAATATTCTGTTGTAAAACATTATAAACACTATCGCAACTATCCCCGCCAGTCCGCAGCATATCCCGACGTCCTTCTCGGTAAGACACAATATCGCATTCCCTCCGAACAATGTCGTACAGACGTCTCCTGCTATGTTATTTCCTCCGCTTATACTCATTATGATGTATCCTACCGCAAGCGAACCCGTACTTAACATTGCTATAAGCGTTTCTCCCTTTATCCGTCCGTCTTCCTTTATTCTCAGCAACAGTATCGCTACTATTATCGTCACGGGTACGGTAAGTATCATATTGTCGGCAAAACTCATCACCGCAGCTGCGGCATATGCTCCGAATGCTATATGCGATAATCCGTCCCCTAACATAGAATATCTCTTCAACACGAGTACCACGCCCAGCAATCCCGCGCACAGCGCTATCATTACAGTACATATCAATGCAAAATATACCGATTTATCCGCTAAATAAGCAAGACTACCCATTTTTTCTCTCCTGTCTTAACATAGATACTTTTTTGCTATTTCCGTTTTAAGATATTCGTCCGGCGTACCGAAAAAATTTTCAGTATGTCCGATATGCAATACTTTATCGGCTGATTTTATAGCTTTATCCACGTCGTGCGTCACCATTATCACAGTCATTCCGCTTCTTTTCAATTCATTTACCGCTTCATACATATCTTGGGTAACAATCGGGTCAAGTCCCGATACGGGTTCGTCCATTATTATTCCGTCCTTTGCCGAACATAATGCACGCGCCAATAACACTCTTTGCTTTTGCCCTCCCGATAATTCTCCGAACATTTTATTCTTTATCTCGGTAATTTTCATTAAATGCATTTTTTCTTCACAGATTTTTTTCTGTTCTTTCCCTATAAAAGGTCGCCATCTCCCGATACCCAAACATCCCGTCAAGACTATCTCTTTCACTCCCGCGGGAAAATTGTCGCTTACTTGTAAATATTGGGATAAATATCCTATTCTGACATTCTCGCTATCTTTGCTTTTTATTTCGATTTTTCCGGATATAGGTTTTATAAGATTTAATATAGCTTTCACAAGCGTACTCTTTCCCGAGCCGTTTTCACCTACTATGCACAAAAACTCTCCTTCCTTTATCGAAAAATTCAAGTCGTCGACTATTATCTTCCCTTCGTATCCGAGTTTCAATTTCTCTGCGCTTATACTTATCATTGCAAACCCTCTTTTATGGCTGTAAGGTTTTTCTTCATTATTTCCACATATCCCGTATTATTTTCAAGTTCTTTTTTCGTTATCGTCTGGCAGGAATCGAGCGTCAGTATCTCTCCTCCGCACCTCTCGGTTACGCTTTTTGCCAAAGTTAAATCTCCCTGTTCTAACACAAATACCGCTTTCGCTCCGGATTCTTTATAGTCGTTTTCAAACAAAAGTTTATCTTCCGCACTTATCAGCATATCCGTTGAACAACCTTTATACATCGACCTGTATTCCAATCCGTATTCTTCCGTTAAATATATAAAAGGAAATCTGTCGGCAAAATATAATTTTTTGCCTTCATATTCTGCAAGCTCTTCTCTGTATCGGGTATCCAATTCCGTCAGTTCGGAAATATATATTGCGCTGTTTGCAATAAATATGTCCTTTTTATCGGGAAACAGTTCACATAATTCTCTTGTAATTGCCTTACAAATTAAAACCGCATTTTTTATCGACAGCCATATATGTTCGTCAAAATTTTTTTCCTCCGTCAAATCCTCGTGTTCATGATTATGAGCATCGTTCGTCGCTATCAGTTCTGTTTCGTCAGCCAGTTTTAACAGCTTTACGTCCGACAAATCGGTGCTATTTATAACGTCGTCAACCCAGTTTTCCGATTCCCCGCCTATATATATAAACAGCTTACTGTTTTTTATTGCGCTTTTATCTTTTGTCGTCAGCTGATAATTATGAACGTCTGTTCCCACAGGAAGCAACATTTTAACACTCAGATTATCCCCGCATATTTTTTTACAGAAATCGTATTGTGGAAAAATCGTACACACTACATCCCACTCGGCTTCTTCCTCACATCCGGCAAATACCGTAATTGCGGACAATATTATCATTATTGCAAACGCAATAATAATTATCTTTTTCATTCTCTCTCCTTTATGCGGCATTTATCGCATTTTCCGTAAAGTACCGTTTTGCCTTTATCTATCGAAAACTCGTTCGTTTCGGCTATGGCGCTTAACAATTCGTCCGTATGCTTATCTTCAATATGCACTAATTTTCCGCATCCGGTACACATCAGATGAAAATGTTCTCGGCAATGTTTTGTATCCGCTTTGTACACCGTACTGCCGCTTTTTTCTGAATACTCTTTAAGCAAAAATCCGCAGTCGTATAATTCTCCCACTATTCTGTATACGCTGCTTCTGCCTATTCCCGTATTTTCTTTTGCCACTTCTTCCGCGCTATACCACTTCTCTTCGTTTTTACGGAAAAAGTTTTCTATTGCCTTTCTGTTTTTTGTGTTGTATTGCATAGTTTCTTAATTATAGTTTCATTTATTATTATTGTCAACAATTTGAGACTCAATCTCAAATTGTTTTTTATTCAAGGTGAATTATACTATTAAGTGCAACAGAAGAGGGAGAAAAAAAGGAGTTCATACAAATCTGTGGTAAAATAGAGT
>CALVYG010000043.1 GCA_944372095.1 uncultured Clostridia bacterium
CTTCTATAAGCGCGAGATAAAGATTGTTTTCATTCCCGAGGTAATATGCGTTGTTATATTCGTTATATTGTAATGAGTCGCACCAAGCGAACGCATCATCCCCGATACTTGTCACGCTGTCGGGGATAACTATGCTTGTCAGCGAGGTGCACAGAGCGAACGCAACCTCTCCTATACTCGTCACGCCGTTTCCGATTATTACTTTTTTAAGAGAGGAACATCCAACGAATGCAGAGTCCCCGATACTAGTCACGCCGTCGGGAACGGTAAATTCCGTTGCCGTTTTGCCTGTTGCGTACTGTATAAGCGTAGTTTTATCTTTATTGTATAAATTTCCGTCTATGCTTACGTAAGCGGTATTATTTTCGTCAACGGTAATGCTTGTCAGCGAGGTGCAAGCGACAAACGCATCATCTCCGATACTCGTCACGCTGTCGGGAATAACTATGCTTGTCAGAGAGGTGCAAAAAGCGAACGCCTCATTCCCTATACCCGTCACGGGCAGGCCGTTATGTTCGGAAAGGATTACTATGTCCGTATCCGTTGCCGTACCTATTCCGCTTACGGTATATCCGTTGCCGTCTCCGTTAAGTTCGTAACTCAATCCCTCGGTCGGGGTATATTCAGGTTCGCTCGGCTCTTGCCCGTCGTCGGGGTCTTGCTCATCGTCGGGGTCTTGCCCGTCATCGGGGTTTTGCCCGTCATCGGGGTTTTGCCCGTCATCGGGATTTTGTCCGTCATCGGGATTTTGTCCGTCGTCGGGGTTTTGCCCGTCATCGGGATTTTGTCCGTCGTCAGGCTCTTGTCCGTCGTCTATGTCTTGCTCGTCGTCGGTTACGTTGCTGTCGCCGGGTAATTGATTTTCCCCTTTGTTTTCACATCCGGCAAAGCTTATAACTAACAGCATTATCAATATTATTGCGAATAAAAAAACAACTTTCTTTCTCATTTTTCACTCCTTGGCGTTACTGATAAACTACCAAAATGGTAGTAACTTTATTTTAAGAAAGTTTCCTTTTTTTGTCAAGAAGTGTGTTACTGAAAAAGTAAATTTTTATAAAAAAACAGTGGAAATTTCGCTGAATACTTGTTTTATCCGATTATATGCTTCAACAGGGGTTTTTGCACTTTTAACGGCTTGTTCCATTATACACGGGTTTTTTCCGTCCCTTCCGATAATTACGTCGGTAAGTTTTATATAAGAATAATTTATTTTATGCTTTTCAAAAATTTCCGCCGCTTCGTTAGTCATAATCGGCGCATACACGTTCTTTATGCAAAGCATTACCAAAAGATACGCCGCCGCTTTTCCGATTATTTTATCCGCAATCGAACCGCCTTCGTAAGTCTTTCCTTCGCTTGCAAGCGTGAACAGAAATTTTATTCCTTTGTCTCTCGAAATAATTTCTTCCCGCCCTCTTATAAGTACTGCCGTTACGTCACCGCTTAAAAGACTTTTTGCTCTTTCTTTATCTGTCATTCCTCTACCTTTATTTCTTTGTGCCTGATGTATTTTGAATATATCAAAAAAATTTTTATTTTGCAAGAATTATCCTTTTCCGATATGTTATCCGAACGGTTTTTATAACGAAAAGCGCGTCCGTTTTTATCCGTAACGCGCTTTTCACATTTTTCATGAAAGTGAAGCCGATTAAATAAAATTATATTATTCCCTGCGATTTAAGTATGGATTCGAGGTCTTCCTTTGTGCGGTATCCGACGGAAACCGTCGACGCTTTTTTGTCCTTTATGAGGACAAGCGTCGGTATGCTCGAAACGCGGAACGCCGAGGCAAGCGCGTCTTCTTCGTCTACATTGACCTTTCCGATGGTGAGTTTTTCACCGTAATCCTTGTCAAGTTTTTGAAGTTCGGGGGCAAGCATACGGCACGGTCCGCACCACGTCGCCCAGAAATCTACCAATACCGGTTTCTCCGAATTAAGTACGTCGTTTTCAAAATTGCTTTTCGTTACTTTTATTTCCATATTTCAATTCTCCTTGTTTCCTTAATTTTTCTCAATTATTTCGATTTATAATACAGCATACAGTGGCAAAATCCTTCAAAATCAGGATTTTTAATCTGTTCGCGGAATTCTTTACACATACATTTCGTATCTTCCGACCTTTCGCGTACACACGGACAATATCCGCCCGTACGGGCAAGTCCTTCTTTAACGATTTTTACCGTTTCTTCATCGGGGTTCAACGTTATTTTCATAATTGCCTCCTTGACTTGTTCTTGTTTACAGTATATCAATACGCAAAAAAAAATTTCGTGATTGCGTCACAAATATAAAAATTTTTTATTTTTTTCAAATCAATACGAAAATATTATTCGGAAGCAAGCGCTTTAATCCTGTCGATATCTTTCAAAAGTACTGAATTACGCGTAAGTTCGACCAGCCCTGCGTCGGAAAATCTTTTCAGCATCCTCGTAACAACTTCCCGCGCGGAACTTGTCTGCTTCGCTATCTGTTCGTGCGTCTTTCTTATTTCCGCATTGCCCGTAACATTGTATTCTTCCGTAAGATATACCGCAAGCCGAACGTCGAATTTCTTGAAAAGAATTTGCTGAAAAGACCACATAACGTCGGAAAACTTCTCCGCTAAAAGCTCGTACGCAAAACACCGTACATAAATATTGTGTTCTACAATTTCCGAAAAAATATTCGACGGAACAATAAGCAACGTCGCTTCCTCTTCCGCAACCATAAAAGTATCAAAAGTAATTTCGCTTATAACACACGACGCACTCGTAACACAGGCGTCGCCTTCCCATATACGGAAAAGCGTCACTTCCCGCCCCTCGTCTGATAATATGTAAGTGCGTAACTCCCCGGAAAGTACATATATCATTCCTAAACATTCCGCTTCCGAACGGTGTACCGTTTCGCCTTTAAGAAAGGTTTTCGTATAAACTCTCGATAATAAAACGTCTTTTTCTCTCGCCGTAAGTCGGTCGTAAAAAGGAAGTTTCTTTATAAGTTCAGCTTTGTCCATAATTTCACCGTTAGCCCTGAATTTTTTAGAATAATACCATATTATTCCTCTTTTGTAAATAGCTTGTTAATCGTGAACGGGAAACAAAAAGTTTCCCGTTCACGATTTTTTTATTATTTTTTTGGGGATAGTGCGTTATTCGAGGGGGAAACCGCTTTGAGTATGCAGGGGTAGTTTGCTACTACCCCTGCATACTCATTTTTTTGGGAGAATTGGT
>CALVYG010000044.1 GCA_944372095.1 uncultured Clostridia bacterium
ACCGCAAAACGACAATACGTTTTGGTATATAGACGCAGTTGAAGAAGCAATGTGTTTTGGTTGGATAGATAGCACTACCAAAACGCTTGAAAACGGAATTACCGCACAAAAATTAGTACCACGAAAGAAAAAAAGTTTGTGGTCGGAACTCAATAAAGAGCGTTGTAGACGACTTGAAAAATTAGGATTAATGACGGAAGCAGGACGCGCCGTTCTGCCTGATATGTCTGCAAATGGTTTTGTAATAGATAACGAGATACTAACGGCGTTGAAGGCAGATAAAACTGTATGGCAAAACTTTAATAATTTTCCGCCATTGTATCAGCGGGTACGCATAGACACAATTCAAATAAAGAAAAAACAACCCGATTTATATAATAGCAGATTGCAAAAATTTATCGAGAATACAAAGAAGGGTATTATGTACGGCGAATGGAACGATGACGGACGATTGTTAAATTATTGATAAATTACAATTTATCGGGCGTTTCATTATTCGTTTTAAGCTCCTACTTCTCCACCATAGGCAAACAAAATCGTATTCGATTTTGTTTGCCTTTTTTCTTTTACAAAATAAAGTTATTTCTGAATAAATTCAACCGAGTTTACGTCGGTTTTCCATGACGACTGCTATAGATTGCGTGTCGGACATTGTATAATCCTTAATTCACGATTCGGCGGGTCGAACTTTATAAGTTATTTCCAAAAGGAATTCAATGGAAAAGCGACCTTCAGGTCGCTCTATGCATAAAACTTAACGAATAACCGTTTCCGATTGGTATGATTCACAGCATTTTTACCGAATGCAGTCGGATCATCTGATAGCATCTGACTTTATTTCGGTTATAACCGCCGTAATCTTCGAATTCGTACAATGTTTTGAATCCGTTTTTTTCGTACAATTTAACGGCGGCAGAATTGTCAACCATTACCGTCAATACTATATTGGAATTACCTGCCATTCTTATCACTTCTTTGACCATAAAATCCCCTACTCCGCGACGTCTGAATTCTTTTCTTACGCATACGTTGCAGGCCTTGACCTCGGGAAGATAATTATGCGCTTCTTTGAAATATTCGCTGACGGCGGCGAACGATTCGGGTAATTGCACGCCTGCTTCTACGAAAGCTATCTCGACTTCGTTGGAATCCCAGGTATCCCCGTATTTGAAAAATGCGGTTATGCCCAAAATATCTTCGCCGTCTACGGCAAGATAATAACACGAACGCTTGAAAATTCCGCTGTTCCTACTGAAAAGTTGCGGTAAAACTTTTACTGCATTTTCGTAACTGCCGAACAGGTCTTTATAGATGTAAGGATCCGTATCCATGATAAGTTCGGCGATAATGTTTATGTCGTCGTCCGCACTTAAGTTCCGGATTTGCAAGTTCTCACTCATCCAATATCTCTTCCTCGTAAATAATAAGTATAGGTTCGATCCAGAGTTTAAGCGATTCCGCAGATCTTTGTTTATTGGGTAAACAATAATATTTTTCGTTCAGCTTATATCTGAATTCGCTGAGCACTTTTATATTTATATCCTGACCTTTAGCGGAAATGATGGAGAAATTGTTTATGTGATATCCGTCGCCGGTCTGTTTGGCGTATTGGTATATGGCTACAAACGGAAATATCGCTTTCAACGACAGCTCCACGTCCCAAATGTCCTTGCAACTGCGGTCGCCCGTCTGAAGGTAACGGAAGACTTCTATGACGTTATTGATGATCACGTACGCTTCGGAGTTGGTGGCATGTTCCGCATCTACCAACCAGCACTCTTTCAACGTGTCGATCACAAAATCGCAGTCCATTAGCTGTTGACGCCCCAACATGTGCTTAAGCACTCCGTAACCGTCTTTACCGGGCAGAAAGTCGTTGCAAAGCTCCCTCAACATATCGAAAATTTTATTATAATCGTTGTCGGTTTTGTCTATCGCACGTTTATACCTTCTGGCTTCCGAATTAAACACGTTCTGCGCTTCATTCTGATAGGCCTCGATTTCTTCGTCGCTCAATACGCGATAATATGATTCGTTCTCGAATGCAGTTTTTTGTTTGGTATACTTTATGAGCCCACGGTAAAAAATAATCAACGTGCTGACGGTCTGGTTCACTATCGCCCTGGCTTTTTCGATTTTTTGGCGCGGCAGCTCGCTGTAATCGTCGCGAATGCTCTCCAGAAGCTGTATTCGCGACCTCACGCTCAAAGGAAAAATAATCTTTTCGTTAACTACTTCGTTACCGTTTACTGCGCGGGTAACGTTAACAATGACGGTACGTACCTGGACTTCGACTCGAATGGATTCTTTCTCTCTGTCATACACAAATACGTTCTGCCCTACGCCGACGCTGTTCCTGTTATGAATTTTCTTTTCCTCGCGTTCGATCTCTTTTTTTATTTTGGAAACTATATCGCTTGAGCTGAAAAGTTCTCTGCCGAATCTCAGTTCCAAATTTTTCACTAGCCTATAGAATGCTTTGGGGTTGGCGGAAAATATCGTATTGAGGATTTTTCCGGCGCCCTCTTCTACCAATAATATTGCTATAATCACGTCCCATTGAAGGCTGAGCGTGTTTTTCTCGTCGGAGTCGAAAAGCATTCTGAATCGGCTGTCGCCGGAATATGTATGATAAATATTTTTCTGATCGTCGGCTTCAAGAATATCCACGATCGCCAACGATAAATTCCTTATATATTTATAATTAATGGTATAAAAATCCTCAATTAGAGGCTTTTTATCGGAAAAATTTATCAACGCCTCCAGTGGAAAATTCTCCTCGCAATATTCCTCGTACGGCCTTTTGATAAAAAAAACGTTTTCGTTGCGGAAATCTTCCAATATTTTCTCATCGGCGCCGATTACAACGCTGATATACGAGGCGGTCGGATCAAACGAAACGTAGCTCAGTTTCATTCCGAGTATTTCCGTGTCGACAGACGCTTCCAATATCTCGCTACCGGAAACGATGTCGCC
>CALVYG010000045.1 GCA_944372095.1 uncultured Clostridia bacterium
CGCCCCGGGGAACGAAGCGACGGGGTGTGCGCCGAAAGGCGTGGATCGTTCCCAGCCCTGCCCCTGCGGGGGCAGGGAACGAATGGAATAAACAACGCAGTCCCATTGACTGCGATTTTTTGAAAGGAGATCACCTCATGCAGGATGTCGAATGGATCACGGAACAAAACCAGAAGCGGGTGCGATTTGCGAGAGAAATGGACTGGGAGCTTCGCCGCCGGAATTATCTGGAGGTAAAGCGGGAGAAGGAGATGCGGCGGCTGGAGATGGAGCAGAAAATCCGGCGTGGAGTGACCATGGCCGTGTGGGCAATGGTCGGCGCCGGAAGCGGACTTGGATTGGCTGCCGCGGCGCTGCAAAACTGGGACATGCTCACGTCAGCTGCGATTTGGTTCGCCCTGGCAGGCGTGGTGGCTTTGTTTGCGGCGGAGGGGAAGTAAATGGCGACGGCGGCGCGGCTGGTGCGCGGGGAGCAGCAAAAGCAGATTGTGAAGCTCATCGAGGGCATGGCCGGACGGATGAGCGCGTGGGAGATCTGGCAGGATTTTATTGTGCTTTCCGCGCTGGCCATCTCCAACAGCGTAGACCGGGAGCACAGAGAGACCAGGGAAAAGGAGTACATGAGACGGGCGTCGCGGTACACCAGAGAGGAGATGCAGCGCTTCCCGGAGATGCTGGCGCTGGTGGTGTCTGCTCTGGAGGAAAACCAGGATCAGGACTTTCTGGGGGATCTCTTTATGTGCCTGGGGCTGGGAGACCAGTGGAAGGGGCAGTTTTTTACGCCATACTGCGTCTGCAAGGCCATGGCGAAGCTCAACAGAAACGAGCAGATAGAGCAGGAGATCGTGGAAAAGGGCTGGATTTCTGTCAACGATCCGGCATGCGGCGCCGGGGCGCTGCTGCTGGCATTTGCCAACGAAGTCAAGGAGCGGGGGATCAACTATCAGGAGCGGGTGCTGTTTATCGCCCAGGACATTGATTATCTGGCTGGGATGATGTGCTATATCCAGCTTTCGCTGCTGGGCTGCCCTGGGTATGTGGTGGTAGCCGACACGCTGGCGCACCCGTGCACATGCCTGGATGAGCGCGGGCTGCTGCCGAGGCCAGGGGAAAATGTGTGGAAGACGCCGATGTTTTTCCGGGACTGCTGGACATGGCGAAGAATAATGAGCGGAGGGATCAAGGGTGAAAAAGAAAAATATGCGTAGGATCTCCGTGCTGGTGACCGCGCAGACGGCGCACAACCTGGGCAGGCTGGCCGACATGGACGGCGGGAATGAAGGCCGGGTCATTGACAAGCTGGTGCGGGATCGGATGCTTCTTTTGCACGAAGCGGAGAGGCTGGTGAAAAAATGAAGTATAAAATCATCTATGCGGATCCGCCGTGGGCATTTAGAACGTACTCTGGAAAGGGAAAACAACGATCTGCTGAGAAGCACTATAAAACGATGAGCATAGATGAAATTAAGAAAATGCCGGTGCGTGAGATTGAAGATGATGACTGTGCTTTGTTCCTATGGGCAACATTCCCTATGCTAAAAGAAGCACTGGAAGTGGTGACTGCGTGGGGGTTCGAATACAAAACAGTTGCGTTTACATGGATCAAAAAGAACAAAAAAAGCGATAGAATTTTTTGGGGGATGGGGTATTGGACGAGATCAAACGCCGAAATCTGCATATTGGGAACGAGGGGGCATCCTAAGAGGATGTCTAACTCTGTGCATCAGGTGATTATGTCTAATATCGAAGAGCATTCCAAAAAACCAAAAGAGGCACGCGATAGGATAGTGGAACTCATGGGAGATTTACCCCGCGTGGAACTGTTTGCAAGGGAGTCAATACCAGGATGGGATGTATGGGGAAATGAAGTAGAACCATCAGAAGGGACTGAAATATTGAGCGGAAGGCTGGGATGTTGACATGAGCGGATCCTGGAAGCCGCTGAAAGATGGACGCCGGAGATGCGGGATCTTTGAGTGTGGGTACATAGAGGACAACCTGTGCTGTGCGGACTGTACGAGGACGGGTTGCAAAAACCGATGCCTCAATGCGCCGGAGCGGTGCGGGCAGGCAATCCAGCCGGATATAGCCGCGGAAGAAAGCAAGCAACAGAAACGGGTCGAAACTGCGCCACTGGAGCCATTCTACACCGAGGAATGTGATGCTAGAGACGTTTTGGCCTATCTGAGAAAACGGAGGATTTAGACATGGATGATCTGCAATTCGAGCAGTGGGAAATGGGAATCTATGAGGATGCCATCGAGACCTGGGGACGGCAGGCGCAGATGATGAAGGCCGCCGAGGAGCTATGCGAGCTGGCGGCTGCAATTAACCGCCTTTTGTGCTGCGAGGAATCGGGATACCGGAGCCATGAGGATGTGCTGGCGGAGCTCATGGAAGAGTGGGCTGACGTGGAGATCATGCTCAATCAGCTCCACGTGATGATCGAGATGGACGATGAGACATACGTCGGGAAGTTGCAGGCGCTGGAGGAGAAGATCAAGAAGGCGCGGGAGAAGCTGGGATGAAAATTGCACGTGTTTTCCCAAGAGTCACGAAGGCGACGCCGGATGATGACATGTGTTTTTTTGGGCTGCCGCCG
>CALVYG010000046.1 GCA_944372095.1 uncultured Clostridia bacterium
TATCGTAACGTTCTGGAAGTAATTATGATTTGCTCCGCTTTCCGTTCCGTTATATTTAGCGTTATAAGTAAGTTCCATTACGTCTCCGCGCTTAAAGCCCGTAGATGTCGTTATGCTGAGATTGCCGTTTGCATCCATTACTTTGGTTACATAATCGGTAAACTCTCCGGTACGACTGTCATAATCTCTTGCGCCGGCGGATTCTGTTCCCAAATCCACTCTTCCGAAATAGTCGTAATAATAATCGTTACTGTCTACGCTGAATATATACTTATAGCTGCCGTCGTCGTAATCTCCCGTTCCTTCGGCTATTATGTGTGCGGTCACGGGCGCTATTCCGTCCTCTGCCTCTATTTCTTCATTCAAAACAGAAGTATCGTATGTCGCTATGCTTTGATTGTTGAGAACGGTTGTTCCGAGAATATATACAAGTCCTGCTCCCGACGTTATTCTGAATTTATACGAATTCTTGTTTATAACGTTTATTCCGTCAAGGATAAATTCGTCCTCGTTCAGCGGTATCCATATATTGTCTCCGTTTATATTGTATTCCAGCTTATATCCGCTGTATGGACTCTGTCCGTCATATGCGTCGTTTTCTATTACGCCTATTCCGAATTTAACGCTCAGTGCGCTTGTATACCAATACTCGGCTTCGTCTGTATAAATATTTTCGGTTGTCCATCCCCAGTTCGTGGCTTTCGTTCCGCTTATGCTTTCTACGTACATTATCGGCGTGGTATTATCTATCCTTATATATACGCTCAAAGCGTCGCTAAGTCTTCCTGCTATCGATTCAAGCTGAATTCTCTGTACCGTTTCTCCGTTTCTTGCCACACGGTAGTATCTGTAAACGACATTTCCGCCTTCCGCCATAAACTGTTCGTAGCTTATTTCGTCAAGCTGTGTTATCACTCCGTTT
This sequence comes from uncultured Clostridia bacterium, assembly GCA_944372095.1. Lineage (GTDB taxonomy): Bacteria > Bacillota > Clostridia > Christensenellales > DTU072 > CAG-1782. The sequence continues at coordinate 923 of CALVYG010000046.1, forward strand.
TCCGTCAGATTTATTCTTATTCCGCTGTAACCTACTTTCTGTATCTGCAATCTTACTATTACGGTATTTCTGCTTGTGTAAACGGCCGATTCTCCGGTAAGATAACCGTTTGCGGCAAATTGCCTGTTATACTCTGCGGCAAGTTCGCTCTGCTCCGCATCGTCGTCTATTATTGCAAACGTTGCCGCTGCCGACGATTGAACTTCGCTCTTGTTCGTATCTACCTTTATTCCGTATATATATCCGCCGTCTATCGTTCCGAAATTGTACGTTTCGCTTGTCTTTCCCGCTCCCGTCTCGGTGTAGAACTCAAACAGCACATTATTTCTGCTGTCGGCTATCGTATAATCGAGCGACCTCGCATAATATGACATTGTGGTTGTCGAATCGTTATCGTGTATCCTTGCTTTGCTGTCCATTGCAATGTTGTTCGCACTGCCGCTTTCTTTCCATACTCCGTCTGAATTCTTCGTATACAATCTTCCGTTTTGCGGATTTACAAGCGTCCATTCGGACCATGTTCTTCCGTCAATCGACGAACGGTAATAAATTACGTTTCCGCTTGCAAAATTCGAACCCGATGCAAGAACAAGTCCCATTATGACTTCATCCTTACTCCATTCGTTCTCCCCTACTTTTATAGTGGTATCGCTTATTTTTTCTCCGTAAGTTACGTAATTCGGCGTTCCGTCGGCTTTATCGCCTTCTCTGCGCATCATCGATATTCCGACGTCAGGCGTTATTTTATCTATTGCGATAAGTCCGGAATATTTCGTTTCTCCCAACGCTACCGTCGCATAACCTCCGAGTCCCGCATATCTTACGTCAAGACTTTCATATCTTTCAAGTTCGATACTCATTGCCGTGCTTGTCGGATTCTCCGTTCCTCTCGCTCTCGAACTGTCTGTATAGCTCTTATAATAATTCAACTCGGTATCCTGCGCGTTGCTCAATACGCGGAATCTGTAATATTCGTAATTGTAATCTTCGAGTTTACCTATTTCGTATTTCAGCGTAACGCGTTTGACGTCTCCTTCCACAGTCACGGGGGCGGTATACTCGCTGTACGCCGTCGTCGCAACCGTTGTCCATTTCCCGGCTCCTCCGAGCGTCGATTCTTTCGTTCCGTTTCTGTATTGAAGTATATATCCGCTTCTCCCGTATCTGATTGTGATAAGCGCATATACATAGTCGTCTGTCCAGTTGACTTTGTTTCCGGCTATATCTGCAACCCAGCCTACGGTTATCGCACTTTGCGAATCCGAGTACGGCGTTCCGTCCGCTTTATATAATGCTACGCTCTCCACGGTTGTCACGTCCGTGTCTATCTGAGGTTTGAACTCAACTGTCGTTACGTTTCCGGCTTCGTCCGTCGCAATTATTTTGTACGTCGCATAGTTTTCTATATAGAACAATCCGTTACGCACATAATAGTTTCCGGATTTCGTAACGTTATAAGCACGGTACAGTCCGTCCTCGTCCTTTATGAGTTCACCGGAAATTATACTTCCGCCGCCCATATCGCATTCAACTCTTACGTCTTCGAGCGGAGTATTCGCATCAAGCCATTGCGATTTTTCGGCCAGTCCGGATAAATCGTCCCATACGCTTACACGTAATGATTTTGCGAGCGCGTGCCATACTTCCGTGGACATAAGTTCTTCCATATTCCCGCTGCTTATGTCGATTACGGGTTTATCTATATCAATTTTTACGTCAAATGTTGCAGTAGCCGACGGTCTGAGTGAATCTACCGCATAATCTTCCGTTACCGTATTGTATGTCGTTACCGTATAGGAATCGTACCTGTTTCCGCCGCTCGGAATATTCATATAACAGTATAAATATTGGTCGTAAATTTCCCATGTAACCGCAGACAGCGCCGTCATATCTCCGTAAACGTCGGCGTTTATTTCAATACCCGTCGATCTGCCGTTTACACTCCAATAATACCTGCCTCCCGACCTATATACTTTTACTATAAACCCGTCTTTCCAGCTACCGAGCGTTACGGTTTTTCTTTCTCCCGTATTCCGCTCATAATAAGTCATTGCAATATTGGAAGAAACACGGTTAAATTGCGGAATTGCTATATTTTTTACTGTGGTAATGCCGCTTCCTCCGGGAAGATTGTCTTTTACTATATAACGGAACCCGCCGAATCCGCTCGTGCCGTAATCCGCCTGCCATCTCATGACAATGTCTTTATTGGTATACTTTTCTCCGGTGTAACCGTTATATAAAGTATCGCTGCTGTCGGTTCTTGCTTTCAGCGTAACGGTCACGGGCGTTTTATCTATTTTTATTTCATAAGCTTTACTTGCCTTTGATAAATTCAGCTGTGCGTCCGATGCTGTTACGGAAACGCTGTTAAACGACGTTACGGCCAATCTGTAATAGGTTAAATCCGCAAGAGTCGTTCCGTATTCCGCTCCGTCTTTATATCTTATCTTTTCCGCTTTCTCGTCAAGCGTATACGCTTCAAAACCGTTAACGGTAAACGTA
>CALVYG010000047.1 GCA_944372095.1 uncultured Clostridia bacterium
CCGGAAAAGTAATAGGCTTCACAGGTAGAAGTCTTGAAAAAAAGCCTGACCATGCCAAATATAAAAATACTCCTACAACGGCCGCATTCAATAAGAGAAAGAATCTGTTCGGAGTCAATATGTATAAACAATATGTCCCGGCAGGAAACAGAGCCATGATTCTTGTCGAAGGTCATATGGATGTAATAAGCTTATTTCAAGCGGGAATAAAAAATGTTGTAGCGTCGATGGGCACCGCGCTCACGCAAGAACAATGTAAGGAAATAAAACGCTTTGCAGATGTAATTTACGTTTCATACGACGGTGATTCCGCCGGGCAAGCGGCAACGCTTAAAGGTTTAAGTTTACTCAAAAACGAAGGGTTGGAAGTAAGAGTAGTTCAGCTTAAAAATAATATGGACCCTGATGATTACGTAAAAAAATACGGTAAAGAAGGATACTTGAAACTTATTGACGAAGCGTTACCTCTTATTGATTTCAAACTTAAAAAAATTGAAGAAAAATATTCTTTTACCAACTACGATGAGAAAGTAAAATATCTTAAAGAAGCTGTCAACATCTTAAATGAACTCGATGAAGTTGAAAAAACTGTATATATAGAAAAAGTAAGTCGTATAAGCGGATTATCACAAGACAGAATAGTTTCAAATTTACAAGTAGATAATAAAACTAAATCCGCTATTAATACATTGGACTCGGTTTATAAGAAAAAAAATGAACAAAATGCTTTGGCTATAGCCGAAAAATATGTTTTATCATCAATGATTTTCGGGAAAAATTATGTAGTTTTCGGGGACGTCAACATTGATTATTTTGCCGAAGAGGGGCATAAAAAAATATATGAATATATTGAAAAATGTGCGAAAGAATCTAAAATGCCAATTGCATCGAGACTATACGATTTAACGGGAAAAGACGATGCCGACTCTATAATCGACGCGACAGATGAAGTTAAAATCGAAAACCAAGCTTTGTTTTATAAACAATGTGTTAAAAAATTGCTTAACAGATACGTCGATAAGGAAATAAAGAAAACAATAGCGGATTTGAATAATGAAACAAACGATGATAATAAAATCAAATTGAAACAAAAAATTGTTGCGCTTACGCATATGAAAAAGTAAAAAAGAGAGGTGCAGAATGCCGGAATACGATGAACGTAAAAAGCAGGAATTAGAGAAAATAATTGAAGTATATAAAGAAAAAAAAGCAATACCGGAAGATGAGTTGTTAAACAGAATGGACAGAATTCAGCTTGACGCAAAAGAGCTTGACGAAGTCTATGATTATCTTGCAAAAAAAGGTATAAAAGTAATTAATGTAGAAGAACAAGGTAAAATAAACGACCAAATGCTTCAAAAAATAATGAGCGAGGTCAATATTGACGATTCAGTCAAAATGTATCTTAAAGATATAGGTCGGGTACCACTGTTGAGCGCACAGGAAGAACTTGAACTTGCCGAAAAAATGAGTCAAGGTGATGACGAAGCAAAAAAACAGCTTATAAACGCTAACCTCAGACTTGTTGTAAGTATCGCCAAAAGATATGTCGGACGAGGCATGCAATTCCTTGACCTTATCCAGGAAGGAAATCTCGGATTAATGAAAGCGGTAGAAAAATTCGATTATACAAAGGGATTTAAATTTTCTACTTATGCAACATGGTGGATTCGCCAGGCAATAACCCGTTCACTTGCCGATCAGGCAAGGACAATCCGTATACCGGTTCATATGGTTGAAACTATAAATAAACTTACAAAAGTCAGTCGCATGCTTTTGCAAAAACTCGGAAGAGAGCCTACTCAGACTGAAATTGCAGAAGCAATGGGCATACCTGAATCAAAAGTGGTAGAAATACAAAAAATTGCTCACGACCCTGTTTCTCTCGAAACCCCAATCGGCGAAGAGGACGACAGTCATCTCGGGGACTTCATAGAAGATAAAAGTACTGCCAGTCAAATTGAAATAGCGGAAATGAAAGAAAGAAAAGAGCTTATTGAAGAAATTTTAACAAGTCTTGCCCCCAGAGAAGCAGCGGTTTTAATTTTACGGTACGGTTTACGCGATAACCGCCCGCGTACGTTGGAAGAAGTTGGGAAAGAATTTAATGTTACCCGTGAAAGAATAAGACAAATCGAAGCAAAAGCGTTAAGAAAATTGAGACACCCCAATAAAATGAAAAAATTTCAAGATTTCCTGGACAAATAATGAAAGCATTAACAGGCAGACTGGCTGCTTTATACAATGAAATTCCAGATAATATTGAAACTCTTGCAGACATAGGCTGTGACCACGGAAAAATTATCGTTGCCGCTGCAATATCAGGAAAATGTAAAAAAGGAATTGGAATAGATATCAGCTCTAAAAGTTTGTCAAAAGCTGTTTCTCACGCAAAAAATGCAGGAGTTGCAAATCTTATAGATTTTTATAACAGTGATGGTTTCTCGGTAATTGACGAAAAACTGTCATGTGTAATTATTGCCGGACTGGGAGGAATTGAGATATGCAACATTTTGTCACAAAAACATTTTGCAAATCTATACATACTTTCTCCTCATCAGGACGCTTATTTACTTCGCCGATATATGATAAATAATAACTTAAAAGCGATTAAAGATTATGTAATCTATGATAAAAATAAATATTATACTATAATTGTTGCGAAAAAAGATAAATGCGATTACAGCGAAACAGAAATGTATCTCGGTAAAAATTTTCCTCAAAACGATAATTATGCTTTAAGGAATAAGTATAGATTAGAATACATAAATACTTTAATCCGAAATACGGGAAATCATTCTGACATTTCCTTTGAATTGTTAAAAGAAAGAGAGGCATTATTATTATGGCAAAAATCAAAGACGTAATAAGAGCAATTGAAAATTTTGCGCCGATAGATTTACAGGCGGATTTCGATAATAGCGGCTTGAAAGTAGGAAATACTGACGCCGAATTATCCGGAATTATGATAACGTTGGATACAAACACAGATGTTGTTACAGAAGCAATACAAAAAAAATGCAATATGATAATTGAACATCATCCTTCAATATTTCAGCCGATTAAATCCATAAATACAGATTTACCTATTATGCAAGCATTATCACTCGCAATAAAATACAATATAACAATATATTCGGCGCACACAAACGTTGATTTTTGCGACGGAGGCTTAAACGATTATGTTGCCGAACAAATCGGATTGAAAAATATTGAAAAAATCAACGGAAACGATTCTCCCAGAATAGGTTTTCTGCCTTCTTCTCTGTCATTGAACGAATATGCCGGTGAACTTAAAAAAATTTTTAATGACAACAATATAACAACAATAGGTGATACAAATAAAAAAATAAGTAAAGTTGCAATAGTGAACGGGGGCGGGGGTTCTGACGAAAAAGATTTATTGACGGCAGTAGAAGCCGGAGCCGATGTTTTTATAACAGGTGACATAAAATATCACGTTGCACGATTGGCAAAAGACTTAAACTATGCTATAATACAAGTTGGTCATTACAACAGCGAACAAGGATTTATGCCTTTAATTGAAAAAATTATCGGTGATGTAATAGATAAAAAAATTATACATAAAGCATCAAAACTGCTTAATCCGTATAATTAGCGAGGAGTTTTTAAATGTCTGTTCAAAAAATTTTAGAATATCAGAAAATTGACCTTAATATCTATAAAAAAGAAAAAGATTTTGCGCAATCTAATGAAATGAAACGCATGGTTTTGTGTAAGGAAGAAGTTAAAAATAAACGAGAAATGCTTGATTCTTTAGTTAAAGAGTTAAATAAATGTTATACACTATTGTCAACTTTAGAGAAAAAACTGGATGAAGAAGATTCCAACCGTTCATCGTTTGAAACTGATTTCTCAGATTATACCGATATAAAAGATTTCGAGCGCTATGAAAAATCTCTAACTAAATATGAAGAGAATATTTCTGCGATAGTTAAAGATATTCAAAAAAATGTCAAAAGAATTTCAGAAATAAATGAAAATAATAAAAAAATAAACGAACAGATTTCAAAGCTCGTAGTTGATTTTAACAATGCAAAAGCTTTGACGGAAGAAAAAAGAAAAGCCTTATTTTTAGAAGCTGTTCCTTTTGCAAAAAAACTTAAAGAACTTGAACCTGAAATCGAAGAAAAATATTTAAAAAAATATAAGGAACTTCGAGCTAAGAAAAAAATGCCTGCTTTTGTTCCATATAACGAAGGAAGTTGCATGGGTTGCGGTATCGGGATTGAAGTTGAAGTCGGAAAACAGATGATAAATCAATTCGACTGCGCAGAATGTCCGCATTGCGGAAGAATTGTATATAAAATTTAAAAAATATTTATAAAGTAAACCGCATAAAATTATTTGAGGTGAATTTAATGCGATTTACAAAAATGAACGGGCTCGGGAATGATTATATTTTTTTAGACGGAACTAAAAAAGAAATTAAACTTTCAGAGTCTGAAATAAAAAAACTATGTGACAGGAATTTCGGCATAGGAGGCGACGGAATTATAATTGTAACCAAAGCTTCTAATGCGGATTTCGGAATGAAGATTTATAATTCCGACGGCAGCACTGCCGAAATGTGCGGAAACGCTTTGCGTTGCCTTGCCAAGTATACCTTTAAAAAAAGGCTGACTGGCGACAAGTACCTTAAAATTCAAACCGACGGCGGGATACGATTTGCAAAAATAAACGGTGACGGCACCGTTACCGCAAATATGGGTAAACCTGTATCAGATTTTAATTTAATCAAATTGGATTTTGATATAGATATTTCGGGATATACGGTTAATGCAGGAAATCCTCATTTTGTTATTTTGCAGGCTTTTGAAGAAAGAATTTTTGATGAATATGCAAAAAAAATATCGGAATATCGCAGCATCTTTCCTTATAAAACAAACGTTGAATTTGCAGAAATATATCCTGACAAAAACATGGTGAACGTTCGAGTTTATGAACGCGGAAGCGGAGAAACTCTTGCATGCGGAACAGGCGCAACGGCAGTATTTGAAATATGTCATCATTTTGGGTTCTTAACCGATAATGCTATTGTAAAACTTAAAGGCGGAGTGCTTATGTGTTCGCATAACAGCAAAGGAGAAATTTTAGTTACGGGAGACGCAAAGTTTAATTATAAAGGTGAAACAGATATACTTAACGGAGAATAAATTTTTATATGGTTAAAATCAACAAGAACTACGCTAAAATTAAAGAAACATATTTATTCAGTGAAACTGCTAAAAAAATAGCGGCTTTTTCGGAAAAACACCCTGAAATTCAGGTTATTAAAATGAGCATTGGGGATGTTACAAAACCTTTAATTCCTGAAGTAACGGAAGCTATGAAAAAAGCTTCGGAAGAAATGGGAACTCAAAAAGGTTTTCACGGATACGGACCCGAACAGGGATATGATTTCTTAAAAGATAAAATAAAAAAATATTATGAGCAATATATTAAAGTAAATCTCGACGCGGATGAAATTTTTATTTCAGACGGAGCAAAAAGCGATATCGCAAACATCACAGATATTTTTTCTAACGATAATATAATTGTCATTCCCGACCCTGTTTATCCTGTATATGTTGATAGCAATATAATGCTGGGAAGGGAAATAAAATATATACACGGAACAGAAGAAAACGGCTTTTTACCTATGCCTGACCCTACTGTCGAAGGAGATATTTTTTATTTATGTTCTCCCAATAATCCGACCGGTGCAGCATATTCACATGAGCAATTAAAAAAATGGATTGACTTTGTATCAGAAAGAAAAGGTATAATCCTTTACGATGCGGCGTATGAAAGCTTTGTTACATCCGGCGCCCCCCGCTCCGTATACGAAATCGAAGGAGCAAAAAATTGCGCAATCGAATTTTGTTCACTTTCTAAAACAGCAGGATTTACAGGGACACGTTGCGGGTATACGATAGTCCCTAAAAATCTTATTTTTGATGGATTCAGCCTTAATAAAATGTGGCTTAGAAGACAAACAACAAAATTCAACGGGGTAAGTTACGTTGTACAACGCGCCGCCGAAGCCGTATTTTCCGATACCGGTTTAAAAAATATCAGAAAAACAATTAACTATTATCAACGCAATGCTAGGATAATGACCGATACCCTTAAAAAATTAGGAATAAGTTTCACAGGCGGAGAAGATTCTCCGTATGTTTGGTTCAAGGTTCCGGACGGAATGAGCAGTTGGGAATTTTTCGATTATCTTTTAAACGGTTGCGGAGTTGCCGGTACTCCGGGAAGCGGATTCGGAAATTGCGGTGAAGGTTATTTCCGCTTAACGGCTTTTAACACTTATGAAAATACAGTTGAAGCAATGAGCAGAATAGAAAAATTACTAAAAAAATAACATAATTCGGAGGTTACAAATGAGTGTTACTGTACTTGTCGGAGCACAATTCGGAGATGAAGGCAAAGGTAAAATAGTAGACTATCTTTCTCAGAATATGGATATGGTTGTCCGTTTTCAAGGCGGAGACAACGCAGGGCATACGGTAGTAAATAAAGACGGTGAATTTAAGTTACACCTTGTTCCGTGCGGAATTTTTAATAAAGGATGTAAAGCGCTTGCAAATACCGGTATGGTTATCAATCCGGACGAATTGCTTAAAGAACTAAAACAAATATCCGATAAAAAAGTTGATATAAGCAATATGTTCATATCGTCAAGAGCAATAATTTTGATGCCGTATCACGTTGAACTCGACGGATTAGGAGAAAAAACAGGAATTTCTATCGGAACGACAAAACGAGGAATCGGATATGCATATGCCGACAAAATGAGAAGAACCGCATTACGGTTTGAAGATTTACTTGATTTAACTTATTGTAAACAAAGAATACAAAAAATTATGCCCAGAATAAACGCCGAATTAAAAGCATTGGGCGGAAGGACGTTTACAGAGGAAGAAGTTTATGAAAAATGTGTTTATTGGGCTCAGCGGTTAGAAAAAATGATTGTAGAACCTGTTTCATTTGTGAACGAAGCAATAGAAAAAGGGGAGAACATTTTATTTGAAGGACAGCTCGGAGCAATGAAAGACATTGACCTCGGAATTTATCCTTATGTAACATCGTCAAATCCTGTAGCTGCATATGCCGCAGTAAGCGGTGGATTTCCTATCAGTAAAATTGACGAAATAGTCGGAGTTATGAAAGCTTTTACATCGGCAGTAGGCGACGGACCGTTTCCTACCGAACTTTTCGGAGCAGAAACTGACGGTTTCAGAGGAACAGGCGAGAAAGTCGATGATGAATTCGGTGCAAGGACCGGTCGAGCGAGAAGACTTGGATGGCTGGATTTGCCGATAGTTAAATATGCTGCAACAATAAACGGTTTCACTTCCTTGGCTGTTTGCAAAATTGATAAATTCGATTCTTACGATGAAATAAAAGTTTGCTATGCATACAAGCTTAACGGGAAAATAATCAACTATATGCCCACATCAAGGAATCTTGAAAAAGTAGAACCTGTTTATGCAACTCTGAAAGGCTGGAAAAAAGACACAACAAAAATTAAAGAATATTCAAATCTTCCCGATGAAGTAAAAGAATATATCGGATTCATCGAAAAACATGTAGGAGTGCCTGTAAAATATATAGGAGTAGGTCCGGCAAGAGATAATCTGATAATAAAATAAAAATAAAGCCACCTGTATTGGTGGCTTTATTTAATAAATATCAGTTTTTAATTACTGAACTGTCACTAACTTTTTCTTATCGGCATACCAACCTATAAAAGGACAAATCATTAAGCATGCAGACACGTTAAATAACGTATGGAAGAGCGCTATTTTTGTATCCATAGATACATTTAATAAAATAAACCAATTAAGCATACCCGCATAAAACATAAAAACAAAAATTGCTACGGGAATTAAATTAAACAGTAAATTAAAAATAGCTACTCGTAGACTTCTTTTCGATTTTCCGATAGACACAAGAAAAATTGTCACACAAGTGCCCAAATTGGCCGCCATAATCATAAAAATTGCATTCGTCAAAGTTAATACGTTAAGTTTTGCAAGAGTCACAATAATTACGGATACAAGAGCCGAACTTTGGCATATTGCAGTAAGAATCAAACTGAAAAAGAAAGGAACTGCCGGATTTTCCGCTATAAGAAAATCCATATTAAGTAAAGACACTATTTCCGGTATGCCTTTCTTTATTAAATAAAAACTAATAAAAATAAGTGAAAAACCACTTAAAAATATTGCAATTCTCTTTAATAAGGATTTTTTTGTTAACATCAGTAAAAGCGTAGAAAAAAAGATTACGCAAGAAAAAAAACTTCCTATCGATGCGTTTTGAATTACGGCCAGATAAGCCGTTACTGTTGTCCCTACATTACTGCCGGCAACCGCAAACCAGGTAATTTTTTCTTTTATACAATCTTTATCCCTGAGTGTAGCAAGTATACTGTTGATTGCCGATGAACTTTGGGTTATCGCAGCAGAAATCATTCCGGCCAAAAGAGCCAATAAAGGTTTATTTATAATTTTTTCTACCTTTTCAGGTAATTTTATTTCGTTGTCAAATGCACTGTCAATTATATATATGGCAAATAAAAATGTGCCTATTCCGCATAAAAGTCCGAAGATTATCTCTGTCATATTTATATATTTATTATATATAAAATAAAATAATGAAAAAATATTGTTTTTTTTTATTCTGTATGTTATTATTGGATTATAAATTATTACATAAGGAGGTCAGTATGAAGTTTTTTTGGCAGGATAAAAATGTTTTTAACGTCAACAGTCTGACAAGATACGCAAGCGGTTTTCCTTTGTCGGCTGATAATATATATCGTACTATTAAATTAAGCGGAGATTGGAAATTCAAATTTTGCCCGACAGTTTATGATATTCCCGAAAACTTTGGAAAAGAAAATTTTGACGACAGTAATTTCGGAACAATTAAAGTTCCGTCAGAATGGCAGATTCAAGGATTCGATACACCCATTTATACAAATATAGTTTATCCTTATGCAATAGAATCGAAGAATCTTTTTGCTGTTCCAAAAATTCACGGCGAAAAAACCAGTGCCGGTTTGTATGTATGTGATTTTGAATTGAACGAGCTTAACGATAAATTTTTTATCCACTTCGGTGGCGTGAATTCTTGTGCCGAAGTTTATGTTAACGGAAATTTCGTCGGATATAGCGAAGATACATTTGATTTTCAGGAATACGATATATCAAAGTATGTGAAAAAGGGAGATAATAAACTTTCTGTTATCGTTTACAGGTATTGCACCGGCAGTTATCTTGAAGACCAGGACATGTGGCGATTAAGCGGCATTTTCCGCGATGTTTATCTCATAAATAAACCTGAATATGAAATTGCCGATATATATGCTTACAGCACTTTTGACAATTCCGATTACAGTTCGGCAAAATTAAATATTAATGCTGAAATAAACAAAATCGTTGATAATTTATTATTGGTCACGGAAGTTTTTGACGAAAAAAATAATGTAATCCGAAAAATAGAAACACAGGTTAACAATAATAATGTAGTTTTTTCTGAAAGCTTTGAAAATATAAATCTATGGTCAAACGAAAATCCTTATCTTTACAGAATTGATTTCACTTTATATCATAATGAAAAATTCATTGATAAACGCAGTATAAACTTCGGATTCCGTGAAGTTAAAATTAAACCTATGGAAAACGGAAAAGGTCCGTTTATTTTGCTAAACGGAAAACCGATAAAATTCCGAGGTGTAAACAGACATGAATTTCATCCTGACTTCGGGCATGCCGTTCCGGCCGAATTGATTTATAAAGATTTGATGATTTGCAAGGAAAATAATATTTCTGCCATAAGAACTTCACACTACCCCAATAATCGCATATTTTACGATTATTGTGACAAACTCGGAATACTTGTTATGTGCGAAAATAACCTTGAAACACACGGTCTGAGTATGTTTATCCCCGGTAACAGTAAATTATGGACAAAACATTGTATTTACAGAATTAATAATATGGTAAATACTTATAAAAATCATCCTTGTATAATCAGCTGGTCGCTTGGGAACGAATCCGGCTACGGAAAAGCTTTTATAGAAATGAAAAAAGCTGCTCTCGAAATAGATAAAACAAGATTTATACATTACGAAGAAGATGTTACCGGAAAAGTAAGCGATGTTTTCAGCGAAATGTATGCTCCACTTGAAAAAATGGATGCCATCGGCAAAAACAAAACCGTTACTCATTGCCAATTCACCGTATTCCGTCCGCTCGGAGTTATATACGGTTCAAAAAAATACACAAATTTACCGTATATGCAATGCGAGTATGCACATTGTATGGGTAATAGTTTGGGCAATTTTGCGGATTATTGGGAAAAATTCAAAAAATATGACCGACTTGCCGGCGGTTTTATATGGGATTTTGCAGACCAGGCTATTAAACATATCGCGGAAGACGGAACAATAGAATACAGATACGGCGGTGATTTCGGCGATAAACCAAATTCAGGAGTATTTTCGTTTAATGGAATTGTTAAAGCTGACAGAAGTCCTAATCCCGCTTTATATGAAGTTAGAAAACAATATCAGATGGTTGATTTTTCATTGGAAAATGACAATTTAATTATATTAAATAATTTTTCCTTTACAAATCTAGAAAACTACAAACTTAAATGTACATATCTATATGACGGCGAAGAATATAATTCCATTTCTTACGAAATAGGTTCAACGGAACCGGGAAAAACTTCAATTATTAAACTCAATACTCCTTGTGCAGAAGGAAAAGAACTTTCACTTATTTGTGAATTAAGCGCACCCTTTGAAGATAGAATTATAGCATATGAACAATTTATCATTAAAAAAGCAAATTTCGAATTACCGCAAAAATCGGGTAATCTGAGCTGTGACGAAACAAATTATTGGGAAATTCGTATTTATAACGATAAAGTTCAATATATAATTGACAAGGTTACCGGAGGAATTACAAGTATCAAAAAAGGAAACACCGAGATACTCAAGAATCCTATTATGCCGAACTTTGTAAGAGCAACAATAGACAATGATAGATTTGAACAGATAGATTTGCCTATATTGAAAAAAATAATGGGCGTATATAAATTCCACAAAGCTCAAAAGAAACTTTCACCGAAAAAAAATGTAAAAGTTGAATTAAATGACGGAACAGTTTCAGTTATATTCGATTGGAAATTTATTTTCGGGAAATTATCCACAAAATATACTTTTTTCGATGATGGTATCGATATGGAACTTATGGTTAAGCCTACCTGCAACCTTGCACGTTACGGCTTTACATTTGCAATAAGAGAAAATATAAATAAAATCTCTTTTTACGGCAAAGGGCCTTTTGAAAATTATTGTGACAGAAAGAGTGCCGCTTTGCTTCGTAAATATGAAGGTATTCCGGAAAACTTTAATCACGAATATCTTTCTCCGCAAGAAAACGGTAATCATACGGAAACAAGATATCTTATTTTAGGTGAACAAGAAAAAGCACTAAAAGTAATAGCGGCAGATTCACCGTTTGAATTCACCGTATTACCTTATACAATTGATAAAATTGAAAATGCAGACCATGCACATGAACTGATAAAAGATGATTTTTATACAGTTACGATAGACGGAAAACAACGTGGAGTCGGAGGTGACGTTCCCGCTATGGCTTGTTTAAAACCGCAATATAAAATTAAATCCAATACTGTTCACAGACTTGCATGCAGAATTTTAATAAATTAAGATGAAAGGACTTGTATTAGAAGGCGGCGGCGCAAAAGGAGCTTTCCACTGCGGCGCCGTCAAAGCTTTATACGATAACGGTTATAATTTTGACGGAGTAGCAGGAACTTCAATAGGCGCAATAAACGGAGCGCTGATTGTTCAGGATTGCGGCTACGAAAGTCTCTATAATATGTGGACAACAATAACCGCAGCAGATATTACTCATTTAGATAACAATGAGGTTAGTCATTTGTTTAATCGTGAATTTTCGAGAGAAACCGTTGCTTATTGGGTTAAGCAATTTTTAAAAATAGTATCAAATCTCGGAGTTCCCACCGATAAAATAAATATTTATTTACATAAAATATTGGATGAAGATAAAATTCGTAAATCGTGCATGGATTTCGGTATAGTAACATATTGTTTGAGCAATCGCGAACCTATGGAACTGTTCAAAGAAGAAATACCCGAAGGAGAACTCCATAATTTTATTTTGGCAAGCGCATATTTCCCGGCATTCAAACTCAACAGAATGAACGGCAAATATTATATTGACGGAGGAGTTTATGACAATCTTCCTTTAAACGCACTTCCAGAAAAAAAAGGTTATGACGAAATTTTTGCAATCAGAACAATGAGTCGGATGCCTTACAGAGAATTAAAAAATAACGATGTAACTGTTCATTATATCTGTCCGTCCGAAGATTTAGGCGGAACAATCGATATAAAACATCAGTCGCTTAATTATAAAATAAAACTGGGTTATTATGATGCATTAAGATTTATAAAAGGATATCGCGGAAATAAATTTTATTTTGAAGGGGACATTTCTTGTTTTGAAAATTTCTTCAAAACATTTGATGAAGATACGCAGAAAAAATTATGCAATTTTTTAAAAATAAAATACGAAAATTATGAAAAAGAAATAGCCTTTAAGCTTTTTACAGAAATATTGGATATACCCGTAAAATCAGAAAATGCATATCTCCTTTTTTTTGAAGAAGCTGCGTCCTTTTTGAATCTTGAAAAATTCAGGATTTATAATCCACTAACTTTTTTAGAGGAAATTTATAATAAATATGTATCAATGGATACCGAGACCATAAAATTAAAAACAAAAAAATTCGGCAACAAAGCAAGAAAAAATTATTTTTACGAAATAATAATACCAAAGATACGGGAGGTACTGCCAAATGGTAGATAAAAATAAAGCTCTTGATATTACTAAAAAATTATGCACAAGATGGTTTATCGACGCTTTCAGCGGAATGGCGCTTGGACTTTTCTGCACCTTGATTGCCGGAACGATTTTAGCGACAATCGGCGGCTGGATAAATGAAATCGGAAACGGAAATCTGGTTGGTACATGGATAATTAATATTTCAAAACTTGCTAAAACGCTTATGGGTGCCGGTATAGGCGTAGGTATTGCTGCAAAATTAAAAATTAAATCTCCGTTAGTAATGTTTTCATCCGCTGTTGCAGGATTTATCGGTGCTTTTGCTATTTCAAATACAGGAGAATTTTCAATTTTTAATGAAAGTTTCAGTATAAGTTTAGGCTCATGCGGGAATCCTATCGGAGCATATGTCGTAGCTTTGACTGCAATTGAAATTTCCTCACTTTATGCCGGAAAAACCAAACTTGACATTATTCTTGTTCCCCTCGGCGTAATGATTATAACTATGGCGGCTATATTTATTGCTTGGCCTTTTGTTAAATTAGTTTATTATATCGGTGTATTAATTGAAAAAATCATACTTTTAAGCGAGGTTGCCAAATACCTAATGGCGATTCTTGTTTCGGTTGTTATGGGCATCTTGTTGACAATGCCGACTTCAAGCGCTGCAATATGGGTTTCCATCGTGGGGGCTATGCGTCTGGCAGACGGGAGTATTCCATATGCGTTGCTGGTTGCCGGAGGGGCTGCCGTTGCCGGTTGCTCGGCGCATATGGTCGGATTTGCTGTCGCCAGTTTTCGCGAAAACAAATTAAGCGGATTGATTTCTCAAGGCTTGGGTACAAGTATGTTACAGATTCCTAATATAATGAGAAAACCTAAAATTATGTTGCCTGAAATCATTGCAAGCGCAATAGTCGGACCTGTTGCAGTTGCCTTCGGATTACTTTGCGATGAAACGGGCGGAGGAATGGGCACAAGCGGTCTTGTTGGAGTTATAAGCACAATTTCTACAAGTATTAATAACGGAGTTGCAGCATGGCGAATCGGATTAGGTGTAACTTTATGCTTATTTGTTATTCCGGCTGTTGTTTGCTTTGTGATAAGTGAATTTATGCGAAAAAAATCTTGGATAGAATTCGGAGATATGAAGCTCGATGATTGAAAATGATAAATATAAAATCCTTTTACTGGATTCTAACAGTCTTGTAAACAGAGCATTTCATGCTCTTCCTCCTTTGGTGAACAATCATGGGCTATATACGAACGCAATCTACGGTTATATCACCATGTTGGTAAAACTTATATCGGAAGAGCGACCTACACATATTTGCGCGGTTTTCGATTGCAGAGCGAAGACTTTTCGCCATAATATGTATGATAAATATAAAGCAACAAGGAAACCGATGCCGGATGAACTTGCCATGCAAATCCCTGTTTTACAAGAACTGCTTTCAAAGCTAAAAATAAAAACAATTTTTAAAGAAGGATACGAAGCGGACGATATTCTCGGAACTTTGGCAAAAAAATTTGACCTGCCTACAATTATCGTATCCGGAGACAGGGATTGCCTCCAACTTGTCGATTCGACAACAACAGTATTTAATACTAAAAGAGGTATCACCGAAGTAAAAAAATACACTCCGCAAGTTTTAGCGGAAGAAGGTTTTTCCCCGGAACAAATTATAGAATACAAAGCGCTTGCGGGAGATTCAAGCGATAATATTCCGGGTTGTCCGGGAGTTGGCGATAAAACGGCGAAAGAACTTCTTTCCGATTACAGCAGTATTGAGGGCATATATAGTAATATTGAAAAAGTAAAAGGTAAGTTGAAAGATAAACTTATAGAATATAAGGACAGCGTTTTTTTAAGTAAGAAACTCGCAACGATTGACATAAACGCACATATCGAGTGTTCACTGAAAGACATAGAATATGACTATACTGTTTCCGAAGAAGCAAAAGAGCTTATACAATATCTTCAATTCAAGAATATTACCGAAAAAATCGAAACACTTACTAAAATGAATGCAAATCGGGATAATTCTGAAAATGCAAAAAATGAGTTAGATAAAACTGATAAAAAACTGATAAATGAAAAAGTATCCGAAGAGCATCAATCTCTTATAAAAAAAATTACAGCTGAATATTCCATAATAAATTCAGACGATAAAATAGATTTTCTTATTAATTCTTTAAGCAAGTCATCAACTTATTTTATTGAATTGTTTGAAAATAAATGCATAATTTGTAAAGACAATAAAATATATGAAATTTCGGTTTCAAACAATTTAATCGATACAGGTGTTTCTTTTGAAAAATATTTCGTATTTTTGAAAACGGTATTCTCTGAGAAATATAAAAAAATTTTTTTTGATGCAAAGAAAAACAAGCACACGGCAGATAAAATGGGAGTAAATATAAATCTCCCGTATGATGATTTGCAACTTATGGCATATCTTGTTAATAATACGAAAATCATAAAAACTTCCGAACAATTATTAGAAGATTATTGCTATTCTACGGAAAATAAATATGCCGCCTTATACGATTTATACGCTTTGTTACAAAGAAAGATTGAAGAAAAAAAATTAAAAAACTTATATGACAATATCGAACTTCCTTTAATAACGGTTCTTTTTGAAATGGAAAAAGCAGGTTTCAGAATTAACCGTGAAATGCTTGAAGAACTGAACGTCAAATATTCATGCGAGATAAATTCTCTTACTGACGAAATATATTCATTAGCAGGAACTGCATTCAATATAAATTCCAATAAACAATTATCTTCCGTATTATTTGATAAATTAGGATTAACTCATTCCAAAAAAACAAAAACCGGTTATTCCGTTGACGCAAGTACTCTTGAAGAACTCGACCATCCAATTGTCACATTATTGTTGCGTTACAGAGAATTAACAAAACTTAAATCTACTTACATTGAAGGGATGAAAACATTAATAAATCCGTATACCGGAAGAGTTCATACATGCTTTAATCAATGTATAACGACAACCGGAAGACTCTCTTCAACTGAACCCAATCTTCAAAACATTCCCATACGACGTTCAGAAGGTCGGGAAATAAGAAAAATGTTCATACCGAGTGAAAATTGTCAGCTGGTTACGGCAGATTATTCACAGATTGAATTAAGGCTTTTGGCTCATTTTTCAGAAGACCCTAAATTAATAGCCGCTTACAACGAAAACGAAGATATACATGCCCTTACGGCAAGTAAAATATTTAATGTTCCGATAGAACTCGTAACCCCTGAAATGCGCACATCCGCAAAAGCCGTTAACTTCGGAATAATTTACGGAATAAGTGGATTCGGTCTGTCAAAAAATACCGGCGTTACGCGTTTTCAGGCAAAAAAATTTATTGAACAATACTTTCAGACATATCCAAAAGTAAAAGAATATATGGATAATAATGTTTCACTGGCAAAAAAACAAGGATACCTTTCCACAATGTTCGGAAGAATAAGATATTTCCCGGAACTAACCAGTCCGAAACATTCAATAAGAGCTTTCGGAGAAAGAGCAGCAATGAATATGCCTCTCCAAGGAAGTGCCTGCGATATAATCAAAATATCAATGTTAAACGTCTATAACGCACTTATTAATAAAAATTTGAAATCTAAACTTATTTTACAAGTTCACGATGAACTTGTAATCGATGTTCCGAAAGGTGAAATCAACGAAGTAAAGAAAATTGTAAAAACAGAAATGGAAACAGCGGTGAAACTCAGAGTTCCATTAATAGTAAACGTTTCGTCAGGGAGTAATTGGTATGAATCAAAATGAAAAAATAATTGCAATAACAGGCGGAATCGGTACCGGAAAATCAGAAGTATGTAATATTTTAGAAGATAGCGGTGAAATTTGTATCAGTTGCGACAAATTAAATGCCGAATTATTAAAATCAAGAGAATATCTTGATGGCTTGAACGCAATTTTTCCCGGTGCATTCAACAACGGGAAATTAAATAAAAGTATTCTAAAGGAATATATTGCTTATTCGGATGAAAAAAGAAAAGCTTTAAATAAATATTCACATGAAAAAATTAAGTTAAAACTAATTAATGAAATAGAAAAAATTAATAATAAACGCTTGTTTGTTGAGGTACCATTACTCAATCAAACGGATTATGCCGATTTGTTTAATGAAATATGGGTTGTAACATGCAATAAACGTACCCGTATAGAACGGATAAAAACAAGAGACGGAATAGACGAAAAATATGCTGAAAGATTAATAGATATACAGCCTGAAAACTATGATTTTAAGATAAAAACTCTAATTATTTATAATGAGGGTGATTTGGAAGAACTGAAAAAAAATGTTTTTGCTTTACTTGATAAATGAACGTAATTTTACATGTTGACGCAAATAATTTTTATGCATCTGTTGCAATAAAAAATAATCCGACATTAAAAGGAAAACCTCTTATAATCTGCGGCGACCCCGAAAAGCGACACGGTATAGTCCTTGCTAAAAGCAACGAAGCGAAAAAACTTGGAATAAAGACTACACAAACTATTTCCGAAGCAAAAAAAATTTGTAAAAATTTAATTTGTCTCCCACCTGATTATCAACAGTACAAAAAATATTCCGAAATGCTGTTTGAAATTTACAAACGGTTTACTCCGCTTGTAGAAAGTTTCGGCATGGACGAATGCTGGCTGGATGTTTCCGGTAGTATTAAACTTTACGGAACACCTTATGAAATTGCAAACCAAATACGTTCAACGGTAAAAAATGAATTAGGCATAACGGTTTCTGTCGGCGTTTCTTTTACAAAAACATTTGCAAAACTCGGTAGTGATTTGAAAAAACCCGACGCAATAACCGTTATCGATAAATCGAATTATAAACAAATTGCTTGGAACCTTCCTGCCGACCATATGATATATATCGGCGATTCTGCCAAACTTAAACTAAAACAAATGGGTATATCGACAATTGGAGATATAGCTCAGACATCCCCAATAATTTTAGAGCGTGAATTAGGAAAAACAGGAAAAAAACTCTACAACTACGCGAACGGTATGGACGATGAAAAAGTAGGAGAATATTATGCTGAACATATCCCCGAAAGCATATCAAACGGAAGTACTTGTGAAGAAGATATAATAACAGAAAGAGCAGCAAAAAGTATAATATATTCATTGGGAGAAGCCGTTGCTTTCCGTTTAAGAAAATACGGCTTACTTGCAAACGGAATAGGGGTAAACGTAAAAAACAACGAATTTGAAGTATTTTCAAGACAGACAAAAATTTCTGTTCCCACATCCGATGCCGGATATATTTCCAGAACAGCTTTCGAGAACGTAATAAAAAACTGCAAAATTTCTAAAGATAATCCGTTAAGAACAATTACTGTTTGTGTTTACAACCTAACAAAAGGCGATGAAATAATACAAGATTTTTTATTTAATTCTGATACTAAAAAATCAGCCGAAGTTAACAGAAAACTTGATACAATAAGAAACAAATACGGCTATTCAATTTTAAAAAAAGCAATCGAGCTTGAAGAAACATTTAAATGCGACCATACAAGACTAGACAATACTGATGAATAGTTTAAAAATAAAAAGTGGCAATAACACGCCACTTTTTTAGATAAATCAATATCGTACCGCGTTTAGTAAATGTTAAGCATATTCACGTGAATCGGCAACATAAACGCATGCAATGGTATCGGGACCGCAATGTGTTCCGATAACCGGTCCAATATAATAATCCCATATCTCGGCATCGGGAACTTTTTCTTTTATTTTTTCAATCATTTTATCCGCATCTTCACGGCAATCTCCGTTAAGAACTATTATAGGATATTTATCAATATCACGTACTCTTTCCGCTACTTCACTAGCAATGGTAGAAATAACGTTTTTTCTGCCCTTAATCGTTCCTGCATTATAAAGTTTTCCTTGCGCATCAATTCTTACAACGGGTTTAATTTGCAAAACGCTCCCGAGTGCCGCCTTTGCCGCACTTAAACGACCGCCTTTTTTCAAATAAAACAAGTCATTAGGAGAGAAGGAGGCACATACTCTAGGACAAAATTCTGTCAAAAATTCTATAATTTCATCATTAGACTTTCCTTCATTATGCATTTTAACTGCATAATAGCACGGTAATCCTGTAGCAAGACTAATACCTTTTGTGTTAAAACGACGGTACCTTGCCTTAGGGTATTTTTCGGACAACTCCTTTATTGCAATATCATGATATTTGAAAGTTCCGCTTAATTCGTCAGAAAAACTTACATACAAAATATCTTCTCCCTTTTCAAAAAAAGGCTCGAAATATTCTTTATAAATTTCTGCGTTAAGTCCGCTTGTTATAGGCATATTTCCGTTCCTTACAAGTGAAAAAAATTCTTTTGCGTCATATGTCGAACCTAAATCATAAAAAGTCTCTTTCTCACATATAGTATAAGGCATTTTAATAATAAATTTTTCGTCTAAATTTAATTCTTTTGCTTTTTCAAACGGAAGCTCAGAATCTGTGTCAATAAAAATAACCGACATTTGTTTCTCCTTTATGTTTTTTATTATTATAACCCATTCCGATAAAAATTGCAATATTTTTTGTTTTGATATAGTAGAACAAACCTATTGCATATCATTATCATAAATGGTAAACTGATTTATATGAAAAAGATCATTGTACTCGACGGAGCTTGTGCAGCTCAAAAAGATTTAAATTTTGATTTTTTGAAAAAATTCGGTGAAGTAACTTTTTATGAAAGAACTTCCTCCGAAGAAGTTATAAAAAGAATTCTGAATGCCGATGCTGAAATTGTCATTACAAATAAAGTAAAGATAACAAAAGAAGTAATAGAAAGTTGTCCGTGTATTAAATATATTACAGTTCTTGCTACCGGATACAATATAATCGATACGGAGTACGCTCGTAAAAATGGAATAAACGTATCTAATGTTCCGGCATACAGTACTGACAGCGTTGTGCAGCATACATTTGCATTAATATTGGACGCAGCGTGCAAAGTAAGCCAACATAACAGTGCCGTTAAAAAAGGGGAGTGGGCTTCAAATCCGGATTTTTGTTTATGTTTCGGGAATTTAACGGAACTTAAAGGAAAAACATTAGGAATAATAGGATACGGAGATATCGGGAAAAAAATTGCATTGATTGCAAAAGCCTTCGGTATGATAATTTTGATAAATACACGCACACAAATATCCGGTTGCGTAAGCAAAGAAACAATTTATCGGAAATCGGATATAATAACATTGCATTGCCCATTAAATCAGCAAACGGAAAGAATGATTAATAAAGACGCGATTTCATTGATGAAACAAGGCGTAATAATAATAAACACCGCACGCGGCGGTATAATCGACGAAAACGCAGTAGCTGAAGGGCTTGAAAGCGGTAAAATAGGTTTTTTCGCTGCCGACGTTTTAAATAACGAACCGCCAGAAATAAATAATCCGATTATCAATCATAAAAATACGGTAATTACTTCGCATATTGCATGGGCAACGCTTGAAGCAAGAAAAAGATTGTTACAGGTAACCGAAAAAAATATCAGTTCATATATAAACGGAAATCCTTTGAACGTAATAAATTAAGAAAATTTACTTCAATACCGTAACAAAAAACATTTGACAAACGAAAGAAAATATAATAATATATATGTGCTTGCGAGAGTGGCGGAATTGGCAGACGCGCATGATTCAGGTTCATGTTGGAGACAGTATGGGTTCAAGTCCCTTCTCTCGCACCAGTACACAATCGCATGTGGTCGTGGCGGAATCGGCAGACGCGTACGTTTGAGGGGCGTATGGTTAACCCGTGTGAGTTCAAGTCTCATCGACCACACCAAAAAACAACCGAAAATTCGGTTGTTTTTTCTATTTATCAAAGTTTATGCATAGAGTAATAAAAACGGAGTACTTTATGAAAATAACCAAAGCAGTAATAACCGCGGCTGGACAAGGAACAAGACTTCATCCTTGTTCAAAATATATTCCGAAAGAAATGTTTCCGATAGGAAATATTCCGATAATAAAATTTTCACTTGACGAATGTCTGCAAGCAGATATAAGTGAGATAGGGATTGTTTGCAACGATACCAAGGAAATACTATTCAAGTATATTAACGATCTGAAAAAAAACGATAGTAATTATTCGGATACGGTATTTACGTTTATCCCGCAAGGCAGAGAACAGGGAACGGCAAAGGCATTGCAAGCCGCTGAAAAATTTATCGACAATGAAAATTTCTACCTTATTTTCCCTGATGAAATATCATATAAAGATTCTTTTACGGCTAAACAACTGTGCGAAGCATTTTTCGAATGCGGCAAAATATCGGTGGTAGGATTGAAAGAAATCGATAAAAAAGAATGTAGTAAATACGGAATAATTCGTTACAGCTCAAAACGAAAGAACAAATTTTTTAAAATTGAAGAAATAGTTGAAAAACCGAAAACAAATCCACCGTCAAATTACGCTTTATGCGGCAGATATATTTTTACACCGGAAATTTTCAGTTTGTTAAACAAAATAACGATAAAAGGAAACGAGTTTTATCTTACTGACGCAATAGAAACGCTTGCGAAACAAAACAAATTATTCGGTTATAAATTTAACAACGAAACATACGACACAGGCAATGTGTACAGCTATATAAACACACAATATCAATATCTTTTAAAAGGTATAGACAGATAAAATATTTATATCTTCAAAAGAAATAAATATATATGCTGTGGGAATAATTAAGTATAAAATTTAAGGAGGAATATGAGGAGATATACTACGGACGCAAGGAAAGCATTGGAAAATGCGGAATCAATTTCGCTATATACCGGGAATATTGTAGAAAGCGTCCACATACTTATCGGTATAACAGAAATCAAACAAAGCTACGGAGCAGAAATTTTATCTCGTTTGGGATTTGATTCCGGAATTGCAAAAAGCTATCTTATAAGAACTTCGCTTGCTCCTAAAAGTGAAACCGTAATAGTTAGTCCGACAGCACAAAAAATCATTGAATATGCAGAAATAGTATCTATGGATACAAATAACTGTATTGATACTCATCACCTTCTACTTTCAATCGCATTCCATAAAAATTGCTCCGCAAGTAAAATTTTATCTAAATATAACATCGACTACGAATCGCTTTTAAGTATTGTGCAAGGAATGAATCACAATAAAATCGGATCAGAAGACTTCAATTTAGGAAAACATGTAACAAACTCAGATTCTTCCGCTCAAACAGCAAACATTTCATATAAAATAAAAAAAAGCGATGTTAAAAATATAGATAAGCTTCTGCCGTATGGTATTGATTTAACCGAAAAAGCCAAATCGGGGAAAATAGGAAAAATTATCGGCAGAGAAAAAGAAATAGAGCGTGTTATAAGAATTTTATCGAGAAAAAATAAAAATAATCCGATAATCGTCGGAGAAAGCGGAGTGGGAAAAACCGCAATCGTAGAAGCACTTGCACAAAATATTGCAGACGGCAATGTCCCCGATTTTCTAAAAGGAAAAACGCTTTTTTCCCTAAAT
This sequence comes from uncultured Clostridia bacterium, assembly GCA_944372095.1. GTDB lineage: Bacteria > Bacillota > Clostridia > Christensenellales > DTU072 > CAG-1782. The sequence goes on from CALVYG010000047.1 coordinate 22,482, forward strand.
CTCAATTCAATAGTTGCAGGCACTAAATACAGAGGGGAAATGGAAGAAAAACTTGAAGAAATACTCAAAACCGCTTCGAGTGACAACATAATTTTATTTATCGACGAATTACACGCCGTACTGAATGCGGGAAGCACCGAAAACGGTAACAGCATAGGTACAATTCTGAAACCCGCAATTACAAATGAAAATTTAAGCATTATCGGAGCAACCACTTTTGCAGAATACTCAAAATTTCTTGAAAAAGACCCTGCATTTGAAAGAAGATTTATGAAAGTTATAGCAGAAGAGCCTTCTCCTGAAAAAACGTACGAGATTCTTCACGGATTAAAAAAATCCTTTGAAGACCATTACAAAATCACCATAAGCAAAGAGGCAATCGAAAGTGCGGTAAAACTTTCTGTCAGATATATGCCTAACAGATTCCTTCCCGATAAGGCGATTGATGCATTAGACGAAGCGTGCAGTCAATTAGCTTTAACCGACAGAATAAGAGAACTTAAACCTGACGATATAAAAAACGCTATAAGTGAAATGACAGGTATACCCGTAAATGACGATGAGAATGAAAATAAAAAAATTTTAGATATGGAAAAACTATTAAAAGAAAAAATTATCGGTCAGGATAAGGCATTGAATACTGTTTCAAAATCGATATTAAGAGCAAAATCGGGCTTACGAGAGGGGAAAAAACCGATAGGCTCCTTTATTTTTCTTGGAAAAACAGGAACAGGCAAAACCGAAACAGCAAAAGCGCTTGCGGAAATATTATTCGGAAGCGAAAATGCGCTTATCAGGTTCGATATGAGCGAATATATGGAAAAAAATTCCGTAGCAAGACTTATCGGGGCTCCGCCAGGATATGTTGGGTTTGAAGAGGGCGGTACCCTTACCGAAAGTGTAAAGAATAAGCCTTATTCTATTATTTTGTTTGATGAAATAGAAAAAGCAAACCCCGATGTTTTCAATGTTCTGCTCCAATTACTTGACGACGGAAGACTTACCGACGGAAAAGGCAGAACCGTTGATTTTTGTAATACCCTGATTATTATGACCAGCAACGCAGGAACAGAAAAACTTTTTCAAACAAAAAAAGTAGGTTTCGGTTCTGAAACAAATTCCTACGATGAAGAAAAAATATTAATCGAATCGATTAAATCGTTCTTAAAACCCGAATTTATCAACAGAATAGACAACATAATAGTCTTTAATAATCTTAATAAGGAAAATTTAATTAAAATAACGAAAAATATATTAGAGGTAAAAAAGAAAATTCTTTTTGAAGAAAGGGGAATTTCTCTTGATTTTACAAACGATGTGGCAGAGTATGTGGCAGAAAATGCATATAATCCCGAATACGGCGCACGCCCGATAAGACGTGCGGTTGAAACTTTGCTTGAAAATACGCTTAGTGAAATTATCCTCAAAAAAAATCTGAAAAATGCGGAAATCACCGTTAAAATCGAAAACGGTTTACCGGTAATTACCGATAAATAATAGGAGGACTGACTTATGAAAGTTGAAATTACCTGCAAAAATTATCGCCTTGACGAACCCACAAAATCTCTTATCGAAAAAAAACTTGCAAAATTCGATAAATATTTTGACAAAGACGCTACCGCCAAAGTTAAATTAAGCACAGTAGGCGATTCACATAACATGGAAATTTGCGTATCGCAAGGCTCCCTTAACGTACGTTCACTCGCTACCGGTGAAAAAATGAACGAAAATATCGATATAGTTCTTCCCAAAATAGAAAGACAAATACTTAAACACCGTGATAAAATAAGCTCAAAAATGAAAAAAGGAGCGTTTGAATCTCCCGTAATTTATTCCGAAACAGATAATGACGATGTTAAAAAACCCAATATCGTTAAAGTGAAAAAATTTAACGTTTCCGTAACCACAATAGAAAATGCAGCAGAAGAGATGGAACTTCTTGCCCATGATTTCTATATTTTCATCAACGGTAATACAAACAAGCTTTGCGTTTTATATAAAAGAACAGACGGCGACCTCGGTTTAATTGAACCTGAATATTAATTATAAGTAATATGGAAATAGGACTGTCAACGGCATCTCTTTTTTCTAGAGAACTTACCGAAAATACTTTCAGAATACTCAATTCGTTAAAAATACCTCTATGTGAGGTATTTTTAAGCACTTTAAGCGAATATGAACCGGAATTTATAAAAATTTTATGTGAAAATAAAAAAGACGTTAAAATTTATTCAATACATACTCTCACACAACAATACGAACCGGAATTATTTAACATAATGCCTCGTACACGACACGATTGCGAAAAAATTTTCCTTAAAACATGCGTCGCCGCAAAAAGGCTCGGGGCCAAGTACTACGTTTTTCACGGTCCCGCAAAATTCAAAAAAATTCCTTATGTCTTTAATTATCCGGAACTAGGGAAAAGAATTGAAGAGTTAAGAGCAATAATGAAAAATGTAACTGACGGACAAACAGAAATCTGTTATGAAAACGTCCACTGGGCATATTTCAACGAACCTGAGTATTTTAACCAACTAAAACCATACACGGAAGTTAAGGCATGCCTCGACATAAAACAAGCAAAATTAAGCGGATATTCTGCTTGGGAGTATATTTCCGTAATGGGAAACCGATTGACAAATATCCATTTATGCGATTATAATGAACAAGGAAAAACAACCTTGCCGGGAAAAGGAATTTTTAATTTTGAACAACTTTTTTCGGTATTGATTGAAAATCATTACAGCGGTGCCGCAATGATTGAGGTTTACGCATCTGATTATAACGGATATGATGAAATTGCGAGATGTTATGATTATTTAAACGAATGTATTTATAGGGCAGAAAACAAAAGGAGATATTAACATGATAAAAAAGGAATCAATTTATTTCGATTATAATAATATGATGACCGATTATGTCGGAGATATTACGGGAATAACCGATGAAGATATAAATTCTCAAAAAATCTCTGCAAAAAAAGCTTTTACCAAAGTTGCTGAGGGCAGAGGTAAAAATATGATGGGGTGGACAGAACTTCCTTACAATCAAAAAGACACTGTCACAGAAATTGTTTCCACAGCAAAATACGTAAGGAAAACTTTCGACAATTTTGTTGTTTTGGGAATAGGCGGATCGGCACTAGGGCCTATGGCACTCTTTCAGGCACTTTGCCATTTACACCATAACGAACTCCCGAAATCAAAAAGAAAAGCTCCCAAATTCTACGTAGAGGATAATGTCGACCCTGAAAGAATGGCTGCTTTACTCGATATAATAGACGTAAAAAAGACAATGTTCAACGTAATTACTAAAAGCGGTTCAACCAGCGAAACTATGACTCAATATCTCATTATTTATGATATATTGAAAAAAGAACTCGGGGAACAAGCATCGAAGCATATTATTGCCACTACAAGTGAAAGCAAAGGTAATTTAATAAAAATTGCAAAAAAAGAAGGCTTTAAAACTTTTTATATCCCGGATGGAGTGGGCGGAAGGTTCAGTGAACTTTGTCCAGTCGGTCTTCTTCCTGCCGCAGTTTTAGGTATTGACATAAAACTTTTGCTTGAAGGAGCCAAATATATGGATAAAAGATGTTCAAAGGCCGATGTCCGTAAAAATCCTGCACTTATGGCGGCTTTGTTACAATATATAGCAATTCAAAAGGGTAATAATATATCGGTGATGATGCCTTATGCTGACGGACTTAAACTTATGGCGGATTGGTATGCTCAACTATGGGGCGAAAGCCTTGGAAAAGCGGTTGACCTTGACGGAAACAAAGTCTATGCTGGACAAACGCCCGTTAAATCACTCGGCGTAACAGACCAACACAGTCAGGTGCAACTTTATACCGAGGGACCTTTTGATAAAGTCATAACTCTTATAGGTGTCGTAAATTACCGTAAAACCGTAGAAATTCCGAACGGGTGTGAAGATATACCCGCTGTAAACTTTCTCTGCGGACATTCGATGAATGAATTGATTACAGCAGAGATGAATGCAACGGAATATGCGTTAACAAGAGCACAAAGGTTGAATAATAAAATAATTCTCCCGGAAATAAACGCTTTTACAATGGGACAACTTATGATGTTCTTTATGCTTCAAACGGCTTATATCGGCGCATTACTCAATATTGACACGTTTAATCAGCCCGGCGTAGAAGAAGGAAAAAATGCAACCTATGCTTTGCTTGGAAGAGAAGGGTATGAGGAAAAAGCCGTTGAACTCAGAAATAAAAAACCAAAAAATGAAAATTATATCATTTAAGCTCTTTTAAGCGCAAACGGCCGCATTTATTGCGGTCGTTTGCAGAAAATTATGTTTGAAGTAAAGTCATTATCTTATAACTATAAGTTCGGCAATACCGCATATTCCGATGTTTCATTCAAAATTGAAAGACACGGTTTGTTTTGTATTTTCGGAGAAGAAGAAAGCGGAAAGACCAGTCTTTTAAACACAATAGCAGGTATAATTAATCCTACAAAAGGTGGAATTTATCTTGAAGGTCAAAATATAAATAACTTGGAAACTAAAAAAAGAAATATTTGCTTTTTACAACCGCAGAATATTTTTTTTAAAAATAAAACTTTATTTTATAATTTATCTTATCCGCTTTTAATAAGAGGTACTTCAAAAGAAACTATCAGAGAAAAAATCAATACATGCTGCAATCATTTTTGCTTAAATGAATTTATGAATAAAAAAGTAAAAGCTCTGGATGAAAATATTTATATTACAGCGGCTTTTGCGCGCTTAACTTTAAGAGAAGCAAATATATATTTAATTGACGACCCGTTTAAAAATCTTAAAGAGAAAGATAATTTATTTAAAAAATTTTTCCCACTGATAAAATTTCTTTCAGAAAAAGCATATGTTATATATGCAACAAGTTACGACAGTGAAGTATATAAACTAAACACGAATACGCTTGTTCTTCATTACGGTGTACATCATCAAACCGATTTACCCGAAAATCTTAAAAATTATCCATCGTCATGCTATCTCTATGAACTTTTTAATAAAGAATTCGTAAGAAAACAAGGATTCTTATCGAAAACCGATACTTCCGACATTTTGGAATTAAACTGTGACGAAAATTTATACTTACTCGACAAAAAAGGTCTTCTTAACGATATTTATATAAACACCGACGTTATCGTATATGAAACATATGGTAATGATAAAAAAAATATTAAAATTTATGACCCCATAAGTGAAAAATTAATTTATTTCAACGAAATCAATTGACAAAAAACATTTATGGTAATATATTATAATTGTAATCTGAATCAATGAGTATTTCGGAGAGTAAGTTTGCTTATAACTATAAATATTATGGCTCAAAAAGTATAAAACTTTACTCCGAATTTATTCGGAGTATTTTTATTAAAAATGTAAAATCATAAAATAAGGAGTAGCTTTATGAAAAGAATAGGAGTAGTTGGAATTGTTATAAAAGGCAACCGTTCCGTTGTCGGCGACATGCAAAAAGTATTAAGTGAATTTTCCGATATAATTATCGGCAGAATGGGAGTTCCTCGTAATGATTTAAGTTCAATAGCACTGATTGTCGAGGGCTCTTTGGAACGAGTTTCCGCGCTTACGGGAAAATTAGGAAAATTTGACCAATTATCTGTCAAATCCGCCATGACAGGGTTTGAAATAGAAGATTAACATTTATATTATTTTAGGAGAAAAGGTATTTATGGCTAAGAAAAACAAAATTTCGGTAATTCTGACTTTGATTTTAATATTTGTCGTAACATTTTCGTTATTAACGGCCTGTAGCGACGACAACAGCGTAAGAGATAAAAATACAATATTACGTTTCAGCGCACCCGAAGGCACACCTGCATTAGCTATGCTCAGGTTAGTAGAGGACAATAAAACGATTGACGGAACACAAATGGAATACGATGTAGTTAATCCGTCAAATATTGCGGTAGAGATGTCCGATAAGAAATCAGATATTGTCATTATGCCTGTTAACGCAGGAGCAAATCTTATCAGGCAAGGCGCAGAATATAAGTTAATAAGCATCGCGGTAAAAGGCAGTTTATTTATGGTCGGAACAACGGCAAACGGCGGAACAATTTCTATAAACGATATTAAAGGTAAAAAAATTGCATGCATAGGTCAAACCGGAGTCCCCGGATTGATTTTCAGATACGTTATGCAGAAAAACAATATTTCTGTTTTAACTGACAACACAAGTAAACCTGACGCTTCAAAAAATGAAATTTTCGTTCAATATGTTGCTGACGGTAACGCTGCAAGAACGCTGCTTGCAGACAATCAGGTTGATTTTGCCGTTGTGGGGGAACCTGCGGCAACAGCTTTCAAAGCATCTCTCGGATGTAATGCCGAAATGGATATGCAAAAAGCTTATGCCGATTGTACGGGAAATACCGATAACTACCCGCAAGCAGGTTTATTCGTAAAAAACGAACTATCAAAAGATAAGGCATTTATTGACGCATTATTTGTAGCGCTTAAAAACAGTAAAAACTGGATTACGGCTAACCCTGCTTCCGTAACGGAATTTGCAAAAACCAAATTATACGAAAGCGCGGTTTTCCCTGCCGCAAGTATTCCGAGATGTGCAATAGATGCGGAAAAAATAACAGAAGACGGAAAAAACGAAGTCATAACATTCTTATCCGCTGTTGCAGGAAAAGACTCACAAGGGAATATCGTCAATTGGGCAGATTTAAAAAATCAATTATTTGCTTAAATGAAAATAAAAAAAATCAATAAAAAACAATTAAATTCTTTTATAAGAAATTTAATTTTCCCTATAATTGCCCTAACTATAATCCTATTATTTTGGGTTATAGTTTCGGCAATTAAAAACAATCCGCTGGTTTTACCGATGCCGGGGATTGTACTGAAAAGATTTTTTATATTAGGCAAAGAATATGCTTTCTGGAAAAGTGTAGGCGCAACAATTTTGCGTTCGTTAATTGCATTTTTAATTTCTTTTATCTTTGCATTATCCGTTGCCATTTTATCGGGATTAGTTAAAAATTTTAATAAAATTATATCCCCGATTGTCGCATTTTTGCGGGCAGCTCCGACAGTAGCGGTAATATTAATTATTTACGCATTTATGTCCACCGATATTATGACAATTGTTGTCGGTTTTCTGATAGCGTTTCCTATAATGTATTCCTCATTTTACACTTCAATATCGGAAATAGACGAAAACTTAAAATTAATGGCTAAAATTTATAAAGTAAATTTTTTCAGAAGAATTTTTAATATTTATATATTATCGATTTCCGGAAATATTTTCGATACATCAAAAGCAACATTATCTTTAACAATTAAAATTGTTATCGCTGCCGAAATTTTAACCAGCGTTTCGCCAGGTATAGGAGGAAAAATTCAAACAGCGTATGCCTCATTCGAAATTGAATACCTTCTTGCCTGGACGCTTTTGGCAATAGTGTTAAGCTTTGTTTCCGAATTTTTCATCGGTTCACTTAAAAAATTAGTTATAAGGTGGGAAAAATGAAACTTACAGATATATCGTTAAATTATGGAGAAAAAAAAGTTTACGAAAATTTTTCTGTTGAAATTCCGGACAGAAAAATTACATGTATCATGGGTGCATCCGGGTGCGGAAAAACATCTTTGCTTAATATAATCACAAACATTGTGGTATATCATGGTACTGTTGAGAAAGAATCTGACAGAATAAGTTATATTTTTCAAATGCCTGTATTATTAAAACACCTTACAGTTAAAAAAAATATTGAATTTGTTATTAAAAATCAAATAAAAAATAAAATTGAAAGAGAAAAATTTATAGACGATATTCTGAAAAAAGTTGAACTAATAAATGAAAAAGACAAATATCCTTGTTCTTTAAGCGGAGGAATGGCTCAAAGGCTATCTCTTGCAAGGGCTTTTGCCTACGATTCAGATATCCTTTTAATGGATGAACCTTTTAAGGGTCTGGATATCTCTTTGAAAAAAAGAATTATAAATTTATTCAAAGAACTATATCTCACATATAAGAAAACAACCGTACTCGTTACTCATGATTTAGATGAAGCCATTCTTCTTGCAGATAAAATAATTATTTTAGGGAACAATACAATACTTTACGAAAAAAACTTACCCGAAAAACCCAACCGTACTTTATCGGATTTTCCCGAAATTAAAAACGAAATGTTTGAAATTTTATAATATACAAGATTATTTAACTATTAAGTTGACTATCTTTTTTTTTTTTAATATAATACATTTTATGATAATATTGGGCATAGACCCCGGATACGGAACAGTCGGTTTCGGCGTTATCGAATCTTACGGAAGTAACAGAATACACCCGATAGAATACGGCGTCATTCAGACGCCAAAGGAAGATTCACTGCCGAAAAGATTGAAAGTTATTGCCGACAGCTTTGACTATTTAATAGATAAACATAAGCCTGAAGCAATAGCAATAGAAGAACTTTTTTTTCAAAATAACCAAAAAACAGTCATTGCCGTTGCCGAGGCTCGCGGAGCAATTCTGCTTACGGTTTATAATAAATGTAAAAAATTATACGAATATACTCCAATGCAAATAAAACAAGCATTAACGGGATATGGTCGTGCAGAAAAAAAACAAATTCAATATATGGTTAAAGTTTTACTGAAGCTTGATTCCGTTCCAAAACCTGACGATGCGGCAGATGCTCTGGCTGTTGCCATTACACATGCTCAGGTAAGCCGTACGGCAGACGTTTTCGGTATATAGGAGAACAACATGATTGGATATATTAAGGGACAGGTAGCTGAAAAAGGCGAAGGTTATGTGATACTTGACAATGGCGGAATCGGTTACGAAATTTTTATCAGCTCAGCTACCGTAACTCAAATTGGCTCACAGTCTTTCGTTCATCTTTATACCTATTTAAATGTAAGAGAAGACGGATTGTTTTTATACGGATTTTATACAAAAGAAGAAAAAAATATGTTTCTGAAACTTATAACCATAAGCGGAGTAGGACCTAAGGCCGCTATAAGTATACTTTCCGGCATAGAACTAAATAAACTTATGGTTGCAATTATTAACAAAGATATTAAGACTCTATCAAAAGTTAAAGGTATAGGCAAAAAAACAGCCGAACGTATTATACTTGAACTTAAAGAAAATCTGGATGCGGCAATTGACGCATCTCTCGAAGAAAAATTGGAAGAATTTGCAGAAGACAAAAATGAAACCGACAGCGATATGCAAGACGCAATATATGCATTACGTGGACTTGGATTTACCCAATCGGAAGCTCTTCAAGCTGTAAAAAAAGCCAGACCGAATGCAAAGGATTTGCAAGAACTTATAGCTTTGGCATTAAGAAGCCTGAATTGATTGAGGAAAATATAAATGGCAGAAGAATATTCGTTTATCAAATCTACAACTTATAATCCTTCCGATATAAAAGAGGAGAGAATTATCACATCCGAAAGGCTGGATTTTGACGATGCCGAAAATGTTTTGCGTCCTAAAAAATTAGAAGATTATGTAGGACAAAACAAAGTAAAAGAAAACCTGAAGGTATTTATGCATTCTGCGCAAAAGCGTAAAGAAACGCTTGACCATGTTCTTCTATACGGACCGCCCGGATTGGGTAAAACAACGCTCAGTCATATAATAGCATCGGAAATGCATGCCTCAATCCGTGCAACAACCGGTCCTGCAATTGAAAGAGCGGGAGACCTTGCCGCTATTTTAACCAATATGCAAAAAGGCGATGTTTTGTTTATAGACGAAATTCACAGACTAAATCCCACAGTCGAAGAAATCTTATATTCAGCGATGGAAGACAGCGCTTTGGATATCGTTACAGGGAAAGGACCGAGTGCAAGGACAATGCGTATACCTATTGAACCTTTTACTCTTGTCGGCGCAACAACAAAAGCAGGTATGCTCAGTGCTCCTTTACGCGACAGATTCGGAGTAATTTGTCGTTTGGAGATGTATACGAAAGAAGAACTTGCACAAATTATCAATCGTTCTGCAAAAATTTTAAATATAGATATTAAAAGAGATGCTGCGGAAGAAATTGCAAGAAGGTCAAGAGGAACACCGAGAATAGCAAACCGACTTTTAAGAAGAGTAAGAGATTTTACTGAATACGACAATATGGACACTATAACACTAACGCAATCCAAAAAAGCTTTGAAATTACTTGAAATCGATGAGTTAGGATTGGACAAAACCGACGCAGGAATAGTTAAAACAATTATAGAAAAGTTTTCCGGAGGTCCTGTCGGACTTGACACACTCGCTGCCGCAAGCGGAGAAGACTCCAATACGATTGAAGACGTTTATGAACCGTATTTGTTGCAACTCGGATTCATTGCAAGAACTCCTCGCGGAAGGGTATGTACACCGAGTGCGTATAAACACTTCGGATATAATAAAATCGAGTTAAGCAATAACGGTCTTTTTACCGATGAAAACGGAGACATAATATGGTAAAAAGTGATTTTTACTATGACCTTCCTCCTGAACTAATTGCACAAACCCCTGTTGAACCGCGCGATAGCGCGCGAATGTTGTTTTATAATAAATCAACAGATGAAATAAAGGACTTGCATTTTTTCGATATAGAAAAAATTTTACAAAAAGGCGACGTTTTGGTTATAAATAACACCAGGGTTATAAATGCCAGAATTTATGCCTATAACGATAGCGGAAAAAAATTTGAAGTATTGTTACTGAAAAGAATAGACTTATCGCATTGGGAAGCATTGCTTCGTCCTGCCAGGAAAGCAAAAATAGGAACAACTTTGACGGTAAATTCCGAATTAAAATTAACGATAGACGGAATAAATTCCGTTGACGGAGTCAGAACAATTAAATTTGAATACGAAGGAATATTGGAAGACATACTCGACAGAGCAGGAGAAGTTCCTCTCCCTCCATATATTACCGCAAAACTTGAAGATAATGAGCGTTATCAAACAGTTTATAACAAAATAAAAGGTTCATCCGCAGCCCCGACTGCGGGATTGCATTTTACCAACGAACTAATTGAAAGACTAAAAGCAAAAGGCATAGAATTTGTTGAAGTACTTTTACATGTTGGACTAGGAACATTCAGACCTGTAAAAGAAGAAAACATCCTTGACCATAAAATGCATTCTGAATATTATGAAGTGTCAAAAGAAGCGGCGGAAAAAATAAACAATGCCATAGAACAAGGAAGAAGAATTATTGCCGTTGGAACAACAAGCGTAAGAGTACTGGAATCCGCCGCAGATTGCGACGGTAAAGTTAAAGCCACAAATGGAGATACCGATATATTTATTTATCCCGGGTACGAATTCAAAATCGTAAAAGGTTTAATTACTAATTTTCATTTGCCGGAATCGACATTGATTATGTTGGTCAGCGCATTTTTATCGCGCGAAAAAGTTTTAGAAATTTATAAACACGCCGTCGAAGAAAAATACAGATTTTTCAGTTTCGGCGACGCAACTTTAATACTTTAAAACGGAGAGCTATGTTTAAATACGAAATAATAAAAGAATGCAGACAAACAGGAGCTAGAATAGGAAGATTGACTACTCCGCACGGAATAATAGAAACTCCTGTTTTTATGCCTGTCGGAACTATGGCAAGCGTTAAAGCGTTGTCCCCGGAGGAAGTTGAATCATTAGGTTCTCAAATAATACTCAGTAATACGTACCATTTATATCTGCGTCCCGGACATGAACTTATTAAAAAAGCAGGCGGACTGCACAAATTTATGAATTGGCATAAACCGATTTTAACAGACAGCGGAGGCTTTCAAGTTTTCAGCTTATCCAAAATGCGACAAATCACCGACGAAGGATGTACTTTCAGCAGTTTTATCGATGGAAGCAAACATTTTTTTTCGCCGGAAAAATCAATCGAAATCCAACAAGCTCTCGGCAGCGATATAATTATGGCATTCGATGAATGTACTATGCCGCAAATAAGCCGCGAAAAAGCACAAGAAGCTCTTAACCGTACACTAAAATGGCTCGAAAGATGTTATGCCGTTGCCAATAATCCGAACCAAATGCTGTTCCCGATAGTACAGGGTAATATGTTTTCAGATTTAAGAATTGAAAGTATAAAGAAAACATTACCTTATGCAAAATGCGGAATCGCCATAGGCGGATTATCCGTCGGTGAACCTAAACCTGTTATGTACGATATGCTTGATGCTTTACGTCCATACTATCCCGAAAATATGCCTCGGTATCTTATGGGAGTAGGAAGTGCAGATTGTCTTGTAGAAGGTGTAATGAGGGGAATAGACATGTTTGACTGTGTCCTTCCGACTAGAATTGCCCGAAACGGTACTGCAATGACTATGAAGGGTGACATTACCATAAGAAATGCAATCTACAAAGAAGATTTTTCTCCCGTTGAAGAAGAATGCGACTGTTATTGTTGCAGAAACTATACGAGAGCTTACATAAGACATCTTATAAATACTGACGAAATATTCGGCGGAAGACTTCTTTCTATCCACAACATACGTTTCCTTCACAGGTTGATGGATAAGATTAAAAACGCAATAATGAATGACAGACTGAGAGATTTTCGAGACGAATTTTTTGAAAATTACTCACTTTAAGGAAAAAGCGCGTTAAATGCTTGCAAAAAAGGGAACAATAGTGTATCATAAATCTAAGTTTACAAAAAGGAGATTTTGAAATGAGCAATTTATTTCTTGCGTGGAACAGCGCTTATACGATGTATATCATTCTCGGCGTTTTTCTCGTATTGATGGTCGTTATGACAATTATTCCTCAAAGAAAACAGAAAAAGAAACAAGAGGAAATGATGAATTCTATTCAAATTGGAGATAAAATTATGACTATCGGCGGATTTGTCGGAACGATAGTTGAATATGACCCGGGAACGGACCAATATGTTATCAATGTCGGTTCCGAAGAAAATCCGACGCATGTTACGATTGTAAAAAATGCAATCCGTACCAAAATGGACGGAAGTACTGTTACAAAATAAGCAATAAAATTTTATTTGAAAATCACCGACAAATTGTCGGTGATTTTCTGTTATTTGGCATATTAAGCAGACTTTCGTCCGATATTAACACAAATTATTCCGCAAATTGCGCCTATAACCGCTCCCAGTCCTATATCGAGAGCTATTCCCCAAGAGAAATCAAAACTCTTATTTATTAAAGCGAATATCAATATTGTACCGAGAGAGTATATCAATCCTGACAGTAAACCTTTAACTATTCCGCCTTTTTTTTCTTTAATACCGAAGAAACAACCGATAAAGATTGCAAGTATTTTAATAATTTGATTTATGACCGTAACAATTTTATCATTTACCGGAACAAAATTTAGAACGGTTGCAAAAATTAAAATAAAAATTGCACCTACAAGAATAGATATTAAAGCGCTTTTAAGTACATCTGTTATAAAGAACTTTTTAGCAGGAGATTTAACCATAGACACCTCTGAATAAATTTTTACTACATTATATTGAGATAAATTACAGAATATTACCGAAAATTTCTTGAAATCTATTGCCTTATTTTCATCTTTTGTATTATAATATTAAATATAAATTTATTAATTATACTATCGTACGGAGGAATATTGAATATGAAACATATAACCAAATTGTTTACCAAATCACTTTGCAAAAAGCATGAAACCGGTTGCGGAGAATGTCAATCAAGCTGTCAATCCGCATGCAAAACAAGTTGCACCGTCGGAAACCAATCCTGTAAACAAGAAGAAAAAATAAACATTACGAAAAAGGAAAATATTTAATTTAATATGGTACATACTTTTAAATTCCCTTATGAAAATAAAATGTATTATTTTCTATGGGACGTTGAAAGCGGCAGTCTGCTACAAGTAGACAAAGTCGCTTTTTTGTGCGCGAAAAAAAAATTTAATAAAGAGCTTACAGATGGCGAAGTAAAAGAAATTTCCTCAATAGACAGCAGCATAATTGAAGAAATTTTTGCCGAATATGATGAATTAGAAAAAGAAGGTGCACTGAATTCGCTCCCTCTTGTAAAAACTTTCAAAAAAAATGCAGAAGAAATAAAGGCATTATGTTTACATGTTTGCCACGATTGCAATCTTAATTGCTCATATTGTTTTGCCGGAGGCGGAACATACAACACCGAAAAAGATTATATGTCGCCCGAAGTAGGAAAAAAAGCAGTGGATTTGCTTTTGGCAAAATCGGGTAAGAGGAAAAATCTTGAAATAGACTTTTTCGGGGGAGAACCTTTACTGAATATGGAAACCGTAAAAACGGTAGTCGATTACGGTAACCAAAAAGCAGCAGAAATAGGCAAAACAATAAGTTTTACAATGACGACAAATTGTCTGCTGTTAAACGATGAAAATATAGAATACCTTAATAAAACAATGGATAATGTAGTTTTAAGTATTGACGGAAGAGAATCGGTACATAATGCTACACGAAAATCTAAAAACGGGAAAGCAAGCTATGAAATCATACTGCGGAATGCACAAAAATTCCGTGCCGTAAGGGGAAACAAAAAATATTATGTGCGCGCAACTTTTACAGCAGGCAATCTTGATTTTTCAAATGATATACTGGCATTAAACGATGCAGGATTTGACCAGATTTCCGTTGAACCCGTTGTACTTCCGGACGATAATCCTTTGGCTCTGAAAAAAGATATGCTAAACAAAATATTCGCCGAATACGAGCGTTTCACTTGCGAATATATTAATCGTAGAAAAAACGGAAAATTTTTCAATTTCTTTCATTTTCTTATCGACCTCGAACACGGCGCATGTCAAAATAAACGTCTTACAGGATGTGGAGCAGGCACTGAATATCTTGCCGTTTCTCCTCAAGGAGATATATTCCCTTGTCATCAGTTTGTCGGGAAAAATGAATTTTTAATCGGAAACGTATTTACAGGTATCCATAATCAAAATATAAGAGAACAATTCTCACATTTATGTGTATTAAACAAACCGCATTGCCAAGAATGTTTTGCAAAATATAATTGTAGCGGAGGATGTACGGCTAACTCCTTTAATTTTACCGGAACATTAGACGGACAATACGAAATAGGCTGTGAATTGGCAAAAAAAAGACTCGAATGTGCTTTAACCGTTGCAGCAATTGAAAAGCAATTATAGTGCCTTTTCTGCCCATTTTCTAATCAATATATATATTTATATATTTTATAATAAAATAAATATCAGTTGACATATTTTTCCTTATTGGGTATAATAATCAAGATACTGATGTTTGGAGGCAAACGGAGTGAGCAAGGCTAAATCAATAATTATTCTTGTCATCATTACAGCTATTTTTTTAACGCTTGTGTTATTAACAATTCCGCTGAACGGTGAAGAAACTTTCCCGATAGGAGACAGTGATGACGATTTTACTTGGATAATCCACGGAATCGACCTTGGAATTGATCTTAAAGGCGGAATTTATGCCGAATACGAATGTTATTTTAACGACGGAAGAGAGATTACAGATGAAGATATAGAAGGTGCAATGAGTAACCTTGAGGACATTCTTTACGGAAAGGGATATTCGGAAGCAATAGTCGAAAAAGTAACAAAAGCAGGAAATTCTTATATAAGAGTTGAAGTCGCCGGATTGGAAGATACCGAATCACTTATGAATTTAATCGGTGAATCAAGCACTCTCACATTCCGTAATTCGGACGGAGAAATTGTTATGACGGGTACAGGTTATATTGAAACCTGTAATATTACTCAGGACCAAGATAATGCAAGCTATTACGCACTGGCTATTCAATTCAATAAAGCCGGTACGGCAAAATTTGCAGAGATTACGGAAACATATAGTGGGCAGACCCTCGCAATCTATATAGATGATACAAAATTGATGGAGCCTACCGTAAATGAGACGATTACCACCGGAAATGCCAGCATCTCCGGCAACTTCACATATGAGCAAGCTTATGAATATCAGGTCAAAATTCAAGCCGGTATTACAGAAGTCAAACTCAGACTTTATAACTGCGAAACGGTAAGTTCTTCATTAGGTACGGAAGCTCTTAAATACAGTCTTATTGCCGCGGCAATAGGTATCGGACTGATAATAATATTTATGATTATTGTTTATCGCGGAATGGGACTTGCTTCGGGATTTGCTTTACTTATTTATACAGAGCTTTTACTATGCGCGCTGGCACTCGTTCCATGGGTGGAATTAACCATAAGCGGTATAGCCGGCGTTATTTTGAGCATAGGTATGGCAGTTGACGCTAACGTAATTATTTTCGAAAGGATTAAAGAGGAAAGATTCGGCAGTGACAGAGCATTCCTGAAAAGCATTCCGACTGCCGTTGACGCAGGATTCAAAAGCGCCTTTGTAACGATACTTGACGCCAATATTACTACAATTATCGGCTCAATAGTCATGATTATTTTCGGGTCGTCGTCTGTTAAAAGTTTCGCAATAACGCTTCTTATCGGTATTATACTTTCAATGTTCAGTGCAATCTTTATTACAAAAGTATTATTAAAATGTTTCCTCGGCTTGAATGACACCTCTGCAACATTTTATAATCTTGCAGATAAAAGAATTAAAAATAAACAAGAAAATACCGAATCTTCTGACATCAGCGGTCAGAATTCAATTGCTTGATAATGGGAGATGGTACTATGAGCAAAATAAAAAATCTTTTTGAAAAAGTAAAAAAATTCGATATATACGGAAACAGAGTAATATTTTATATCATCCCTCTTATCGTTGTTTTGGTTATGATTGTCTGCGGTTTAGTTTATCAACTCGGCTCAGATAAACAATATTTCGCCAATATAGGAATTGATTTTCAAGGCGGTACAATATTAACCATTGAATTTGAAGACTCGAAAGCAAATGCGGCAAATTATGATAAAAACCTTCAAATAATAAAAGATACCGTTGCTTCTCACGACGTAAGCATTTCTCGTGACCAATCAAGCGGGGACAGCACTATAATCGTACAATATACAAACTGGAATAAAGGCGTAGGCGGTACTGTTAACGATGCAGATGCAATGAATAACTTAAATACTCAGATTCAATCCGAACTTTACGCAAAATCCGATAAAGGTGAAATCGATAAAATCGTGACTAACGGCATTAATTTTTCAACGATAGGTAACGAATCCAGTAAAAATCTTATAAAAACAAGTGCTATAGCCGTTTCAATCGCACTTGTGCTTATGTTACTTTATATTATTATCAGATTTGACTTTTACAGCGGGTTAGCGGCAGTAATTGCTCTTTTGCACGACATTATTATTATGTTAAGTTTAACGGTAATTTTCTATGTGGAAATAGGGGACAGTATCGTTGCGGGACTTATAACAATCGTTGCTTATTCTATCAATAATACGATAGTAGTCTTTGACAGAATACGTTCTGTTGTCAAGCCCCTGAATAAACAAGGCAAAAAATACGATGTAAAAGAAGTTATAAATCATGCGATATTCTCAACTATGACGCGTACATTATATACAACCCTTACAACTCTAGTTGTTATCGTTATACTTGTGGCAATGGGGGTAGCTTCAATTCAAACTTTCGGATTACCGATTATTTTCGGTCTGATTGCAGGATTCTATTCTTCTGTCTTAATTGCCGCGCCTCTTTGGGGTGAATTCAAAACCATCGGAGAAAAAATTAAACTTAATGCAAAAAATAAAAAATTTGAAAAAAGACACAGAGCAAAAGCGTAAATTTATTTTTGCATAATATACGGGCGCCTTTGTGCGCCCGTTAAATTTTATTTATATAGCCATATGAAATTCCGTAAGAAAAAAACAAATGATTCATTAATCATATCAGAGTTTGCCGAAAAATGCAAAATCAGTCCTTTATTGGCGAATTTATTGCTTACACGTGGAATTAAAACAGTCAATGAGGCAAATCAATTTCTATACGGTACCGCCAAAAATCTTAATTCACCTTACCTTTTCCCCGATATGTCTGTTGTTGTTTCAAGAATTGAACTGGCAATATCTAGAAACGAAAAAATAATTGTATACGGTGATTATGATTGTGACGGAGTCGGTGCAACAGCAATTTTTATTCTTTCATTCAAAGACCGCGGATTAAATATTAATCATTATATTCCCGTGAGAGCAAAAGAAGGATACGGCTTAAATAAGAGCGGAATAAAATACATATACGATACCTATAAACCTGATTTACTTATAAGCGTCGATTGCGGAATTAATTCGGTAGAAGAAGTAGAATATGCTAAAAATTTAGGCATTGACGTAATTATTACAGACCATCATCAACCCGGTCAAATTTTACCGGATTGTCCTATACTTAATCCTTTTTTAAGCAAAAACATCAGCCCTTTATGCGGTGCAGGAGTTGTATTTATGCTAATTTCCGCATTATTCGGGTTAGACCAAGCACTAAAATATATCGATATATGCGCCGTTTCAACGATTGCCGACATTGTTCCTTTAATTGGAGACAACCGATTAATAGTAAAATACGGAATGGCAGCTATTAAAAAAGGACATTGCCGCCCCGGAATAAAAGAATTGTTCTATTCTGCAAAAATTGATTATAAATCGGTAACGACATCAGATATAGGATACAAAATTGCACCGAGAATAAACGCCGCAGGGCGTTTAAATACGGCAGAAATATCATTGCGGCTGTTAACGGAAGATGATACAACATTATTGCACATAACGGCTGACCATTTATCGTTGTTAAACTGCGAACGACAGGAAATGAATTCCCAAATACTGGATGAAAGCCTGAAAATGCTGAAAAAATACGATTTTTCTAAATATAAAATAATTATGCTAAAAGGCAACTGGATTGAAGGCGTTGTAGGCATTGTATGTGCAAAAATAGCCGAACTTTTCAATCTGCCTGTCATATTAGTTTGTTATCAGGAAAACTCAAAAATTCTGAAAGGTTCTGCAAGAAGTATCAACGGTATAAATTTGTTTGAACTTTTCGACAAAAATAACGAAAAACTTCTGACATACGGCGGACATGAAATGGCTGCCGGCATTTCTTTCTTTGAAAAAGATTTTGATTCTATTCTGAATCAGTTTAATAATTATATATTTAAGAGTTATGAATCAGATATTTTTGAAAGAAAAACCTTCTATGATTATGAGCTTAATATTAACGATATCACCGACAAAACCATAAAAGAAATTACCTTACTTGAACCTTTCGGACATGAAAATCCTGCTCCGGTTTTTCTTGATAAATTTTCTTATCCGAAGTTTATTCAAATAGGAAAAAGCGTTCATATAAAATCCAGGTATAAATCAGGAGAACTTATTGCTTTCAATCGGCTTAATTATATTGACCTATTAAAGAATAATAAATTTTCTTTCATATATTCAATTGAAAAAAATTATTTTAACGGACGCATTACAACACAATTTCTGCTAAAAGAATTTAAGCTGGATACAAATAATTTCAGAAAAGTCGATTTGATTGAAAACTTTTGTAAAACATTTATGGTACATAATGATTCTTTTTTACAAACAACAAGAAAAGAAAATCCTTTCCCGATTCTTTATGTAACATATACAGAAGAAGGCATACAAAACCTGTTAAACAGTTACCCGAACGCTAATTTAATAGCTTATGAAAATCAAAAACTCGAATTAAACAACACAATAGTAATTTCACCGTCAGACGATTTTCCGTTTGAATTTTTTTCACGCATTGTTTTCCATGAAAACATAGGCAATAATTTTAAAAATTTTCTTGAAAAAAAGAACATTAAATGTGAATATATAAATAACGAGATTTCTATAAACAAAATTTCAGTTGATAAATTAAGAAATTTTTATGTTAAATTAAAAAATAATTTTACGCCTTTTGTTAAATTTGTTTCTGCAAAAGCATTATACGTGGATATTTTCACCAATAACGTTTATAATGAAAATGACCATCTGGATTTTATTGTCGCATTCTATATATTCAGAGAATTAAATTTGATAAATATTACAGATGATGATATAATTAAATTTAACGAAAAAAAGGTAGAACTGACTCAGTCTACGTTGTATAATTACATCAACAGGTAAATTATGGATTTTCTGAAAAAAGCAAAAGAAATATATAAGGATGACGAATATCTTGCTATAAAATACGCGCTGGAATTTGCGACTGACGCGCACCGCAATCAAAAACGTGCATCCGGCGAACCATATATTCTGCATCCGATGGCGGTTGCCGATATTCTTATGGATTACGGACTAGATTCAGATACAATTATTGCCGCTTTACTTCACGATGTGATAGAAGATACAAAATTCAGCGAAAACGATATTAAAACAAAATTCGGTACCGGTATTTACGATATGGTTATGGGCGTAACAAAACTTACGAGAATTAATGTATCTACCGAAAATACATCAACCGATATTGAACTTGCACAGGCGGAGACAATCAGAAAATTATTTTTTGCTATGGCAAAGGATATAAGAGTATTACTTGTAAAACTCGCCGACAGACTTCACAATATGCGTACATTGGATTTTCTTCCGCCTGAAAAACGGCTGCGCAAATCCCGTGAAACACTCGATATATACGCTCCGCTTGCAGGTAGACTCGGTATCTCGGGAATCAAGTGTGAACTTGAAGATTTATCTATGAAATATTTATACCCCGAAGATTACGAATTTCTTTCGAAAAAACTTGATTCACAAAGAATTAACCGTATGCATTTAGTCGAACGAGTCGCCGAAACACTTTCAGCCCAACTTGACGAATTGGGAATGAAATATGAAATAAAGGGACGACCGAAGCATTTCTATTCCATTTTCAAAAAAATGCGCAACCAAGGCAAAACATTTGAGGAAATATATGATTTGGTTGCAGTCAGAGTAATAGTAAATACCATAAGTGATTGTTATACCGTACTTGGATTGATACATTCGATGTGGAAACCTGTTCCAGGACGATTCAAAGATTATATTGCCTCACCAAAACCCAATATGTATCAAAGTCTGCATACGACAATAGTTACCGATTTCGGACAAATTTTCGAAGTCCAAATCAGAACGGTAGAAATGAACCGCATAGCAGAATACGGTATTGCGGCTCATTGGAAATATAAAGAAGGAATATCTTCTCAGTATATGACCGAATTAGATAAAAAACTCGGTTGGATTAAAGAAGTAATGGATGTTCAAGGCGATTTAAAAGATTCTCTTGAATTTCTCGATACACTCAAAATGAATGTTTCCACAAATGAAATATTTATTTTTACGCCGAAAGGAACAGTAATAGATTTGCCGGTCGGTTCAACCGCAATTGACTTTGCTTACCGTATACACAGCGAAGTTGGTAATCGTTGTATAGGAATGAAAGTCAACAACAAAATTAAACCCGTCAACACAATATTGGAAAACGGTGATGTCGTTGAAGTATTGACATCCAATAACGCAAAAGGTCCGTCTAGAGACTGGCTTAATTTCGTTAAAACCCCGACAGCAAAAGCTAAAATCCGGAGTTACTTCAAAAAAGCAATGAAAACCGAAAATATTAAACTCGGAAAAGATATGCTTGAAGAAGAAGCAAAAAGAAGAGGTTATAATATCAGTGATTTAATGATTGATTCCTCCGTAAAACTTATTATGGATAAATACAACCTTAACGATACTGACGATATGTATGCATCGGTAGGTTGCGGAGGAATAAAATCTCAACAAATTATTGCTAAGCTTATAGAGTTTTATAAAAAGTCAGTTCCCCAATCAGTACCGTATACTTTCGATACGGATAAAGCCACCCGCCACAAACCACGCTCAGGTATCAGCGTAGAAGGTTTTGACGACTTTCTGATAAATATTGCCCGATGCTGCAATCCGCTGCCGGGAGACGAAATTGTAGGGTATATAACGAGAGGCAGAGGCGTTATGGTGCATAAATCTACCTGTCCGAATATTAGAAATGTAGAAAAAGAGCGCTTATTATCAGCAAGTTGGTCAAACATAGACGATTCAGTGTTTAACGCTCCGCTCCATATTGAAACTGAACCCAATAACTACGCCTTGGCACAAATTACCGGAGCAATTGTAAAACTCAATATACGTATGAGTGCATTTACCGCAAGTGAAAATAAAACAAAAGATAAAATGATAGTTAAGGTTGTTTTAGAAATCCATAATGCAACGGACCTTGATAAAGTAATAAAGAAACTCTCTACACTTAAAGGGATAATTAAAGTAGAAAGAGAAAACATAACATAAAAAATATTTTTGTAAAAATGCAAAAAAATATTTGACAAAAAAGCAAATATAATATATAGTATTAAACGTCACTTATGAATGTACCAACGGGGTGTAGCGCAGTTTGGTAGCGCACGTGGTTTGGGACCATGGGGTCGGGAGTTCGAGTCTCTTCACCCCGACCAGTGAGATAAATATATGAAAGAAAAAGGGCCTTTAGCTCAGTTGGTTAGAGCGGTCGGCTCATAACCGATTGGTCCGCGGTTCAAGTCCGTGAAGGCCCACCAACATTGAAACTTAATAACTTAACGTAAATATTAAAGTTCTATACACGGTCCGGTAGTTCAGCTGGTTAGAACGCTAGCCTGTCACGCTAGAGGTCATGGGTTCGAGCCCCATTCGGATCGCCAGTTTTGCCTTGGTAGCTCAGCTGGTAGAGCAGGGGACTGAAAATCCCCGTGTCGGTGGTTCAACTCCGCCCCAAGGCACCACTTTGCTGGCTTAGCTCAACAGGCAGAGCAGCTGATTTGTAATCAGCAGGTTGATGGTTCGATTCCGTTAGCCAGCTCCAATATTGTGTTAAGTTTTTTTTATATACGGAAGGATTCCCGAGTGGCTAAAGGGAGCAGACTGTAAATCTGCCGTCACCGACTTCGATGGTTCGAATCCATCTCCTTCCACCAAAATAACCTGATTGAAAATAATCGGGTTATTTTTTTTCTGTACGTTTAATTACCACAAAATAGAGAAAATAAATTTGACATTTTTCGTCATATTTCTGTTATATTCCTTTTTTTTTATGGGAATAATTATTTTATTATATTTTTCACGGAGGTAGCAATGAAAGTAAGTACCAAACTTAACCGAGACGAACTGCACATATATCTTGACGGGGAGCTCGACCACAGTGTTGCCGAAGAAATCCGTACCCAAATTGACGATTATATAGAAAAAAACGCTCCGACGAAAGTAATTTTAGAAATGGGTAAACTTAAATTTATGGATAGCACAGGTATCGGATTTATTCTAGGTCGATATAAAAAACTTCGTTCGAAACATATCCCTATGTTTATTGGCTCACCTAATCCACAAATTGATAAAGTTATCAAAATCAGCGGTTTATACAGCATCATTCCATTATTGAGGTGAATATATGACAAATTATATGACATTACGCGTAAAAGCGGTTCCTATTAACGAAAGTTTTGTGCGCGGAGTGGTCGCGGGCTTTACCGTTCCATGCGACCCCACAATCGATGTTATTAACGACGTCAGAACGGCCGTAAGTGAGGCCGTAACGAATTGTGTAGTCCACGCTTACAGCGGTTCCGGAGAAGGCGACATACTTATTGAGGGTGTACTAAACGACAATTTGTTGACCATTTCAGTATCCGATTACGGCAAAGGTATTGATAACGTAGAAAAGGCAATGGAAGATTTCTTTACCACAAAAGAAAGCGAAGAAAGAAGCGGCTTAGGATTCACGATAATGAAAAGTTTTATGGATTCGCTTAAAGTTGTAAGCGAAAAAGGTGCGGGAACGACTGTAACTATGACGAAAAAGCTTACAGATGTTGAGCATTGAAGAAACCGCCGAACTTATAAAGCTTGCTCAAAGCGGAGATGACGGAGCAAAAACCGCACTTTTGCAAAATAATCTTCCTTTAATTAAAAGCATAGTAAAGAGATATCTGAACAAACAAATAGAATATGATGACCTTATGCAACTCGGAACACTCGGATTTGTTAAGGCATTAAGCAATTTTAAGCCTGAATTCGGCGTAAGATTTTCAACATACGCGGTTCCGATGATTGCAGGGGAAATAAAACGTTTCATAAGAGATAACGGTGCAATAAAAGTAAGCAGGTCGGTAAAAGCCAAGAACCAAAAAATAAATAAATTTATTGAAGAATACCGACAAAATAAGCAAAAAGAACCTTCAATATCTGAAATCGCACAATATATGGAAATAGACGAGCAAGACGTCGTATTTATTATGGACAGTTCAAAATATCCGGTTTCAATATACGCAGAAACAGATGAAGACGGTCTCACTCTTGCCGACAAATTATGCAGCAAAGAAAATAATGACGACTATATTGAAAAACTTGTTTTAAGAGAAATAATTGATAAACTTGACGAAAGAGATAAAAAAATAATAATTTTAAGATATTACAGAGACAAAACACAAAGTGAGATTGCAAAAGAATTAGGCGTTTCGCAAGTACAAATAAGCAGGTTGGAAGCGAAACTTCTGGAAAGAATGAAAAAAGAACTTGTATAAAATGACGCTCCGAGTAAAACAATAACTTTGGAGCGTTTTTTTATGAGAAAAGATTATATTGAAAATACTGAAATTTTTCGCCCCGAAAAAGAAAAAATCGAGGAAATGAGAAATGATGTTAGATAAAGAAAAACAAAAGGAATATCTTGCAGAAGTAAGAAAAGAAATGCCGAAAACAAAACATTTTTCCACAATGTTAAAGGCATTTATTACCGGTGGATTAATTTGTTGCGTAGGACAATCGATAAGTTTATTGATAAAGCACTTTTTCCCGGAATTTGACGAAAAAACAGTAAGCGGTTTTACTACAATGTTTATGATTTTAATTACCTGCGTTTTAACCGGCTTCGGAATTTACGACAAAATCGGGTCATTCGGAGGTGCAGGAAGTATAATTCCTATAACAGGATTTGCTAATTCAATAGTTAGTCCTGCAATCGAACACAAACGAGAAGGCATTATTTTGGGACTATGCGCCAATATGTTTTCAATAGCGGGTCCGGTAATCGTATTCGGTATAAGCGCTAGTATTTTAGTCGGTATCATTTATCTGTTTATCTAATCCTGCCCATGAAAAACCATACAATTATTTTTAATAATCCTGTCTACATTAACGAAACGGCAACCATTGCCGGTCCCAAAGAAGGTAAAGGACCGTTAAAAAACTATTATAATAATATTTTGGAAAATGATTTGCTTAAAGAAAAAAGTTATGAAAAAGCAGAAATTAAAATTCATACGTCTGCCATAAAACAACTCCTAAACCGCAGTAATCTAACATCAAAAGACATTGATTGCTATTTCGGAGGCGATTTGCTTGATGAAATAATCAGTAGCAGTTTTACGATGAGAGAAATAGACGGACCTTTTTTTGGGATTTATAATGCATGCGCAACTTTTGCAGAAGGTTTAATACTTGCTTCATGTCTGATATCGGGGAGACTGATAAACAGAGCGGTATGTTCGGTTTCAAGCCACTTTGCTACCGCAGAAAGACAATACAGAAATCCTTTGGAACTCGGTTCACAAAGAACACCGTTATCACAATGGACTGTTACGGGCGGAGCAGCAGCTCTTCTTGAAACATCAAATAAAACTAATATCGCAATAACTTACGGGACTGTCGGAAAAGTAGTTGACTTCGGAGTAACTGACGCAAATAATATGGGAGCGGCAATGGCTCCCGCCGCACTTGATACAATTATGACACATTTAGGCGATACCGGAAGAGACGTCGATTATTACGATTTAATAGTTACGGGAGATTTAGGACATGCAGGGAGCAGGTTACTTATAACTATGGCAAAATCAAAAGGTATTGATTTAACAAAAAATTATAACGATTGCGGAGTTCTGATTTACAACCGCGAAGCTCAAAAAGTTGAGCAAGGAGGAAGCGGACCTTGTTGCAGCGGATTAGTTTTTTGCGGATATTTATATACCAAATTAAAAATGGGTATATATAAAAAAATATTGCTTGTCCCAACAGGGGCATTGCTTTCAAAGACATCTTCGCTTCAAAAAGAATCAATCCCGGGGATAGCTCACGCTTTAAGTATAGAATTGGTGTAAATTATGGAAATATTTTTAACTTATTTGAAAGTTTTTTTAGTAGGCGGCGGAATATGCTTGATAGGACAAATCTTAATAAACCTTACAAAAATGACATCCGCCAGAATTCTTGTCACTTTTCTTTTAACAGGCATATTTTTAGAAGCCATCGGCGTATTCGAACACATAAAAAACTTTGCACAGGCAGGAGCAACCATACCGATATTAGGATTTGGAAGTAATCTTGCAAAAGGAGCTATTGAAGGAGCAAAAAGTTCCGGACTATTCGGCGCATTGACCGGCGGAGTAAAAGCTGTGGCAGCAGGGTTAGGCGGCGCTATTTTTATAGGGTTTATAATCGGGGTTATCTCTAATGCACACTCAAAATCATGATTGACTTTATTACATTTTCAGGATTGACAGCAACTAGATATCATATTATAATTATTTATTATGAATTGTATTGTAAATGAGCATGAAACTGCTTTAATTGCTTATCCAACAAATGTATTTTATCTGACGCATTTAAGAAATCCCGATTCTTTTGTTGTTGTCCGTGGCGATGAAAAATACTATTTCACTGATGAAAAATATGCTGAAACAGCTGAAAAAAAATTGCCCGGTTTCTTTTTGAAAAACACATCTGAGATATTTGATTTCTTAAATACCAATAATGTTAAAGAACTTGGAATTGAAGAAAAAACTTTGTCTAAAGATTTTTTAACATCAATAAAAGAAAATTGTGACATAAATTTATTTTATTCAATAGATTCACGTTTAGAAAAAATCCGTTCGATAAAATCCCTTGAGGAAATTTCTCTCATAAAAAAAGCTCAACAAATTACTGATAAAACTTTTAACGATATTTTGCCGGTAATTAAGGAGGGAATTTCAGAAATTGAACTTGCCAGTGTTCTTGAAAGTTTGCTTTATGTCAACGGTGCGGACGACTTGGCGTTTGAATCAATAGTTGCATTCGGCGAAAATACTTGTTTCCCTCACGCAGAGAGAACAGATAAAAAACTGATTAACGGGTCAATTATTACACTTGATTTCGGAGCAAAATACCATAATTATTGTTCAGATATGACCAGAACAATTTTTTTCGGACAGCCTGACGATGAACAACTAAAAATATATAAACACGTTTTAACTGCACAAGAAATGGCTTTGTCCATTGCGTATTCCGGAATTTCGGCAAAAGAATGCGATACTATGTCCAGAAGATATTTTTCTGAAATCGGATTGGATAAATATTTTATCCATACACTCGGACACGGAGTAGGTTTGGATATTCACGAATATCCACGATTGTCACAAGACTCAGATGTGATTATGGAAGAAAAGATGGTTGTGACATTTGAGCCGGGATTATACTTTCAAGGAAAATTCGGCGTAAGAATAGAAGATTTGGTTATTTTTGATAAATCAGGTGTTATCAACTTGACAAAAAGTCCAAAAAATATAATAATAATTTAGTTAAAATAATTTATAAAATTCGGAGGACGATTTACATGCCTTATATACTAGCAGGCGATTTCAGAAAAGGAATAACTTTTGAACTTGATTCTACCGTGCAGGTTATTGTCGACTTTCAACACGTTAAACCCGGAAAAGGTGCGGCTTTTGTTCGCGCAAAAATCAGAAACGTTATGACCGGAGGTGTTATTGAAAGGACATTTAACCCCAGCGAAAAATTTGAACTGGCACATATCGACAGAAAAAAAATGTCTTACAGTTACCATGACGGTGATTTATACTATTTTATGGATGACGAAACATACGATTTGGTTCCGCTCAATAAAGAGCTTGTAGAAGATGCTCTTAATTTTATTAAAGAGGGCGATAAATGTGATATTGCATTTTATAAAGGAAGCGCATTCAGCTGTGAACCCCAAAATTTTGTTGAATTGTTGGTAGTAGATGCTGACCCGGGAATTCCGGGGGCTACCGCTCAACCCGGAACCAAAGGCGCCACACTTGAAACCGGTTACAAAATTCAGGTTCCGTTATTTGTAAATGCCGGAGAAACAATCAGAGTCGATACAAGGACCGGCATGTATATGTCCAGGGTATAAATATAAATAATATTCATAATATTTAACACCGCATAATATAATTTTGCGGTGTTATTTTATGGAAAAATTACTTGGACAAAAGCTTTGGACTGAAATTTTAAACTTAACATCTTTCGATGTCGTAAATGAAATAAGAATAAGACTCAATCATCCGGTTCTTATAAAATGTAAAAATAAAACCTTTTTTTTACCTTATATCCCTGACAAGGAATACTTGAATAAAGTGATAGATGTTGCAACAGGTTATTCACGCTACGCCTACGAAAGAGAAATATCCGACGGATATCTAGAATACGGTGAAGGCGTACGAATAGGTCTCTGCGGAACGGGAAAAATCAACGACAAAAAACTCATAGTATATTCATCGGTTACGTCCCTTTGTATAAGAATACCTCATGCAATTCAATTAAATAAATCAATTAAATCAGTACTGGATAACTTTAACAACACTCTTATTATCGGCGCTCCGTATAGCGGGAAAACAACTCTTATAAGAGCTTTAAGCGAAGAGCTTGCCGAAAATAGCGATGTCGTAATTATTGACGAAAGAAGAGAAATTGCCGGAAGTAATTTTTCTTTATTGAAAGCGAAAAGAGCAGACATAATACAAGGAATTCCCAAAAATGAAATATACGGCAATATTATCAGAAGCATGTCACCTTCAATTGTAGTTTGTGACGAATTATTTTCCGAAAAGGATTTTTTTGCTGTCGAAAAAATTAAATCAGCAGGCATTAAATGTCTTGCTTCATACCATTCAAACGATATATATTCAATTCCTGAAATAGCCAATAAAATTTTTTCTGTTTTTGTAACGCTTAATTCTAATCCCGCTCCCGGAAGCATAACCTCTATCGTGCGGAAAAATGATTAAATATATAGGCGGTGCTTTATTCGTTGCGGCAGGATGGCTACTCGGAAACTCATTATATTCTGTTTACGAAGACAGAATATATATTTTAGAACGTTTCCGCGATTTTATTCTTTACTGTGAAAGCGAAATTACGTTTTATAAAACAGAAATGGATATAATTATCGACAAATTCCGAGACAGAACGAATAAACTCGACGAAATAATATTTAACGAGAAAAATAAAAACATAGCAGTATCTTCCGAAACTTCAAAACTAATAAAAAATTTTTTCTGCCGGATAAGAACATTGGACAGCGAAAGTCAAAAAGGATATTTTTCGGAAATACAAATTGAAGTAAATTCGCTTATCGAAAAGGCAACGAAAGAATTAAATGTAAAAGGGAAAATGCTTAAAAGGCTTACGCCGATAGCGGCAATCGGAATATTTATTTTAACTCTGTGAGAGGAATATGGGCATAGATATTATTTTCAAAATTGCAGGTATAGGCATAATCACCGCTGTACTGAATAATATTCTCGAAAAAAGCGATAAAAAAGAAATCGCAACTTTGGTTACACTTGCGGGATTGATTATTGTATTGGTAATAGTCATGGATATGCTGAGCGGACTGTTTGATACTTTAAAGAATCTTTTTTATTTGAACTAAAATGATAAAGATTATCGGTGTTGCTTTTGTAGGCATTATTTGTTACAAGCTAATAAAAGATGTAAAAAGTTCATTCGCTCCATTAATACTTGTATCCGTAGGAGCAGTACTGATTATTTTACTTTCAGATAAAATTACTGAAGTGATTACCGTATTTACAGGACTATCAGAAAAGGCAGGATTAGGCGGAACCGTTTTCTCTTCTCTTTTAAAAATAATCGGAATAGGTTACGTTACAGAATATGCTGCAAGCGTATGCGATGACTGTGAATGTACTTCTATAGGAAAAAAAATTGAATTTGCAGGAAAATTAACCATTCTTATAATGTCATTACCGATTATAAACGGCATTATAGAAACAATCGGAGAATTGTTGTGAAAAAACTCTTTTTTATATTTTTTTCTTTTATTCTTTTTGTAATATTATCGGCTTCATTGATATTATTTCCCAATAATACCGCCTATGCCGAAAATACAGAATCCGATGAAGAAAATTCGGAAGAAACAATAGAAGAGACCGTTCAGGAAATAATTGATGAAACGGATTTGAGCGAATACGAAGATTTTGTAAACAATCTAAAATTACCCGATGATTATACATTAAGCGGACTTCTTGACAGTGTATTAAATAATAATTACGAACTTGACTTCAACTATTTAACATCATATATTTTAAAATGCTTTCTTGGAAATATTAAAGGGCTTATAATACAGTCTTTGATTATTTTGATTACTGTTGTACTTATGAGCATTCTGAACAACCTTACATCCGGATTTTCAAAAACATCAACAAAAAAAATTGTTTACCTCGCTTGCTACGGAACAATTATCGTTATAGTCGGAATAATGGTCGGCAGTGCAATAGAATCCTCGGGAAAAATGATTTCCGACGTTGAAAAATTCTCAGATGTATCATTCCCGGCGTTATTAACACTTGTAACCGCAATCGGAGCAAACGCTTCTGCGGCAGTATATCAGCCATTGGTTTTAATTTTTTCCTCTCTTATGATTAAAATCATAAACTATATCGTAATGCCTGCTTTCTTTATTTCTTTCGTATTTAATATTATCGGTAATTTAAGCGATGACTTGAAACTAAGTAAAATATCAGGATTTGCAAAATCCGCAGGAGAATGGATTATCGGCATATCATTCGGTTTATTTATTACTTATACGACAGCGCAGGGAATTACAGGTGCAGGAATTGATTCATTGGCAACAAAAGGTGCTAAATATGCTCTCGGCAGTTATATTCCGGTAATCGGAGGGTATCTGAAAGACGGATTTGATTTAATTACGGCAGGATGCATAGTAATTAAAAACGCTTTAGGGTTTGTATCGTTAATTATTTTGTTGTTTATCGCTATTATTCCTATAATGAGAATACTATCTACTATGCTTATTTTAAGATTAACTGCCGCAATCAGTGAGCCTTTCGGCGATAAAAAAATAACCGACATGCTACACGGAGTAAGCAAAAGTTTGGTATTGCCGTTAGTAGCATGCATTTGCATTGTATTTTCACTTTTAATAATTATTATGCTTATAATTCTTACTTGTAACAGAGGTGTAATATGAAAGCCTGGCTTATAAGCATTGTTTCAGTTTGTATTTTATTAATTCTTATGGAATTGATGCTTAGCGAGGGCAAGACAAAGAAATTCATTCAAGGTATCTTGCGACTTGCCGTTGTTATTGTTTTATTAATCCCGATAATTAAGCTTGCCGCAGGAGAAATTCCTGAAATCAGTTTTGAAGAAGAAAAAACAGAAAATACGGAATATAACGGACTTTCCGATTATATAAAAGAAAAAACAGAAGAAACAGTTGAAAATGAATTAAACGCAATGGGCGGAGTCTGTGACGTAATAATAATATATGAAAAAGAAGAAATTAAAAAAGTAGAAATTACTATTAAGGAAAACGGTATAAACTCAGAAGGCGAGAATATATATACTAATGAAAAAATTATTGAACGGGTGACAGAAATTATAAACGTTGATAAGGAAAAAGTCAGAGTATATGGAGCAAGGTAAAAATAACGACAAAATAAATGAATTGTTGACAAAAATAAAAGGGATAAAGCACATAAAAATTATCATAGGAATTCTTATCGCTGCGATAATAATGCTTGTATATGTAGGCATAACATCAAACAAAACCAATGAAACAATAAATGAAAATACCATGCAAGACATATCGGAAACAAATGCTACATACAGTGAAAACGAAGAAAAACTAGCTGACATATTAGAGAGAATAGAAGGAATAGGAAAAACAAAAGTAATGATAACATATACGGATGAAGAAAAAGTAAACGGAGTAATAGTAGTAGCAGAAGGTGCAGATAATCCACTTTCGGAATGGAAAATAAGACATGCTGTACAGACTGCATTAAAAATCGATTATCACAGCATTGAAGTATATTCAATGAAATGATATAACCACAAAAACAAAAACGGAGGCATTTTTTATGAAAGCAAACAAAAAGAAAATTATCGTACTGGTTTCCTTGGTCGTACTTCTCGCCGGTGTGGCATGCCTTAACTATTTCTTAACGGTTAAAGGAATAGGCCAAATAGACGAAACGCCCACTCAAACGACTGAACAAACATTCTTTTCGACTTACAGAACAGACCGGGATAATACAAGAACACAAGAAAAATTATATCTGGAAAGCATAATGGCAAGCACGACGGCAGATGAGGAAACGTTGGCAGAAGCAAACAAAAATTATCTTGCCCTTGCCGCTGCAATGGAAACCGAGACAACGCTTGAAGGTCTTATCAAAGCTTACGGATTCACCGACTGCATCGTAACAATCAGCAACGGAAACGTTAACGTAGTCGTCCAGGATTCAGAGCTTACGGTAGAAGAAGCTGCACAAATTCTGAGTACAATTGTTTCCGAAACCGAATATACAGCGAAAGACGTAGTAATTATTCCTTATGTATAAAAAGGAATAAAGAGACCGAAATTGTGCTTGATTATTCGGGTCGGCTGTGCTATACTAAGCATATGAAAGCGCCGAATAATCAGGACCATTATACCAACATAATTACCTCGCTCGTAAATGCCGCCGTTATGCATACGGAAGGCGTTTCTGCGGACGAGGTTTTTTTAACAAAACCTAAAAAATTTTTCTCTGCGAGCAACGTCAGCATCTTCTTCGAGGACAATAATAAAATTACTCTCGATGTTTATATTGATGTAGTCTTCGGATATAACGTATCGCAAGTCGCTTGTGCTTTGCAAGAAAAAATTATAAACGATATAACAGAAAATACAGGTCTTACAGTAAAAAACGTGAATATTATTGTTAACAGCGTTATATTTAATTGACAAATGAGCAGAAAAATAGCACGAGAATACGCATATAAACTTATATTTGAATATATTTTTTCCGAAACTCCTAATTTACGCACATTTAAAATTTTTACAAATGCGGATATTGACGAAAGCGATGTAAATTATCTGGAAAGGGTATATTACGGAGTCATAAATAATTACGATGAAATTATCAATGAAATAAGCAAATATTCTCAAAGCTTTGCATTAGACAGGATATATAAAACAGATTTAAGCGCATTAATTCTTGCTATATATGAAATGAAATATATGGAAGACATCCCTCTTTCTGTTTCAATAAGCGAAGCCGTGGTCCTTGTTAAAAAATATTCTACCGAAAAAAGCAATACCTTTGTTAACGGAATATTATCATCTGTATATAAGGAGCTCACTGAAAAAAAATGATACTTATCGACGGAAAAAAAGTTTCACAAACAGTAAGGGAAGAAATCAAAAAAGAAATTTCGGAAATATCCGAGCAAGGCAAGCATGTCGGGCTTGCCGTTATTATAATCGGTGACGACCCGGCATCACAAGTTTATGTGAGAAATAAAATAAACGCCTGCAATGAAACCGGGATTCTTTCCAGACGATATGCTTTCCCGGCAAACGTATCGGAAACGGAAATTATTGAGCTTATTGAGACATTAAATAACGATAACGATATAAACGGAATTCTCGTACAACTGCCTTTGCCAAAGCATCTTAATAAAGAAAGAATATTATCTGCGATTGACCCCAAAAAGGATGTAGACGGTTTCAGCGCAGAACAAAGCGGAAAAACTTTTTTAGGAGAAGAAGCTTTATCGGGATGTACCCCGGAAGGAATAATAACCCTTCTTAAAGCCTACAATATAAAAATTGAAGGATTAAACGCAGTGGTTATAGGAAGAAGCAATATTGTCGGAAAACCTGCCGCTATTCTGCTTTTAAAAGAAAATGCCACGGTAACCGTTTGCCATACCCGTACAAAAGATATAAAATTATATACTAAAAACGCCGATTTAATAATTGTCGCTGTCGGAAAGCCTAAATTTCTTACAAAAGATATGGTTAAAGACGGAGTAATAGTAATTGATGCCGGAATAAACAGAACGGAAGAAGGAAAATTATGTGGAGACGTTGATTTCGAAAATGTTTCTAAAAAATGCTCATATATTACTCCTGTTCCGGGAGGTGTCGGTCCGATGACCGTTACAATGTTAATGTATAATACATTAAAAGCTTTCAAAAATGCCTGACAGAGATTATATAACGGTTTCTGAACTTAACTATTATATCAACCGTATTTTCGAAGCGGAAGAGCTTTTGCATAATGTTCCTGTAACAGGTGAAGTTTCAGGATGCTCTGTTATAAAAGGTAATTGTTATTTTACCCTTAAAGACGAATCTTCACAAATAAAAATTGTTTATTTTAATGTCGGAGAAAGATTTATTCCTTCTAACGGAGAAAAAGTTTTGGTCAGAGGATGCGTCGATTATTACCAACCGAGTGGACAAATAAGCTTAAAAGCTTACGAAGTCAAAAGATTCGGAGTCGGCATGCTTTATGCAAAGCTTCAAGAACTTAAAGAAAATTTGAATAAGGAAGGTCTATTTGAAGAATCTCACAAAAACCCTATACCTGATTTCCCTGCTAATATCGGAATAATAACAAGTGTAAAAGGGGCAGCGCTACAAGACATTTTTTCCACTCTCGGCAGATACAACTCCAAACAAAATATATCGGTTATCGATGTTCGCGTTCAAGGAGAAAATTGTGTAAAAGATGTTTTCGAAGCACTGATAAACGCAGACCATGCAGATTTTGATGTAATTTTATTGGCAAGAGGCGGCGGTTCGTTCGAAGATTTATACCCTTTTAACAATGAAAAATTAGTAAGAACTATTTATAACATGAATACCCCGGTTATAACAGCTATCGGCCACGAAACTGATTATACTCTATGCGATTTTGTTTCTGATTATCGCGCTATAACTCCGACGGCGGCAGCAGAAAAAATTGCCTTCGATATTTCAATTGAGAGAAAAAAAATTTTCAATATATTAAAAAAAATAAAGAATTCTGTTAATTCAATTTACAGCTTTGAAAAAGAAAGGCTCATTTCCGATATGGAAGATTTATCTGACGAAGCAAACTACTTACTAAATGAAAAATACAGTGTTATACGAAACCTTATAAATTTTGCAAAAATCAAAATTGAAAATTCTTATAAAATCAAGCAAGAAAAATTGCTTAACATTAATAAATTATTGGACTCTTTAAGCCCGACAAAATTAATAGAAAAAGGCTATTTCAGGATTGCGCATAAAAATATAATTATAAATAATTTTTCAGATGTGCCGATCGGCTCAAATATTGTTATAATAGGAAATAATGAAAAAATTACGGCAAAAATTACGCGAAAGGAGACAATATGAGCTACGATAAATCAGTAGATGCGTTAGAAAAAATAGTAGAAAAACTTTCCGAAGAAAAACTTGGCGTAGAGGAAAGTCTGGAATTATACTCAAAAGGCATTACGCTTGCCAAGGAAGCGATGAATGAACTTGCCGTTTTCAAAGGCAAAATTGAATTACTTAATAAAGATTTAACACAATTGGAAGCTGAAACAGAAAATGGAGACGATAACTATGACGAATAATGAATTAAATCAATATTTCGAGGAAAGACTTAAAAATTGTTTTGAAAAAAAATTTCTAGCTGCTCCCAGAAAACTAAAAGAAGCGTGTACTCATATTTTGCTTGGGGGCGGGAAAAGAATTCGCCCTAAATTATGCTTTTCATCAGCCAATTTTCTCGGCATAAACGAAGAAGAAGTAATTGATTTTGCAATTGCAATAGAGTTTATTCATACATACAGCTTGATACACGACGATATGCCGTGTATGGACAACGACGATTACAGACGCGGACGTCCTACCGTCCATAAAATGTATGGAGAAGCAATAGCATTGTTGGCTGGGGATGCTCTTCTAAATGCCGCATACGAATTACTGTTATCTGATTCAGACCCTAAATACAGAGACGGAATAAAGCTTATTGCCGATTGTGCCGGAGTAAACGGGATGATTGGAGGACAAACAGGTGAATTTATCGCCAATGAATTTGATGCCGGAACATATACAGATATATGTCTTAAAAAAACAGGAGCCCTTATTTCTGCTTCTATTATGGCCCCGGCTACACTTTCATACGACGAAGACAAAAAAACAGCGCTAGCCTCATTTGCGCGTTCTTTCGGACTATGCTTCCAAGCAGCCGATGATTTAAGGGATAAAGAAAAAGGGGAAAAGGCTTCTTTTGTCGCTATTATCGGAGAAATTGCGACAAAAGATTTAATCGAAAGAACTTGTGCTTCTGCAATAAGAGCAATAGAAAATTTTGATGAAAGCGATGATTTAATAGATTTTTGTATGGAAATTACTGATGAATTTTGTTTATAAGTTATTGCAATAAAAATAAAACATATATTATATAAGGTAAAAAATTTATAAAGCCGTTTATATAGTATGAAAAAAACCGATAAACATATCGCCAGCAATCAAACAAACATAAACAGAGTAAAAAGAATCTCTGACAGCACAATATGGACAATAAAAATTACGGTAACAACTCTGTTTTTATCCGTCTTTGTCAGTTTTATAACAGAGTTAACTTCAAGTAAGTCAAATGTTGTCGTATCAATTTTAATGCTATTGCTTCTGATATTAATTAGCATAGTATTTGATACAATAGGTGTGGCAGCCACATCATGCGATATTGCTCCTTTACTTATAATGTCAAACAAAAAAGTAAAAGGTGCAACCCAAGCCGTTATACTTGTTAAAAATGCAGAAAAAGTATCAAATATTTGTGCAGACGTTATAGGTGACATGTGCGGCATAATAAGCGGCTCATGCTCTGCGGCAATAGTAATTATGTTTGCGGTAAATAGCCCGAACGATTATTGGTTCAGCATAATTACCAGCGGCATTGTCGCTTCACTTACAGTTGGAGGAAAGGCTTTTTTTAAAAAAATTGCAATAAAAAAATCAAAAGAAGTTATGCTGTTCACCGGAAGAGTTTTAAGCTTATTATTAAAGAAAAATGACCAGACTTGATAAATATTTATACGAAAAAAAATTTGTAAACACGCGAACACGGGCACAAAACTTAATTGAACTCGGAAAAGTGACTGTTAACGGCAAAACATGTATTAAATCATCGTTAGACGTATCTGAGTCAGATAAAATCGAATTAAACGAAAATTATGAGGCGAGTCTTGCCGCAATTAAACTCGAAAAGGCAATAAACGAGTTTAAACCCGATATAAAAGACAAAATCTGTTTAGATTTAGGCGCTGCAAACGGGGGTTTTACGGAGAAACTTTTACAAAACGGCGCACAAAAAATTTATGCACTTGATATCGGAAAATGCGCTTTACCGGAAAATTTATTGTACAATAAAAAAATAGTTGTTGTAGAAAAAACAAACGCAAGAAATATTGAAAGACACAATTTTTCAGAGAAAATAGATTTTGTTACCTGCGATTTAAGCTTCATAAGTTTAAAATTGATTCTTCCGGTTGTTTACAATCTGCTTGACTATGGCGGAGAAGGAATATTTCTTATTAAACCTCAATTCGAAATCGGGAAAAAAGACATTCCTAAAAGCGGAATTGTAAAAGATGAACGGAAACGGTTAAAAATTGTAGAAGATATAAGCGTATTTGCGAAAAATACAGGATTTAAAATATTAGGGATGACGTCTGCACCACATCCGTTTGAAAACAAAAATCAAGAATATTTATTATATACAAAAAAATGATTAAAAAAATTTAATTTATTTTTTCTAAGTGAACTTCTCCTTCTGCATCTACTTTTATACCTTTTTTTATTATAATACGGATTAAAGCATATTTATAATCTTTCTCTGTTTCAAATTCATAATATCTAGAACCCCAAATCCATTTTCTATCTTCTTCACTATTAGATAAAACCATTTGTATATAAAAAGTATCTGAACTAATATCACAATTAGAAGCAAAGCTGTATTTACCTTTAGGCAATTGAAATTTTGAGGACATCCATTTTCCTAATGGATTTTTATGCCCACTATAAAGATAAAATACTGTATCTTCATTTGATATTCCATTTATATAAAATTTATATTCATTGTCAACTTGTAGAGATATACCGTTCTTTTCCCATTTACCTACACTCATGCCATTATTGGGAATAATTAAATTATTAATAGCCTTTAGTTTAGCAATAACCTCATTATTATATTTTTCAAATATAACTTTGCCATAATAATCCTTAATTTTATTTAACTCATTAATTTCGCAACTTTTATTTACAGAATTATTAATTATAAAATCAACAGATGCAAATAAATAATTATAGACATCATTTATATAATGCATCCCACACATTCCCCATTTATGATTGATATTCCCAACTAAACAGGGAAGCCTATCTATATAATGTGCATTAGGGATTTTTTTCTTAAGATATATTAATGCCCTTTCTATTCTTTTATTTTGCAATATATATTCATTTTCCATTTTATTATTTAAATACTTTACTTCATGCTTATCTCCTAAAAAAATAAAAGTATGAAGTATATCTATAATTATAATTTTATTTTGGTTATACATTGATAAAATATTTGCAAAATAATTATCCATTAATTTTTCAAACTCAGTTTGAGACATATCCAAAATGTCTAAACGTTCGAGTTTTAACAAAGATTTAATTTCATCATTTTCAATGCTATGCAATACTTCATTTGCTAAACCTAAAGTAAGATAGGAATCTTTAATTTTTAATAAAATATTTCTACATGTAGTTATGTCAATAATAATAAAATCTGACTTGACTTCATTAAGATAATCAAAAACTTTTTTCTTTATCTCCAAAGTAAAAATTTTTTTATAAAAATTGCTAGTAGTGGATTCATTTATATGATTAAATATTAAAGTGGAAACAGCGTTATCAATTACATCGGAAACAGCGGAAATAGGATTAATACTCTGAACAAAACGGTCAATAATATAGTTACCATTTTCCCCAGTTCTTGAATTCGGAATCTCAAACAAATCCCTACATACACACGAACCGAGTATAGAAATATTAACTTTATTATCTTTAGCTGCCATAAATAATTTCCCTTAAAAAATATAATATTATAATAACATAATATCCTTAGTTTATGCAATAAAAAATATTAATTATCATAATGTTATAGAATATTTGCATAACTAAATTAAATAATATATAATTTATACATTAAAATAAATTCAAAACAATAGGTAATATTAAAGAATGAAAAAAAACATTAGACATGAAAATATAAAAAAAATAATATTAGAACAAGAAATAGGAACTCAGGGCGAATTAAAAGAAGCGCTTAAGGCAAAAGGATTTAATACGACACAGGCTACGGTATCACGCGATATAAACGAAATGGGACTAGTGAAAGTTGCCGGTTTAACAAGAAAATATAAATATGCATTTGAAACACCCAAAACCGTAGTAGGCAATAAAATTGCAAACATTTTTAAGGAAAGCGTGCTTTCTATCGACTCGTCCCTTAACTTAATAGTAATAAAAACAAGCGAGGGTAGCGCAAACGGCGCAGCCTTTTTCCTCGATAAATTGCATCTGCCGGATATTCTTGGAACAGTATCGGGCGACGATACCGTGTTAGTAGTTGCAAAAAGCATAGAAAGCGTTCCTGCGGTTATGGCAACGTTGAAGGAGTATACACTATGATAAGTTATCTATCCGTAAAAAATATTGCATTAATCCGTGAACTCAACGTTGAATTCAAAAAAGGATTGAATATCCTCAGCGGAGAAACAGGCGCAGGAAAATCAATCATAATAGATTCAATAAATTTTGTTTTAGGGGACAGGGCAGACAGGTCGCTTATAAGATACGGAGAAACCAGCGCAAAAGTGGAGGTCGTTTTTTCTGAAATAAAAAATTATGAAAAAATAAAAAACATACTTTCAGAAAGCGATATAGAATGTGATGACGAAACGGTAATAGTTTCAAGGACAATGACCAGCGACAGGAGCGAATGCAGAATTAACAGGCGAATTGTAAACCTGTCATTATTAAGAAAAGTAGTGAGTTTACTTGTAGATACGCACACACAGAACGAACATCAAACACTGTTAAAGATTCCGGAACACATAAAAATATTGGACGGATTTAATGCGCAAATCAAACCAATTATTATAAATTATCGCGAATTGTTGACAGGCTATTATAAAATTTTAGATAATTTAAAACAATTACCGTCCGAAATTGAAAGGGAAAGACAAATTGAAATGCTCTCTTTCCAAATTTCCGAAATTGAAAAAACCGCTTGGACCGAGGGAGAAGAAGAAACGTTAAAACATAAACGCTCGCTATATTATAATTCACATAATATCCTCACAGCACTCACTTCAGCTTATAATGCGCTTAACGGCGATAACGGATTAGGCTGCACTTCTTCTGCAAGTATGGCGATTTCCTCATTAAAGTCTGCCGCGCAGTACGACGAATCGATAAATGAATTAATAGATAGGCTTGAATCTGTTTCAATAGAAATTTCCGACATAGCCGATACTCTCTACGAAAAAACAAATAATTCAGAAATTTCGGATATTGACATCGACAAAATCGAAAGGCGCTTGGAAGATATCAGGCTTATAAAGAAAAAATACGGAAAATCTTACGAAGATGTCGCTAAATTTCTTGAAAATGCCGCAAGCAGACTTGAAATACTTAAAGACTCTGAAACAATGTTTGCAAAACTTTCTGCAGAAAAGGTTTCTATAGAGTCAAAACTCGCAGATTATGCAATCCGTCTCCACAATATGCGCATTGAGACAGCAAATAAATTTTGTAATGAAATAACTAATAATCTAACGGAACTTGGAATGAAAAATGCTGTTTTTCAAATCAAATTCGATTTTACCCCTGACAGCATTATAGAGCATCTGAACCAAAACGGTGCGGAAACACTTGAATTTATGCTTTCACCCAATCTTGGCGAACCTGTCAAATCTCTCGCAAAAATCGCGAGCGGCGGGGAAATGAGTAGGTTTATGTTAGCGATAAAGAATGTTATCGCGGAAACAGACGACGTCGACACATTGATATTCGACGAAATCGACACGGGCATCAGCGGTGTTATTGCAAAAGTCGTAGCCGAAAAGCTTTATGATATTGCAAAAACAAGGCAAGTAATCGCTATTACTCACCTTCCTCAACTCGCATCAATGGGAGATGTTAATTTCTTAATCGAAAAAAGGGTATTAAACGAAAAAACTCTTACTTTTTTGAAAGAATTAAATAATGAAGAAGTTTATGCCGAAATCATGCGTTTATCGGGAGCGGTTGAAAACAGTAAAATAGGTTTATCCAACGCAAAAGAACTGAAAATGCAAGCAAATGCATATAAGAATTGCAACAATAAGTAAAAAATACCATTTTTTAGCAACATTTTAGGCTTATATTACCTCCTGTTTTCCTCAAACTAATCGATGAAACAGGAGACAAAAATGAAGAGAATTTTAAAAAACACATTTTTTTTAGCCGTCGTCGCAGTACTGTTGAGTATCATTACGGTAAGTTTTACCGGACCGGCATATGCCGACGACAACACTAATGTATCGGAAGTATATCTAGGCGGAAATCCGGTAGGAATAATTGCACAAAGTGAAGGCTTGGTCGTTACGGAAATTATTAACGTTACAACGGACAGAGGCAGCTTTTCTCCGGCTTTGGAAGCGGGAATCGAAAAAGGTGACATCGTTATTTCGATTAACGGAGAAAAAATCAATGACCCTTATGAAATGAATGAAATTATAAAAAACACTCAAAATTCATTACTTTTAACTATATTGAGAGGTAAAGACAAAATATCTGTTACAGTTGTTCCTGAATTCGATATAGCTCAAAGCACAAAAAAAATCGGTATTGCAGTTAAAAATTATATTACAGGAATAGGAACGATGACTTTCATAAAAGATAACGGTAAATACGGTGCATTAGGACACCAGATTACCGATTCGTTCGGAAATGCAGACATTTACGGAGAAGGAAAAGTATTTTTCTGCGATATAACAGGATACAAAACCGCATCAGAAAATAAACCGGGAGAATTAATCGGAAAAATAAATATCGATATACCGGCGGTAGGCACCATAAAGAAAAATAAGATTTGCGGAATATACGGCGAAATAACGGATAATAATTTCTATACTAAAAGAGAAAAAATTCAAGTAGGAACTAAAAATAATGTTCGTCCGGGCAAAGCCTATATAGTAACCACAATCGGACAAAATCCGCCTGAAAAATTTGAAATAGAAATAGTTAAAACCTTATCGCAAAACCAAAGAGCCGAAAAAGGTATGGTAATAAGGGTCACCGACAAAAAACTTCTTTCCACAACAAAAGGAATACTACAAGGAATGAGCGGGTCGCCTATAATACAAAACGACAAACTTGTCGGAGCGGTAACCCACGTATTTACAAACGACTCAAAGATGGGATACGGCATTTATATAGATTGGATGATTAATGAAGCATAAAAAATTAAAATGAAAATACAATTTAATATGCGAAAAATCAATATTAAACGCACTTTTAATATACAACTTGATTCGATTAAAGCAACTCTCAGAAAATATAAGAGGTTGCTTTTTATCGGTTCAGGGTTTGCCGTGCTCGGGTTATTGTTTTCTTTATTCGGTATTAACGATTACACTGACAACAACGCTAAACAAAGTATTTTTTTCTTAATCAATTCGGGAGAATTTTCCGTTATCATTTTTGAATTGACTTTACTTGTTTACATTTTAATACCTTTTGCAATATGTTATCTGTTGTCACTTAATTATTTTTTATTTTTATTGAGTTTCCCGGTAATAAGCGTTACATGTTACTTTATTTTCAGATACATACTTGCAACTTTTGTTTGCGGTTTTTTTTACGGATTACTATCTTTCTTATTTATACTGCTTCCCGTGATGTGCCTAATATTCTTAGGATTAATAATATTTATTGCAAAAACAATCGAACTTATTAAATTCCCGCCTTGCAAAAAATTTTTCTCGATAACTCCTTACGCCTTTCATTTCCGAACCATGAAAAGATATATTCTGAATTATCTTTTTTACATAGCAATACCTTCTTTTATTTATTCTAATCTGATTATAATTATCGCATTTTTAATCTGCGGCGCATAAAAACATAGAATTTTCAGACACTAACTCCAGAAGGAGTTAAGTATGAAAAAATTTATTTTTTTAATATTAATTACAGCATTGGCCGTTTGTTGCGCTTTACCGGCAGCGTCGACAGCTTTTGCAGAAGAAAAACCGTACCGTTCGATTTTTCTTATTGATTACGACACGGGAACAGTAATTATCGAAGAAAACGCCGATGAACGCTATCCGATAGCCAGTATGGTTAAAATAATGACTTTGGCATTGACATTCGACGAAATCGATAAAGGAAAATTATCAATAGACGAAAAAATCCGAATTTCAGACTATGCCGCAGGAATGGGCGGTTCACAAATGTTCCTTGACGCAGGAGAGGAATACCCCGTAACAGATTTAATTAAGGGCGTAATAGTATGCAGCGCAAACGACGCCGCAACAGCACTCGGAGAGCGTATAAGCGGGGATATCGAAAGTTTTGTTTCTAGAATGAATTCTTATGCAAAAGAACTCGGAATGAATAATACACTTTTCTGCAATGCAACAGGTCTACCCAACAGCGGAGAACAATATTCCACGGCAAGGGACGTTTCTGTTATGATGAAGAAAGTTTTATCGCATCCTGAATATTACAAATATTCTCGTATCTGGATGGAAAATTACGAACATCCTGACGGAAGAATAACAGAGCTTGTTAATACTAATAAGCTTATTCGTATTATGAACGAATGCGACGGAGGAAAAACCGGATTTACAAACGAAGCCGGCTTCTGTCTTTCTGCAAGCGCAAAAGTGGGCGAAACAAGAGTAATTGCCACATTGCTGGGAGGAAAAGACAGTAAAACACGATTTAATAAAGTTTCGGAAATGATGCGTTACGCATTTGCAAATTACGAAACAAAAGTTTTTGTCAAGAAGAACGAAATTATTCCTTGTAATCTTGACAATATACAACAAGCTAAAAATCCTTTTATCGAAATTTATTCTGATTCCGATGTAAAATATTTCGGTAAAAAAGGTGAAAACAATTTAACGCCGGAAATAACTTTATACGATAATCTCAAAGCACCTATAGAAGCAAATACCCAAATAGGAGAAATTGTTCTTAAAGATAGTGAAGGGAATATCGTATCTTCGGCAGGACTTCTCACAAAAGAGAAAATTGAAAAACTCAATTTCTGGGATTATCTCAAAAAGATAATTAACAACAGAATATTCAAAAAATAATTAACCTCCCGTTTCACTATATGTGAAACGGAGGAAAAATCTACATACTATTTTCCGTGTTTGACAATGTATTTTAATAATGATATTATTATATGAGTTACTTTAAGTAAGAGGAATAAATGATTCTTTCACTGATAACCTCAGGTTATTCTATAGATATAATATTAATATTATTGGTTGCTATTTTGACA
This sequence comes from uncultured Clostridia bacterium, assembly GCA_944372095.1. Taxonomy (GTDB): domain Bacteria; phylum Bacillota; class Clostridia; order Christensenellales; family DTU072; genus CAG-1782. Next base: position 67,112 of record CALVYG010000047.1, read on the forward strand.
AGCGCAACGCTGTCAATTGTTACTCATGAAGTTTCACACGGATATGCCGCCCTTGTAAACGGAGATAACACTGCAAAATTAGCAGGCAGACTTACATTTAATCCCTTGGCTCATTTTGATTGGGTGGGATTTGTATTGATGATTTTAGTCGGCTTCGGTTGGGCAAAACCTGTCCCCGTTAATCCGTATAATTTTAAAAATTATAAAATCGGGGTAATTATTGTCTCTTTGGCGGGAATTACCGCAAATTTGTTATTGGCAGGAATTGCACTTTTGCTTTTATATTTTTTATACCCGTTTTTTATATCTTTGATGATATCGGCATCTGCTTTAAGGCTTTTGGGATTTTTCTTTTACTATCTGCTTGTATACTTTGTTCTGCTGAATATCATGCTGGCATTTTTTAATATTCTGCCTATAGCTCCGCTTGACGGGTTTAATTTTCTAAATGCACTTTTACCGAGGGGTAACGCTTATTCTACTTTTATGTTTAAATACGGATGGGCGATTTTGATTGCAATAATTATAGTCTGCAATATACTAAATTATGTGGGGCTACGCGAATATAATGTTTTTTATCAGGTTCAACAATTGGCTTGGCGCTTGATTGCTTTGGTAACCGGAGGATAACACAATGGCTAATTATCTCAACAGCACAATAGAGGACGTAAAATTCCATATAGAAACACAAGATTTTGACGGACCTATCGATTTATTGGTTAAATTTGTCAAAGAAGCTAAAATCGACGTTATGGAAATTTTCGTCAGCGATATCACTACTCAATATGTGAATTATGTTCAATCTCTGAAAGAACTCAATTATGAATATGTTTCTCAATACATAATATTTGCAGCTCTTTTGATTGAAATAAAATCATCAAAAATGACTCCGCCTCCCGTGTATTACGATGAAGACGATTCATATTCTGATTATTCGGACGATTACGTTAGCGCAGAGTCCATAATAATAGAAGAAGTCAGAAAAAAACTGCTTGTAGAATATCCTGAAATGCTTAAACCGCGTGAAGTCGTTAACGTATTTTATCCTGAACCTCAATACGACGAAAACGATTATAAGTTAATAGCAAAAAATTTAACGCTGGATAAGCTGTTGGACGCATACAAACTTGTACTCGAAAAAGTTGAAATCGTAGAAAAAGCTCCGGCAGTGCAAACCATAATAAAAGACCGCTTTACCGTTACTGAAAAAGTAGTTGACATAACAAAAAAAATCAGAGAAAAGAAAAAAGTAAGTTTTTTCAGTTTATTTGAATCAGATTATTCAAAAACAGAACTTCTAACTATATTTCTTGCCATATTAGAAATTATAAGAAAGCAAATTGCCGTTGCAACACAAGAAGAATTCGAAGCCGATATTTATCTTGTACATAGCAGCGAAACCGATAAAGAAACAGACGAAGGGGACTTATTAAAAGATGTTGACGAATATAATTGAAGCATTGATTTTTGCCGCCGCCAGCGGTGTAACCTACAAAAACATCAAAGATGCATTCGGCGGTGACTATACTGAAAAAGAAATTAAATCCGCATTAAACGAGATAAAAGAACGCTATTCCGAAGATAGGGGAATAATCCTCATAGAGTTCAATTCTACATATCAATTTCAGACAAATCCGAAATACAGCGATATGCTTGCCGATATTTTGCGTCCTATAAAAGAACGGCAATTAAGCACGACGGTATTGCAAACTTTGTCAATAATTGCATACAGACAACCCGTGACAAGGGGAGAAATAGAAGAAATCCGCGGCGGAGTAAGCAGCGACTATGCCATAGGCGTCCTGATAAAAGCAGAACTTATACAACCGGTTGGAAGAAAAGATACTTTGGGCCGTCCTGTTCTATACGGAACGACCGATAATTTTCTCAAACGCTTCCAGCTTAAATCATTGGATGCACTGCCTGATTACGGCGATTTATTGGAAAGCATAAAGAACTCCGATAAGTTTAATTCGACAAGCGATAATATTTACGAAATAAGAAACAAAGAGCTTTACAGCACTGAAAACGTGGATAAATTTTTTGATGAGGTTGAAGATAATAAGCCGGATTTTCTCGAAGGAGAAGATATAGTTACCGTTGAATCTGACTAAATTGTCAACTTAAATAAGTTTAATATTTTTAACAAAAAATAAGAATACTAAAAATATATGGTATTCTTTTTTATTGCATATTTAATTATAATAATTTTATTTTGTTTCCCTTTTAAGTTAAGAATAGTCGTTTTTTTATCAAATATACCCAAATTGACTTATTTCTATATAAAAATCGGTTTTTTCCATTTTCTAAAAGATTTTTCTAAAATATTAAAAAAGAAAAAAAAGAAGAAAAGCATAAACAATATTAAAATCAAGCTAAAAAGAATAACATTAAAAAAGCCTATATCATATCATTCCGAACTATTTATAAACAGACCTGCTCAATTCGTGATTTTTGAAAAATTGCTTATCGGCACGAATTTGGAAAAGCTTGCAAAATTTACTAATGCCAAACTGCCTGACACTTATTTTTTCATAGAGGACAATAATAGCCGTGCATTGAAGTTTCATTTTGACATAAAAATAAAAATAAATTTTCTTTTGATAATTTTATCATTAGTGCAAACACTAAAAATTGAGAGAAAATAGTGTCAATGGAAATATCTGAAATAGTTAATAATTTAATTGATTGCATTAAAACATCGGCTGTTAACGATTCAATAATAGGCGTTCCTATTATAAGCGGTAATTTTACGGTAATTCCCGTATGCAAAATGACCATCGGTCTTGCCGGATTAATGTCCGAAAACACAGGAAAAATAATAATGAAAAAAAATGACGTTCCGCTAGGCGGAGCCGGCGGCGGCGCTTCACTTACTCCCGTCGGATTCCTGATTATTGACGGCGACAACTCAAAGTTTATTAAAACAGATGGAGGAAATTCATGGAACGAATGTTTGGAAAACGTTTTGGAACTTTTTTCGCATTGATAAACTTAATCTTGCTTATTGCGATATTTTTCGGACTTTTTTTTGGTGATGTTATCTATAAAAAAGCAAACGATAATGCATTCGCGGGTGAACGTAGCGCTTATGCCGTTATCAGGTGCGATAATTTTGAAATTCTGATGTCGAACAACTGTTATGCCAGACTGCCTATGGCGAGCACTACTAAAATAATGACTGCTTTGCTTGCAATTGAAAATTGCAAACTTGACGAAGTTGTAAATATAGATAACAGAGCAGTCGGAATAGAAGGAAGTTCCGTTTATCTCAGGAAAGGAGAAAAATTAACGCTACGGGAGCTTCTTTATTGCTTAATGTTAAGAAGCGGTAACGATGCCGCCGTTGCCATCGCCCTTCATATTAGTGACAGTATTGAAGATTTTGCCGAAATGATGAATATACGCGCAGAGAGTTTAGGACTCACTGACACTCATTTTACTAATCCTCACGGTCTGCACGACGATAATCACTATACAAGCGCCCATGACCTGGCCGTAATATCCGCCACCGCAATGAACAATCCTGATTTTGCCCGGATAGTCGGAACTAAAAGCATTAGTATCGGAAACGGAGAAAGCAGGAGAACACTTATAAATAAAAATAAAATGCTTTCATTTTATAAAGATGCAAACGGTATAAAAACAGGTTATACTACCAAATCGGGCAGATGCCTTGTTTCTTCCGCGACCAAAAACGGAGTTACGGCTGTTTGCGTAGTTCTTAATATAAGTGATACGTACGGTCTCAGTAAAAATCTCCTTGACAAGGCTTTTTCTATGATTAACAAATAAATGCTTGCTTAATATTTCTTATTGTTGTAAAATTGTTATCAAAAAAGTTGGTAAAAAATGAGAATAAATAAATATATTGCAAGTTCAGGTATATGTTCCCGTCGCTCGGCCGAAGAACTGGTTTTAAACGGGAAAGTAAAAATAAACGGCAAAACAGTAACCGTGTTATCCACTGATGTTAATGAATTTAATGATACCGTATGCATTGACGGGAAAAAAATTACACCTGTTACAAAATTTGTTTATATTATGTTTTATAAACCGAAAGGTTGTATATGCTCTTTAAGTGATGAAAAAGGGCGAAAAACAGTTTTTGACTATTTAGGTGATTTTGAAAATAAAAGAATTTTTCCTATAGGAAGACTTGACTACGATACGGAAGGATTATTGTTGCTGACCAACGACGGAAACCTCAGCAACAGGCTTACTCAACCGATAAATGAAATTCCGAAAACATATATTGCTAAAATAGAAGGCACCGTTGAAGAAAATGATTTGGCTAAATTAAGAAATGGCGTAACGGTTGACGGAATAAAACTCAAACGCTGTAAGATTAAAGTTCTTGAAAAAGACGATAAGTATACAAGACTCGAAATAACTATTTACGAAGGTAAAAACAGAGAAATACATAAAATGTTTGAAACTATCGGAAAAACAGTATGTTTCCTTAAACGAACAAAAATAGGGAAAATAAAACTCGGTGGATTAAGCAGAGGTAAATATCGTTATCTCACCGCAAAAGAAATCGGACATTTAAACAATATATAGTTCCTTTTTTCTAATAATTTTTAACATAACGTTTGCAAAAATTAAATACAGGAAGTATAATATAGTAAATATACAAATTTAAATTATACTCAATATAGCTTTATTCTAAGGAGGCGCGAAGTGCAATTATATCTATTACTCAGCACATCCGCAGCAGATAAATGGTCTACCGGAGGCATCACAACTCTATTAGGGCTCGGGATGACTTTTATAATGCTTGCTTTGCTTGTTTGTTTTATTCACCTTCTGCGATACATTCTGAATTTTCTTGAAAAAACCACTCCGGCTTTCAAAGAAAAAATTTACGGCATTTTCAGAAAGAAAAATAATAAAGGTTTGGAATCGAATATCTCAAATGGAACAAATAACAATACAACAGAAGAGTTAGTTGCAGAAAATAATATTGACAACGAAACAATGGAAGTAATCGAGCAATCCGTGAAGCAATATATATCTCTATCCGCTGATGACGGGAAACCGCATGACCGTATTAAAATTGTTTCTGTAAAGGAGGTTAACAATGACTGACTTCATTGCATCATCAATAGGAGAATGGTTCGTTAATCTTTGGAATTCCACCGGTTTTCAGACAGCCGTACCGGATTATTATGTAATGAACGGATATTCTCTGGGTATCGGCGGACAAATTATCATGCTGATAATAGCAGGCATTTTCGTATTCCTTGCAATAGCAAAAAAATTTGAACCGAATCTTTTACTTGCAATAGCTTTCGGCATGTTCATAATAAATATTCCCGGTGCTTATTCCGTGCTTTACGGACAAGGCGGGTATACGTTTACTGACGAAGTCGGAAAAGTTATTGCTTCCGGTACATTAGAAGATCTGTGTAAAGCATTCGGACTTGTTTACGACAATACAAGCGCCGAAACTTTACAGGCATCACTTGACAGACTTCTGTCATTTATGAATGAAAAATGGACAGAACTCGGTGCAACGGGAGCGTTTACGGAAAATTCATACGTTTACGAAATAATTGCGGACAAAGGTTTATTTTACTATCTGTACAAAGGCGTCGACTGGGTTATTTTCCCGCCGTTGATTTTCCTCGGAATCGGAGCAATGACTGATTTCGGACCGCTTATAGCAAACCCGAAAAGCCTTCTTCTCGGAGCCGCCGCACAACTCGGTATATTCATAACATTTATCGGAGCATTATTTCTCGGTTTCGGAGAGCAGGCTGCATCCTCAATTGCAATAATTGGAGGTGCCGACGGACCTACCGCAATTTATCTCACGCAAAAAATGGGACAAAGCGATTTACTTCCGGCAATTGCCGTTGCCGCATATTCTTATATGGCGTTAGTACCTGTTATTCAACCGCCAATAATGAAATTACTTACCACAAAAAAAGAACGACTTATAAAAATGGAACAATTGCGCCCCGTAAGTAAAAAGGAAAAAATTATTTTTCCTATAATAGTTACGGGAGTAGTCGGTATTATTCTGCCTTCCGCATTACCGTTACTCGGAATGCTAATGCTTGGCAATCTTATAAAAGAATCAGGCGTAGTCCCGCGTTTAAGTTCCACGGCTCAAAACGAATTGATAAACATCATAACCATTTTCCTCGGAATAACCGTTGGAACAAAAGCATTTGCACCTGTATTCCTGCAAGTTCAAACCCTTGAAATCATTTTGCTCGGAGTGATAGCTTTCAGTTTCGGAACGGCAGGAGGTGTGCTTCTCGGGAAGTTACTATGTAAATTATCAGGCGGAAAAATCAATCCGCTTATCGGGGCTGCCGGCGTAAGCGCCGTTCCTATGGCGGCAAGAGTTGCGCAAGATGTCGGAAGAAAAGAAGACCCGAACAATTACTTGCTTATGCACGCAATGGGACCTAACGTTGCCGGCGTTATCGGCAGCGCAGTTGCCGCCGGCGTTTTAATTGCTATGTTTGCTTAATTTTGGGAGGATAAAATGAAAAACTCTAAACTTTATATAACTGAAACCATTCTTCGTGACGCGCACCAATCGCAAGCCGCAACCAGAATGAAAACGGAAGAAATGCTTCCCGTATTAGATAAAATAGATAAAGTCGGATATTATTCCGTCGAATGTTGGGGAGGCGCAACTTATGATGCTTGTCTCAGATTTTTGAACGAAGACCCTTGGGAAAGATTAAGAGCTTTGAAAAAAGGTATGCCTAATACTAAGTTGCAAATGCTTCTCAGAGGACAAAATTTACTCGGATATAAGCATTATGCAGATGATGTTGTGGACAGATTTGTAAAAATGTCAATTGAAAACGGAATTGACATTTTAAGAATTTTTGACGCACTGAACGATGTTCGCAATCTAAAACAGGCTATATCTTCTGCAAAACAATACGGCGGAACGGTTGAAGCGGCTTTAAGCTATACTACAAGCCCTGTTCATAACTTTGAATATTTCGTAAATCTTTCAAAAACACTTGTCGATATGGGAGCAGATATAATCTGCATAAAAGATATGGCAAACCTGCTCCTTCCCTATGACGCATACGCATTGGTTAAAGCTATAAAAAAGGAAGTTAAAGTTCCCGTACATCTTCATACGCACAATACTACCGGAACAGGTTCAATGGTGTATCTTAAAGCAGCGGAAGCGGGAGTTGACATAGTTGACACCGCACTTTCTCCTTTGGCAAACGGAACAAGTCAACCCGCCACGGAATCTCTTGTGTCCACGCTTAAAGATACGGAACGTGATACTGGTCTCGACCTCACGTTACTTAACGAGATTTCATCCCATTTCAGAAAAGTAGCAGACAGACTTAAATCCGAAGGCTATCTTAACCCCAAAGTCCTTAACGTTGACGTTAATACGCTTTTATATCAAATCCCCGGCGGAATGATGAGCAACTTGCTTAATCAGCTCAAAGAGCAAGGTGCAAGCGATAAATACCAAGACGTGTTGGCAGAAGTTCCGAGAGTTAGAAAAGATTTAGGATATCCTCCGCTTGTTACTCCTACAAGCCAAATAGTCGGCACTCAAGCCGTACTCAATGTCGTCCTTGGCGAAAGATACAAAATGGTAACCAAAGAAACCAAAGGTTTGCTTCGCGGCGAATACGGAAAACTTCCTGCCGAACCGGATGCGGAGATTTTGAAGAAATGTATCGGAGATGAAGAGAGAATTACTTGCAGACCGGCGGATTTGCTTGAACCCGAATATGAAAAATATAAAAAGGAAATGCAGAAATATTACACGAAAGAGGAAGACGTGCTCAGTTATTGTATGTTCCCGCAAGTCAGTGAAAAATACTTTAAGCAAAGAGAAGAAGAGCATAAACGCAATTTAACCATAAAAATCAATGGTAAAGAATATTTGGTTGAAGTAGAAGATTATGATTATGTGGCACCAAATAAACCTGAAGTTAAGGCACAGCAAGCTGAACCTATTGTAAATCAGACAGTTGCATCACCTAAACAAGCTGTTCAATCGGTTCCGACAGGAAAAGGAACACCTGTTTATTCTCCGATGCCCGGAACTATTCTGGAAATCAAAGCTCCGACAGGAACAAAAGTAAAAAAAGGCGACCCGATTGTTGTTCTTGAAGCGATGAAAATGGAAAACGATATTGCGGCAACTTGCGACGGAACAGTAACAATTGAAGTTTCAAAAGGCGCAAAAATAGAAACACAAGCACTCATAGCGACTATATCTTAATGAATATATACGTAATAGGCGCCGGAGCTGCCGGGATGATTTGTGCTATTACTGCGGCTGAACTTGGCGCAAATGTTTATCTTATAGAAAAAAACGAAAAAACCGGAAAAAAAATTTATATTACGGGAAAAGGTCGGTGCAATTTAACTAATTGCACCGATTTTAACGGATATATGGATAACATAATTAACAACAAAAAATTCTTAATTTCCTCATTACAAGAATTTGACAGCAATAAATGTATGCTTTTTTTTGAGAATCTCGGGCTTAAACTTAAAGTTGAGAGAGGGAATCGGGTCTTTCCTTATTCGGATAAATCCAGTGATGTAATTAAGGTATTGAATAACGAATTAAGCAGAAAAAATGTCAAAGTATTATTGAATGAAACAGTAAAAGAATTGCTTATAGAAAATTCAACCGTCAAAGAAATTGTTACCGATAAAAAAACTTATATCCCGGATAAAACAATTATTTGTACAGGAGGTTTAAGCTATCCGCTGACCGGAAGCACCGGGGACGGATACAAATTTGCAGAAAAATCCGGACACAAAATTGTGTCTCCGAAACCCGCCTTAACCGGTATTATAATATCTTCCTGTATTAACGTTAACGGAGAAAAAATTTCTAAAAATGAACTGCCAAAACTTCAAGGAATATCTCTGAAAAACGTTGGTGTAAAAATCATGAATGAAAACTACAAAACCGTATTTTATGAATTCGGCGAAATGGTTTTTACCGAAAAAGGAGTAAGCGGTCCGATAATTTTAACACTTTCAAGCAAAATTAACAGGCTTAATTTCGACAATTTGTTTTTATCAGTAGACCTTAAACCTGCTCTCACGGAAGAAAAATTGAATGAAAGAATTTTAAGAGATTTCAGCGAAAACCGCAATAAATTAATAAAAAACAGTCTTTCGGCACTTTTATTATCAGGATTAATTCCGTTAGTTCTACGCATGAGCGGCATAAGGCCGGATAAAGTCGTAAACGAAATATCACGTGAAGAAAGAAACAAACTGGTAAAAACTATTAAAAATTTAATATTTAAGATTTCAGAATTAGAGGATATTTCCTCTGCCATAGTAACTTCAGGCGGAATAGATGTCAAAAACCTCAATCCTAAAACCATGGAAAGTAAGCTGATAAAAAATCTTTATTTTGCGGGAGAGGTACTGGATATTGACGCACTTACGGGCGGATTCAATTTACAAATAGCGTTTGCAACAGGATATGCCGCAGGTAAGTATGCCGCATTATATAATTAAACTAAACGGAGGAAACTTATAATGAAAATAGCAATTGACGGGCCAAGCGGAAGCGGGAAAAGCACTATCGCTAAAATTTTAGCAAAAAAACTTGGAATTTCATACCTTGACACAGGGGCTATGTATCGCGCAATAGGCTACTATGTTCTATCGAACAATAAAAGCCCTGATGACGAAAAAGCTGTTATTGAACTACTACATGGGATTAAAATGGATATATGGGATGAAAACGGCATTCAACAAGTTGCCGTAAACGGGCAAAACGTAACGCCTTTTATCAGAGAAAATAAAATATCAATGGCAGCCAGTACGGTTTCAAAAATTCCGGCGGTGAGAATAAAACTTGTAGAAATTCAGAGAAAAATTGCGTCAAAAACCGATTGTGTGCTTGACGGACGAGATATAGGAAGTTATGTTTTGCCTGATGCAGAATACAAGTTTTATCTGACAGCAAACAGTCTTGTCCGAGCACAACGCCGCCAGGCAGAACTTGCTTCAAAAGGAGAAATCTTGTCGGTAGAAAAGATAAAGGAAGAAATAGAAAAACGTGACGAACAAGATAAAAACCGTACTTTTGCACCTCTCGTTATATGTGACGATGCAGTGGTAATTGATACATCTTTTTTATCAATTGAAGAAGTAACCGATACCGTATTAAATAAAATATGCAAATAATACTTGCAAAGCATATAGGATTCTGTAAGGGAGTGGAAAATGCAGTTAGAACTGCACTTTCCTCCTGTCAAAAATACGATAACGTTTACGCAAACCATCCGATTATTCATAATGAAAAAATTATAAAAGGTCTAGAAGAAAAGGGATTAAGAATTAAAAATCCCGACAATATTGTTCCGGGAGATAAAATAATTATAAGTGCGCACGGAGCATCTGAAAAAACAATCAAAAAGTATGAAAAATCCGGAGGAATTATAATAGACGCAACCTGTCCTCTAATCAAAAAAATAAAAAACCGTATCGCTGAAAGTATTAAGAATAAAGAAAATATCGTAATTTTCGGAGATTCAGAACATGCGGAAATAAAAGGAATTTATGAAGATTTTCCGCAATGCCAAATCGTTTCAAAAGCAGAGGAAATTGATTTTAGTTCCGATAACCCTTACCTTATTCTCACTCAAACCACATACAATATCAATAAATTTATAGATATACAGAAAAAAATAAAAAATATAGCAAACAGTTTGCAAAAAACAGTTGTTTTTTTCGACAGTATTTGCTATACTACATTATGGCGGCAAAAAGAGGCTGAACTTATTGCTGAAAAATCAGAGATAATGCTGATAATCGGAGATAAATCAAGTTCGAATACAAATAAATTAATAGAAATATGTCGCAAAAAATGCATTAAGTCATATTTAATAGAAAAAGTAACCGACTTAAAATCGGTACAAATAGATAAAGAAAAAGTCCTCGGAATAGTATCCGCGGCATCAGCTCCGAAAGAGTTGATAATGGAGGTTTTTTACATAATGAGCGAAATTAACACTACCGACGAAAACAAAGTAGAAGTAAGTCCGGCAACAGAAAATGTTCCAGAAACAAAACAATCCGGTAAAAACGAAGAAGTCAGCACCATGGCTGAAGCTATGAAAAAATATAGCGGTAAAACTTATCGTGAAGGTATGCGTATAACCGCTAAAATAGTAAGCGTTGACCAAACCGGTATATCTGTTGCAATCGAAGGCGGCGGAAAAAACGACAGCGGTTTCATTGCAAAAGAAGAAGCTGAGATTGACGGCTCGTTTGACACGGCAAACTACAACGTGGGTGATGAAATAAAATGTATAATTATTCCGAAAGAGCCCGGTGCAAAAACCAATTCAATCAATTTGAGTAAAAAAGCATATGATATTGCTAAACTTGACGACGAACATGTTCAACGCATTCTCGCGGGAGAAGAATTTACTTTAAGTTCCACGCAGGAAGTTAAAGGCGGACTGCTTGGAAAAATCGGCTCTTACAGCGTATTTATTCCTGCATCGCAAATTCGTCTCGGTTTCGTAAAAAATCTTGCAGATTATACAAACAAGACTTTAAGACTTGTTGCGTTGCCTCCTAAAGAAGAATTCGATGAAGAAGGCAATCCTAAAAAAACTCGTAACAGTAAACGCATCGTTGCAAGTCAAAGAGTAATACTCGAAAAAGAAAAAGCTGAAAAAGAAGAAGAATTCTGGTCAAAGATATATGAAGGTGCAATTGTAAGCGGTAAGGTAAAACGTTTTGCTAGCTTCGGAGCTTTTGTAAGTCTCAAATATATGGATGCGCTTGTGCATTGTACCGATTTATCGTGGAGCAAAAAAAGAGTTACTGACCCGTCGGAAGTTTTAGAACTTAACAAAACATATGATTTTATTGTTCTTTCTGCCGACAGAGCGAGCGGAAAAATCAGCCTCGGGTATAAACAGTTACAGAAAAAACCGTATGAGATTGCTCAAGAAAAATACCCTGTCGGAAGCATCGTAAACGGCAAAGTAGCAAGAATTGTAAAATTCGGAGCATTTATTGAACTTGAACCCGGAATAGACGGATTGGTCCATGTAAGTCAAATCAAAAACGGATGGATTGAAAACGCCGCGGAAGTTTTGAAAGAAGGAGACGAAGTTCAAGTTAAAGTAATAGGTTATGACGGCGAAAAAATAACTTTAAGTATTAAAGAGCTCCTGCCGGAAGAACCTGTTGCTCCCGTAAACAATGAGGAAAACGAATCCAAAAAAACAGATAAAAACGGAAAAACGAAAAAAGGTAAAGAAACAAAAGAAGATGATGGTGAACCTCGTGAATATGTTTCTGAAAATCATGGCGTAACGCTTGGTGACTTGTTTAAAAATCTTTCGGTTTCTGACGAAAATTCCGACAAATAGTTTTTGTATAATAAATAATCAAGCCACCCATAACAGAGGGTGGCTTTTGAATTTAAATATAAAAAGGAGATTACAATGTCAACTGAAACTTATAATAATCCCTTAATAACAAGATATGCTTCGAAAACAATGTCTGAAATTTTTTCAGAACAGAAAAGAATAGAGCTTTTCAGAAAACTTTGGATTGCCCTTGCTGAAAGCGAAAAAGAGCTGGGCCTTTCCATATCTGACGAGCAGCTAAACGAAATGCGGGCACATATTCACGATATAAATTTTGACGTTGCCTCCGAAAGAGAAAAAATTGTCAGACATGATGTTATGGCGCATATATACGCATACGGTATCCAATGTCCGAATGCCGCTCCAATAATCCACTTAGGGGCTACAAGTTGTTTCGTAACAGATAACGCTGATGTTATTATCTACAAAAACGCTCTTGAACTTATAAAAAATAAAATTGTATCTGTAATGCAACAACTTGCCGATTTCGCCGTTAAATACAGGAAAATGCCTACGCTGGGATTTACCCATCTTCAACCCGCACAATTAGTAACCGTTGGGAAAAGAGCTTGTCTATGGCTTCAAGATTTATATCTTGACTATTTCGAAATGGAACATTTGATTTCAAATTTGAAACTTCGCGGAGTAAAAGGAACAACGGGAACGCAGGCAAGTTTTATGGAACTTTTCGACGGAGACGGGAAGAAAGTTAAAGAACTTGAAAAAAAAGTCATTCAAAAAATGGGATTCAAATCTGCTTTTGACGTTTCCGGACAAACTTACACACGTAAATTAGATTACAATATAACATCCGTTCTCAGTATGGTTGCGCAAAGCGCATATAAATTCAGCAATGATATGCGTATTTTACAGAATATGAAAGAAATTGAAGAACCCTTTGAAAAACAGCAAATAGGAAGCTCTGCAATGGCTTATAAACGCAATCCTATGCGAAGTGAAAGATTAAGTTCTTTAAGCCGTTTCCTTATAAGTCTTCCGATAAATACCGCTATAACTGCTTCAACACAGTGGTTTGAGCGAACCCTGGACGATTCGGCTAATCGTCGAATAGTTATGGGGCAAGCGTTTCTTGCCGCAGATGCAATACTTGAATTATATTTTAATATTGTTTCAGGGTTAGTCGTTTATCCTAGAGTTATAAAAAAACACGTAATGAATGAGCTGCCTTTTATGGCTACTGAAAACATTTTAATGGAATCGGTAAAATGCGGAGGAAACAGACAGGAATTACACGAAAGAATTCGTATTCATTCAATGGAAGCAGGAAAACAAGTAAAAATGTTTGGAAAATCAAACGATTTACTTTTGCGAATAAAAAACGATACTGCTTTTAGCTGTATATCCGACAGAATAGAAGAAATTACAAAGCCGGAAAAATTTATCGGAAGAGCGCCTGAACAAGTAACCGATTTTATTAAAAAAATACGGCCAATATTATCTAAAAATAAAATCAGTGATATAGAAAACAATATAAAAGTATAAAAAAATCCGATTACATGAGTAATCGGATAAAAATGGCAGGGGAGACGCGATTCGAACACGCAACCAGCGGTTTTGGAGACCGCTGCTCTACCATTGAGCCACTCCCCTAAAACAACAGAAATATTATACATTAAATAACATTTTAAGTCAAGAAAAAAGAGTGAATACAAAAAAGTATTCAAGGAGAAAAAATGAAAAACAAACTTGGAATTATCGGCGCAGGAGTAATGGGACAAGCAATCCTGAATTGTGTAATAAATAAGAATTTTTTGTCAAAAAATGAAATCGGTATTTACGAAATATCAGAAGAAAAATTAAATAAACTGAACCAGGACGGCTATAAAACATACGATTCGGCAAATAAACTTGCAAATGATTCGGAATTTACTTTAATATCGATAAAACCACAGCAATTTGAGTTGCTTGCCGCCGATATGAAAATAAACGATGAAACCACTATAATAAGCATAATGGCAGGAATTAAATCCGAAACGATTCTCAATAAAATAAAAGGAGCAGTATCTGTTGCTCGTGTTATGCCAAATACGCCTTGCCGTATCGGTAAAGGAGTATGCGCAATATCGTTTAATAACGTTGAAAATAAAAACCAAGATTTTATAAGAAATCTTCTCGGTTGTTGCGGCATCGTTGTAGATGTAGAAGAAAACTTATTCGATGCCGTAACAAGTGTAAGCGGAAGCGGTCCGGCTTACGTTTATATGTTTATCGAAGGAATGATTGAGGGGGGACTTGACGGGGGATTAAGCTATGAGCAAAGTAAAAAGTTGGCTGTAAATACCGTTATCGGGGCGGCAAATATGGTAAATTTATCGGAAGAATCGACAGCAATACTTACAGAAAGAGTTTGCAGTAAAGGCGGAACAACAATCGAAGCGGTAAATATGTACAAAGAAAAAGGACTTAAAGAAACCATTAAATCGGGCATTGCCGCATGCAGAAAAAGAAGTGAGGAGATTAGTCGCTCTATATGAAACACGTTGATATTTATACTGACGGTGCATGCAGCGGAAATCCAGGCCCCGGAGGTTGGGCTGCAATCCTGATTTATAAAGGTATTGAGAAAACTGTTTCGGGCGGTTATCCGTCAACTACCAACAACCGTATGGAGCTTTTCGCGATTATAAACGCCCTTTTACAATTGAAAGAACCATGCGACGTCACAGTTTACAGCGACAGTGCTTATTCTCTTGAACCTTTTTTTAAAGGGTGGATAAATAAATGGAAAGATTCAAATTGGAAAACGCTTTCCGGTGACCCGGTAAAGAATGTCGATTTATGGAAAGCTCTTATTATTGAATTAAATAAACATAAAGTCAACTTTGTAAAAGTTAAAGGTCACAGCGATAACTTATATAACAACCGTTGCGACGAAATTGCGAGGTCTGAGATTAAAAATTTTCTTATATCAGAATCAAAAGAAGAAGAATAAAGCAGAATAAAAAAGACGTAAGTAATTTTTCTTACGTCTTTTTTATATTATTTCTGAATTTTTATATTATTTCTGAAAATAATTATCCGATTTATAAAGCAAAGTGAATACTAAACCGAGAAAAACCGATGTCGATGCAATTATTACAGGAGAATATATCTCCGGTGACGTTAAACCTTTACTTCCCGGCACCAATAATGATACTATCAAGTCTATCATAAAAAATACGGTAAAGAAACCTATCGTTGCAGCATTTATAGCTTTAAGATTTACTGTATCACGACGCCTTTTATCAGGATTTCTGAACCATATTAAAGACGCAATCAATGCACCGGCAAGAGCAAGACTTCCGCAAACCAATAATGCGGTAAGCGTAAATCCGAATATATTTTTTAAGAAATATAACACTAACAAAGTAACAATCATATATAATGCACTTAAAACGACAGAGTCACGCATAAGCCTGTTGACGTACAAATATTTTACGCTTGCCGTTTCTTTTCCGTTCCTGTAAGTATTAAGAACAAAACCTTCGCTTCTAAGACTGTTGCGAAATTTTTCAATATTGTTTTCTTCCACCTTGATATCGGAAGAAGAGAATTTTACGTTTGAATCCGCTTTCCCGGAAGTTGACGTTTTTGCAGTCGCAGAATTTTTTATCGGCTTTACATCCGGTGAAGAAGTATTTGTGGTTGCAGATTTGCTTTTCGATACCGTGGATTGTTTAGGCTTAGAGGATTTCTTTGAAGAAGAATTTACAACAGGTGCCGTAATTTTTTCAAACACTGCTTTATAATCTGAACTGTTGCTTCTTTTTTTGACGGCAGAAGACGAGTTTTGCGATGCCGCGTTATTCTTTGAGTCGTTTATTGTCATAGTCACGGGAACGGAAGAAGTCACCGTAATCGTGCTCTGTGTTTGCGAAAGTTCCGGAATGATTGCAGGAGCAGGGGAATCATCGACATCATAATTATTTGCCGCATAAGAAGACGATGCCGCAACTTCGTTTTCGTTTATATCTTCAATATCACCCGAGTTATCATCGGAAGAGTAAGCATGCCCGTCCTGACGGTTACGCTTTGTAAAGGGCTTCAAGTCACCGGCTTTATATGGCGCTTCCTCATTATCAAGGTCAAAATCTTCATCTGTAAGAAGATTATCAAGCAGGGTTCTCAAATATTTGTATTCCTGTTTATTATCTTCTAAATACTTTCTGCCTTCGGGCGTAAGAGTATAGTAAACCCTGGCTGCTCCGTTTGTTTCTCCGTCACCGGCTCCGGAAACAACAAAATTCTGCTCTTCAAGACGCTTTAATGTATTATATATTGTAGAGAACGTTTTAATCTTGTAATGTCCTTTTGTCCTGTTCTGAATATAATTAATAACATCATAACCGTAACTTGCTCCGTCCTTATCTTCAAGAGCATTAAGTACAAAAATGTCAAAACGCGACCGAAACATTTTTTTATTTTCAGATTCTGCCGCTTTTTTTCTGACTTCAGCTTCTTCCATTTTTTGAAATCTCCGAAAAAAGAATTTATAAGATAATTATAGCGATATTAAAATCTTTTGTCAATAAAAGAATTATGAATAATAATGTTTTTTAGTACTATATATTGCTGAAAATGGAATACTTTTGTCGAATAAGAGGGGATTATGCGTTTTTAAGAATAAAAAACGGCATTATTCGTTTTGAGGCGATTTTTTCTTAAAATTAACCTTATCCGCCGCAGACTTTTTAATGTCTTCACTTATTGCCGCATAGTGTTTTTTCGTAGTATTTATATCTTTATGCCCTAAAACTTCCGCTACCACATATATATCGTTTGTTTGTCTGTATAAAGCTGTTCCGTATGTACTGCGGAGTTTATGTGGAGATATTTTTTTTAGCGGAGTAACGATAGAAGTATATTTTTTTACCATAATTTCTACTGCACGCACACTCATACGCTTATTTTGTAAAGATAAAAACAAAGCGTCAACCGTATCCGGTTTGATTTTCTTTTTTTCAAGCTGCGCCTTTCTCGCCGTAAGATAAGCTTGCAACGCATCAATTATTTCATCATTAAGGTATAATATTGATTGCTTTTCGCCTTTTCTTGTTATTAAGAAACTTTTATTGGCAAAATTTATGTCTTTGACGTTCAACCCTACACATTCGCTTACACGGATTCCCGTCCCCAAAAGCAACGTAAGAATAGCATTATCTCTCGTTTTAGTATTATTATTGTTATAAGTATTCTGTTGTTCGCTGATAAAAGCAGATTCCGTTTCAAGAAGTTCAAAAACATCCTGAACTTCCTCATTTTCAAGACGAATTATTTCTTTTTCACGAGGTTTTGGCATTGCAACCTTAGTTGTAACATTTTCTGAAATAAGTTCGTGAGTATAAAGATATTTAAAAAGACTTCTGACTGCACTTAACTTCCTTGCCTTAGTTTTATCTGCATTCTTAACGTAATCCCCGCAAGAAGAATAATATCCGCTTATGTAATCAACAAACCGTTCAATATCACGGCTTTTTACAATAGATAAATCAGTTAAAGTGATATCTTCGGGATTCATTCCATCAAAAATTGCACCGGGAGAAACCAGGTAATTAAAAAATACAATCAAATCTGTTCCATAATTATATCTGGTCAGAACAGTGGTAACAGAGGAAATTCCTATAAAAAAATCGTTACAAAAAGAAGGAAGAGAGGGTATTACCTCCGTTCTGAGCTTTGCAAGATATTTTTTATCCCTTTCAACTACGTATGTTTCCACAAAATCAAGTTTAACATAAAAAAAAAAATAAGTCCACAACATTTGTTGAAACGTACAGCATAAAGGCCCTAAACACCTTACTTAGTAGCCATCTATAAAAATTCAATATAAAAAGAGTATGTCACCGCTTAAAGAAAACTTTAATTTTAAAAACGTAAAAAAATTAAAATCACAATCAGAAAACGAATCAACAAAAAAAACAAGGCTTTGGGCATTGAAAAAAGAGAAAAAAGCACCTTTATATCTTTTCGCAAAATACAGCTTTTGCGAAAAGATATGTATTAGGGGAGTGGAAATTATTATAAATTATATAATGTTATGGAATTTTTATTCCTTATATGGTCTTAATGTATACTTTATAAACAAGTTTCTTTTAACTGTTTTCCGTTAAAGTATTTTACAATTTCGGTAATGGCAAGCACACAGTGTTCATACGTAAGTCCGCCTTGCATATATGCGACATAAGGTTCACGAACCGCGCCGTCGGCAGAAAGTTCAAGCGACGCTCCTTGAACAAATGCGCCGGCAGCCATGACTACCTGATGATTGTAGCCCGGCATATCCCACGGTAAAGGCGTAACATAACTGTCGACAGGAGAAATTTTTTGAATTTCTCCACAAAACCCTATAAGCTGTTCAGCCGTATTGAATTTTATGCTTTTTATAATATCATACGGCATTTTCCCCGGTTTCGGCATTGTCTCAAATCCGAAAACTTGCAAAGCATATCCGGCAAGCACGCTTCCTTTAAGCGCATTTTTGACCGCCGACGGCGCCAGAAATAACCCTTGGTAATAAGGTAAGTATCCGGATATGCACGAACCTACTTCCATTCCCAATGACGGCGCGGTTAAACGATAAGATATTTGCTTTATTAAATCGTTCCTACCACATAAATATCCCCCTGTCGGCGCAATTCCTCCGCCGGGATTTTTTATAAGAGACCCGACTATTATATCTGCTCCGACTTCTGTAGGCTCCTCTTTTTCCACAAATTCCCCATAACAATTATCTACTATAACTATGATGTCTTTTTTTACTTCACGGATTTTATTTATCGCTTCGCCGATTTTTGCTACGCTTAATGCGTCACGCCAGGCATAGCCTTTGCTTCTTTGAATAAAAATTGCTTTGGGATTGTTTCTTATAATAGATTCTTTTATTTTATTAAACTTAAATCCACCTTTTTTGTTTAACTCTATTTGTTCAAATTTGACTCCGAACTCTGCAAGAGAACCGTTATTTTTACCTTTTATCACATCGTCCAGCGTATCATAAGGCTTTCCGGTAATACTTAAAAGTCTGTCTCCCGGACGTAAAATTCCGAATAAACAAAGCGTTAAAGCATGAGTTCCGTTTGCTATTAACGGTGAAACGATTGCGTCTTCTCCTTGCATTATATCTGCAAAAAGCTTACATAAAGTTTCTCTTCCTACATCATCGTATCCGTAACCGCTGGACGGATTAAAATGCACTGCCGCAACACGGTTTTTTCGGAAAGCGTCTAAAACTTTTTTTTGATTGTATAATGCTATTTCTTCCAATTTCGCAAATTCTCTATGTGCTTTTTTTTCACATAACCGTATATATGATTCCACGTCTTCAATATACATATATTTATTCCTCGCTTTACTGTTAAAGTCTGCAAAAATAACGGTAATAATCCCCTATTATTCTTTCTTTTTTTTCATCCGTAGTCTCCTGCCCGAGCCAAATTGCAGTATCGATACTCTTAAACCATGTTATTTGTCTTTTAGCATAGTTCCTTGTATGCTGTTTTATTTTTCCTTTAACTTCCTCAATATCGATATTTTGCTCAAAATATGGTCTGAATTCTTTATACCCTATCGCCTGCATACTTTGGCAGTTAAAATCAACTTTTTTATCCTTTATCAAGCACGAAACTTCGTTTTCCAAACCATTTTCAAACATTTTATCAACACGAACGTTTATTTTTTCATATAAATCCGCGCGGTCGTTTCCTCCGCTCAAGACATACACCAGCGCATGAATCATGGATTCTTTATCCGATTTTTCTGTTATTGATTTACCTGTAAGAAGTTTTACTTCTATTGCACGTAATACCCTTTTTATGTTGTTGAAATGTATTTTTACTCCGCCTTCCGGGTCAATTTGACATAATTTCTCATGCATATATTCTGCCCCGTAACATTCGTATTCTTTTTTTAATTCTTCTCTCAGCTTTTCGTCACAGGCAAACGGCGAATAATCGTACAATAAAGCGTTTATATATAACCCGGTTCCACCCACTACAACAGGAACTTTCCCTCTTTTTTTTATACCGTTTATTATTTCAAAAGCCTGGTTTTTATATTCTGCTACACTGTAATTTTCATACGGTTCCAAAATATCAATCATATAATGATTTATTCCGTCCATTTCATTCAATGTCGGTTTTGCGGTTCCGATATTCATATACCTATAAATCTGCATGGAATCCGCGCTTACTATTTCTCCGTTTATCTCTTTGGCGATTTTGACTCCGAGTTCGCTTTTGCCGGTTGCCGTAGCTCCGCCGATTACTATCATTTTGCAAAGTCTCCGATATAAATTAAACTATCCTTTTGAACCATTTTTCCACTTCCGTATTGGTAAAAGTTACAACGGTCGGTCTTCCGTGCGGGCATTGCAAAGGCATATTGTTTGTAAAAAAGTAATCCATTACATAATCTATTTCTTCCGAAGTAAGCTTCATTCCGCCTTTAATCGCACTTCTGCATGCAATTCTTGCAAATTTGGCTTTTATTTGCTCTATATCTTTAAGATATCGGATTTCTCCTCCGCGACTTATCACGGAATTAATAAAATCGTCTAAATTTATATCAGCAAGAATACAAGGTACCGAAACTATTTCAAGTATATTTTTTCTGATTGTAAATTCAAACCCGAGCTTCCATAAATTTTGTTCGTTTATTCTGAAAATTTCCAGTTCTTCATCCGACAATTTCTTTTCGTAAGGGAAAACAAAATTTTGAGCGCGCACCTGTTCAGTGCTCTCTTTTATAAGTTTATCGTATAAAATTCTTTCATGCGCAGCATGCTGGTCTATAAAAAATAACTTTCTACCGCTTTCGATTATAATGTATGTATCGAAAACTTGACCCACAACCCTGTATTTAGGTCTTATTTCTTCTTCCTCTTCCGAAATCACGGACGGAACATAATTAACAGACGTTCCTTTTAACGTTTCCTGTTCTTGTAAAATTTCTCCCTCGTCAACATAGGAAGGAATAAACTTTTTCCCTCCCTCTATTTTGGTGCTGAAAGGTCTTCTGGCAATTTGTCCTATAATCTCAGGAGTTAAATCTTCGAGAAGTTTTTCTTTTGCGAACTTTGACGGCGGACGGTATTCGTCTATTGAGCCAACTTCAATATCTCCCTTTTCTTCGTCGTCTTTATAATATTCCGGCGGAAAAAGTTTATATTTCGGAGAATCGTCTTTTTTCCCGGAACCTAAATCTTCTTCCGTAAGCGAATATTTTTTCATTAAATCCTTAATTTGACTTTTTGAAACGCTTGCAGACAAAACTTCGCCGTCATCCTTTACCGCATCCATCACCTTTTGCAAGGTGAAACATATATTTTCTTTTGAGTCAGAACTGAACATCATTCCCAAACGCAAATTTTCTTCCCTTTCTTCCTCGTCTTTTTCCAAAGCTTTCTTTATTGCGGTATATATCATTCCCGTAATAAGTTTTTTATCGGCAAATCTTACCTCTTTTTTCCCGGGATGAACGTTTACGTCTATTTCGTCAAAAGGCATTATAATATCAATAATTGCAATCGGATAAGTTCTTTTCATCAATCTTTCGCCGTAGGCGTTTTGAATAACCGCCGGCAAATTAGCATCTGTAAAAACTCTTCCGTTCACAATAAATATTTGTTTATTACGGTTTCCCACCACCGCCTCGGTCGCAGGACGTCCTACATAGCCTTTAATCGTATAATTCTTTTCAGAACTCTCAAAGTAAATAAGATTGTCGCAAATATTTTGCCCGAATACGGCACACAGAGCGTTATCCGTTCCGGAACCGTTCGTATAGCAAATCGTTATTCCGTCCACAATGTACTTAAAGGAAACATAAGGATTTGAAATTATCAACTCGTATATCAATTTGGTTACGGAATTTTCTTCACTTTTCGGCGGTTTTAAAAATTTGAATCTTGCAGGTGTATTATAGAACAAAGAATCTACTCTGATTGTCGTTCCGCAGTTAAGAGCACATTCGCCTTCTTTAATTATATTCCCTCCTTGAACCTGAATAAATGCGCCCACTTCTTCATCCAGAAATCTGCTTTTAATCTCAATTCTGCTTATACCGGCAATAGATGCAAGCGCTTCACCCCTGAAACCAAGTGTAGCAATTGTGTCCAAATCTTCCGCACTTGATATTTTACTTGTAGCGTGCGGCATTATCGCAAGACGTAAGTCGTCTTTTTCAAGCCCGCATCCGTCATCAATAACCGTAATAGATTTTATACCGCCGTTTTCTATCATTACGGTAATATGTTTTGCTCCCGCGTCAATGCTGTTTTCAGCAAGTTCTTTAACGACGGACGCTGGATTTTCCACCACTTCTCCCGCTGACAGTCTGTTATATACGGATTTATCCAGCTGATTTATCTTTCCCAAAATAACCTCATTCCAATAACTTTTTCATATCTGAAAGTATAGTAAGCGCTTCAATGGGCGTACATCTGTTCAAGTCTGTTCCGTTAAGCATCTTTTTGATTTCAATAAAAGTTTCGTCTTCGGGGAACATAGAAATCTGGTCGCATATTACACTTGTTTCATGTACGCAATCGCTCATTTTTTCTTTCAAATCACCGCTGAGTTCGTGTGTTTCAGATAAAGTTTTCAAAATATCTTTTGCTCTTTTTATAACTTCTTCTTTTATTCCCGCAATCTGCGCCACCTCTATTCCGAAACTCCGGTTCGCGCCGCCTCTTGCTATCTTATACAAAAAAACTATACCGTTTTTGCTTTCTTGTATCAATACACGATAATTTTTTATCCCGTGTAATAATTTCTCAAGCTCGCTCAATTCATGATAATGTGTTGCAAAAAGCGTTTTTGCTTTAATTCTTAGCAAAATATGCTCCACTATCGCCCAAGCAATACTCAACCCGTCCAATGTCGAGGTTCCTCTGCCTATTTCATCCAAAACAAGCAAACTTGAATGCGTAGCATTGTTAAGGATATTGGCCATTTCAAGCATTTCTACCATAAAGGTACTTTGCCCTCTGACTAAGTTATCGCTTGCTCCCACTCTCGTGAATATTCTGTCAACAATGCTTATTTCTGCTTTGCTTGCAGGAACAAAACTTCCGATATGCGCCAGCAAAACAATTAGAGCAACTTGTCTTATGTAGGTACTTTTCCCCGCCATATTCGGTCCGGTTATAATCGCTACCGGATTTTCGTTTTCAAGAGAAGTATCGTTTGCAACAAATTCATTCGCTTTAAGAAGACATTCCACAACAGGATGTCTGCCGTCACAAATATTTATAGCACCGCCGGAAGAAATTTTCGGTTTAACATATCCGTTTAATTCCGCTACCTCGGCAAAAGAATAAATAGCGTCAAGTGATGCTATG
Source organism: uncultured Clostridia bacterium (assembly GCA_944372095.1). Classification (GTDB taxonomy): domain Bacteria; phylum Bacillota; class Clostridia; order Christensenellales; family DTU072; genus CAG-1782. The sequence goes on from CALVYG010000047.1 coordinate 90,827, forward strand.
ATATCCGCATCCGCTTTAATTTCATGAATTTTATTAAATAAATACTCTTTGAGTTCGGAAAATATTTTTTCTTCCAAAGCAATTGAGCGTTCGCTTGCTCCGAGTATCTCTTTTTCAAGCGTCATCAATTCTTCGTTAATATATCTTTCGGCGTTAATTACGGTTTGTTTTCTGATATAATCTTTGGGAAGATTGTCATTGATTTTCGATTTGGGAATTTCAATGTAAAAACCAAAAACCCTGTTATCTCCTACTTTAAGACTCGGTATGCCGGTAATTGCCCTTTGTTTCATAGTAAATTCGTCAATAATTGCAGGTGAGTTATTTTTAATTTTGCGCAAATTATCGAGTTCTTCGCTAAATCCGGCTGAAATATATCCTCCGTCTTTTATATTGGGCGGACATTTTGAATCTATTGTTCTGCTTACACGTTCCGCAACCTCAACAAGGTCAATAAATCTTCCTTCCAGTTCTTTGAAAAAAGCAGATTTTGTCTTACTTAAAAATTTTTGAATACGAGGCAGCTCGTCAAGTGAAGAACTTAAAGCCAGGCAAGCTCTCGGCGTTATTGTTCCGTAAGATATTTTTGTAACAAGACGTTCCAAATCCTTTATATTTGATAAGATTAAACCTAATCCGTTACGTAACGAATTATTTCTTACAAGTTCGGCTACGGCATTCTGACGCTTTTCTATCGCTTCAACGCTTTGTAACGGATGTAAGAGCCAATTCCTCAACTTTCTTGCACCCATTCCTGTTTTTGTTTTGTCAATGACCCATATCAAACTGCCGTTACGTTTTCCGTCTGAAAGAGTTTCTGTCAATTCAAGGTTTTTTCGCGTATTGAAATCTATATACATTTCATCTTCGCTTTCTTCAAATTTGGGAACGGAAATATGTGTAAGGCTTCTTTTCTGAGTATTCACCACGTATTCAAGCAATCCGCCCAAAGCGCACACCGCAAGCTCTTCACCGTTTAATCCGAGCGCTTCAAGACCGTAAGCTCCGAACTGTTTCAACAAACGTTCCTTTGCATTTGAATAATCAAAACTGTAATCGTAAAAAGCGGTAAATTTTACTAATCTTTCACATACAACGCTGCTTAACTTACGTGCCTCGTCACATAAAGAAGAAACTGCTATAATTTCACTGGGGGTGATATTCAATAAAAAATCTTCAATATCGGTCAATACGGCATCGTTAAATTTTTTTACCTTGAATTCTCCTGTGATAATATCGAGCATTGCCACGGCGAAAGAAGTTTCGACCTTCCCTTTTACCACCGAAACAAGATAGTGATTTACCGAACCGTCAAGCATCTCTTCAATCGTGTTTGTCCCTGGCGTAATTATTCTTACGATATCCCTCTTCAACATACCTTTTTGGTCTCCCGGGTTCGTAAGCTGCTCGCATATCGCTACCTTTTCTCCTGCCGCAAGCAATCTTGCAATATAGTTATCGACAGCATGATAAGGCACTCCGCACATAGGCGCCCTTTCTTCTTGTCCGCAATCTCTTCCGGTCAAAGTCAAATCAAGTATTTTGCTCGCTTTTACCGCATCGTCAAAAAACATTTCATAAAAATCTCCGAGACGATACAATATTATCGCATCCGGATTCTGCTCTTTTATGGAATTATAATGTTCCATCATCGGTGAAAGTTTACTTTCTTTTTTCTTCATTATTCCTTAACACCCCACAATGCCGAAGATTTTGCCGACGTAATTTTAACGTTTACAAATTCTCCTATGAGAGCTTTTTCTCCGCTAAACGTAACAAGCCTTCCGCTCTCGGTTCTGCCGCAAACGGTACCGGGCTTTTTCGGATTTACGTCTTCAACTAGTATTTCTTCAATGTTATCTATATAATCGAGACTTTTTTCCGCGCTGATTTTGTTTTGCAACGCAACCAGAGTTTTTATTCTCTCTCTTTTCACCGAATAAGGAAGTTGTTCCATCCCGGCAGCCACCGTCCCGTTTCTGGGCGAATATACAAACGTAAATGCGTTTGAAAATCTTACGCGCTCCGTAAGAGACAGCGTATCTTGAAAATCCTCATCCGTTTCGGTCGGAAATCCTACCATAATATCACTCGTTATTCCCGCCGAAGGAATTTTATCGTATATTTCGTCTATAATCTCTAAATACCGTTCACGTGTATATCGTCTGTTCATAAGACCTAATATTCTGTTACTTCCCGATTGAACGGGTAAATGTATATTATTGCAGATATTCGGACTGTTTTTAATAATATCAATCACTTTTCCGTTAAAATCTTTCGGATGAGAAGTCATAAATCTTACTCGGAATTTACCGCCGATTTCCGATATTTTTTCAAGAAGATAAGCAAAATCATACCCTTCATAAGAATACGAATCCACATTTTGACCAAGCAAAGTTATTTCTTTATATCCGTTTGCCAAAAGATTTTTAATCTCAGAAAGAATTGTTTCGGGAGCACGGCTGCGTTCCCGTCCTCTGACATAAGGAACGATGCAATAAGTACAAAAATTATTACAACCGTACATAATATTAACCCAAGCGTTAGTTCCGCTGGTACGGTAAATCGGCATAGTTTCGCAAATTTCGGGATTATCTTCGCTTGAAACCGAAATTTGGCGTTTAATAATTTTATTATCGATATCGGAAACCAGTTTTGGCAACTCCTCTATATTATGGGTACCGAGGATAATATTCACGAAAGGAAATTTATTTTTCAGACTTTCGGCAATTCCCTTTTGCTGCGTCATACATCCCACAACAGCGACAATCAAAGAAGGATTGTTTTTTTTAAGATGTTTAACATCACCGATATTCCCCAAAATCTTTTTTTCGGCCGTATCTCTTATACAACAAGTATTAAAAACAATAACATCCGCAGTCTCACAATCAGAAGATTGGACATATCCGATTTCTCTCAGCAAACCCGCTATTTTTTCGGACTCATGCACATTCATCTGACAACCGTAAGTAAAAATATAATAATATCCAGACATAGCTAATATATTATAAAATAAAAGGCTGGAATAATCAAGCAATATTTCATAATACCGCAACAGTTGCAACATACTACGGTAAGATGAAAAAACAGAGAAAAAAGTATTCTAAATTATTGAAATTATTCTTTTTTAGTTCAGCTTTTATAATACTAGGCATGCTGATTATGTTCTTTTCCGTTTATTTTTCCGCAAAACTCGACAATTCCGCAATTATTGCCCCAAAAGCAAAAATCGAGCTCGCGGACGCATACGGAAATATAATTGAAAACGGTCGTATGTATAAATATATCCCCTATCAAGACATATCACCGAACGTAATAAACGCTTTCATCGCTCTCGAAGATAAGCGTTTTTATTCTCATAACGGCGTTGATTATTACAGACTCGCAGGAGCACTTATTCAGGATATAAAAACCGCCTCTTTCAAAGAAGGCGGTTCGACAATTACGCAACAACTTGCAAAAAACACTCAACTCAGCAGCGAAAAAACAATAAAAAGAAAAATTAAAGAATTGCGCCTCGCGCGTCTTATAGAAAAACAATATTCAAAAGAACAGATTCTCGAAATGTATCTCAATGCCATATATTTCGGAAGCGGTATTTACGGTATTGACAGCGCAAGCAAAAATTACTTCGGTAAATCTGCCTCGGAATTAAGCGCGGCAGAAGGCGCGATTCTTGCGGGTATAGTGAAAAATCCCGCAAGATATTCCCCGAAAAGCAATTTGTCCGCATCCACAGAAAGACGCAATCTTGTCCTTAAACTGATGTATGAACAAAATTATATCGATGAATCCACCTACAACAATTCAAAATCAGACAAATACGTCATACCTGAAAATGTCTTTAACGGGCAAATATGCACCCCATACTATAATAATGTACTTGCAGAAGCAGCAGAAATTTTAGGTATTACAGAAAAAACGCTTATCTCGTCCGATTATAAAATATATACTTATTATTCGCCCGCAAATCAATCCGCTCTACACTCCTCTATAACATCCGACGAATATTCAAGCGTTAATTCTTATGGTTCAAAAGCCGCAATTTCAGCAATGATAGCCGATAACGATACCGGAGGTATCTCCGCCTACTACGGAAGCGACGACTGCGATATATTCTCGTTCAGACGCCAACCCGGCTCCGCAATAAAACCCATTCTCGTATACGCCCCCGCCATTGAATACGGGATAATATCTTCGCAAACACCTTTACTTGACGAAAAAATAGAAATAAACGGATATTCTCCCAAAAATTACGGAGACACGTACTCAGGATGGATTACCGCCGAAACCGCGCTTGCAAAGTCAATAAACACCGTTGCGGTAAAACTTTTCGAAGACACGGGCAAAAAACAGTGCTTTACATTTGCACAAAAATGCGGGTTACGCTTTTCGCCGTCGGACAGCACCGCCGCATCCTTGGGCGGCTTGACAGACGGTCTAACTTTTCCGGAATTAAGCTCAGCATATATGACGCTTGCAAACGGCGGAATATACAAAAAGAATACTTTTATAAAAAAAATTATAGACCCTAACGGAAACTTGGTTTACGAACATAAAAAACAAACCTCCCGAGCGATGTCGGCAGATACCGCTTTTTTGATTACGCAAATGCTCGAAAAGACGGTCAAAGAAGGAACCGCAAGCAAATTGAACGGCTTTAATTACGCCATTGCATCTAAAACCGGCACAACCCAAAGCGTCAGAAACAGCAACAATCTCGATGCCTGGAACATAAGCTATACCACGGAACATACTTTAACCGTATGGTACGGAGACACGGCAAACACAAAAGAAACCTCAATAGAAACCACGGGAAGCGGATACCCGAGTTTACTGGCAAGAAAAATCTATTCTCTTCTCCCTTCTCCAAACTTAAAACAATTTGAAATACCCGAAACCGTTTATAAACTTGAAATAGATAATTTTGCTTTACAAAAAGACCATATTTTATATCTCAGCAACAATTTTACCCCCGATATTTATCGAAAAGAATCATATTTCTCATTAAAAAATTGCCCGACCGTAAGCTCACCGTATTTTGATATAACCAACATAAAATTTTCATTAAGAAACACGAACGACACACGCATTATAGAAATAGCTGCCGACGAACCGTACACTTTCACGCTTGAAGAATACAATCTGTTAAGCGGCGATAAAGCCCAATACGAATTCTCATCGGCAGGAATCCACACAATTCCCTCGCACGAATACCCTAACGGAATCTATTCTTACCGTCTGTGCGTTAAATTTAACAATTCTCCGCTAGGATACGTTTATCCGAATAAACCCGATTATTTCAATATTTACAGCGATAAACTTCGACTCCCGACAGAGCATTTTCGACAAGACCATCCACGTCAAGTTTCTTTTCAAAGCTTTCAGCAGTTCCTATAGTTGGTCGTATAACAGGATTTTTCGGCAGAAATACAGTACAACAATCCTCATAAGGAAGAATACTTGTTTCGTAAGTGCCTATTTTACGCGAAATTTCAATAATATCTGTTTTGTCGAAAGCAATTAACGGGCGAAATACAGGCAATTTTGCAACACTGTTTGTAACGGTAATACTTTCCATTGTCTGGCTGGCAACCTGCCCGAGACTTTCTCCGGTAATAATCGCGCCGCAATTATTTTCCGCCGCAAGTCTTTCGGCAATTCTCATCATAAATCTGCGCATAACGGTAATCATATATTCGATTTTACAATTTTCCTTAATAGCATATTGAATTTCGGTAAAAGGCACAACAAACAATGTTATTTCGCCGCAATAAGCGGATATCTCCTTTGCAAGCTCTATAACTTTTTCTTTCGCCTGTTCACTCGTGTAAGGAAAACTGTGATAATGGACTGCAAAAATTTTCAAACCGCGTTTCGCCATCATATATCCTGCAACGGGACTATCTATTCCTCCGCTCAACAGCAGCATTCCGTTCCCTCCGCATCCCACCGGCAAACCTCCCTGACAAGGGATTTTATCATAATAAATGTACGTCATACCGTTTTCCCTAATATCGACGTTAACTTCAAAATCGTATTTATATAAATCTACCGTTCTGTTTTTTTTCTTATTCAGCATTATTTCCCCTATATCTCCGGCAATCTCCATTGACGTTAAGGGTAAGCGTTTGTCCGCTCTGTTAACGCTAACCCGAAATTTTCCGGATTCGGGGAAAATATCCGAACAAGCGTCCGCTATTACACTTAATTCCGTCTTAACCTTTACCGCCGGACTTATACTGCTTATTCCGAAAACTTTAGTCAATCTTTCGATAATTTCAGGTTCGTCTTCACCCGAATACTTCTCGATATACATTCGGTTCTGCGTATTAACCAAAGCACATTCTATACCCGCAAGAGCGTGCATTATATTACTTTTCAGCGTTGAAACAAAAAAGCCTTTATTGTTTCCTTTTAGAAAAATTTCGCCTATTCTTATAAGGATAGTTCGTTCCATTTTTACCTCGAAAGTATTTTAATTTATATATTTTTTTAGATGATTGTATTCTAAATTAATGCGTTTTTTGAAGTACTCTATGTCGTTTTTTGATGTAAAACGAGAGAAACTTATTCTAATTATGCCATTTTCGTATTCCTTTGGAAGTTTCAAAATATTCGGCAATCTTTTGTGTCCTTTCTTGCTTGAACACGCACTTCCCGTACCGATATATATTCCGTATTTTTCAAGCGAATGGAGCATTACTTCTCCCCTTACATCCGGCATCGCCGCACATATAATGTACGGAGATTGTTCCTTCCCCTCAACAACTTTATAACCTTCGTTTGTGAAAAATTCGGCAATGTCATCTCTGATTTCTTTTATATTTTTACCGTACTCTCCATATCCCTCAACCGCTCTCTCTATTGCTTTTCCGAACGATATTATTCCTCCTACGTTTTCGGTAGATGAACGCATTCCGAATTCTTGTCCTCCTCCGTATATAATCGGACGAAGATTTATGCCGTCTTTTATAAACAAACCGGCTACGCCTTTTAAGCCGTGTATTTTGTGACCGCTTACCGTATATAGGTCAACGCCGAGGTCAATAAGTGATATCCTTATTTTACCGACTGCCTGCACTCCGTCGGAATGGAATATAACATCCGGGTTGATTCTTTTCGCTATTGAACATAGCTTTTTGATGTCGTTCACGCTTCCTGTTTCGTTATTTACGTGCATAACGGAAATAAAAGAGGTATTTTCGTTTACGATTTCAGCAAAATCTTTCTCTATTACACGTCCGCTTGTATCTACAGGACAAAATATTACGTCATAGCCTCTTTGCTTTAACTCCATTGCCGCATTAAATACGGCAGGATGTTCGCTTGCAGAAACAATTATGCGTGAATTTTTAGGTTTCTTACTGCCGAATATTGCAAGATTATCGCTTTCGGACCCACTGGAAGTAAATATCATTTTCCCTTTTCCTTTAAGCATTTTGCAAATATTATCGCGCGTTGTCTTAATTTCGTCGAATAATTCCAGCGCCGGATGGTATAGTGCCGACGGATTAAAAAACTTTTCATTTTGATATTCCGAATATATTTTCAGACATTCGTCAAGCGGTTTTGTCGTACCGGCATTGTCAAGATATACCATTTTTCCTCCCTTCGTCCATTATTGCAAACATATATTTATCCGGTGTAATATAAAATCCGGTATCACAATCGCGGTACTTAACTTCGTAAACCTCGCTAATATCAGTAAGATGCTTACTGTAATAATATCTGTTCGCTGTGGGCGGTATTTCATTCGGATTAACTTTTTCAAGCTTCTTAATCCGGTTGCATTCGAATTCTTCAACCGTTTTTTCTTTTCCGTCGATATCGATTTTGATAATTGAAAAAATGCCGTCATGCCATTCGTATCTTATTGTATACACCCATTTTTTAGCTGAATTATCCATAATCAACGAACTGACAACGCTTATTCCTACGGCTATAAAAATATAATATGATAAGAATACCGAAGGAAAAATTAAAAAAACAGCCAATATTCTAAGTATAGCAGAAAAATATATACAAAACTTATACATTCTCTCTTTCTTTTCTATTCTAAAATCAAGTTTATAATTACTTAAAATACGCAACTGTAACTCCTCTGCCGCCTTCACCGTATTCCCCGGGGCGAAACGATTCTATCTCTTTACGCGTTTTAAGATAATTTTGAACGGTTTTCCTTAAAATCCCTTCCCCATAACCGTGTATTATTCTGACTTCGTGCAATCCGACGCGAGAGGCTTTATCCAAATATTCTTCAAGAGCTTTTTCTGCTTCAAGTGAAGTTTTCCCTATCAGATTGATTTCTTGGGAAACCTGCTCATTGAATAACACACGCCTGCTTTCCGCCTTAACTGTTTCTTTTTTTTCCGAAGATTTAAGCCTGACCAAATCACTTAGCTTTGCATTACAAGTCATTTTTCCTAATTTTACTTTTGCATCTGCTTTAATAGGATTAACTGACAAAACTTCAGCTTCTGCATTCAGATTTTTTACAAGAACTCTGTCTCCTACGACTATTTCTCCTCCGATTTCCTCTACGAATCCCTGAAACTCATTATCTTCGGCTATGATAAACTTTTTCAAGGATTTCCTTAACTTCTGCGCCAAAAATATATCTCCGTCGGTCGGATTATCCAATAAAGCCCTCATTCTGTCAATAATTTCATTAGCTTCCGCCATTGCTTCGTCAACAAGTTTTTTTGTTTCGCGCTTTACGCTCGCATTCAGCCTTTCTCTTTGTGCATAAAGTTTTTCGCGTTCCTTTTCCGCTTCCGATTTAATACGCTTTGCCTCTTCGAGATTTTTCTCACTTTCTTCTTTATTGATTTCCGCTTCGCGTCTGGCATTTTCCAATGATTTCAAAACATTTTCAAAATCAAATTTTTTGCTTCCTATTCCTTTTTTGGCTTGTTCAAGAATTTCTTTTTTCAATCCGAGCTTTTCCGCAATAGCCAAGGCATTTGACGCTCCGGGGGTTCCGATTATCAATTTATATGTCGGAGAATATGTTTTAGGGTCAAAATCCATTGAAGCATTCTGCACCCTATCGGTTATAACAGCATACTCTTTAAATTCGTTGTAATGTGTAGTTATTACTGCTTTTGCTCCCGTTTTCATTATATAATCCGCAATCCCCAAAGCAAGGGCTGCCCCTTCCGTAGGGTCTGTTCCGGCACCTAATTCATCTAAAAGCACAAGACTTTTTTCTGTCATTTCCCCAAGAATATTCACTACATTGGTCATATGTGAGGAAAATGTACTTAAATTCTGTTCTATACTCTGTTCATCGCCTATATCGCAAAAAATGTTATCGGCACATGCAAGTTCCGCATATAACGCGGGTACAAAAATCCCGCTCATTCCTATAAGCTCAATTAAACCTATAAGTTTAAGACATACGGTTTTTCCTCCGGTATTCGGACCGGTAATAAGTAACATATTAAAATCTTTCCCTACCATTATATCGTTAGGAACAACTTTGTCGGCAGCAATCAGCGGGTGTCTGCCTTTACGTATTTCTATATAATCCCGCTTACTAAACACAGGTTTGACGCCCTTAATTGAATTTCCGTAATATGCTTTTGCAAAAATTACGTCAAACTCGATTATAGCATTTAATGAATATCTTAAAAGCCCTGTTTCTTCGCTTATTCGATAGGTAAAATCTCTTAAAATACGCTCTATTTCCGCTTCCTCTTCAATAAGCAAACCTTTTAAGTCGTTGTTTAATTCCACGATTGCAAAAGGTTCTACATAAAGCGTAGCACCCGATGAACTTTGGTCGTGTATCAGTCCGGGTATCATGCCTTTGTATTCGGCTTTTAACGGAATAACGTACCTGTCGCCGCGAACCGTTACTATATTATCCTGAATATATTTTGCATAGGCCGAACTTGTTATATAGCTATTGAGTTTTTGCTTTATATTTTCACCTGTTCTTTTAATTTTAACTCTGATATCTCTTAACAACGAAGAAGCATTATCGCTCATTTCCGTATCTGACAAAATTGACCTATCAATATCATCGGCAAGTTTTTTATTTGTATATATTGTTCTTGCCAATGTTTTAAGTTTAATAACTTCATCATCCGGCACATTAAGAATTTGCGATTGCAAGCTTGAAGCAACTTTCAACAATCTGCAAATCTTCAACAAGTCCTGCATAGTCAGCATGCTTAAAACTTCCGCACTGTCGAGTGCATCCGATATATCGTCGAAATTCAATAAGGGATTTACCGCATGCTCAAAAAGTATTTTATCGGCTTCACAAGTTTTTTCTAATTCAAGTTCAATCTTTTCTATGTCATCATACGGGCGCATCAAAAGAATTCTGTCTTTTGCCGGCTTACTTGCAGCATAATGCGCCACTTTTTGCATTATTTTTTCATATTCGAGAGTCTTTATTGTTCGTTCGTTTATCACAATACACCTCTCGTTAAATGTAACTTATTCGTATTTTTAGGCAAATACTCTTTATCTCCGTAGTAATAAGATAAAATAGTTTCTGCCTCTTTCTTATCACTTAAACAAAAATCAAAATATTTTCTTGCACGGTCAAACCTGGTTCCTACATCGGTAAGAACCGCATTATGCAAAATATGTTCACAATATCCGTTAAACTTTTGCGTCGTAATTAAATATTCACCTTTTTCATCGGCAAACTTCAATTCACCTTTACATTCACCGCATTGCATTCCGGATACTTTTCTCGGGCAAAAATTAAGATACATCAAAGGAAGATATCCGTATGCATAAATTATAGGATTTTTAAACCTTTTTACTTCAGTATAGTTCAGTTCAGGAGAAACTACATAACTGCACGAATTTTTTATAAACCAACTTTTGGTATTCATAATATTTAAATTCGGTCCGCATAATAAAAGTTTTTTTAATTTACGGGCTACATATGCTCCGCCTATATTATTAGCACACACACCGTCAAATATTTTAATTATACTTTCAAAAAACACCTCTTGGGAAACGGGAATGTATATGGGTAGCTTAATAAAAATATTATTATCATCTTTTTTAATATTTCTATAAAAATTCTGACACTCTTCCTCAACGAATATTTCGGGATTATAAACAATGTTCTTTACTTGTTTCAATGCAATTTTTGCTATTTCAATACTATCCACTTCACAGAAATCGCCTTCAAGTTTTCGTGATGTCTCTTCTTCGTATTTCGGTATAGGTCTTTCATCGAATATTTTTTTAGTACGCTCGTAATATCCAAGCAAAAATCTCCATACGCTGTCAAGCAAATCTCTTCTGATTTGATTTAGTTGCGATTTTGTTAAAAAAGCGTTGTATAATTGCAAATCGGTAATTACGAATTTTACTTCTCTTACTTTACTTCCTTCAAACAATGTTTTTATTTCTTCTTCGGTAATCGGATGGTTTATGGCCGTCTGCACATAATCTTTTCCTGTGTAGGTATATTTATGGCCTTTGATATTCAAAATAATTTGCGGTTTTTCTCCTCCCGCAATTCTGACTTGTATCGGTACGACTTTACGCTTTTTTCTGTTACATATAAACTCGGCAAGCGAAGCGTCGCTCGTCAATCTTATTTCATCTCCGATTTTAAGAGGAACATTGCTTTTAACAACAGAAAAATTTTTATTGTATTCTCCCGTTGCCAATACTCCTCCGATTTCCTTTTGATTTCTTAAAACTTTATAACCGTTATTGCTTTCTAACGGAACATCGGACGCCACATAAGCTTTATTCTCCCCTAAAACATGTACGACTTTACCTGCATAAATGCCGATATGATTGGGTTGTCCCGTGTAAATAACGTTATTATTTTCAAAATATCCCGCTGTATAATTACCTCTGTTAAAAAGTACCTTTATGTCGTCCTTATCAAATATAGGCTCTACTCCTTTTTTCAAATCGGAATAATACATCGTAACTCCGCCGACATATTCCTCTCTCTTTAATCTTCCTTCTATCTTTAAGGAACTCACACCTATATCAATCAAATCTCTTATATATTTATCCATGCAAATGTCTTTTGCACTTAAAAGAAAACCTTTTATCGCCGGTTTTCCGTTTACAAAAGATTTATAAAATTTTCTGCATAACTGATTGCACTTCCCACGATTTGCACTGTTCCCGGTAAGCATTGAAGATAATAAACATCCGCCTGAAAAGCAAGAGCATAACGCACCGTGTATAAAAACCTCTGTTTCTATCGAACGTGTATCAGTCACGGATTTTATGTCTTCAAAACTCATTTCACGACTTAATACCGCTCTGTTGAATCCCATATCTTTCAGAAAATCCATTCCCCAAGAATTATGAGTACCCAGCTGAGTACTTGCATGTATTGCAGCTTTTGAATATCCTCTTATAATCGGAACTAATGATAAATCACAAATTATAAATGCATCAATATTCGCTTCTTCCGCTTCTTTTACTATTTCTTTCACTTGCGGCAATTCGCTATTCGTAAAACAAATATTTAATGCTAAATAAGCTTTTACGTTATAAAAGTGACAAAAATCTACTACTTCTTTTATTGATTCGAAATTTTCTCCGCCTGCTCTCGCATTAAATGCTTTATAGCCGAAATAAATTGCGTCTGCTCCGCCGTAAATTGCTTGCTTATAGCTACTTTTTGAAGCCGGCGACAAAATTTCTGTTAATTCATAGTCTTTCACATCAAAGCTTTTATAATCACCGAGATTGAAGAGTTCCTTTTTTAACGTCTCTCCTTCATAAACATCAAACGATTCTTCAACAAAACTTAACGATGTTTTCCGCGATTTAGCGTAGAACAATTTCTCTTCCACTCAATTCTTCCAATACCTTTTTTATTTCTTCGTTTACGTCGTCGTCTTTAAGCGTTTTTTCTAACGCTCTGAAACTGAGCTTTACGGCGATACTTTTTTTACCTTTCTGAATCTGCCCTCCGGTATAAATATCAAAAACCTCTACCTTTTCAAGTATGTCCGTACACACATCTTTAATTGCCGATAAAATTTCAGCGGCAGGATACTTTTCCGGCGCAATCAATGCTAAATCACGCTGCATTCCCTGATACTTGCTTATTGCCTTAAAAGGCTTTATTGCCATGCCGTTCTCCGCAATCGTTTCGGCATCCAATTCTGCAATATATAACCTTTCGTCCATATCAAGATTTTCCAAAATATCCGGATGACATTCTCCGATATAACCTAACAATTTATCCTTATATTCAATTAGCGCACTTCTTCCCGGATGAAGGAATGTTTCATTGGCACGTTTATACTTTACTTCCATTCCGTAAATCTCGAAAATATCATCGAGTACTTCTTTTAATGTATAATAATTTTCTGTTTCACCGTAAAATCCGAGCGAAAGTTTTGCTTTTTCTTCCGGAAGCTCGGATAAAGGCAACTCTTTCGGAATATAAGTATTGGCTATTTCAAAAAAACGCGACGCTTTATTCCCTCTTTTATAGTTACTTTCCAATGTTTTGAGCATACTGAATGTTAAATTTGTTCTCATAACGCTCATATCTGAACCGATAGGATTCCAAATTTCAATTGCATTACGCAAATATGATTCTTTGTTAAGATTAAGCACATCAAATGATTTAGGCGAAACAAAAGCATAGGAAACCGTCTCAAATACGCCTTTCCCTATGAGAATATTTTTGATTTTCTCCATCGACAATTGTTTTTCGGTCTTACCTCCGCAACATCCGCTGATTAACCTTGATTTTACGACATCGTAACCGTATATTCTTATAACTTCTTCCGTTAAGTCGTTCACTCCGTAAATATCTTCCCTGTAAAGAGGAATAATACTTGTTAATTTGTCACCTTTTGCAGAAGTTTTAATTTCTAATCTGTTTAATATTTTTATAATTTCAGATTTTTCTAAATTGACTCCGATAATGTCGTTTATTTCTCTATAATCATATTCAATAGAATTTTGCTCGGGTTTTTTCTCACATTTATCTATCTCTCCGCTAACTATTTTCCCCCAATTATATTTATAAAACAATGATAATGCTCTTTTAAGTCCGAGTTCCTGTGAATAAAAATCAATACCTTTTTCGTATCGCGCGGAAGAATCCGAATGCAATCCAATCTCTCTTGACGTATGTCTTATACTATCCCTTGCAAAACGGGCGCTTTCAAGTATCACGGTATGTGTATTTAATCCGATTGAGGCGTATTCACCTCCCATTACTCCTGCAATAGCAACAGGCTTTTCGGCGTCACATATCGCAAGATGTTCTTTCTTTAAGGCATATTCCTTTCCGTCAAGCGCAATTATTTTCTCACCTTCTTCCGCATTTCTTATTATGATTTTATGTCCTGCCAGATTTTCCAAATCAAATGCATGCATCGGTTGTCCGATTTCTGTCAATACATAATTCGTTACGTCTACAAGATTATTTATCGGTCTTATTCCGACGGCTTTAAGCCTGTCTCTGATAATTTTCGGAGACTGCGTTTCAACAACATCCGTGACAGCCTTTGCCATATATCTGGGACATAATTTATAATTTTTGTTTTCCACACTGATATAATCCGAAATTTCATCATTGCTTTCTTCATAACTCAAATCCGGCATTTTCAGAGGCTTATTCAAAACTGCCGCAATTTCTCTTGCTATTCCGAGAATACTGTTGCAATCCGGTCGGTTTGCCGTTATCGCAACATCTAAAACCGTGTCGGTATTTCCGATTACGTCATTGACATCATCGCCTACATTGACGTCGGAATTCAATATTAAAATTCCGTTAACGCCTGCTCCCGGGAAATCATCCTCAGTTAATCCGAGCTCTTCACCCGAACATAACATTCCGTTACTTAAAACGCCGCGCAACTCACCTTTTCTGATATGTTTTCCGTCCGGAAGTACTGCTCCGTCTAATGCTACCGGTACCTTATCGCCTTTTTTGACGTTATCTGCACCGGTTACTATTTGTAATACTTCTTTTCCTGTATTTATTTTACATATTTTCAAATGGTCACTGTCTTTATGTTTCTCGATTTCTTCAACTGACCCGACAATTACATTTTTTATATTATCTCTTAAATTTATATATTCTTCAATTTCAAATCCGGCTGCAACTAATTTATTCCCGAGCTCATAGGCTGAAATATCTATATCAACAAATTCTTTTACCCAACTGAAAGGTACCTTCATCTTTTGCCTCCTTTATTTATATTGTCTGAGAAAACGTATATCGTTTTCAAACAATATTCTTATATCGGGAATACCGAATTTTAACATTGCACAGCGCTCTATACCGATTCCGAAAGCATATCCGCTGTATTTTTTAGAATCGATACCGCAATTATCAAGAACAATCGGGTTTACTATTCCTGCGCCCAAAATTTCAATCCAGCCCGTATTTTTGCATAATCTGCAACCTTTTCCCTTGCACATAAAACAGCTTACGTCCATCTCAACACTCGGTTCCGTAAAAGGGAAATATGACGGTCTTAATCTTATACGGGAATCTTCACCGAAGAATTTACGTGCAAATTCATCAAGACAACCTTTTAAATCTCCGAGAGT
This sequence comes from uncultured Clostridia bacterium, assembly GCA_944372095.1. Classification (GTDB taxonomy): domain Bacteria; phylum Bacillota; class Clostridia; order Christensenellales; family DTU072; genus CAG-1782. Next base: position 106,361 of record CALVYG010000047.1, read on the forward strand.
AACCTTATCTTTTTCGTCTATAACCAACCCTTCCATCTGATGAAACATCGGAGAATGCGTTGCATCGTCGTCCGCACGAAATACTTTTCCGGGACAAATTATTCTTATAGGAGGTTTTTCTTCAAGCATTACCCTTGCCTGAACCGCCGACGTTTGTGTTCTCAATAATATTTTGTCTGTAATGTAAAAAGTATCCTGCATATCCCTTGAAGGATGGTCGGCAGGAATATTAAGTAATTGAAAATTATAATAATCCAATTCAATTTCGGGTCCTTCTTTTACTTCAAACCCCATACCGGCAAATATATTTATAAACATATTTTTGGTAATAGTTAACGGGTGAAGCGCTCCCGTCGTGTCTTTATGCGCTAAGCTTAATGTTACGTCTATTTCCTCTTCTTCGAGTTTTTTTAATTTCGCTTTCTCCGCCAGATTCTTTTCGCGCTCATTTATTGAGTTCTCTATCCTCTGACGCAATTCGTTAATTTTTTTCCCTATTATCGGGCGTTCTTCCGCCAAACAATTTTTTAGATTCTTTAAAAGTTCGGTTACCTCTCCGTTTTTACCGAGATATTTTATCTTAATATTATTCAAATCGCCCAGTGTCTCGGCGCCTGATATCTTTGCTCCGAAAGCTTCGGATATTTGTTTTATCCTTTCTGTCATTTTTTTCTCCTGATTATAAATTTCGTATAATTATAGCACTTAAACGTATTAAAGTCTATTATATAAATAAACTAAACGAGTCTACTTAAATAAATAAGCAATTAAGCGTTATTTTCAATTACGGAAAACGCCAGAAACTCGTTGTTTCCGCCTCTGCCTTCACCGAACCTGTGATTTTTCTCTGCAAAATAATCTTTTGAGGATTTTTGCTTTTCATAGTATTTAATTGTGGATAGATAAACAACGGTCGCAGGTTTCATAAAAATTCCGTCATAACAATAATAATTCACATAATCGCTTTCCCAGTTATTGTTTATATTTGATTGAGATGCCGAAGCCGTCGCATCTACATAAATCTCAAATTCATTTTCCGTTTTTACCGTAGTAATTCTACTGCTTCCTTTTACCGTGCCGATAATTTCTTTGCCCGAATTTTCATCAAAATATGTGTTTGCACCTATTATACTTCCAACAGTATTAATTTCACCTCCGAAAGGCTTTCCTCCGTAATTTACGACAAAATTTTTAATTTCTATTGAAGTGAAATTAATTGTTCCGTAATTTACGCCTGCTCCGCTTCCTGCAAACAATCCGCCTTCAACGTCTGTTACTGTAAGCGAAAACTCATTTACATTGGTTACGCAATCATTAACTGTTCCTCCGCTTAATCCGAACAAACCGCCTACAAAAACATTACCGGAAATAATATTGAATACAGCTTTGAAATTTAAATCAAGCGTAACGTTCTCAATAATTCCGTTATTTACTCCGCAAACTCCCCCGTAATAAGCGTCTACGTTAAATTCTGTCGATACATTTATTGTAAGATTTACAAAAATATCAATATTTTTTATCGTCCCGCTATTAGTTTCAAATATGCCTGAATAAATATCTTGTATGGACGAAATCTCTTGAACAACATTAACAGTATGGTTATTCCCGTTGAATACTCCCGTGTACTCACCGCTAATCGGCTCAGTCAACTCAATATCTGACATTAAAACTACGGACGCCTTCCTGTTATTTTGGATTACACTAAACAATTCGGTTTCATCATAAATAAAATCCGGCCAAACTGCATATAGCACCGCATTATCGGTTTTATCCCATGCCACAACCGCATCTCCCGATGAATTAGTGTATGTTTTACCTTTTTCGTCCTGCCAACCCGCAAAAAATTCAATTATATCATTATATATTTCACGATATTCCAAAGGCACATCACTTATAAGAAGCTCCAATTTGTAATTGTCGCTACCGTAGATAACCTCTTTTTCGGTATATTTTTCATTTTCACCAAGCATTAATGTAACTTTTAACGCCTTCGGACTCCACTCCGGATAAAATACTACCGATTCCGCTGTGGATATTCTCCACTCCGTATAACTTGCACCGTTTTCATCCGTCATTCCGATATACGTTCCGTCCTGCCCAAGCATACTCCATTTTACAAAATCATATCCTTCTTTTAATGGAATATCCAAAACATAGTTTTCTCCGTAATATACAGTTTTCCCTGTTCCGTCAATTTTAACTGTATCATCTGATGTATCGTATATTATTCTGTATTCTTTTTTACTTCTGGAAGGATACAAAATTACCGTTTCCGTCTGAGGAACCTTGCTCCACGTCCCTTTAACAGGTAAATTTTCTTCGTCAAGCATCCATCCGTTGAAATTGTAAATATTGGCATCGTAATCCTGTACTGAAAAATTATAGTCTGTTCCGAATTCGATTTCATAAGTATAATAATTATAATTACTGTCACTTCCGGAATATTCGGCATTAAATTCAAGTACTATGCCTTCCGGAACGGCAAAAGTCAAGGTATATTTTTCTGCAACCCATTTACACTCCAGTATCATGTTTGAATTGATTTTATAACCGGCTTCAATGACTATATCTTCTTCGCTTCCGGTCGCCTTTTTCCACCCGCCTATATAATATCCGGGTCTTTTTCCACTGATTTCATCTATGGCATTTTTATTTATTTCTTCGTACTGTATTGAGGAAGTTTGTCTGATATCGTTATTGTCGAGATATGTCAATACGGCAAAAGGTTCACCGTAAAACATATTTTCTGCCGCAATATGTTCAACACCGTATTCATCCGAATAGGTAAATGTTTCTATTATTCCGTCCCATTTATCAAAATAACTATCTGTTTCATTAGGGTTATAACAAACAGTAATTTTTAAGCCTTTATTGAAATTTTCACCTAAACTGGAATCAAATATCCGAGGAATATCCTCTGTCCTGCTTGCCGTTAAAATCAATTCGCTTAATTTTGTCGCACCCGTAAGTGCGTATTGCTTAAACTCGTTTACTCCGCTGACAGTCAAGCTTTTTAAGTTATATCCCCAAAACGCATATTTATTTACATATTTTTCATTATACGTTACACCATTCAGAACCACGGTTTCGGGAATAACCGTTTCAGTCCCTGCACTTGTCCTGTCTGCTCCTACAATTCCAACTTCGTTATTTTTATTTACAGAATACAACAAGCCGTTCGTAATATAAAACTCACATGGAATTTCATAAGTTTTCAAGTCACGACAAAGCTCTTCGTT
>CALVYG010000048.1 GCA_944372095.1 uncultured Clostridia bacterium
AGCACCATTGACGGCTAACTCAAGTTCTTCAATGTTCGTATAAAAATCTTGTTCATCATAAAAATCATAAGGAGTTCCGTCATCCGTAACTCCGACGACACCGGCTTCTTTCATTGATTCTATTGAAAATCCTTTTTCTTTTAGATGATTTATAAGGGAACTGTAATCCGTAGAATACCCTATACCAAATTTTGTTATGGTTTCCTGTGTGAGTTGTCTTGAATACAAATATTCTAAAGCAATAAGTCCGTCGTTTGTTCTGAGATTGCTATGGTAAAATAATGCAGCGTCTCTGTTTATTGAATATATCTTTTCTAATAACTCTTTTTGTTTTTTATATTTTATATCTATGGTTCGCTCTGGAACTTCCATTCCGACTTTGCGGGCTAGTTTTTCCAATGCCTCATTGAATGAAAGTTTATCCATTTCCATAACAAAATTTATTACGTCGCCTTTTTTACCGCAACCGTAACAAACGTAGCACTGGTGAAAAGTTTTTACTTGAAATGAAGGAGTTTTTTCATTATGGAAAGGACAACAAGCCCAAAAATCTCTGCCTCTTCTTTGCAATGAAACATAGTCGCTTATCACATCGACTATGTTAATTTTGTCTTTTAATTGCTGAACAAAACTACCGGAATCCGTCTCTATCTCTCCTTACGCTGATATTATTCGACAAATTTCGACGTGTATCCTAAAAGTTTTATCTTAAAAGTGTATTATTTTTTGAATTTTGCTCGCAAAGCTAAGTAAATTGAACTTAAATCAAGAATATATTTTGTTTTATTTTCATCGTTTAATTCGTTATATATTTCTTCGTCAATCATTTTTCCAAGCGGATTATAAACAAAATCATCGCTTGCAAGAACTTCTGCTATCATACTGTTTAGTCTGGCGATATCTTGTCTTGTTAGTTTTTGTGAATTAAGGTAAAATACTTCATCGTCTACCGGTTGAAATCTGCTTTGATTTAATCTGATTTTTGCTTCCTTAATGTACTTTTTCCATTCTTCGGTTCTTTTATTCATATGTACCTCCATAGATATATAAAAGTATAAATTAAAACAACATATTTCTGTATACGGAATGCAAAAAAGCAAATATTTCGACATAAAAAGACATTTTTTTCGATGTGTATAAAATTAATTGACATTGGTAAGAAAATAATATAAAATACATAACGAAATCTTTCAGCGAGGAGGTGAAAACATAATGGCAACTGTATACGTTAAAGAAAACGAATCCGTAGACAGCGCTTTCCGTCGCTGGAAAAGAAAATGTTCTAACGATGGGATTATCGGAGACCTTAAACGTCATGAGGTTTATGAGAAACCAAGCGTAAGAAGAAAGAAGAAAGCAGAAAACGCAAAAAAAAGAAAATATTAAAAAATCGGCATATAAATGCCGATTTTTTTTAGTTTAAAACTTTTTAACCCATTTTTTCTTCCAATTTTTCTCCGCCAAGCAAATGTATATGCAAATGTTTTATACTTTGACATCCGTTATCCCCTTGGTTTGTTATTAATCTGAATCCTTCTTCCAATCCTAATTTTTTAATCAACCCGGATATCGTAGTAAATATTCTTGCCAACAAATCCGGCGCTTTAATTGAAATTTCAGTTATGTTATCGAAATGTGTTTTCGGAATGACAAGATAGTGAAGTTTTGCCTGTGGCGCTATGTCTTTAATAATAACTATTTCTTCATTTTCAAATATTTTTTCTCCTTTCCCGTTTGCTATTTTGCAAAATAAACACTCGTTCATTTACTTTACCTCCTTAAGTCCGTCTTTATATATTTCATTGGGTATGATTTTAACAATTTCTCCGTCATGTGTTGTGTATATTTTTATGTAATTCCTTGAATATCCGACGTTGATACCGTTTTTCTTTTCTTCGATAAGTACCTCTTGTTCTATTCCTATGTTTTTAGATAGAAACTTTTTATGCAACTTTGATTTTTCATCTGTAATAATTTTTTTCCTATAATTAACGGTTTCAGACGGTAAAGGTTTAAGTAAAGCAGCCTTTGTTCCCTGTCTTGAAGAAAAAGGAAAAATATGTAAATCAGAAAAATTCGTATCTTTAACAAAAGATAATGTATTTTCAAAGGCGCTATCTGTTTCGGTCGGATATCCTATAATTATATCTGTTGTAATTGCCGCATTTGAATCGTATGTTCTTATCAAATCGATTTTTTTTCTGTACTCTTCTGCCGTATAATGCCTGTTCATATCTTTTAGTACATTATTGTCCCCGCTTTGCAAAGATAAATGAAAATGCGGGCAGAATTTTTTTAATCTGAACATCGTGTCCAGTAATTTAGCGTCAATTTTTTCGGCATAAATCGACCCTAAGCGTATACGGATATCAATATCTTTTAATTTTAATAGTAATTCGTTTAACGAACTTCCGTTATCTTTTCCGTAAGCCATTAAATCTATTCCCGTTAAAACTATTTCATTTGTTTTATCGGCAAGAACATTGATTTCATTTATAATGTTTTCAAGGCTACGGGAACGGCTCCTTCCGCGCAAATACGGAATTATACAGTATGAACAGAAATTATTACAACCGTCTTGAATTTTAACAAAGGCACGTGTTCTGTGCGGAAATTGCAAACAACCGTCTTCATATTTTTCTGCAACAGATAAATCAGTCATTGTAAAATCGTTATTATATATTTTTTCTACAACCGAAAACTTATTTGTCGTGCCGGCGATATATATAACCCTGTTTTTCTTAAAAGAATCGGGAGAAATTTGCGAAGCGCATCCCAGAACGAATATCTTTGCATTTGGATTGAGCTTAACACAGCGCGTTATTGCTTGTCTGGATTTTTTTTCCGCTTCCGCAGTTACTGCACATGTATTCAGAATATAGATATCCGCTTCGGTTAATTCTTCCGTTACGTCATTGCCTGCATATGCGAGTTTTTCCGCAATTACATTACATTCGTATTGATTTACTTTACATCCAAGATTAAAAATTGCTATTTTCACTTTCAATTTCCACCATTTTATCGTTAACCAATACGCATGCGGAGACTACTGCTGTGCTTACTCTCATTATACATTTACCAAGAGTGCAAATCTTTATTTTTTTGTCTTTGGCTAATTGAATTTCGTGTTGAGAAAATCCGCCTTCAGGTCCTATAAATAAGTTTATTTTTTTATAACCCGATAAATCTTTTTTTTCTACTCTGTTTTGCTTTTCAAATTCGTAAAATAAAAAATTTTTATAATTTTCTGTACTTATAATAGCGTCTGAGAAAGAAACTATCTTATTTATAGCTATAAGTTTCGACCTTCCGCACTGCTTACTGCTTTCAAGAACAATTTTATTAAGCCTGTCATAATTAACATCTTTTACGTTGCAATGTTCTGAAATAAAGGGAGTTATTGAAGAAACGCCTAACTCGGTTGCTTTCTGGACGACCGTATCCAAATCTTTGTTGTTTCCGATGTATAAATTGACTGAAAAATCGTTTTCAACATTATTTTTTTCGATTTTATCGATTTTAGCAGTTAAACTGTTTTTTGAAATATCGGTTATAGTACAATAATAATCGTATTCGCCGTTATCGCAAGCAATAAATTTATATCCTATCTTATGACGTGTAACTTTTACCGCATGATAGAACTCGTCTCCATCCAGCGTAACATAATCCCCTGTAATTTTTTCATTACAAAAAAAACGTTTCAAGTCCATATTCAAAAACTAAATTCAAGGGCGTCCCAATCGCCCATGGTTATTTCTTTTGATAAATCAAATCCTGATGAAGTAAACGCATCGATAACATCCGCTTTCCTTTCATGAATAATTCCCGAACAAATAAGATATCCGTTTTTTCGAATATGTTTGATAAGGTCTTTACTTAACCGTATTAGAATATCGGCTGTGAGATTTGCTAAAATGTAATCGGCTGTTTTATCTTGTTGTGTAAGTAAATCCGCCGCTTCAATATAAACGTGTGTGTCTATATTATTAAGTAAAGCGTTTTCCTTTGCGGCTTTAACTGCTATACTGTCAATATCGCACATATAACAGTTTTTTGTTCCTTCCAATGCTGCCGCTATGCCCAATATTCCGCTGCCGGTTCCGACATCTATAACGTCTTTATTCTTAAAGCTGTGGTTACTCATCAAAGATAAGCACATTTTTGTCGATTCATGTTCTCCCGTTCCGAATGCCATCCCGGGGTCAATAAATATATTTATATAATTACCATCTCGTTCTTTTGGCAGCCATTTCGGAATTATTTTATATTTCCCGATAACTATCGGAGAGTAATATTTTTTCCAATTTTCGTACCAGCTTTCGTCATCGATTTCATTTATCGTGATTTCACCTGTAGCATAGCCGTGTAAATTTATTATTTCTTTTAACTCCGCTAGTTTTGAGGTTAATTCATCTTTACTGACAAATCCGCTTACTTTTGCAAAATCACTTTTATTAAATACATCTTCATCAACGTAATCCCACAAAAGATTGCTTTGAAGAATATCTATAACATCTTGCTTATCAATGATTTTTACACCGCCTTGACAACCGATACTGAAAAAAGCATCGGCGATTAAATCCGCGCTTTCCGAGTTAGTATTAACCGTAATTTCATACCATTTCATTAATTTATTTCCCGTAATTTCCTATTGAATTTTTCTATTTGCTCATATTTTGCTCTATTTAACTCTTCTTCCGCATTTTTAACTGCCGCTCTCTGTTTAATGTTAAGAGATTTCGGGACATCTACTATTATGTGAATATACATATCTCCGTAAGCGTCTTTCCTTAAATATTTAACGCCCTTTCCTTTTACTCTTATTACTGCACCGTGTTGAGTGCCTTCGGGAATATCTATAACTGTATTCCCGTCAAGAGTTGGTACAGTTATCCTTGCACCGAGAGCGGCTTGGGTGATTGTTATAGGTAGTTCGTAACTGATATTTACCCCTTCACGTATGAATATCGGATGCTGCGCAACTTTGAAAATAAGAAAGAGATTTCCGTTCGCTCCCAAACCGTTTGGTGCGGCACAACCTTCTTTAGGGATAGTCATGCTGTTTCCGTTATCAACGCCGGCAGGAATATTTACCGTTAGCTTACGTTGTTTACGTACTATTCCTTTTCCGTAGCAATCCGGGCATTTATCTACAATTATTTTCCCTTCGCCGTTACATTGAGGACATGTCGTTCTTGTTTGCATAACTCCGAAAGGTGTACGTTGTTGCATTATTACGGTACCTGAACCGTTACACTTAGGACAAGTTTTCACGCCGGAAGCAGACTTCGACCCAGTACCGTTGCAAGAAGTACATTTGTCCATTCGGCTAAAAACAATTTCCTTTCCCTTTACACCGAAACAAGCTTCTTTAAAAGATAGATTAACAACGTATTCTATGTCGTCGCCGTCACGTTCGCGCCGAGTTTGTTGCGAATTTCTGCCGCCGCCGGTAAAGCCGCTGAATATATTGCTGAAAAGGTCTTCAAAACCGCCTCCGAAAGGATTTCCTTCACCGAAAGGATTTCCTCCTCCGGTAAAAGTCGGTCCGTCCTCACTGCCATATTGGTCATAAGCGGCTTTTTTTTGAGGGTCGCTTAATACTTCATATGCATGAGTTATTTCTTTAAATTTAGATTCGGCATCTTTTTTTGTTTTTTCATCGGCTGTTGCAAAAACATCAGGATGATATTTTTTTGCCAAACGACGATATGCGGACTTAATTTCGTCCGCACTCGCCGTTTTTGCTACGCCTAAAATTTCATAATAATTTTTTTGCGCCATTATTTAATGTCGTCGGGGTTGATATTTATGGTGTCGTCCGTAGCGTTTCCTTCGTTTGCCCCGGCTTGTCCTCCGTTATTTGATTGCGCCTGCTGATAAAGTTTCGTAAATATAGGATTTGTTGTTTTACTTAGTGTTTCGGTAATATTCTTTACTTCATCGGCAGTTGTCGCTTTTGCTAAGTTGTCTTTTGCTTCTTTATTTGCATTTTCAAGTGTCGCCTTGTCTTCGTCGCTGAGTTTGTCTCCCGATTCTGCAAGTGCTTTATCTATCGCTAAAATAAGTTGTTCCGCGTTATTTTTCAACTCAATGAGTTCTTTACGTTTTTTATCTTCTTCAGCATACTTTTCAGCTTCCTTTACCGCTTTATCAATATCTTCTTCCGTAAGATTGGTAGAAGCAGTAATTGTAATATTATTTGATTTTCCCGTACCTTTATCGACAGCGGTTACGCTTACAATGCCGTTAGCGTCAATATCAAAGGTAACTTCAATCTGCGGGACGCCGCGCATTGCCGGCGGAATACCGGTTAATTCAAATCTGCCAAGCGTCTTATTATCCTGTGCCATGGCTCTTTCACCTTGCAAAACATGAATATCAACGCTTGTCTGATTATCGCTTGCAGTACTGAAAATTTGTGATTTTTTCGTAGGGATAGTAGTGTTTCTGTCTATAAGTTTTGTAAATACTCCGCCCATTGTTTCTATACCGAGCGACAAGGGTGTAACGTCAAGCAACAGAACATCTTTAACATCACCCGAAAGAACTCCGCCCTGAATAGCTGCTCCGAGAGCAACGCATTCGTCAGGGTTAATTCCTTTGTAAGGCTCTTTGCCGGTCATTTTCTTTACGGCTTCATATACTGCCGGAATACGTGTGGACCCGCCTACCAAAACGACCTTATCGATTTGAGAAGCAGTTATGCCTGCGTCTTTAAGGGCTTGTTGGGTAGGAGCAATTGTTTTGTTCACAAGAAAGGCTGTCATATCGTCGAATTTTGCCTTTGTTAAGTCCATATCTATATGAAGAGGCCCGTTCGGTCCTACCGTTATGAACGGCAAATTTATATTTGCTTTCTGAACTCCGCTTAATTCAATCTTAGCTCTTTCAGCCGCTTCTTTTATTCTCTGCATAGCCATTTTATCGGTTGATAAGTCAATTCCGTCATTTTTCTTAAACTCTGATACAATCCATTTCATTATCTCGTTATCGAAGTCATCACCGCCGAGCCTGGTATCACCGTTCGTAGCTAATACTTCAAACACTCCGTCACCGAGTTCAAGTATACTGACATCAAATGTGCCTCCGCCAAGGTCATATATAAGAATTTTCTGGTTTTTAGCTTCTTTGTCAAGACCGTAACTCAAAGCGGCGGCCGTCGGTTCGTTAATAATTCTGAGAACTTCAAGACCTGCTATTTTCCCGGCATCTTTTGTTGCTTGTCTTTGACTGTCGCTGAAATATGCGGGAACGGTTATTACTGCCTGAGTAACTTTTTGTCCGAGATATGCTTCCGCATCGGTTTTAAGTTTTGATAATATCATTGCAGAAATTTCTTGCGGTGTATAACTTTTTCCGTCAATATTTACTTTATACGATGTTCCCATCTCCCTTTTTATTGAAGAAATTGTTTTTTCAGGATTAACAACCGCCTGTCTTTTTGCAACTTGTCCGACAAGACGTTGCCCGTCTTTTGAGAAACCAACGACGGACGGGGTTGTTCTTCCGCCTTCTGCATTGGGTATTACCACCGCTTCGCCGCCTTCCATAACGGCTACGCACGAATTTGTTGTTCCTAAATCAATTCCAATTATTTTTGACATAATTCATAATCTCCTTTATATTACATTATTATTGTGCTACTTTAACCATACTGGCTCTGAGCACTTTATCTTTTCTTTTATAGCCTTTCTGATAAACTTCGACAATTATATTGCTTTTCTCTTTATCTTCACATTGTGCTATGGCATGGTGGAATTTCGGGTCAAATTCTTTACCGAGAGCCTCAATTTCCACAACGTCGAATTTTGATAATAAAGCAAGCATCTGCTTATATATCAATTCCATACCGCTTTTAGCCCTTTCATCTTCTACGGCGGCAATTCCGCGTTCAAAGTTGTCTAAAATTCCTAGCATAGAACATATAACGTCGTCAATTCCTTCATTTCTGGCAACTCTAACGCTTTCATTATTGCGTTTTCTGTAATTGTCAAACTCCGCTTGTAAGCGTTGCGCTATGTCTTTATATTCGTCTATTTTCTTTTGCGCTTCGGATTCTTCATCGGTTTCTATCACAATCGCTTCGGATTCTTCCGTAAGTTCCTGTTGTTTATTTTCTTCTGCTTCTTCTTTCGACGGATTATTTTTTTCGTCTTTTTTACTCATCATTGCCTCCATCTAATCCGTTAAGAGTTTTTTTGATGTAATCAAGCACACTCATAACCTTTCCATAATTCATTCTTTCCGGGCCTATAACTCCCGCACAACCTATCTCTTTTCCGCGATAAGTATACCTTGCCGTTACAATTGCGCACTTATCGATTCCGCCTTTTTCATCTTTCCCGATTTTTACGTTAAATTCGAGTTCGGTATCCGAATCAACTATATCGGCTATCTTTTCTTTCGTGTCAATTACTTCCAGGAAGTTCTTTGCCGATACTAAATCCTGGTCAGGCGATTCAAGGAATTTGCTTTGACCTTCAAAATAGACATTGGACGCCCCGTGTTCTGCATAATAAATAAGTATAGATACTATATTCTCGAACAATTCCTTAAAGTCGGCAAGTTCTGAATCGATGAGCTTTTCTTTTTCGGTAATTTCACTTACACTTTTACCGGAAAAAATTTTATTTATTAAAGCATTTGCGTCGTTTACATAATTTGCGTCTATCGGCTGAGTCAAAGTGATAATCTTATCTCTGATAATACCGCTGTCGGTAATTATCACAACCAACGCGCTGTGTTCGTCAAGTTCTACCAGTTTTACTGTCTTTATAACTACATCGTTTATGTTTTTCAGAACAATTACGGAGGTGTAGTTTGTAATATCGCTTATAACCTTTGCGGTATTTTTTACAAGGTCTTCGATTGCTCCGAAACGCTTATCGAATGAAGCCTCGATGAATGCAATTTCTTTTCTTGTCAAAGCCTGTTTCTTAATAAACTTATCCACATATAAAGCATAAGCTTTTTTTGACGGAACTCTTCCACTGGAAATATGGGGTTGAATAAGATATCCCATTTCTTCCAAAGCAGACAACTCGTTTCTGATTGTGGCACTACTTATATCGTTAAAGTATTTTGCTTTAATTTCTCCGCTTGAAATCGGAGTAGCGCTCGCTATGAATTCGTCAACTACCGCTTTAAGTATTTTTTGTTTTCTTTCCGACAGTTTTTCTGCTGACATATTTCCTCTGGCAATTCCAATCGCACGTTGTTAGCAGTCGATATCTTTGATTGCTAAATTTATTATATCACTATTCTATCCTATGTCAAGCAAAAATATTCATTTTTTTTAAAATAAAAAAAGCCTTGCGGCTTTTAACGAATAAATTTATCGTAAAAAATTCGACAAGCTTCTCTTTCGGCGGTATGTTTACTCTTGCCTGTGCCTTCCGTTGCAACTTTTTCAGAAACAAAAAGTTTAGAAATAAAAATTATTTTTTTATTTTCGGATAAAGATTTTTCTGTTTCTATTTTACAAGGTAAGTGTTTTTTTGCACAATATTCCAACGTTTTTGACTTGTAATCAATATTATTGAAATCGAGAAACAATTCCAATCCTTTCCATATAAATTCTTTTGCATAGGTGAAATCACCTTTACAATCAAGAACGATTGCCCCTACGATTGCCTCAAATAAATCGCATTTAACATTTTCCGAACATTTTACTTCGTCCGAAACTTGTCCCGAGCCTACACGTAAATATTTGATTAAATCGTATTTGTCTATAACTTTCGATAAAATCTCAGCGCTTACCATAAAGGCGCGACGTTTAGACAATTCCCCTTCGTTTGCAGACGGATAATAAGAAAAAAGTCTTGCCCCGACAATATAACCTAAAACTGCGTCGCCGAGAAATTCAAGTCTTTGATAATCGGAAACATTTTTATGTTCGTTTGCATAGGAAGAATGAGTAAAAGCCGCAACAAGCAAACTTTTATCTTTAAAGGAATATCCGATAATTCTTTCTGCATCCGATAAATTACAATTATTTTCCGATGTCATTTTCAATCTTCTCGATTACTTTACCGTCGTAAAGACTCTTAACTTGTAAAATTGAATTTTTAATAGCTTTGGATTTTGAACTTCCGTGAGATTTTACAATTATTTTTTCCAGACCAAGTAAAACTGCACCGCCGTTATCGTTGTAATCCATTTTATTTTTTATTTGTTTGAAAACAGGTTTAAGTAGCAGATAACCCAGTTTAGTTTTTATGCCTCCCGCATAAATTCCGTCTTTTATCATAGAGAACATAGTTAATGCTGTCCCTTCACACGATTTAAGAGCAATATTTCCCGAATATCCGTCACAAACAACTACGTCAGCATTTCCCGAAAGGATATCTCTGCCTTCTATATTGCCAATGAAGTTTATTTTATTGCATTTTTTAAGCAATGGAAATGTTTCTTTATTTAAAGAATTTCCTTTCTTATCCTCTGCTCCGTTACTCAGCAAAGCAACTTTCGGATTATCGATATTCAGAACACAGCTTGAATATGCTGATGCCATAATTGCAAATTGAACTAAATTTATCGGTTTAGGGTCAACATTTGCTCCGCAATCCATCAATAATACTTTTTTATTGGTTACGGTAGGCAGAACAGGACATAATGCCGGTCTGTTAACACCTTTAATTCTTTTCAAAAGTAAAACCGAACCGGTAAGTACTGCCCCCGTGCTTCCCGCCGAAACCAAACCGACAGCATCACTGTTTTCGTTAAGATAATTTATTGCGGCAACCAACGACGAATTCGTTTTCTTCCTTACTGCTTCAGTCGGAATATCGTCGTTTGTAATTGTTTCCGGAGCATTTATTACAGTAATCCTGTTTCCATTATATTCTAATTGTTTAAGTAATGATTGAATTTCTTTTTCGTTACCGAAGAGAACAAGTTCAAATCCTGTATTTTCGGAAACAGCATCGACTGCGCCTTTTACAAGTTCATAAGGAGAAAAATCCCCGCCGTATACATCTAAAACAATTTTCATTATCTATACCTCATTTTTTATACAAGAAACAGAGGAACAATGTCCTCTGCTCTATAAACTAAAATCAGCAATACGAAACTCAATAATAGTTATTTGTTTTCCGTATCGTTTACAACAACAGGTTTGCCGTCGTAATATCCGCATTTGGGGCATACTTCATGAGATTTTTTCAACTCATGGCATTGTGCACATTCGACAAGATTAAGCGGTTTAAGCTTCCAGTTAGCAAAACGCGAATTACCTCTTTTTTTAGATACTTTGGACTTCGGTACAGCCATTTTCCCGCACCTCCTCTGTTTTAAATTTTCTTATCTTTGAAATTATATAGAAAAAAATTTTTTATGTCAACTTTTTTCCCACTAATTTATATTTTGTTATTTTATCTCGCTTAATCTTACGGCATCTCTCGCTATAACCAATTCTTCATTTGTAGGCATTACTACAACCTTAACTTTTGAAGTAGGTTTATTCAATACTGCAAATTTACCTCTCGGAGAAGTATCGTTTACTTCAAAATCGAAATCAATACCGAAATGCTCCATGCCATTCATTATCATTGCGCGAACTTCTTTACTGTTTTCACCGATTCCGCCTGTAAAAACAAGACAATCCAGACCTCCGAGGGCAGCATAATAACTTCCTATATATTTTTTTATTCTGTATGCAAACATATCCAAGGCAAGTTTTGAAAATTCGTCGCCTTCCGCTGCGCCTTTACATAGGTCTCTACAATCGCTTTTTCCCGCTATTCCCTTAAATCCGCTTTCTTTATTAAGAATAGTAAGACATTCATGAACATTAATTTTTTTGCAATCGCACATAAACTCGACAACGGCAGGGTCAAGGTCACCGCTTCTTGTTCCCATAATCAATCCTTCAAGCGGAGTAAGTCCCATTGTCGTGTCGATACATTTCCCGTTTTTAACGGCAGCAATGCTGCTTCCGTTGCCTAAATGGCATGTAATCATTTTTTCACAGACAGATTCACCGAATTTTTCTCTTACCGCTCCGCTGACAAATTTATGAGATGTTCCGTGGAACCCGTATTTTCTGATTTTGAATTTTTCATAGTCAGAATAAGGAATGCCATACATATAAGCATATTTGGGCATTGTAAGATGAAAACCCGTATCGAATACGGCAACCATTGGAGTGCCGGGCATTACTTCCCTGCAAGATTCTATACATGCAATATTTGCAGGCATATGCAAAGGTCCTAGTACTTTGTTTTTCTTGCAAATTGCAATTACGGTATCGTCAATTAAAACGCTGTCCGTAAAATCTTCTCCGCTATGTAGTACTCTGTGTCCTACGGCTTTAATTTCATCTACATTTTTTATTACGCCGTGATTAACATCCAATAATGCTTTAAGCACAAGTTTCAAAGCCTCGGTATGATTTGCAATAGGAGTAATAAATTCGTATTCGGATTTTCCTTCCGGTTCATGGACAAGACGGGCGTTTTTTTCTCCTATTCTCTCAACGACTCCTTTGCATAAACGGGATTCGTTATCCATTTCTATAATTTGGTATTTAAGAGAACTGCTTCCGGCGTTAATAACAAGAACTTTCATAATAACCCTCCTAGCATTGCAATGCGGTAACCGCAACTACGCCTACGACGTCTTCAACAGAACATCCTCTGCTCAAATCATTTACAGGCTTTGCAAACCCTTGACAAACCGGACCGATAGCTTCCGCTCCGGAAAATCTTTGTACAAGTTTATATCCGATATTTCCGGATTGCAAATCCGGGAAAATAAGAACATTCGCTTTACCTGCGACTTTACTTCCGGGAGCTTTTAATTTTGCAACGGATTCTACAAGTGCTGCGTCAAGTTGAAGTTCACCGTCACAAGAAAGCTCGGGTTGTTTTTTATGAACAATTTTTACTGCTTCCGTTACTTTATCTACATTTTCGTGTTTTGCGCTTCCTTTTGTGCTGAAACTGAGTAGTGCAACTTCGGGGTCGCTGATTCCTGCAATATTGACTGCACTGTCCGCACTGGCGATAGCTATATCGGCAAGTTGCTCGGATGTGGGTAAAATATTTACCGCACAATCACCGAAAACCAATACGCCGTTTTGTCCGTAAATATGTCCCGTTGCCGATTCGGGCATTGACATTATAAAGCAACTGCTTACCGTATTCACACCGGTTTTTGTTTTGATAATTTGCAGTGCGGGACGAAGAACATCGCCTGTCGAACGCACGGAACCGCCGACCATTCCGTCCGCATCGCCCGATTTTACCATAAGACAACCATAATATAAATTATCCGTCATAACAAGCTTTTCGGCATTTTCTCGAGTCATACCTTTGGCTTTTCTTAATTCGTAAAGCAAATCTATATATTTTGAAGTTTTCGGACTTACCGACGGGTCAATGATTTCTATATCGCATAAATCGCAACCTGCTTTTTCTTTAATTACTTTTTCTCGACCGATAAGTGTAATTTTTGCTATTCTACGCTCGGTTATTGCCTTTGCAGCATTTATAATTCTCTCTTCTTCTCCTTCCGGTAAAACGATGTGTTTGTAAAGCGACTTCGCTTTATCATAAATCGAATCCATCAATTTTGACACGACAACCTCCGAAAAATGCTTTATTTTTTATTTTTTTTTTATTATAATGTTTTTAATATTATTTTAATTATATTACATTTAAAAAATAAAGCAAGTAAAAAAGGAATTTTTATGAGAACAACGGCAATTATATGTGAATATAATCCATTTACATACGGGCATATGCGCCATCTTGAATCAGCAAGAAAAGAAACGGATGCGGACACAATAATTTGTGTTATGAGCGGTTCTTTTACCCAAAGAGGTGAAGCTGCAATTCTTGACCGTTACCAAAGAGCAGAATTGGCAACACGTTTAGGAGCGGATATGGTGGTTGAACTTCCGCTTATTTATGCAATTTCGCCTGCCGATAATTTTGCATACGGCGCGCTGAAAACCGTTTCCGTTTTACCGAATGTGGAATATCTTAGTTTCGGCAGCGAATGCGGTGATATTGATATTTTAACTAAAACGGCTGATTTCGTCGATAATGAACCCGAAGAATTCAAGAAAATACTTTCAGATAAAATAGCGGAAGGGAACAATTATCCGAAAGCATATAGTTCTTCTATTGATATTTATGCAGAAAAGTATTCCGATTTCAGCCAACTTAAAGGTATATTTAATTATCCGAATAACTGTTTAGGTATATGCTATATACGGGCGGCTAAAAAATTGGGATTAAATATAAAATTTCACACAATTAAACGTGAAGATAACGACAACAGCAATGAATTAAGCGGTGAATTCCCTTCTGCAGCCGCAATCCGATACGCTTTAAGACATGAACGATTTGAAGAAATACAAAAATATGTACATCCATACTGTTACAATTATCTTAAAAACATAAAAAGTGACGGGCTTGCTTTAAATGATTTATGTCTTTTTAAGATGAAATCAATAAGCGGATACGATTTAGAAAAATATTATGACATAGACGTTGCAGGCGGATTGCATAACCGTCTTAAACTTGCTGCAGCGGAATCGGTAACGTTTAACGAGTTTCTTGAAAAGGCAAAAACAAAAAAATATACTATGGCAAGAATTAAACGTATATGCCTGTATGCATTGTTTGATATTACAAACGAAATGTATGATAATGCGGTAAAATGTCCTCCTCATGTATATGTTCTTTCTGTAAACAAATTGCGAAAAGACATATTGTCTGAATTATATAAATCCTGCGAAAATGTTTTAATTCGTTATTCGGATATGAGTAAAGTCGATAAATCGCTACGTTTTTTAATTAAGCTTGATTTTCAGGCACATGGAACACTTAACCTAATTAATCGTTCACAAAATTTTAATAAATCTGTGATATTTGTATAAAAAAAGCAACTCGATCTGAGTTGCTTTTTTTATTACTATTATTTACGTTGTAATTTAATAATTGTTTTATAATAACCTTTTTTAATACGGCGCCCTAAATTCGATAGCCATTGACTGTAAGTAAGTTGCATCGGTAATATTTTTCGCACTTTTCTCGAAACAACAATATCATATACTATATAGATATAATATAAAACCATAATTAAGTTTATAGCTGAGAAGACGTACATTACAGGATCTTTTCCTATTGTTCCGATTGCAGAGGAAGTATATTCAATAAATAATTCCGAATAACTTACATTGATAAACATCAAGACAGCAAATACGACAAAACTGAAATAAATTCTTTTTTCCTTGTTTATTATTGCATAAATCAGCATTAATGCAAGGGAAATATACATTGAAATCGGGTTCATATTATTCCCGAAAACAAACAGCATATTTATAAATGCCGTTGCCATAAGAACAAGATTCATTCTGTTTTTGAATTTGAAATACGCTAAACCTATAAGAGTCAATAAGAAGACAATAAATATTGCCGTAACAACAACGGATGCCGTGCTTATTGCAGCAAAGTTATTTCCCAATAAACTCTGAAAATTAAACGCGTTTCTGACATATACGGCACCGGAGTAAAGTTCTGCCCAGGTTTTTTCAAAACAATAAAATACTTTGCCGTCATTGATATAATTTATATCAATAGATGCGTTCAAGGCGTAGAATACAAAGAATGCCAGAACAAAAATAATGGAAGCAGGTATGACTTTTTTAATATCAATTATGCATTGCATCACGGTATAGAATATAATTAACGGAGCAATAAACAATGCCGTTAACGAGAACATGCATGCTACAAAATAGGTAATCGCTGTTCCGATATAATTGTTTTTAAGCATAAAGTACACAGTCAATACAATTAAAAATACCGTTACACTGTCAGTGTACCCCCAAATTGAACTTGTGGCAAAAATAACAGGCAATATTGCGTATAATCCCGCAACAATGATTGCACCAATATTTCCTGCTGATTTTCTTATAAGCAAATATATGATAATAACTGTTCCTATATCTGCAAGTGAACATAAGAATCTTATAAAGAAAAGCGTAGCCGGATAAGCATTGCCTCCGCTTTCAAAAATTCGTCCCAAAAGACCGCATAATCCGAGGAAGTATACTTGTAAAGGCGATGAAGAAACCGAACCGTATGTCAATCCGTTATCCGTTGCAAATTCCGACAAGTATAACCCTAAGTCTTTGGGACCGAATTTGGAGATAAACATTGCCTGAGTCGTTAAGCTTTCAAGGTTATAACCCATAATCGAATACAGATAATCTGATGAAACAGCAGTTGAAACGATATCTGAAATCAATCGCAGAATCAATGCAATTGCGGTAACCATAATTATCCCTAAATATTTACTTTCCGATAATTTAGCAAAAAAACCGGTATAACCGTGTTCGGGAGTATTAAGATGTAAATGTCTTTGATATGCAAAGTAAGCGAAATAACAAAGAACAATCATTACGATTGCACCCATTACAATGTAAAAAATATTAAAATCAGATTGAAGTCCGTAATAATCCGAACCATAGGAACCTGCATCGTTAGTTGCAGTTATTGCGGATTTATCGACTCTTTCCAAAGTGAATTTTTTCAGAGTAACGTTAATAGACGCCGGATAATCTTTAGTCCCCACATTCAATACAATTGTAGCATTCCCACCGGATTTCGCTTTAAACCCTACTACATACTCGCCGCTGCCTGTTTCCAGTTGCATAAGAGATTCATCGGCAACGCCGGCAGAAGCATCATTATTATAATTGAAATTCTCATCTTCAAGAAAAGAAACAAAAACACCGTCATAGTTATTTCCGCTTGTAAAAGCTGAAATTTTTGAAATATCTACGCTGTAAGTTATTTTATAATATTGTCCCTGTGTAAGTTTTACTTCTTGCCCTACATATGCCCATCCGCTGTCAGCAGTATTTATGGTTAAGGAATAAGAATCGTCTTCCTCATCGGCGTTCATGGTAAAAACATCACTGTCTTCCGTAATGCTGTCCGCTGTTTTCAGTATCCAATCATTTTTAAGTTCCGTTAGCGATGAATATTTGAAAATGCCGTTATCATTATTAAGCATATTCTCGTTTTTCTTTGTGCAACCCGATAATACTACTACTAAAACTGTAATGCAGAGTAAAATGAGAACGCAAGTTAAAAACTTTTTATTTCGCATATTTTTTACCTCATATCATCTATTTAAGCGAATACAACCATTCCGATATTTCCGGAACGGTTGTATGAAGTTTTATATTTAAAAAACTATTCGTGACGACCTGCCTGTTTAATTTTTGCGGCCCTTCCGGTACGTCCTCTCAAATAATACAGTTTAGCTCTTCTTACTTTACCCTTTCTTACTATATCTATATGGTCGATTTTGGGCGAATGGAGCGGAAAAGTTCTCTCAACTCCGATGCCGAAAGACATTCTTCTTACGGTAAATGTTTCTCTGATTGAACCGTTTTTACGAGCAATGACTATACCCTCAAACGCTTGCAACCTTTCTCTTGTTCCCTCAACGACTTTAACGAAAACCTTAACGGTATCGCCTACTCTGAAATCCGGAAGGTCTTTTCTTAATCCTTCGGATTCGATTACATCAATGATATTTGCCATGACTTACCTCCATTGTATTTGAACGACATTCGTACAAGGCATAAATTAAACGCTGAACCCAATAAAAATTTATAAACAAGCGTTCTCTTGCATAGGACTGTCGCAAGTCTAGTCTATGATACCAAATATTAAAAAAAATATCAAGTAATTTTTCTTAAATATTTTATATTAAATATTATAACCGCTTTTTCAATTCCATCGTGCATAAAATGCATTTTCTATGTGAGTAATTTTATCGTACAAAATGCCGATTACGTCGTATCTGTAACCTTGACAAGATATTTTATGTTCTGAAAGATATTTTCTGCTTGTATTGACAATTTTTTTTATTTTTGCCTTAGTAATTGTTTCAAGCGGATTACCGAAAATGTTATCTGTTCTTGTCCTTACTTCAACAAATACTAGAATGTTGCCGTCTTTTGCTATTATATCGATTTCTCCGATATTCGGATAAAATATGTTTTGCGCGACTATTGCGTATCCCTTTGCTTGAAGGAATTCTTTTGCTATTTCTTCTCCTTTGACACCCGATGCATACTTATCCATAATTTATTTGAAGAAATTTTTTATAAACGTTTTACGGTGGATTGGACACGGACCGTATTTTTTTAACATTTCTATATGCAATTTTGTTCCGTAACCTTTATGCTTTTCAAATCCGTATTCGGGATAAAGTTCAGCATATTTTTTCATTAAATCATCACGATGTACTTTTGCAAGAATTGACGCTGCCGCTATCGAATAACTTAATGCGTCACCGTGTATCAACGATAGCGATGGAACTCCGAAATTATCTTTAACGGCATCTATAAATATAATTTCGGGTTTAATAGCAAGATTTCCGCTCGCAATTTTCATTGCTTTCTTTGTCGCTTCAAGTATATTTATTTCATCAATAATATTGTTATCGATATCTGCTATACGGTATGAAAAAGCATTATCTGTAATTGAATTAAACAGTACTTCTCTTTTTTTTCCGGGGATTTTTTTACTGTCATTAATACCTGATATAATATGAGATAAATCCATTATACAACATGCGGCAGTAACGGGTCCTGCAAGAGGACCTCTTCCTGCTTCGTCCATTCCCGCAATAAATTTATATCCTTTTTCAAGATATTGTTTTTCATAAAAAAGCAAATCTAATTTATCATTCATAATTTTTCTAATATAATTTTTCCGAAAGAATTTTTCCTAAAATCCTGAATAACGGATTTTGCAGTGCGTTCAATATCCGGCGCACCTCCTTTAAGCAAAAATCCTTTTTTTCTTGATATGGTATTTAATAATTCGTTATCGTCAAAAGGAATATCGGTGAGATTATATTTTTTAATCAAATTTTCTTTATAATTTGTTTTTAATTCATTTAATATTGCCATCGATAGTTCCGAAACATCGATAATATCGTCTTTTATACTGCCTACCATTGCAAGATGTACGGCTTTATTCTGATCTGAAAAGTCAGGATAAAGTGTTCCGGGAGTATCAAGTAAATCAATATATTTATCAACACTTACCCATTGCTTTCCTCTTGTAACACCCGGTTTATTTCCGGTAACGGCTCTTTTTTTACCTGTCAGACTGTTAATAAGAGTACTTTTCCCGCAATTAGGGATACCGATTACCATTGCTCTTACTGTCTTTTTTACGCCTTTAAGCGCATAACGTTCCATCAACGGTGCAACAAGGCTTCTCAATGCCGATATGAAAGCTTTATTCCCGCCGTTAATCGTTGAATTTGCCGTAATACATTTACTGTTATTATCGGAAAAATATTCTTGCCATTTAACAAGTTCGTTTTGTGGAACCAAATCGGCTTTATTCAGAACATATAATCTAGGTTTATCCGAAAAAATTATATCATATGACGGATTAACCGACGATAAAGGAATTCTGGCATCAAGCACATAAACGATGGAGTCTACTTTTGACGCATCTGCTTCCATTTCTCTTAATGCTTTTGTCATATGCCCGGGAAACCAGTGAATAAACATTAACTGTTCCTCCCGTCAATCAAATCGGGGCGCAATTTTTTCGTAAGAAGTATGCTTTGTTCTTTTCTCCATTCGGCAACAGCGGAATGGTCTCCGCCGATTAAAATATCAGGAACGCATAAGCCTTCAAATTCATACGGCCTGGTATAATGCGGATATTCAAGTAAACCGTCGGCAAAAGATTCTTCATCCGTACTCTCTTCACTGCCGAGCACACCCTTAACGTATCGCGATACGGCATTTATTAAAACCATTGACGCTAAATCTCCGCTGGTCAATACATAATCGCCTATTGAAATTTCCTCATCGATGTCTAAATCGATTATTCTCTGGTCTATTCCTTCGTAGCTTCCGTTAAAAAGTAAAATGTTTTCTACTTTTGAAAGTGTTTCAACTTTTTTTTGATTGAGAGTTTTTCCTTTCGGACTCAAATAAATTCTGTAAAATACGTGATTCGGGTCAACCGAATTAATCGCGTCATGCGCCGGTTGAGGAGTCATTACCATTCCCGCACCTCCGCCGTACGGATAATCGTCACAACGTTTGTGTTTATCTTTTGAATAATCTCTTATATTGATAATTTCTAAATCGAATATTTCTTTTTCAATTGCTTTGCCGATAACTCCCGATTTCAAACTTTCATACATTTCCGGGAATAAAGTCAATACTTTAATTTTCATAAAGTACCACCTCTGAAAGTTTCTCGCTGTTTACAAAAAAAAGTTTTGATTGAATGTCAACTTTAACATTCAATGCCCGAATCCACGGAAACATAATTCTTTGTCCCTTTTTCTCTGCGACAATAACGTCTGCACTTCCGTATTGAAGTATATCGGTTATTTTCCCGTAGTCGTTTATTCCGTCATAAACTTTACATCCGATAATGTCTGAAACATAAAATCTGCCTTTATCTGGGACAGGCAATTCCGTTTGTTCACACGAAAGTTCTTTCCCCCTCAAAGTTTCGGCGCTGTTCATATCGTTTATTCCGACAAATTTAAGCAAAACAAAATTACCGAAAATTTTGAAATTTTCGACCGAATATTTTTTTCCGTCTATATAAAAATATTTAATACAGCTAAAACAATCGGGGGAGTCCATAAAGCATTCGGCTTTAACGTCTCCCCTGATTCCGTGCGCTTTTAAAATTTTGCCGACAACAAGCATTTAACGCTCCTCGACATATACACCGTATGATTTGTCGGTTTTGTGTCCGGCGCTTCTGACAAGAGTTCGGATTGCCTTTGCTATTTTACCGCCTTTGCCTATCACGGCATTAACGGCATCTTTATCGACAAGAACTTTTATATCCGCTTTGTCTCCGTCTTCCACGATAACCAGTTCGTATTTAGACTTATCAATTAATGAACCGACAATAAAGTCAACTAGTTCGTACATTTTTTCTCCTATTTCTTTTCTATGATTCCGTTTTTAATAAACAAATCACGAACCGTATCGGTAGGCTGAGCCCCGTACGCAAGCCATTTTTTAGCGATTTCTGCGTCTATTTTTACATCAGCAGGTTCTGTAACGGGGTTGTAGTACCCTATTTGTTCGATATACTGTCCGTCTCTTGCTTTTCTTGAATCCGTTGCTACGATGCGATAGAAAGGAGCTTTTTTTGCACCCATTCTTGTAAGTCTGATTTTTACTGCCATTTTATCCTCCAAAAAAGTAATTTTTTTATTAAAATCCAAACGGGAACTTCATTTTTCCCGAATTGAGTTTTTTCATCATATCTTTTGTTTGATTAAATTGATTTATAAGTTTATTTACGTCCTGAACGGTCGTGCCGCTTCCCGATGCTATCCTCTTCCTTCTGGAAGCGTTAAGAATTTCCGGTTTGGCACGTTCTTTCGGCGTCATCGATTGTATTATGGCTTTTGTTTTATCCAACTGCTTTTCATCGACATTCAGATTGGCACCTTTTAATTTATTGCTCATTCCGGGAAGCATATTAATCATTTCAGACAAATTGCCCATTTTCTTTACACCGGAAAGCTGATTAAGATAATCCTCCAAATCAAAAGAATTTTCCTTAATACGCTTTGCAAGTTTTTTCGCGTCTTCTTCGGTTATTGCTTGTTCTGCTTTTTCAATTAAAGTAAGAACGTCTCCCATCCCGAGAATTCTTGATGCCATTCTGTCCGGGTGAAAAGGCTCAATTTCTGTGATTTTTTCGCCTGTTCCGCAATATTTAATCGGTTTACCGAGGATTGCTTTTATGCTTAATGCCGCACCGCCTCTTGTATCGCCGTCAAGTTTAGTCAGAATCACACCAGTAATATCAATTTTTGAATTAAATGTTCCGGCTACATTGACACTGTCCTGACCGAGCATTGCATCGACTACCAATAAAATTTCAGACGGATTCACGGCTTTTTTTATATCGGTAAGCTCCTGCATCAATGCTTCGTCGACATGTAAACGACCCGCCGTATCGATTATCACTACGTCGTAACCGTTTTTCTTTGCAAATTCAATTCCGCTTTTTGCAATTGCAACGGGGTTAGTCTGTCCTTTTTCAAAAACGGCAACATCGGCTTTCTGCCCGACTACCTGCAACTGTTTAATTGCTGCGGGCCTGTAAATATCCCCTGCCACCAATAAAGGTTTTTTACCTTGTTTTTTCAGCATAGCGGCGAGTTTACCGCACATGGTGGTTTTTCCCGCCCCTTGTAACCCGCACATAAGTATAACTGTCGGAGGCGTATCGCTGAATTGAAGTCTTGAATGAGTCGACCCCATTAACTTTACAAGTTCTTCGTTTACGATTTTGATTACTTGCTGAGACGGGTCAAGACCTTTAAGTATATCTTCTCCGAGAGCTCTTTCGCTTACCGAATTTATAAAGCTTTTAACAACATTAAAATTAACGTCGGCTTCAAGTAATGCAATCCGAACGTCGCGCATCGCACTTTTTATTTCAAGTTCGGTTAAAGCGCCTTTATTTCTTAATTTTGAAAAGGCATGGTTAAGTTTCTCACTCAAAGAACCGAAAGTTGCCACTTATATCTCCTTTATGTCATTCACAATTTTAATTAAAGCCGAACGTTGTTCGTTACTGCAATTTCCGTTTTCGATAAAATTTTCGATACTAACGATAATTCTTTTTATTTTGCTTACAAGTCCGAGCTTGCGTTCATAATCGGATAACTTTTTTAATGACCTTACTATTATATCTCTTACGCCTTGCCTCGTTATTCCCGATATTTCGCTTATTTCCGATAGACTCATATCGCAATCATAATATAAACGCATTACTTCATGCTGATGCTCGTTCAATAGTCCGCCGTAATATGCGTATAAAATTCCGTCATATATTTTATCTTTCATAATGCAACTGTAAAGCATTGAACCTTTACAGTAAGGATTATTTCATATTTCCCTTGTCTTGTCAAGCATTTTTAAACAATAAGGTTAAAAAATTAGTAAAAAATCAATAGAATAAAATTGAAAATAATTTTATATAAAATGCTTTACATTTTTTACAAATGAAGATATAATAAAGAAAGACAAAAAAGGGAAAGATAAAAAGATGAAAAAAAGTTTATACAGTCTTATTCTGAGTGATGAAGTTGTCAAAAGAATAGATGCCACGGCTGAACAAATGGGAACAAACAGAAGTAATCTTGTAAACCAGATAATTGCCGATTATGTTGCTTATATTACGCCTGAAATGCGTATAAAACATATATTTGAACGTATATTTACAATCCTTACTCCTGCAAACCTTATTCCCTATACAGAGAGCAGCGACAAAATGATATCAATTAAAACTTCGCTGGAGATGAAATACAAGCCTACAATAAGATATAGCATTCAATTATACGAAATAACGGATGATTCAATAGGTAAATTAAAAGTTTTCTACCGTACACATTCGGAAGAATTAATATATAATATTCATTCATATTTATCCGAACTGATTCATTTGGAAAAAAAATATAATTTGAATAAAATTGTTTACGACATAAGCGAAGGAAAATTTATTAGAAATTTTATGATTCCCGAAGGAAGACAATATTCCCAGGAAGAAATAGCAAGAGGAATCAGCGACTATGTAAAGAATTTTGATTATATGATGAAAAAATATCTTTGCGGAAAGTACAGTGAAAACTCTTCACTCGAATATGACTATAAAATATATATATCTAAATCTATCCTTATATAATGTAGGAGGCAAAAAATGAACATACAAAAATTGACACAAAAATCGCAAGAAGCATTGAGGAACGCACAAACATATGCCCAAAACAATAATAATCAAATGATAGAGCCATGCCATATTGCTCTCGCCTTGGTATCAGATTCCTACGGTCTTATTCCGTCAGTTATATCAAAATGCGCAGGCAACAGAACAGCCATAATAAAAGAACTGACGTCGATGATATCCTCTCTTCCGAAAGTTAAGATGCAATCGTCGGATAATTCACAGATTTATGTATCTCAAGATACAGAAAAAGTACTAAATATTGCAGAATCCGCCGCACAAAAAAACGGTGACGAGTATGTTAGCGTAGAACATATTATGTCTGCAATTTATAAAGTAGATTCTAAAATCTCAAAAATAATGGATAATAACGGCGTTTCGGAAAAAAAGTTCAATGCGGAAATATCGGCTATAAAAAAGGACAGAAAAGTTACGGGAGATAATCCGGAAGAAACTTATGAGGCGCTGAAAAAATACGGTTCCGACCTGACTGAAAGGGCTCGGAATCACAAACTTGACCCTGTTATAGGTCGTGATAACGAAATACGTAACGTAATACGGATTTTAAGCCGTAAAACGAAAAACAATCCTGTCCTTATCGGTGAACCGGGCGTAGGTAAGACGGCAATTGCCGAAGGACTTGCACAACGTATTGTTGCAGGAGACGTTCCGGAAAGCCTTAAAGATAAAACTGTATTTTCTCTTGACATGGGAGCACTTATTGCAGGAGCAAAATACCGCGGCGAATTTGAAGAACGACTTAAAGCCGTTTTGAATGAGGTTAAAGACAGCGAAGGTAGAATTTTGCTTTTTATTGACGAACTTCATACAATAGTAGGCGCAGGGAAAACCGATTCCGCGATGGATGCAGGAAATCTTCTTAAACCTCTCCTTGCCCGCGGAGAACTTCACTGTATAGGTGCCACTACGCTTGACGAATATCGCAAATACATTGAAAAGGACGCAGCGCTCGAAAGGCGTTTTCAACCTGTTATGGTTGACGAACCAACTGTTGAAGATACAATAGCGATTTTAAGAGGATTAAAGGAGCGCTATGAAATTTTCCACGGAGTTCAGATACAGGATAACGCTCTCGTTGCCGCCGCTACTCTCAGTGACAGATACATTACCGACAGATTTCTTCCGGATAAGGCAATAGACCTCGTAGACGAAGCTTGCGCTATGATTAGAACGGAAATAGATTCTATGCCGACGGAAATGGATGAAATTAACCGTAAAATTATTCAGCTTCAAATCGAAGAAATGGCGTTAAAAAACGAAACCGATACCCTTTCGGCTGAACGTCTGAATTCTATCCATAAAGAACTTGCCGAACTTAAAGAAAAGTTTGATTCTATGAAACTTCGCCTTGACAGCGAAAAAGCCGGTATCAACTCTGTGCAGCAAATCAAACAAAAGATAGACGAAATAAATGCCCAAATCGAAACAGCTCAACGTTCGTTCGATTATGAAAAAGCCGCAAAGTTAAGATACGGCGAACTTCCTGCACTCGAAAAAAGATTGAAAGAGCTTGAAGAACATCCTTCCGAAGTCAGTGAAAATAAACTTTTACGTAATAAAGTAACTGAAGAAGAAATTTCTAAAATCGTTTCGCGTTGGACAGGAATTCCCATTTCAAAACTTATGGAAGGAGAAAGAGAAAAAATTATAAATCTTCCAACTCTACTGCACAAACGTGTTGTCGGACAGGATGAAGCCGTAAATTTAATTAGCGACGCAATAATGCGTTCTCGTGCAGGCATTTCCGATATCAACCGCCCTATCGGCAGTTTCTTGTTTCTTGGTCCGACCGGCGTGGGAAAAACAGAGCTTGCAAAAGCGCTTGCCGAATGTCTTTTTGACGATGAACACAATATCGTAAGAATCGATATGAGCGAATATATGGAAAAATTCAGCGTTTCAAGACTGATAGGTGCTCCTCCGGGATATGTGGGATACGATGAAGGCGGACAACTGACAGAAGCCGTAAGAAGACACCCTTATTCAGTTGTACTTTTCGATGAAATTGAAAAAGCGCATCCCGATGTATTCAATATTCTCCTTCAAGTGTTAGACGACGGAAGAATTACGGATTCACAAGGAAGAACGGTAAACTTCAAAAACTGCATAATTATCATGACAAGTAATCTCGGTTCAGAATATTTGCTTGACGGTATAGATTCCGCCGGTAATATTACGGAAAACGCGCGTAAACAAACGGAAGCATTACTGAAAAGAAGTTTCAGACCCGAATTCCTTAACAGACTTGACGAAATTATTATGTTCAAGCCTTTAACAATGGAAAATATGATAAAAATAGTAGAACTTATTTTATCTAAACTTGATAAACGGCTTGAAGAAAAGCATTTGAAATTGTCAGTCACAGATGAGGCTAAAAAAGCATTAGTGAAATTAAGTTATAATCCTCAATTCGGTGCAAGACCGATTAAAAGATTTACACAGGCGAAAATCGAAACGGTTATAGCCAAAACTATACTTTCCGAAAACCTTAAACAAGGTGATACAATAAAAATTGATTATAATCCTGAAAATAATTTTTATGTTACAATTATAAATTCAAAACAGAACGGATAATTTCATTCTGTACCAAAAAATATTTCGGAAGAATACTTACATTATTTTCTGAAAATAACAAGTATTCTTCCGCTTTTTTAATTCCGATATTATAATCTGATAAGAATTCAGTGCCGAATTTTTCTTTATAATATTTATAATTTATTCCTTTAACCGTTCTCAATCTGAGCATAACATACTCAAATTTGTCTTCAAAAATGCTTTTTTTTCTTTCCGAAATTTGTAAATCGTTTCCTGAATGATTTCCGTTAATATATTTTTCTAAATTTGCCACGTTAAAATATCGTTCGCCGTTAAAATACGAATGAGCCCCTGCACCGATACCCAGATATGGTGTCAAATTCCAATAGGAAGAGTTATGTTTACTTTCAAAACCTTCCTTACAAAAATTACTTGTTTCATATCGGTTAATACCGTATTTTGCCAGCTTGTTCAGTAAAGCTTCATATTGGTTTATCGTTTCATCGTCATCTGCAACAAAAATTTTTCTTTCAGCAATATCTTTTTGTAATTTTGTCCCATCTTCAACGGTAAGCATATAAGCTGAAAGATGTTGAATATAAGGAACTATTCTTTCTGCGTCTTTTTCGGGGCTTTGAGATTTATCTATTCCGATAATTAAATCTACGCTTACATTATTAAAATATTTTGCTGCTTTCTCCAATGTAGCTAATCCCAGTTCGGCACTATGTAATCTTCCGAGTTTTTTCAAAAAAACATCATTTAGCGTTTGTATTCCTATGCTGATACGGTTGATTCCGAATGACGGATATTTTTCTATATCAATTGAAGAATTAGGATTTATTTCTATCGTTATCTCCGGATTATCCAATATAAAAAAAGAATTTATTTTGTCAAAAATAAGTTCCATATCGTATAATGTAAGTAAAGACGGAGTTCCCCCTCCGATATATATTGTTTTAATTTTTAAGTTTTTATTTTTTTTACCTAAAAGAGTAATTTCATTTAATATTTCTTCTATATACTTATTTTTTACTGTTTCATCGATAATGCTAGAAAAAAAGCTGCAATAGGCACATCTTTTTTCACAAAAAGGTATATGAATATAAAGTCCGCACTCAATCATTTGTTATCGTTATCGAATTGAAGTATGGACATAAAAGCTTCGCTTGGAATCTGAACGCTACCTATTTGTCTCATACGTTTTTTTCCTTCTTTTTGCTTTTCAAGAAGTTTTTTCTTCCTTGTTATATCGCCTCCGTAACATTTTGCAAGTACGTCTTTTCTGAGTGCTTTGACAGTTTCTCTTGCAATTATTTTATTTCCTATCGCTGCCTGTATGGGAATTTCAAACATTTGACGAGGAATAACATCTTTTAATTTTTCGGCAATCATCCTTCCTCTTGCGTAGGCCTTTTCTCTATGGACAATCAAACTTAACGCATCGCAAACTTCGCCGTTAAGAAGGAAATCCAATTTAACAAGGTCATCGGCTGAGTATCCGTCAAGTTCATAATCCAAACTCGCATATCCGCGTGTCCTGGATTTCAGATTATCGAAAAAATCATATACGATTTCGCTTAAAGGCATTTTATATTCTATTTTCACTCTGCCTGTATCAATGTATGTTAAATTAACAAAAACTCCCCGTTTATCCTGGCACAATTCCATTATCGACCCCACGTATTCAGGCGGAGTGTAAATAAACGCTTTTACAATGGGTTCCTCAATAGTCTCTATTTCTGTAACCGGAGGCAGATGTGACGGATTGTCAACCGTTATACATTCTCCGTTTGTTTTTTTGACGATATACGAAACGCTCGGAGCAGTTGTAATCAAGTCAAGGTCAAATTCTCTTTCCAAACGTTCTTCGATTATCTCCATATGCAATAATCCGAGAAATCCGCATCTGAACCCGAAACCCAAGGCAGTTGAAGTTTCAGGCTCAAAAATCAAAGATGCATCGTTAAGATTTAGTTTTTCAAGTGCATCTCGCACATCGTTATATTTACTTCCGTCGGCAGGGTATATGCCTGCAAAAACCATTGGATTGACTTTTTTATACCCTTTAAGCGGTTCTTTTGCAGGATTTCTCGCATCGGTAATCGTATCTCCTACCGAGGTGTCTTTTACATTTTTTATACTTGCACAAATATATCCGACATCACCTGCTTTAAGTTCTTTTACCGGAACCATTGACGGAGAAAAAATACCTGTTTCGGTTACGTCAAATTCTTTACCGTTGCTCATAAATTTAATTCTGTCACCTGAGGACACTTTCCCTTCTTTAATTCTTACATTGCAAATTGCACCTTTATAATTGTCATACATTGAATCAAAAATCAAAGCTTTAAGCGGTGCATTTTCATCTCCTTTCGGTGAAGGTAATTTTTCTATTATCTGTTCAATTACCTGTTCAATATTTATACCCTCTTTTGCACTTATTAGCGGTGCATCGGATGCATCCAAACCTATTACATCTTCTATTTCTTTTTTTACTTCGTCCGGATTGGCCGACGGCAAATCTATTTTATTTATAACGGGAATTATTTCCAAATCATTGTCGAGCGCTAAATACACATTAGTCAAAGTTTGCGCTTCTATTCCTTGCGTCGCATCGACAATTAAAATTGCACCTTCACAAGCAGCAAGAGAACGACTTACTTCGTATGTAAAGTCAACGTGCCCCGGGGTATCAATTAAATTCAATGTATATTCGTCGCCTTTATATTTATAAAACATTCTTACAGGTGTAAGTTTTATTGTAATGCCTCTTTCCCTTTCTATATCCATACTGTCCAGAAGCTGATTTTTCATTTCACGTTCACTTACTTGACCTGTTTTTTCCATTATTCTGTCAGCTAAAGTGCTTTTGCCATGGTCGATATGCGCCACTATGCAAAAATTTCTTATAAATTTCTGTCTGTCATCCATTTAATCCGATAACTCCGATTTTATGATTGTTATGACTAATTATATAAAAAAAAATAAAAATTAGCAATAAAATTTCAATTAGGGTATTTATTTTTTTTATAATATAATGTATAATATAAACATTATGGATGCAAAATTTGATATTTTAAAGTCTAACTTTATTAAGCGTGGATATAATTTTTCCTATTTTAATACATCGGCAGAAGCAATACAATATATTTTGTCATTGATTCCTAAAAATAAAAGCATAGGGTTCGGCGGAAGCGTCACCGTAAAAGAAAGCGGATTGCTTGATGCTCTAATCGATTCGCAAAATTACAAATTGCTTCATAGGGATATCTGCCCCGAAATCCCACAGGAAGAATTGTACTCGCTTATGCATAATGCAGATTGGTATATAGCAAGCACAAACGCATTATGTATGACAGGCGATTTAGTAAACATTGACGGCAGAGCAAATCGGGTTGCCGCAATGCTTAACGGGCCGAAGAACGTAATAATAGTTTGCGGAGTTAATAAGATAGTCAATGATATACAAGCCGGTATAGACCGCACACGTAACGTTGCGTCTCCTCCTAACTGCCGCAGATTAAACAAAAAAACACCATGCGCGGTAACCGGTGTATGTTCGTATTGTAACAGCCCCGATACTATATGTAAAGCTACTTTAATTCAACATCATCCGACAACCGGTTCTTCGGTCTATATCGTGCTGATAAATCAAAACTTAGGATATTAAATTTGGAGGTAAAAATGTGGTTATTTGAAAAACCTATCGCACACAGAGGTCTTCACAACAAAGAATTTACGGAAAATTCTATGGGCTCGTTCCGCAATGCAATTGAGCACGGCTATAATATTGAAACAGACGTGCATCTTCTTAAAAGCGGAGAAGTCGTTGTTTTCCACGATAATTCTTTAAAAAGAGTCTGCGGAAAAAACGTTAAAATCGAAGACCTTACATATGATGATATTAAAGGTGAAAATTATCTTCTTCCCTGCGGCGAACACATTCCGCTTTTCAGCGAAATGTTGGAATTAGTTAACGGACAGGTCGGAATTCTGCTTGAATTAAAATTTGCTGGTTTAGGAAATTATAAACTTGAAGAAGAGGTTTTAAAACTTATAAAAGGAAAAGAGAGCTGGATAGCAGTTCAGGCGTTTAATCCATATACAATTCAATGGTTTGCAAAAAATGCTCCTGAATTTAAGCGCGGTTTGCTTTCATTAGGCGTACTTGCGATTGACGTTTATCTCCATATGAAAAAAATGAATCCCGACTTTATATCTTTTAATTTACCTGATGTCGGAATGATAAAAAATTATGTCAAGAAAAAAGATAAAGCTCTTTTGGTTTGGACCGTGCGTACACCTAAAGCGGTAGAAAAAGCAATAAGCTGCGGTGCAAATAATATAATTTTTGAGAAAGTAGATTTAAACTCGGTTAACTTTACAATGGATTCTCTTGAAAAAGTGAAATAAAACCAAACATTACCAAAATAAACCTCCGCTTATACCACATACTATAAGCGGAGGTTTCATTTATGAAAAAAGGATTGATAATAGGTATGGCACTCGGCGTTGTCGGAACGGTTACAGCCATTCAGAAAAATAAACATATCGCAAAAATGGTTACCAAAAGTACTAAAATGGGTGGCTAAACCAAATCCAACAACTCCTGCGGAGCGTCGATGATTTCCTTCGCTCCGCAATCAATTAGCTGTTGTTTTTCTGAAAATCCCCATGTAACGAATATACCGTCTATACCCGAATTTTCCGCTGTTTTTATATCTACCTTGGAGTCACCTACGTAAACGGCATCTTTTTTATCTACGATGAGTTTTTTTAGAGCATACTCAACCATATCCGGTGCGGGCTTGGGCATAAGATTTTCACTTTCTCCAAGATAGAAATCTATTTTATTTATAAAATATTTATTAAACAGTTTTTCTAGAAATATTCTGTTTTTATTTGATACTAATGCAGTTTTATATCCTGATTCTTTCAATCTGTCAAGCAAATCTAAAATTCCGTTATACGGTGAGGTATAATCTGCAAAATGCTGACCGTAGTATTGCTTGAAATAATCGAGAGCTTTTTCCATTAGATATTTTCCGCTTTCAGGTAAAGCTCTCTCAACCAAAGCTTTTATCCCGTTACCTACCATTTTCAGCGTATCACTTTCGGTCTGCGGTTGAAATCCCGTTTTTTCTAGCGCATAGTTCACGGCATTAGTTAAATCTTTTATTGTATTTAGCAACGTTCCGTCACAATCAAATATTATTGCTTTATATTTCATGATTTTAATTAAGGCGGGAACTTGAATAAGTTTCCGCCTTTTCTCCTTTATTTATCTGTATTAAAATTAAAGTTTTTTAATAAGTTTAAGGTCAATCCCTTTATCGCTTATTTTTATTACTTTCGCTTTAACCATATCTCCGATATTTACAACGTCTTCAACTTTTTCAACCTTTTCTTTTGAAAGTTTTGAAATATGAATCATACCGTTTTTATTCGGAGCAATTTCAACAAAAGCGCCGAAAGTCATAATCCTGACAACAGGCCCTATTATTTCATCTCCGACTTCCGGGTCTTTGGCTATTGCCATTACAATACGCTTAGCTTTATCGCTCATTTCAGAATCTACGCTTGCAATAAATACTTTTCCGCTGTCGTCAATATCAATTTTAACACCCGTTTCTTCAATAATTTTGTTAATAACTTTGCCGCCGCTCCCTATTACTTCTCTGATTTT
This sequence comes from uncultured Clostridia bacterium, assembly GCA_944372095.1. GTDB lineage: Bacteria > Bacillota > Clostridia > Christensenellales > DTU072 > CAG-1782. The sequence goes on from CALVYG010000048.1 coordinate 32,020, forward strand.
GTCTGGGTCTATATTAAAGCTTATAATTTTAGGTGCCCATTTACTCAGTTCTTTTCTGGGTTCAGGAAGAACTTCGGTTATTTTTTTCAAAATAAACAATCTTCCTTCTCTTGCCTGTGCAAGCGCTGTGCGAAGAATCTGCTCATCTATACCTTTGATTTTAATATCCATTTGTATAGCAGTAATACCTTCGCTTGTCCCGGCAACTTTAAAGTCCATATCTCCATAAAAATCTTCCAATCCCTGAATATCGCTCATTATAGATATTCTTTGATGTTCCTCATCCTTTATAAGACCCATTGCAATACCTGCAACCGGAGCTTTAATCGGTACGCCCGCATCCATCAAAGCAAGCGTAGAACCGCATACACTTGCTTGAGAAGTCGAACCGTTGCTTGAAATAACTTCACTTACAGTTCTTATCGCATAAGGAAAACACTCTTCACTGGGCAATACAGGTTCTAGAGCTCTTTCCGCAAGCGCACCGTGTCCTATTTCTCTTCTTCCCGGTGATTTTAAAGGTTTAGCTTCTCCCGTTGAATAAGGAGGCATATTATAATGATGCATATATCTTTTGAATATATCGTCATCCAATCCTTCCAATTTCTGTACCTCGGTAATGGTTCCGAGGGTAAGAGTAGTCAAAACCTGAGTTTGTCCTCTTGTAAAAACACCGGAACCGTGTACGCGCGGTAAAATTCCCGCTTCGCACCATATAGGACGAATATCTTTTAAACCTCTTCCGTCAGGTCTTACTCCTTCTTCACTTATTCTTTTACGAACATATGCTTTTTTCATAGCATATATAACGTCTGCGACATATCCCATTTCATCCGGATAAACAGAAGAAAAATGTTCCATTATCTCATTTGATATTATTTCTTCATTCTTTTCTCTTTCCGCTCTGTCAAAAGTTGAAAAAATAGAAGCTATTTTTTCTTCCGAATACGCCTTAACCGCAGCCTCTAATTCTTCCGGAACATGGCGAAGATTTATATCGAGTTTAGGTTTTCCTACTTCTTTGACGATTTCTTCAATCCAAGCAACTATTTTCTTGATTTCTTCATGTCCGAAAAGAATAGCTCCGAGCATTTCTTCTTCTGAAATTTCCTGAGCTCCTGCTTCAACCATCATAACAGCGTCCTTTGTTCCGCTGAGAGATAAATGCAATTTACTTTTTTCCCTCTGCTCGTTATCCGGATTAATAACATATTTTCCGTCAACCATTCCTACCACTACACTGCCCGTAGGTCCGTTCCAAGGAATATCGGAAACACTTAGAGCAATACTGCTCCCAAGCATACCGAACACTTCCGGAGGAATATTGGTATCGACGCTTAGCGCTGTTGCGACGACAGCCACGTCATTAAAAAGTCCTTTCGGAAAAAGCGGACGAATAGGACGGTCTATAAGTCTTGACGTCAAAATAGCTTTATCGCTCGGACGCCCTTCTCTTTTTTTGAACCCTCCGGGTATTTTGCCGACGGCATACATTTTTTCTTCAAAATCTACTCCTAGAGGAAAGAAATCTATTCCGTCCCTTGGCGCTTTTGCCATCGTAACATTAGTTAAAACAACAGTATCCCCACATCTTATAAGGCACTCCCCGTTACTGTGCGAACAATATCCGCCTATTTCAACGGTAACTTCGCGTCCGCCGATATTGGTAGCAAAAATTCTGCTCTCCTTCATCTGAAATCCTCCTTATCCGTCACCCGACGGATTACATATATATAAATTTTGATAAATCCTTAAAAAAGTAATACGGGATTGCAAAAGCAACCCCGCCGCAAGTTATTTTCTCAAATTCAATGCTGCAATCAAGGCTCTGTAACGCTCTATATCTTTGTCTTTGAGATATCCTAAAAGATTTCTTCTTTTACCAATCATTTTTAACAGTCCGCGACGTGAATGATGGTCCTTAGGATGCTCGGACAGATGAGCGTTCAGATGCTCTATTCTTTGAGTAAGCAATGCTACCTGAACTTCAGGAGAACCCGTATCTCCTTCCGAGCGTGCAAATTTCTTTATTATTTCCGATTTTGTCAATGTATCCATTTTTTACTCCTCCTAAACGAATATTGATTTGCCAAAAGCAAAGAAAATATCTTAATTTAGGGAGAAGATAATATCTTTGCCAAAGGTATGATTTATTGACTAAAAAATAATATCATATTTTTTTTTAAATGTAAACTTATTTTTACCTAAAAAAACATTTTTTATACTTTATATTTTATGGAAGTAAATCCAGATAATCTGTGCTGCTTTCTCCTATCAGGTATGAATCCGGAACCGCGCCGGGCAACAATGTTTCCGCAAGAATAATTTCTTGTGTAACTTTTACATTTTGAGCAGTTAAAGGCACAGTGACATCTGCAATAACTTCTGTATATAAAATTAATCTGTGAAGAGTCTGATTGATTCCGGAATGAATAAGTTCGGATTTATATGTGATTGCACAATTAGAGACTACACGTGCGTTTATTTCTAATTCACGACCATATTGAGAAAGTAAAGCGCTTCCGGTGATTGCTCCTGCCGAAAGTTTTATATTTAACATTCTTATACTGTTCAGGCGATTTTGTATTTCAGTATTCCAAATTAAAGTTATCTGATTTATTAAACCGGTATTTGCCATTATTGCTGACAGATTATCATTTTTATCATACATCAATGTAAAGTAATCCGAATAAAAAACGTCAAGTCGCATTACAATATCATTTGATTCGTTAATAAGGTTATTTATAATTGCGTTGACTTCCGTAGAACATATTTCGCCTATAATATTTGCACCTGCAAAAATAAGATATATAATAGCACTTAACAGAAGCAATATAATTAAACAAACAGCGATTTTTTTCTTGGTTATATTTCGCATATATTATTATATGCTTACTTTTATTTGGTGTTACCGTAAAATAATTCTTTCATAAAAATAGCATCTTCTGCCTGTGTTCCGTCAGATTCACAAATAATAACCGGTTCAAGGTTATATTCTTTTATTACTAATGCCAAAGGGAAAAATTCAGGTCCGAAAATATTATCCGAAAAAGTAAGATGCTTTATTTCTCCTGCCGAACCGTACATTATCTTACTGAAATGTATGTGCATTCTGTTTACTTTTTCGAATGGAAGATTGTCCAACATAAAATCTATTATTCTGCGATAATCGTCTGAACTTTTCAATCCGCCCATTGTCCTTGCATTTATATGTCCGAAATCTATGCAGGGAAAATAAAACGGAGCTATTTTACAAAAATTTATTATTTCTTCAACTGTTCCGATTTGTGCGAGTTTCCCCATCGTTTCAAGACATATTTTTTTATCGGAAAATCCTTGCTGAACTACATTTTCCGCAAGTAGCGATAAGTTTTTGTAAGTGAGTTCTACTGCTTCATTTCTCATTAATTTACCTTGCGTTGCGGGATGAAGTATTACTCTTTCACCCCAGTTAAACTCTTTTAATTTTGTTAATGATTGGAAAACATAGTTTATGCTTGAATTAATTTTATTACTTTCGGGATTGGCAAAATTTATGTAATAAGGGGCGTGAACAGATAAGTCAACATTATACAATCGAAAAAAATTTCCTATTTGCCGAGCGGTGCTTTCCGTCATTCTTACGCCCTTTCCGAAAGAATATTCAAATACATCTATCCCTTTTTCTGCACACCACTTGGCTGCCTCATATGTATGTTTATTCCCTTCCGCATAAAAGCTTAAACTGTTTCCTGCCACACCGAATTTAATCACTTAGTTACCTCTTTCGCATAAATTATATCTTTTTTTATTTGTTTTGCCAAATCTTCTTTTGAAATAAAATGTTTTATCCCTCTTATGTAGCTATAAAATTCCACCTTTATATCTGTTCCGTATATAATGCCGGGATTTCCGATAATATGTGTTTCGACATTAAACGTATTGTCATTAAAAGTCGGATGTGCTCCTACGTTTGTCACCGATAGATATTTTTCATTTTCAACTGTTGTTTCAGTTACGTATACTCCGCTTTTAATTTTGATTTTTTCACTCGGAATATCGATATTCAATGTGGGAAATCCGATTTTATGCCCGTCTGTTCTTCCGTGTTTTACCTTTCCGCTATAAAAAAATTTTTGACCTAATAAATTTTCTGCCTTATCGGTTTTTCCGTTTTTCAATAAATCCCTTATTTCACTGGACGAGACTTTATTTCCGTTAATTTCTAAAAGATTCTCTATATATACTTCGATATTATTTTGTTCTGAAAAATAAACTAAATCCTGTATCGTTCCTTCAGCATTTTTCCCGAAACGATAGTCTGTTCCGCATATAAAAAAACTTGGCGTTTGACTAATTAAATAAATAAGGAAATCGTCTTTGCCTTTGGATAAAAAATCTTTATCGGTAGGTAAGACGATTAAGTCATTTATTCCGATTGTATTCAATATTTTTTTTCTTTCCTCTAATAAAAATATTTCCTCTTCACGTCGTCCGAGCACACTTAAAAAATTATCGTTAAAAGTTACAACGTATAACTTTGCATTATTTTGTTGTGCGATTCTCATTCCTTCACGAAGAAGTGCTCTGTGTCCTATATGTATTGAATCAAAATAACCTAGAGCAAAAATTTTATTCATATCAACCACGTCTTAACCTTCAAAAATTTATTTCCGTCGCATTCTCCTATTCCGATTAATTCGCCTTCACAAAATAAGCTCACAAAATTATTAAAATTGTAATCTGTTTTTAATTTTACCCCGTTTAGAAGGCATTTTTTTTGCAAATCGGAAATATTCAGCCTTTGAAATTCACATACAAATTTTTCAATGGGAATAAAATTTTTTAATATGATATCAGGAAATTTTTCTATATCATTCAAAGATAATGAATCGTTTAAAGAAAAAATCCCGCTCTGTTTTCTTATAAGTTTACACATCACGGCAGAAGTGTTAAGAAATTTAGCTAAATCTCTCCCTAATGCCCTTATGTACGTGCCTCCGCCGCATTTAATTTCAAGACTGATTTTATTTTCATTTCTATTGACATTTAAAAGTTTAATTTCATAAATAATTACTTTTTTAGGATTAAGGGAAACGGTTTCGCCGCTGCGAGCGATTTTATAAGCACGAATTCCTCCGACAGATTTAGCGCTGTATTGCGGCGGTTCCTGCAAAATTTCTCCCGTAAGTTTCGAGAGCATTTCTCTAATCAATTCAGTTTCCGGAAAAGAAAAAGGTAAATAAGTTACTTCCGTGTCCGTGTCCAGGCTTGCTGAAATTGCACCGAAAATAAATTCAGCCTCATACACCTTAATCTTATCCAGAGAATAATTAAACAATCTTGTAGCACGTCCTAAAGCAACAGGCAATACCCCCGATGCAAGCGGGTCTAATGTTCCCATATGACCAACTTTTTCCGAAATATTAAGTTCCCTGAGTGAATGTTTAAGAATCCCCAATGCCTTATTAGAGGATATCCCTGACGGCTTATTCAGATTAATAAATCCGTTAATCATATTTTAACATTTCCACACATACATCTAAAATTTTCCGATATACGTCTTCAAAATATCCGTAAACTCTGCACCCAGCTGCTCTGATATGTCCACCGCCGCCGAAGCATTTCGCGCATGCCGCAGCATTAATCTCATTCGCCGTTCTGAAACTTACTTTAAATTTTTTATCACCGATTTCCGCAATAGAAACTGCCAAATCGACTCCCTCGACATCTCTTACATAATTTACTATACCGTCGGTATCAGCTTCACATGTTCCGGTCGATTCGAAATCTTCTGTTCTGAATACAATAATACCTATCTTTCCGTTTTCATAAAATTTTGTTTTACTTAATACAGAGTTTCTGAGCCTAAAAACCTCTTTTGATACTCTTTTTAACAGTCTTTCGCATATTTCACTGTGATTTATTCCGTATGAAACAAGCTCCGAGGCAATAGAATATGTTTCAGAGGAACAATTTTCAAATGTAAAGCCACCTGAATCGGTAACCATTCCGGCATAAAGCAATGTTGCTATATTTTTATCAATAAGAGCAGAATTATATTCTTTAAATATCTTATAAAGTATTTGTGTTGTACTTGCCGAATCGGATTCTCTTAAAGTATTTTTGGAAAAATCTTCATGAATTTCGTGATGGTCTATAACTATATTCTTTTTTATTTTAGAAAATTTTTTAAAAGCAGTTTCGCCCAATCTGCCGACATCACCGGTATCGACAGCAACTGCTAAATCGTAATCAAAATTTGATTCGCAATTAAATTTACTAAAATACGGTAAAAAAGAATATTTATCGGAAATCATTCCGATTGTTTTAAGGTCAGGCGAAAAGAAGCATGAATTTTTCCCGTCATTTTGCAGAAAAGCACTTAAAGCAATTGCCGAGCCTATACAATCGCAATCAGGGTTGATATGCATAAATATTGCAATATTTGTTGCTTTTTTCAGAATATTTATGATTTCACCATATTTATTCATTATTATCCTTTTCCTCGTTTAATTCTCCGCTTTCACGCATCTTTCTGATAATGCTTTCTATTTTAAATCCCCGTTCAAAAGAGTTATCTTCAACAAAAACAAGATGCGGAACTAACCTTATTTTTATACGTTCAAATAATTGCCCTCTTATAAAGGATGAAGCGCTGTTTAAAGCTTTAATCGCATCATTGACTTTATCATTATCCATTATACTTACAAAAACTTTTGAAGTTTTTAAGTCTTTTGAAGTTTCGACATCTGTAACGTTTATTAAAGTTTCTAAACGCGGGTCTTTCATTTCATGCGCAATTATTTCATTAATAATTTTACGAAGTTCGTCATCAACACGCTCCATTTTGGGCATTATCTGGCTTCCTCCTCCATTATAAATGCTTCGATAATATCGTCTACATGTATATCGTTATATTTTTCCAATCCTATACCGCAATCATACCCTGAAACAACTTCTTTTACGTCATCTTTCATCCTTCTTAACGATGCAACTGCTGTCTCTGTTACCACTGCTCCGTTTCTGATAAGACGGACTTTTGCGTTTCTCGTGATTTTACCGTCTTTAACCATACAGCCCGCAATAGTTCCGACACTGGAAATTTTATAAATTTGTCTGACTTCTGCTCTTCCGAGATATACTTCCGAATAAGTAGGCGCCAGCATACCTTTTATAGCTTTCTCTACATCGTTTATAGCATCGTATATAACTCTGTAAAGCCTTATATCTACGCCGCTTTTTTCCGCCGACACTCTTGCATTTTGGTCTGGTCGTACGTTAAAACCGATAATTATTGCATCGGCAGTAAAAGCAAGCCCGACATCAGAATCGTTTATTGCTCCGACTCCGCTGTGAACGACGTGTACCTTTACTTCTTCGTTGCTTAATTTCACCAAAGACTGTTTAACGGCTTCTACACTTCCCTGAACATCTGCTTTTAAAATAATATTAAGGTCCTTTAATTTGCCTTCTTCAATTCTCGAAAAGACATCTTCAAGAGACGCTTTTTTAATTTGCTGTCTTTCGATTTTTTCTCTTGTTTTTCTTTCTTCAGCGACCTCTCTTGAAAGTTTTTCGTCTTTAACAACCATCATCTGGTCGCCGGCATTGGGAACTTCTTGTAATCCTAAAATGGCGACAGGAGTACTCGGAGTTGCCGCCTTAACCTGCTTGCCTTTGTCATCGAACATTGCTCTCACTCTTCCCGTTGCCGTACCTGCAACCATAAAATCTCCTACTCTTAATGTTCCGTTCTGCACAAGGACAGTAGCGACAGGTCCTTTACCTTTATCAAGTCTAGCTTCAATTATTGTTCCTTTTGCGCTTCTGTCAGGATTTGCTTTTAATTCGCTTATCTCTGCTGTTGCAAGGATATTTTCAAGCAAAGCGTCTATATTCATACCTGTTTTTGCGCTTACTCTTACGGTTGGTGTATCTCCCATCCATTCCTCGGAAACAAGCCCGTTATCTGCTAATTGTTGAAGTACTCTGTCAGGATTTGCACCGACTTTATCCATTTTGTTTATGGCAACTATTATCGGAACCTTCGCTGCTTTTGCGTGATTTATAGCCTCAATTGTTTGCGGCATAATACCGTCATCGGCAGCAACCACTATTACAACAATATCTGTTATATTTGCCCCGCGCGCTCTCATTGCAGTAAACGCTTCATGTCCAGGAGTATCCAAAAAAGTTATAGATTTATTTTGACCTTCATAAGGAACATTTATCGTATAAGCGCCTATATGTTGAGTTATACCTCCGGCTTCTCCTTGTGCCACATTTGCTTTTCTTATATAGTCCAGGATTGAAGTTTTACCATGGTCGACATGCCCCATAATCGTGACAATCGGAGGACGTTCTTTAAGCATTGATGGGTCATCGGCCGTTTCGTCGTTGTGAAACGATATTAATTTTTCTTCACTTGTTTGCTCAACTTTCAGTTCCAAAGTTATATTAAATGTTGCCGCAATCAACTCCGCGGTATCAAAATCGATATTATCGTTAATTGTTTTATTTGTAATTCCGAGTTCAAGGAATAGTTTTTTTATTATTTCAGGCGCAGATTTTCCGATTTTTTCGCTTAACTGTTTTATCGTTAAATTTTCTGAATTTATTACTGCGTGGGTTATAACCATTTGGGCAGGCGTTTTATTTTGTTTTTTCTTATCTTTATCTCCTGATTTACGAACTCTTACCTTCATTATTTCGCCGCTGAGTTCATCATACTCTACACTTGAATAATTTTGTTCATAACCTTTTTTAATTCTTTCCTTTTTATTAAGCGGTTTTTTCTCTTCAAAATTACGCTTTTTGAAATTCTTATCGTTTTGTATAGATGTTTTTTTCTTTGAAAAATTATCTTCCGGCTTATTTGTCGGTTGAGGCTTTTCGTACGTTTTAACTATTGTATAATTGTTCTTTTTAGCTTTAGGCGCTCCAATAAAATCTTCAACGGTAAAACTGGGTATTTCTTCCAATCCGGGCTTTTCTTCTTCCGCATTTTGTTCTATCTTTTCCTCATAACCCGAAGGCTTAACATCCTCTGTCGATGTCAATACGTTATCCTCAAGCTCGTCGCTTGATTTCTGCATCTTCGCCAATGCCGCCTCTTCCGCTTTTTTAATTGCTTTCTCTTCTTCAAGTTTATCCAAAAATATTTTTTTATGCATATTAAAATCTGCACGAAGTGACTCGATAGCCCCGATGCTCGTTTTCATTTTTTCAATAAGAGTTTTGACCGATTCTTCCTTATCGGCAATTGTTTTTCCTATATTGACCATATCATAACTTTTTGCCGTAGGTTTATTTTCACTCATTTATGTCACTCTCCTTCATTACATTAATAATTGCTGACGCAAGATTTCTATCCGTTATTCCCAATACTTTACAATTTCTTGACGGATAATATTCTTCCACGTTTACGCAATAACCTTTTACCGATGTTCTACTCATATAGGTATTAAGTTTTTCCATACTGTTTTTGCCGAGACTTTTATCAAAAAGAATGACAAAACTTTTTTTATTTGAGACAATATTTTCCAATCCGATTAATATATGCCTGGATTTTATGGCAAAGCCTATATAACTGTTAAGTGCATTTTTTTTCATAAGCCTCCGAAATAGAATTGTATAATTCTTCTGACAATTCCTTTTTGAAAACTTTATTCAGAATTTTTTTCTTAATGCAGCTTGTAACACAATCCGGATTATTGCAAACATATGCGCCTCTGCCATTTGCTTTACCTGTATAATCGATAAAAACCTCCCCGTTTTTATCAACAACTATACGCAACAAATTCTTTTTAGGCACCATTTCTTTACATACAACGCACATTCTCAGCGGCGTTGATTTAATTTTTTCAGTTTTCATTTCCTTCGTTTGAATTCTCCGTAACCGAACTGAAAGATTTTATATCGAGTTTGACCCCCGTAAGTCTTGCCGCAAGTTTTGCATTCATACCGCCTCTTCCGATAGCAAGGGATAATTTGTCGTCGGCGACAACAACTTGTGCCCTTTTTGCGTCTTCGTCGATTTTTAGGCTTATAACGCTCTTTAACGGATTAAGACATCTTATAATGTACTCTTCCAAATTAGAAGTATACAAGATTATATCGATTTTTTCACCGTTTAATTCTCTTACGATATTATTTACTCTTTCCCCTTTCATTCCGATACAACATGAAAGCGCATCAATATTCGGGTCATCGGAATAAACTGCCATTTTTGTTCTGTTCCCGGCCTCTCTCACAATATTCTTCACTTTTACAAGACCGATACGAAGTTCCGGAACTTCCAATTCAAATAATTTTTTGACGAATCCTGCGCAACTTCTGCTTACAATTACCTGCGTCCCGCCACGTACCGTTTCGCGAAGTTTTTTTACATAAACTTTTATTATATCCCCGACATTGTACTTCTCACCGTAAACCTGGTCGCTTAATGACATTATCCCTTCCATTTGCGAATTAGTAATTTCCACATATACAGTATTATTTTCTATTCTGCGTACTATTGCAGTAACCAATTCTCCGGCTTTATCGTTCATTTCGTCTGCTATTTGCTTTCTCACAGCTTCATTTATCCTCTGCATAATCACTTGCTTTGCTGTTTGGGCGGCGATTCTGCTGAGTTGAACCGGTGTAATATCCTCTCCGATAATATCGCCGACTTTTGCATCTTTTTTTATGTCCTGGGCTTCTTCAAGCGATAACTGGTTATCCTCGGTTGGTTCTCCGTCCACGACTACTTGATATGCAAAAAACTGTACTTTCCCGGTCTCTTCATTCAGTTTTGCCGATACCGCACGGCTTTCTCCCATTTCCTTTTTATACGCCGAAGCCAAGCCTGCTTCAATAGAAGAAATGAGCATCTCTTTATTAAGTTTTCTCTCTTTTTCCAATTGGTCCAATGCCAGGAAAAATTCTCTGTTAAACATTTTTTCCGATTCCTCCTTGAATTATCGTGGAAAATTTATTATTTAAAATTTAAATATGGTCTTACCATACTAAGTGAACGCTTTTCATAAGTAACGCTTTTTCCTTTTTCTTCAATAGTAATATTTTCTACATCGTATGAAATGAGTTTCCCATGAATTTTTTTCTTTTTAGGCGCATACTCCGGAAGAAAAATAACTTCTATGTCTTCGCCTAGACTTCTTCTGTAATCGTCGTCTGAAATTATAGGCCTGTCGAGTCCGAGCGAAGAAACATTGAGGTAATAAAACTCACCTCGGGATACGTCGTTTTCATCCAATACAGAATCAACCGCCTTTGAAACCGTCTCACAATCATCTATCGTTATCCCGCCTTTCTTATAGATGTAAAAAGTAAGATTATTCTCTCCGTAATTTTTCTTGTAAGATGTTTCAACAAGTTCATAGCCGAGGTTTTCTATAATCGGTTTACATAATTCTTCGGCTATTGTTTCGATTTCATTACTCAACTTTATTTATTCTCCTTTATAAAACACACCTTTATGCAAGAAAGTGGCTGATATCAGCCACTTTCTAGAAATTATCTATAAAGTTTATTTAATCATATCATATTATTATCTTTTTGTCCACTATTTTTCATTTATTTTTTAATTTCATTAATTTAAGGAAAACCTGCGCATTTGCTGCGACGTCATTTATTGCTCTGTGCGCACCTACGAGATTTACATTCAGGGCAGAACATACATCCCCTAGTTTGTATTTGGAGAGTTTAAGTTTATTTTTTGCCAAAACCAATGTATCGATAAAATTATTATCGAATTCATATTTAACTTTTGCAGACTGTGCATTCAATAAAGGGATATCAAATGTACTTATATTATGTCCGACAAGAGTACAATCTTTAACAAAACGATAAAAATCAGGAATAACTTCACTTAATTTAGGTGCATCCGCCACTGTTTCGTCATCAATATGCGTAATTTCGGTTATTCTTTTAGGTATGGAATTTTCAGGCTTTACAAAAGTTGAAAATTTTTCGGTGAACTGCCCGTCAACTATTTTTATTGCGGCAATTTCTATAATCTCGTCACTCTCGGTATTAAGTCCTGTTGTTTCCAGGTCGAATACGACATATACGCTTCCTTCGAACAATTTTAAATCGGTCATATCCACATCAAAAAAATCGTCTTGCGCAACATCTGTAAACGGTTCGGGCAAAACATACATATATCTTCCGTAATCTATATTGAAATTACTTTTCTTATTAATCGAGGCAAAGTTTATTTCGGCTTCCGCAACGGCATTTGCAATAAAGCAAAATCTGTTTTCAAAATTATCGTATTTATACGCTCCCGACATTATAAGTTTTGCGTTATCAATGAAAACGTCGCTCCAAAGAAATTCCTTTTTCGGTCTGGCAAAAAATTTGCATTTTACACTCGCCGTAGTATCATTTAATAAAAAAGTAAAAAGCTCTTTTTCCGTTTCTCTTCCGCGCGAATCTTTTTTTACAATTCTCCGACTTTTAATGTCTGAAATAAAACCGCATAAAGTTAAAGAATTATCTTCTTTCTCCTTTTCAATAACGTCAGAAATATATCTTGGATAATTCATTATGCCTTTTGCATAATACTTTATAATCTGAGTATCTATTACTCTTGTAGAAGAAACGAAAAACTTTTCAGGAAGCGCTTCCTTTTCGTCTGTGTTAGGCGTTTCAATAAAAGCTACTTCTACTTCTTCCATAAATTCTGTGTCAAGATATTCTTGAATTTCTTTTGAAAGATTTATTCCTCGCACATATTCGCATACATATTTTTCCAAAGTTACGGAAACCGAACAATAATCAGATTCGGCATCAAATATGTACTTTGCCGCGGCAAAAATGGGATATACAGATTGGTGTTCTTTGAAAATATATTCTATGATTTTATTTATTACCGAACTTTCATCCGCACTGGTCTTATAAAATCTTATATTCAAGCTAATATCGCTCGGAATTACGGATGACGCTACCGCTTTTATTTTATTTTTTAATCGCTCATCAAGAAATTTATCGTAATCCGATGCTCTCACCATTAAAACGACATCGAGATAATGTCCGTTCAATTCTGCGGATTTAAACTTAAAAATTCTCTCTTCCGGATTTAATTTTTCGGAAAGCAGTCTGCAAAATTCGTTATCCATTGATTTTCTCCGCAATAAGCTCAATCAAAGCATTTTCTATTTCGGAATTATTTACTGTTTTAAGTTTTTCGCCGTTTTTAAAAATAACGCTCCTGTATTTACCTCCCGCAACCCCGAAATCAGCACCTTTGGATTCTCCTATTCCGTTCACTGTACAACCCATAACTGCAATTTTTATAGGAATAGTATAATTTTCAGTGATTTTTTCGATTTTTTCCGCTAAACCTACTACATCTATCTGCGTGCGAGCGCAAGTCGGACAGGCTACTACTTCTACAAAATTCTTATCCAATCCGACCGCTTGTAAAATTTGCTTTGCGGCATAAACCTCTTTTACCGGATTTGCAGTTAAACTGACTCTGATAGTATCTCCTATCCCTTCAAGAAGTAAACTGCCTATCGCAATAGCCGATTTAACCAATCCGTACTTTTCGGTTCCCGCCTCAGTTAAACCAATATGTAAGGGATAATCGGTAATTTCATTTAATGTTCTATATGCTTCAACCGTTTCCCTTACATCACTGCTCTTTACCGCCAAAACAATTTTATCCCAACCCATATCTTCAATTAAATGGGCACAGTCCAAAGCAGAAACAGCCAATTCTCTCGGCGTTTTCAAATCTTTTGCCGAACCTTTATTTACACCTACCCGAATCGGAACTGAAAATTCAGCACATTTTTTTACAACTGCGCTTAATTCCTTTTTATTCATATTGTAAGGATTTATTCTGATTTTTGAAACACCGTTTTCAATTGCAATAATAGCAGGTTCGGAAGAATAGTGAATGTCTGCTATTATCGGAACAGGCGTTAAATTTACAATTTCTTTTAAGGCAAACGCACTTTCCTTATCCGGTACCGATACTCTTACCAACTCGGCGCCCGCTTTTGCTAATTCTTTCACTTGTGCAACCGTACTTTCAATGTCTTTTGTTATTGTGTTTGTCATTGACTGTATAACGATATTCCCGGCGCCTAATTTAACTTTTCCTATGTTTATAATTTTTTTCACGATAAAAATTGAAATACATCAGCAAGAATAGCAACTCCGAAAAGAACAATTATTCCTACAAAATGTATCATTCCCTCCACTTTTCTGCTTATAGGTTTTTTACGAATCCATTCAATCACAGTAAATACCATTCTTGCACCGTCAAGAGCAGGAAGCGGCAGAAGATTCATTACCGCGAGGTTAGCGCTTATCAGACAAACTATATAACATAATATTCCCCAACCGCTTTTAACTGCATTACTCATTGTAGAAATAATGGTTATCGGCCCGCCTGCGCTTTCGGTAAAACTGATAGCACCGGTAAACAGCTGTCCTATTGACCACAAAATTTTATAAACCATAAAAAAGCAGTAACCGAAAGAACGTCCCAGCGCACTGAAAAAATTCAGTTTGACATAACTTAACGATACGTTAAATCCGAAAGCTTTATAAGTCTTCGGAGTACCGTCGTCATTGTAAATTATTTCACCGTTCTCATCTCTCTGAAAAACTTCGCTCCGTTTCACCGTCACTTTAATTGTTTCACCGTTTCTTAATACGGTAAATGTTCCGCCGTCTTCACCGATTTTATTAAAAGCCGAAGATAAGTCTTCTTGCATTAAAATATTTATTTGTTTCCCGTTAACCGATAAAATCACGTCGCCTTCTTTTAATAGCTGGTTTTGTCCGATATAGCTTTCTTCGTATATCGTTCCGACGGTCGGCAAAATCTGTCCGAAAAAAGTAAATACCAATGTAATTAAAATAATTGCGCTGAGAAAATTAAAAAAAGCACCGTTAAATAAAACTATCAGCCTTTTCCACGGTTTTTGGTTATTGAAAGCCCCCGGATTATTTTCGGCGTCAAGTTCGTCGTCTTCGCCTTCAAACTGACAAAAACCGCCGAGCGGAATCGGACGAATCGAAAAAATTTCTCCGTTTTTCTTATTTGTAATTTTAAGAATTCTCGGACCGAATCCTATAGCGAATTCGTTAATCTTAAACCCTAAAAGTTTGCCCGCAATATAATGGCCGAACTCATGAACGACCACCATAAACATAAGACACAATAAAGCTACTAAAATGTAACCTATCGTAGTCATAACATCAGCAAAACTTGCGCATATAAGCATTATCGGCCCTCAATACTCTTCAAAGTATATTCCTTTACATCACTATGTATGCGGAATACTTCTTCGGTTGAATCTATTGTACCCGTCAAACCGAATTTTTGCAAGGCGTTTTCTATACAATCGCTTATTCCGTAAAAATCAAGCTCGTTTTTAAGATATTTTTCAACAACAATTTCATTTGCCGAGTTTAGTACGGTTCCTGCATAATCTCCGTAATCGGAAACTTTTTTGCATATACCGAAACACGGAAATCTCTTTTCATCGATTTGACTGAAAGTCAATTTGCCTAGTGACAGTAAATCCAGCCTTTTTACACCCGTTTCTTTTCTTATAGGATATGTTAATGCATACTGTATAGGTATTTCCATATCAGGATTTGATAAACCCGCAATCATCGTTCCGTCATCCATTTCAACAAGAGAATGAATTATACTTTCCCTGTGAATAACAGCTTCAACATCGTTTATTCCGAACAATCTTTTTGCTTCAATAATTTCCAATCCTTTATTCATTAAAGTTGCGCAATCAACGGTAATTTTTTTACCCATAATCCAATTCGGGTGCTTCAATGCGTCGATTGCTTGCGCATTTTTGAGCGCATCAAGCGATAAATCACGAAAAGCCCCGCCGGAAGCGGTCAGAATAATTCTCTTTGCGTTATGTTTTTCTCCCAAACATTGCCATATCGTTGAGTGCTCACTGTCAATCGGACGCAAACTACCGTTAAGATTATCGGAAATCTTATTTATATAATTCCCTGCGCAAACAATGCTTTCCTTATTTGCTGTAGCCAGTATTTTTTTTGCATAAAGTGCCGCAATAGTAGGCTTTAAGCCGTCTAACCCGCCTATTCCGTTCAAAACAATATCCGCTTCTTTATATGTTTCGGGATAAGAGAGCAACTTTTCATCGAATTTTTCTTCGACGCCGTTTTTTACCGATATTCCGCTTCCGCAAAAGAAATTTTTTACATCAAGGGCTTGGGCTTGAAGGAATAATTCCTTTTTATTGCTTTTATTGGCAAGGAAAACGACCTGAAAAAGCTCAGGATGATTTTTAACAACTTTTATCGCCGTTTTTCCGATAGAACCGGTTGAGCCTAAAATAGCAAGTTTAATCATATATTAACACACGCCGCTATTATTTCCATAATAATACCCATTGCGGCTACCGAAAAAAGAATTGAGTCAATTCTATCCATAATTCCGCCGTGAGACCCTAGAATTTTACCGTAATCCTTAATCCCAATCTGTCTTTTAATACGGCTTGCAGCAAGGTCACCTATTTCAGAAAAAACTGCCATAATTGCACCGATAAACGCGTATAAAAGAATTACCGCCCATTGTACTCCGTTAAGTAAGTCTGTAAATGTGAAAGTAACATATGTAGGAAATTTTGCCAGCTCAAATATCAGGTAAACAACAATTCCGCCCAATGCTCCGCCTAATACTCCTCCGATACAACCGGCATAAGTTTTTTTCGGACTTATTTTGGGAAATATTTTTTTCTTCCCCAAAGCAGATCCGATAAAATAAGCCGCGGCATCGCTTACTGTGCTTATCCCGACAGCAAGCAGTACGGGAATCATGCCGTAGTTCTTATTCATTATGAATACTATTGCAAGCAAAGTCACAGGATAAAGAATCGTAAAAACATTTACGGCAAAATCAGTAAATGTTTTCTTTTCGTCAAAGATAAATATAACGAAAGCCGTCAATACCGCTATTATAAAACTATAAAAAAGCCCGCTATAATCAAAAAAATAACACAAAGGATATACGGTAACAGCAGATAAGAGAATGGAAATAATACTGACATTATATTTTTTCGTTTCCGAAATTTCTTGGCAGGATTCATCATCAATTTTTTTAATTATTTCGCCTTTTTTGACCGCAGAATAAACTTCGTAAGCGGCAATGAAAGCAACTATAAGAACCAGTCCGTCAAAAACAAAATGTGAAAAGCTTGTAAGCCAAATTATTAAAAACAAAAAACCGGCCATAACAATTCCGGTAACCGTCCTTTTAATCATTTAATCCTCCGAATTTTCTTTTTATCTTTCCAAACTGTTCAATTATAAATAAAATATCAGATTTATCGTATTCAGGCCAGAATTTATTAATAAAAAACAATTCAGAATATATCGTTTGCAACGGTAAAAAATTACTTAATCGTTTTTCTCCTCCATATCTCAAAACAGCGTCGGGAAAAGGCAAACCGCAAGTATCAAGATTATCCTTAATTATTTCTTCCGTAATAAAATTTATTTTTTTTGCCTGAATTTTATTAACAGCACGACAAACCTCATCAAGTCCGCCGTAATTCAACGCAATCACTATTATTTTACTATCGGAATCAAAAACAGGAGCCGAAACTATAATTTTATGAAAATATTCAGGCAACGAATATATATCGCCGATAAACTTTACGGTAACGTTGTTTTCTCGTGCAATTTTATATACCTTATTTTCTAAAAAAGTTGCAATAATTTTTAGAATACTATTAACTTCATCTTTCGGTCTTTTATAGTTTTCGGTACTGAAAGCGTAAACCGTAATTATTTCCAACGGCAAAAGCGGAAAGTCACGAACAAGGGTCACAAATGCTTCCGCACCCATAAAATGACCTTGCTTACGTTCCAATCCGCGTTGCTCGGCATATCTGCCGTTACCGTCCATTATTACGGCAAGATGTTTCATTATACTTTAAGTATTTCCTGTTCTTTTTCTGCGGAAATCTTATCTATTTCGTTGATTTTTTCCGAAACATTTTTTTCCACGTCGGATTCATAATTCTTTACCATATCTTCGCTTATAATTTTATTTTTTTCAAGCGATTTAAGTTCGGCTAGTGCATCTCTGCGAATATTTCTGACTGCGACCTTGCAAGCTTCGCCTTTGGTTTTCACCTCTTTAACAAGTGCACGTCTTCTTTCCTCGGTAGGCTCCGGGAAAATCAATCTTATATTTTTTCCGTCATTATTAGGCGTAATTCCGAGATTTGCATCAATCAAGGCTTTTTCCACCTTTTTTATTATACTGTTATCCCAAACCGTAATCATTATCATCCGTGCTTCCGGAATTGTGATATTGGCAACTTGATTAAGGGGCGTATCAACGCCGTAATACTCAACCGTCACATCGTCAAGAATATGAATATTGGCTCTTCCCGCACGCATATTATTTAATTCTGAAACATAATTTGACACTGATTTTTTCATTCTGTCTTTCAAATCGTCAAAAATCAATTCAACTTCAATTATATCATAAGCCATATAAACTATACCTCACTATTTTAATAGTAATAATATAACATAATAAGAAAGTGTTTTCAATAGCTGAAAACAAAATATTTGACGAATTAAGCGTGAATGGTAGTTCCGATTTTTTCCCCTTCGAGTACCCGCATAATGCTGTCACGTTCTTTTAGTCCGAAAGCAACGATAGTAATACCGTTATCCATACATAAGCTTACGGCGGTGGTATCCATTGCCGTAAGTCCTTTCTGTATATAATCGATGTAGGTTAAATCTTCAAACTTTTTGGCATTCGGGTTTTTTCTTGGGTCGCTATCATAAATTCCGTCGATATTTTTAGCCATCATAAGCACATCGGCCTGTATTTCTGCCGCTCTTAATGCGGCTCCAGTATCGGTAGAAAAATAAGGATTACCGGTTCCGCAAGCAAAAATTACAACTCTGCCTTTTTCAAAGTGTCTGATTGCTTTTCTGAGAATATAAGGTTCGGCAACTCTTGTAATTGTCAAGGCGGTCTGAACTCTTGTCTGTACTCCCTTTTTTTCAAGGGCGTCTTGTAACGCAAGCGCATTTATAACGGTAGCCAGCATTCCCATATGGTCCGCTGTGGTTCTGTCCATATCCGTGCCTTGTCTTCCACGCCAGAAATTTCCGCCGCCCACAACAATTCCCACTTGTATGCCGCAGGAAACAGCCTTTTTTATTTGTTCTATGACATTATTCAACGCATCCGCGTCAATTCCGAATCCGTTTTCTCCCGCAAGCGCTTCTCCGCTTAATTTTATTAACGCTCTCTTATATTTTACAGCCATAATTAAAACTCCTTCAATTATGTAGTATTTTAATATTGTTTGTCTAAAAAAAAGGAATGTCGAAAACGACATTCCTTTTTACAGCTTATTTTATTTTGCCGCATTTGCTTGTGCTTTTGCAACCTCAGCACTTATTTCGTCTGCAAAATTCTCCGACTTCTTTTCAAGCCCTTCTC
The DNA here is from genome assembly GCA_944372095.1 of uncultured Clostridia bacterium. Classification (GTDB taxonomy): domain Bacteria; phylum Bacillota; class Clostridia; order Christensenellales; family DTU072; genus CAG-1782. The sequence continues at coordinate 51,494 of CALVYG010000048.1, forward strand.
CCATTTCAAACCTTGCAAATCTTCTTATATTTATTTTTTCACCGATTGACCCTACTGCCTCGGTAACTAACTGCCCGATTGTTTTAGAAGGGTCTTTAACGAAATCCTGTTCGACAAGGCAAACGTCCTTATAAAATTTCTGAACTCTGCCTTCGACCATTTTATCAACTATTGCGGCGGGTTTTCCTTCGTTCAATGCCTGCGCTTTAAGTATTTCCTTTTCATGCTCAACTTCCGCAGCGGGTACTTCTTCTTTATTTACATATAAAGGTTTAGCTGCTGCAATTTGCAAAGCAATATCGTGTGCGAGTTCATGGAATTTAGCGCTGTTTGCAACGAAATCTGTTTCACAGTTAACTTCAACCATTACTCCGATTTTACCGTTCATATGAACATAAGTCTCAACAATACCTTCGCTTGCAATTTTACCTGCACGCTTAACTGCCGTTGCAATTCCTTTCTCTCTCAGAAATTCAATAGCTTTTTCCATATCCCCGTTAGTTTCAACGAGCGCTTTTTTGCAATCCATCATTCCGACGCCGGTTTTTTCTCTCAGCGCCTGTACATCCTTAGCTGTAAATGCCATAATATTCTACCTCCGGATTTTTATAATTATTCGGCAACCTGTTCAGTTTCTTCCGATTTTTCGGAAATAATTTCTGCCTCGGTTTCTTCTTTAACTTCCTGTTTTCCTTCTTTCGCTTCAATTACCGCATCCGCAATTACGCTTGCGATAAGTTTAATAGCCCTTATAGCGTCGTCATTCCCGGGTATCGGATAAGTGACTTCTTCCGGGTCACAATTCGTATCTACAAGACCGACAATAGGTATTCCGAGACTTCTTGCTTCTTTTACTGCCAGATGCTCAACTTTAAGGTCGACGACAAAGAGCGCTCCCGGAAGTTCGCGCATATTTTTAATACCGCCGAGGTTTGTCTCCAAAACATCTCTCTCTGCTTTAAGTTTAATTACCTCTTTCTTCGGAAGAAGGTCGAATTCACCTATTGCTTCCATTTGATTAAGCTTATTGAGTTTATCAATTCTTGTGCGGATTGTGGCAAAATTGGTCAAAGTTCCGCCAAGCCATCTTTGACACATATAAAATTGCCCGCAACGAACGGCTTCCTGTTGAATTGCTTCTTTAGCCTGTTTCTTCTTGCCGACAAAAAGAATTGATTTACCGCTTGCCGCCATATCACGAATAAAAGCATAGGCACTTTCAAGAGCTTCAACTGTTTGTTCAAGATTAATGATATGAACGCCGTTACGGGAATCGAAGATATATTTCTTCATTTTAGGGTTCCATTTCGTTGTCTGATGTCCGAAATGCACACCCGCTTCCAAAAGTTGTTTCATTGAAATTACTGACATTAAAAAAACCTCCTTGTTTATATCTCCCCGACAGTCATCGAAAGGGAAAATTCCTTATCGGACAACAATCCTTTCTCATATCGGTTCGTAATTTCTGATTTAGTTTACCACAGACAATTATTTTTGGCAATTATTTTTTACATTTTTTCATCTTAAACATAAAAAATTTATTCTTTTTCGATTTCGCTGTTAAGTAAATCGACCAATTTATTAAGTAATTCTTCGTCTTCTACCGGCAAAAGCACTTCTTCTCCGTTCTCATCTTCCGCTTCCTCGTAAACCAAGACCTCGCCTTCTTCATAATCGTCCGGAGGGTCAACGGGTTCGAGATAAATATACCATTTTCCTTCATAGTCAAGTTCTGCCAGATTATAAAAATTTTCGCTTGTCCCGTCTTCGTATGTCATTGTTATCAATTCGTCGTTTTCGTCAATAAAAGTTTTATCCTTTTGGTCAGTCATTATATTAGCTCCTTAAATTGTTTAATGTATTCTGTCAAGGTATGTCTGCAATATAATTGTTGCAGCGACCTTATCAATTACTTTTTTTCTTTTATCTCTGCGGACCGAACTTTCTATAAGCATCTTTTCAGCGCTTACGGTGCTCCATCTTTCATCTTGGAAATCTATCTTTAACGGAAAATATTCAGTCAGCTTTTCGGCAAAAAATCTGATTTCACGAACTTTTTCTCCTTCCGTACCATCCATATTAAGAGGTAATCCGATCACAATGGTATCGCATTCTTTCCGCTTCGCAAGATTTGCTAAATATTCTAAATCGAAATCGATATCTCCGCTTCTTGTATAAGTTTCATATCCGCTTGCGATTATACCCATAGGGTCACTTGTTGCAATCCCTATTCTTACCGTTCCTATGTCCAATGCCATTTTTCTCATAAACCACCTCAGCATTCAATTTTTGTGAAAAGTAATTCTTTGTTTTTCCATAGCACAACAAAAGCCAGTCCGGCAAAAGTAAAAGATACAACTGCAAAAACAATAAAATAGATGCTGAAAGCAAGAATAATCTTATCAACCAGGAGTATTCCGAAAAGTATAGCCGCAACAAGGTACAATATGCCAACTCCCATTGCTATAAGCATAGGTTTTACCACACGGAAATTATTTTTAGTTAATTTTTGCATATTTTCCCATATCAGCGTAGGCTTCTTTAAATCATTATATAATCCGTAACAAGTCATACCGAATCCGAATACAAAAATTATAAAAGCATTTAACAGCGCAATGAGCGGTCCGTATTGAATTTTTGAAATTATTGCTCCTACAATGAAAAATTCAACCGATAAAATCAAATTATAAAGATTGGATACCAGAAGTTTACATTTAACGAAGTCTGTGATTTTAATAGGTAAAGTCTTAATCAGTGCAAAATTTCTGCCTTCCAAAGAAACTCCTAAAAGAGCATCGTAGTTGGTTGCGCACATCATCACAACTGTAAAATATGACATAAAGCCCAAAGAATAAAGTTCACACGAATAAATGTTATCGGAAAATCCGCTGAACATTGACCCGCTTCCTATAAACATAAAAACGGGAATAAGGACTATTCCGAGAGCCATAGACATAAGAAGAGTTGGCTCGGATAAAATAACTTTAACGTCTTTTTTGAAAAAAGAAACAATAAAAGAATTTTCTTTAATGTTTTTCTGTGTTCTTATCTTTTTATTACGGGAAATTCCTTCCTCTAAACTGAAAGATACTGCCTTTTTATAAACAAACTTGTTTAACAGAATAATAAAAATAATAGCTCCGATTAAACACAGACAATAGTATAAAGTGTTCAGGAAAACCGAGTTTCCGACCATAGCTTCAAGCCAAAAATAATTTAACAAAGCAAATTTAGCAATTGAATTTATAGCCGAAGGTAATTCCGTGATAGTTCCCGTATCCGAATAGTCCATTCCCGTTGTAGAAAATATAAAAACAAAATATATGGCGAGAAACGATAAAGAAAGGGCTATCGTAAAAATTTTCTTTGCAAGCTCTCTGTTTTTTGCCAAAGACATAAGATACATGACAGGAACAGAAATCAAAGCAACCCCAAGCATAGGAATAAGCGGCGCAACAAAAGGCGTAATGATTGCGTAAACGTAATATCCAACAAATAACTCAACGCCTGCCTGGCTTGCAACAACGCCGAAAGTAACCAAAGACGGCATTAAAAGAAGTACTGAAATAAAGAGTTGAGATAAGTACGCCACAGTAAATTTTGCAGCAAAAACCGTAGCCTCGGATACAGGTAAACTTTGCAAGAGCACATTATCAGTACTGAAATACAAAATATTGAAAATTGCTCCGGTTCCGAGAAAAATTACAAGCAGTTGCCCCATCCCAACAATAAAATATGGAATTTCGGATAACGAATTATTGATTATTGCAGACTGAGTAAGTACGACTATCATCATAACCAGATATGCAATTAAAATAGCGCATACTGCCACAGACAGTAAAATTTTTAATATTTTTTTTGTGTTTGAAGACAGAGATGCGGAAATTCCGTTACTTACCGGTTTATTACGATTTCTGTAACTCGTAAACGAATTTAACGTATCGATTAGGAGCGCCTTAACAAGTAATTTATAATGAGAGAAATTAAATATTTTCACCGCTAAACACTCCTGTAATTTTTAAGAAAAATTCTTCGAGTCCCATTTCTCCGCTTTTTTCTTGTAATTCTTCAGCGGTACATTCAGTAATAATTTTCCCTTTATTTATGATTACGACCTTGTGACACAATTTTTCCACAACCTCGAGAACATGCGAGGAAAATAAAACGGAATTGCCCTTTTCCGCATGTTCTTTCATCAATTTTTTCAATTCAAAACTGGCCTTGGGGTCTAATCCGGTCATCGGCTCGTCGAGTATCCACACTTTCGGCTCATGAATCAATCCGGCTATAATGCTGATTTTTTGCTTCATTCCGTGAGAATACGAACTTATTTTATCTCCCAATTTATCGGACATATCGAAAAGATTTGAATATTTATCCGTCCTTTCATCTCTTATTTTTTTTTCAACACCGAAAATATCAGCTATAAGACTTATGTATTGCTTACCGGTTAATCCGTTGTACAATATATTCTCGTCGGCAACATAAGCCATATTTCGCTTAGCATCAACGGGCTGAATACCGATATCTTTATCACAAATCGTTATTCTGCCTTCTTCAAACGGTAAAATTCCCGTTATACATTTTATTGTAGTACTTTTGCCTGCTCCGTTCGGCCCGACAAATCCGACTATTTCTCCGGGATTTACCGAAAACGAAACTCCGTCAACCGCTTTGATTTCACTCCCTGCATAAGTTTTTGTCAGATGCTCGATTTTTATCATTTTTTTTTACCGTTATCTTTTCAGATTCCTTTACAATTTTTTCTTCTCCGTATTTACTCTTTTCTAAAAACAGAAAAAACTCTATTGGAGAATAAGTTTGTATTGCTTATTATAAATTTTCGGCAAACTTTTGTCAAATATTTCCATAATCAGCACCCGGTTTCCACCAATATTTTTTTTCTTACGTTTTCTCCGAGCTTTATCTTATCGCAAACTATGCCGTCAATAATTATTTTTTTCAATAATCCGGTTTGAAATTCTATAACATAGCTACTGTTTTTATATCTGTAAACAATTACTGAACCACGCAATTTTTTAGGCAAAGAAGGCTCAATATAAAGCTCATCGCCTTTCCTTTTAAGTCCGTAAAAATATTCTGTTACAAGTTTATATGCCCATCCCGCACTTCCGGTATACCAACTCCATCCGCCGTGCCCCGGATTATCTTTGTTGGAATAGATATCACCGCATAATACATAAGGTTCACACATATATTTATCGTTTTGTTCCTTAGTCCTGCATTTTTCAACAGGGTTAATCATCTGAAACAGTTCAAATGCGTCATCTTGTCTTCCCACCATAACAAGAGCTATCAGATACCACATTGCGGCGTGAGTATATTGTCCGCCGTTTTCTCTGATTCCTTTCGGATAATCGGAAATATATCCGAGGTAATCGTTTTCTGTTAATGAAGGACTCAGAAGTTTAATAAGTCCGTGCTCTCTGTCGATAAGTTTTTCAGCTGTTTCCAAACAAATTCTGGCTCTTTCACCGTCTGCGATATCGGAAATAACCGCAAAAGCCTGAACTAGTAAATCAAGTTTTAACGTTTCCGACCTTTCGCTGCCTAACCAACGTCCGTCGTCGCTGAAAAGTCTTTTATATCTGTCTGTCTCATATGCGTAAATATTTATTGCATTTTTCAAATCAACTGCTATTGAATTCATTTCATTTTTCAAATCGTCCGGGCAGTGTTCGGAAAACATACGAAGCACCATATAGCAAAACATACTGTTAAAAACGCTTTCTCCTCTTCCTTTGGAACAAATTTCATCCATACCGTCGTTCCAATCGCCCTTTCCCATTACGAGTAAACGGTGTTCACCGTATCTTAAAGATGACCTGATTGCTCTTAAACAATGTGTAAATACCGTTTCTTTATATGAAGTATAAGTCGGATTTTCGAATCTGTCTTTTTCCCATGGCTGCAACTCGGAGGAAGACAGATACGGATATTCTTCTTTAAGAAAATCGGTATCACCGCTATATTCGATATATTTGCAAACCGCATAAGGTAAAAAAAGTTTATCGTCCGTAATTCTTGTTCTGAGTCCGAAATTCGGTTCGTGCCACCAATGCATAACGTCGCCCGCCTCATATTGATGAATACATGCGGCAATTATACGTTCTTTAATGATTTCCGGACGTGTAAAAAACGCCAAAGAGTCCTGCAACTGGTCCCTGAATCCTATCGCTCCTCCTACCTGATAAAATCCTGATTTGGCATTTAATCTTGAAGATAAAATCTGATAAGGAAGATAGGAAACAAGATAATCAAAACTTTTTTCCGGACTGTTTATATCTATATCGTTGATTTTTGAAAAATATTCAAAACTTGCAGATTTCAGAACCGGAATATTGCTTTCTGTTAAAGAATGTATCAACGATAAATCATTTGAAGAAACAATCGTGATTTTTTCTTCACTGTTTTCACAGAATAATTCAAAATAAGGTATATTTTCTTTATCTGAAAAAACTGATAGATTTTCAGGCTTTACTCCTAAAATTTTAACATAAAATCCTTTATTGGTAGCGATATTGTATACTCTTATCAGGTTTCCTGTCTGTGAAAAAGCTGTATACATCGGTTCATATCTCCAGCCTGCAACAGGATAAAAACAATAAAGGTATTCAAGATAACAAGGAAATTTTTTTACAATTTTTGTTTCGGTATATTTAACCTCACCGTCACAAAGCACTCCGACGCAAGTTTCGGCTGAAAAGACGTCGGTATCTACATTATAAATAAATTTTCCTTTATCGATAACAGAATACGCATTTTCTTTTGTTCCGCCCAAAATATTTACATATCCCGAAATTGTTTTAACATAAATTTTTTCGCCTCCCGCATTTCCTATACTGTCATTGTCAAATCTTACGCACTTATCCTCTCTCGAATTTCTGAAATAATAAAAGCCGTCGCCGTCCGCTGTTATAATCACTCCGCCATGTTTATGCCCTATTACGTTACAATAAGGCATAAGAGTTTTCTTGCTTACAATATATCGCCCGCAAGAATCATATCCTCCGTTTCCGGTAAAGAAAACAATTTCAGGAAGTTTGCTTACGGAACCGGTGGGCTTTAATAAATTTCTGTCGGCAATAAAAATTTTTGATAGATTCAACGGTTTATCTGTAAAACTCATATCAGATTGAAGTTCAATCGACGCCCAATATTTTTCATCACATATCCCGTCTATAAATTTGTATCTTATTATCCTATTTTCATCAAGAGCATTTTTAATATATCTAGCCGTATTTTCAGGTAATTTTTTATGCGAATATATTGATACAAATACCTCAATACCGAAAACTCTTATTTGGGAAATTATTTCGATAAACTTAAAAACATTCTCAGGCATATTTTCGTCAAAAATGTACTGAACAACTTTTTTCATATCTGAATATTTTTTATAAATATCAATTTTACCGCTTTCCACAATATTACACAATGTTTTCATAGGATTAGGCGCATAAATTATCTGCCCGAGCAATGCCTGAGCACGTTCATCGGCGACGAAACTTTTTACCGATTGTCTGGCATACCTGTACATATCTTCAGGCATTGAAGCAAGCGTCTGCAGCAAAATCTTTTCATCTTTACCGTATAGCACCGTAACCTGACAATTATTTTTTATCCCCGTAAATTCAGCCTTAAACCCAATACAAGGCGTAAGCACGTCACCGATAGAAGAATAATTCCTTTCATAATTTTCCGAGAAAAGAAAATCGGCATTGAACAAAAAATTCCCTCTGCCAATAAAATTTAATTTATTACATTCCCATTCAATGTTTTTCACACCTTCAACGCGTATAGCCAAATACGAATATAAACCTTTTGTCCCGGGCATACGTTTCGTAACAAGTACGGTATTATGCGACACAATTTTTATGTTACAGAAAAGATTGCGGAATGAAGGATGCGAATCAAAAGCCTCGGCAGAATCGATACAAGGCTCAAAGTAAAAAGCCACACGCGAAAATTTTTCATCGGCTGAAAAACGTCTGACCTCGCCTCCTACGGATGACAATAAAGAAACAGAAGTACCCAGACCATCGGAAGAAGAATAAAAAACTTCTTCCCCGGAATAAGCGAAATTAAATTTAGAATCCGAACGTCCGAAAGGAAGAAAAGTAGGCGTTCTCCAAACATTATCTTTTTGGTCGGCAAAAAAGAACATACCGTTATTTTCTTCATACACACCTGAGAATCGGTTAATATACACCCCGTCTGTTTTAGAAAGACCTCCGCCTAGAGCATTACAAATAACTGTATACTGAGAGTCGGTAAGACCTGCAACGCTATAATATTGTTCTAAATTATCAATATTTTTATAATAATTATTTTTATTATCGTTATATTTTCGATGTTTTTCATACTTTTTAGCAGAAATCCTGTATGTCGGCCGAACATCGTTAAAATAGCTAATCACAGCTTTTATCTTCGGGGATTTCCCTAATGTATCAGATAAAATATCGGCGTTAAGGTAATTCGTAATTGCTGCCAATATCATTCCCTGATGATGCGTCATAGCAGAACAAACGGTCCTTTCCGTTTCCGTAAAATCTATACTTTCATATAATCCGTATTCAAAACCCAATCCAAGCGAATACAGTTTTTCGATATTTTTTAATACTTGCCTTGGAGCAAACCTAAGCGCAAGTACAGATGCATACGGAGAAACGACTCTGTCTTTAACATCACTCGATAAAGCGAGTTCTTTAATTCCGAAAGGTCCGTATTGATATTTTAATTCCGAATCGAAAGCATAATATCCGCTCTCGCTTATTCCCCATACCCCTTTCCTTGAATTCTTTATTTGCCTTTTAACATTAAACTTTTCACTTTCAAACAAGACCGACCCGCGTGGCGGCATAAAAAATATATCCGCCATCAACATCTCAAACATCGTCCCGCTCCAACTCAGTAAAACGTTACCGCCTGCTCCGGTATAATCTTTTTGCAGACATGCATAGTGAACATAATCATTATATAAAGCAATATAAACAAAGCTCAAAATACGCGATTCGGACGCAAGCAAATCATAATGTCCGCAATATTCTTTTCCGTCATATCCGATATAAAATAAATTTTTAGATTTATCATATAATTTATCAATCTGCATATCTTTAACAATTTTTTCCGCCTTTAATGCCAACAGGCTTTCCCCTCTCTCTTTCAAATACTCCGACGCAAGCATAAGCACCGCTATCAGATTTCCGTTATCAACGCTTGAAACAAATTCGTTAAGATTTTTAGCGTTATCAATGTTATACCAATTATAGAGATTTCCGTTCCATTTGGGAAGTTCATCTATAACGTTAATTTTAGCAGTCAGATTAAAAACACATTCTTCAAACGAAATAAATTTCAATTCATTTGCGCATATTTCTGCCAAAATCCCGAATGCAATATTTGTCGGCGAGGTTGATTTTTCTATCCCCTTATATGGTTTTATTTGCAAATTATCCCCTATTAATCCTTTCTTATTTCTCATAAAACAAAAATATTTATAGGTACATTGCGCTAAATCCTCTATTTTTTTTCTATAAAAATCAGGAATATCTCTTTCATTCAAATATATAACCGACGATAAATATAATGAAAAATACATTAAAAATGTTGCTAAAAGATAAATGAAAACAGGCATCATTACAAAACCTAGACCCCACAAAACCGCTGAAATCCCGGTAAGAATTAATGTAGGAATACTGAATTCTCTTATATATGCCGTAAATTCTCTTGCCTTTTGCGATGAATAATAGGTTTTCCACTCCAACAAGTTCTTTTTAAAAAGCATTTTACCCGATGTCGTTAACAAAACAATAAGGTTATCAATAGCATAATATCCCAACATAAAGAAGTCTTCAACCATAAAAATAATATTTTCCGCAGTCTTCTTTAATATGCTTCCGACATTTTCACTACTCACCATACGTCGTAAAATTTTAATTTGATTCAAAATATATGGAAAGACAAAAATTCCTGCGGCAGTTATTAAAAACCATTGTCCCAAGCATAGCCCTGCAATAAACATTGTTAATATACAAGCATCTTTTACGACTGAAAAAATATTTTTAGTGATAACGAATCTTCCTAGCGAAGAAATCTGAGTTCTGCATTTTTTCTTTCCGTCATTTTTCCATAAACCGAAAAGAAAAGGAAACAATTGAATATCACCGCGCTGCCAACGCTTTCTCCGTTCTCTGTCAGATAGAAAATTTTCCGGTGCATCTTCAAAGCATAAACCGCCGCAACCTGTTTTAAGAATACTACCTTCCAATACATCGTGTGAAAGGATTTTTCCTGAAGGCAGTATTTCTTCCAACTTATTATAAAATTTTTCCAATCTGAAAATTCCCTTTCCTGAAAAAATATCTTGTCCGAATAATTTATAATATAATCCTGAGTAATTAGGATATGTTTCAAATCCACTTTCACTTACGAATTTAGATGAAAACAAATTTTTTATAGAATATAATCTTTTTCTTCTCTTCATTGCGAGCAAATCGTATTTCTTATTGTAAGGATGCGCCATCATATTTACCATTCTGATAACTTCACCCGGCAAAACAGAGTTATCCGCGTCCAAGGTAAGAATATAATTCGGAGTAATAAAATTTTTATTCTTTATATATAAGAATTCAAAATCTTCATGCATTATCAAAAGTTTGGCCAACGCCATAATTGCCCCTCTTTTTCTCTCTTTTGATATAAATCTGTTGCCTGAGAAACATTTTTTGCGTAAAAAAACGTTTATATTTTCTTTTAAATTTACATTTGAAACATAATCTATTATCTCTCTGTCCAGGTCGGTAACAGGTATATTTTCCCCTTTGGTATCAAGAAGCAATCCCACTGAAATATTTTCGTCTTTGTTCCCTTCTATAAGTGTTTCGGCATGTATAATGCTTTCTTTAAGCTGTTCGATACTTGTTATAAATTCACTTACGACAATCATAACGGAATGTTCATACGGTACTTTTTTATAATTCATTGCAGGCGATTCAAATCCGTATTTAAGATGCGATAATAAATAATTAACAATGTTTTCCGCAATAAAAAAAACAGGGACAAATGATAATATTCCGAAAAGCACGCTCCTCAAAACAATACCCAAAGATATAGATGCGATTACGGATACTCCGAAAATCAATATAGAATATATTATCTCTTTGATTTCTTTTTTTGGTGTAAGTTTTACTGTTTCTTCGTTTTTTACGAATTTTTTCAATGCAAAATAATAATCGAAAAGTACAGTTGAAATGTCTTTTCCGTTATATTCAGCCAAATCATTAAGTTTCTTTGCAACAAAATCTTCGCTTACCTTTGTTCTTTCCGCTATTTTTTCTATTCTGGCAAAGTATTCGCAAAGCGTTTCCGGCTTTATATTTTCCAAATTTCTTTTTTCAGATAAAATCGTATATGCTCCGAGACATTTTAATCCGACATTAAGAGGCGCAAAGGAATTAAGGTTCATTAGTGCCCCGAACAATGTTTCCGCCATCATTGTATTACGCATCATTACAAAATTGTAATTCATCAAAACGTTATTTTTTTCTATCCCCAATCTATCCAATTTTTTTATTGATTCACTATTTACATTTTTATTTTGTAGCAAATGATACAAATACACGTCTCTCGATATATAACGCTTATTGAATTTACCGTTCTTCGCCAATTTCTTGCATTCGTTATTGTAATTAAGCCTTTCGGAAAGAATATAAATTTGTTCAATCAGCGCTATTCCGATTGCGTTATTAAACTCTCTGAGTTCTTTGTAAGTAAAGGAAAATGCTTCTTTGATTTTTCCGAGAATATATCTGACTCTTGCGGCATCCAAATCACCTAACGAATTATCTACTATTATTCTTGCCAGACAAATTATTCTGGGCTCACCGTTAATATGAGGCAAATCTCTCATATCTTTTTCCCCGGAAAAAACAAACCTGTAAACAAGATAAAAGTTTTCATAAAACCATTTTTCACTGTCACTTAACGGCTGTCTGGATTCAACTTTTTTTTCAATGATATAATTAGCTCTTACTATTTCACGGTAAAATCCGTCACAACGTATTCCGTTACCGCCGTTTTCGTATGTTCGCATCGATTTTGCATTTTCAATGATTATTGCAATCAATTCATCTTTTGGACATTCTCGCATACGTCTTTTTTCTATTACAGTAAGCGGCTTATTCGCAAAATACGCCGAAAAAGCCAACATTGCACATAAAACCGACAAAATAATTACCATTTGAATCATATAATACCTCGGAATAATTATTATCAAAATATTTATCCATATACAGTAAAGATTATTCTTCTTGATTTTTATAATTTTAAGTGATAAACTATAATAAGTTAGTCGATTGGTCGCATCGAAAGATGAGGAAAGTCCGAGCATCAAAGGGTAGAGTGGCGGGTAACGCCCGCTGAAGGCGACTTTAAGGATAGTGCAACAGAAATAAACCGCGGTTTAACCGTAAGGGTGGAAAGGTGCGGTAAGAGCGCACCAGCAGTTCGGCGACGAAATTGGCTGTGTAAACCCCACTCGATGCAAGAGTTGAAACATATAGTTGACCCGACTTGTTTCGTATCGCTTGAGCGTTTCGGTAACGATTCGCCTAGACAGATGACCAGTCAAGACAGAACTCGGCTTACAGACTAACTTAAAAAAAATCGCCCTTTCGAGCGATTTTTTAATATATTTATTCCCTAAAATTGAATATGTTCCGCTTCTATCCCCTTTTTTAGTTTCATCAATGCTTTTTTCTCAATTCTAGATATGTACGAACGTGAAATTTTCAATTTATCTGCCACCGCTTGTTGTGTTTTCGGTTCATCTGTTTCCAGCCCGAAACGCATCGTTATAATGTTCTGCTCACGTTCGGTAAGATATTTTTTCATAAGATTTCCGATTGTTTTTTTCAGAAATTCACAATCCAGTTTTTCATAAACGCTTTCCTCATCTGTTTGCAACAATTCAATAATAGATAATTCGTTACCTTCTTTGTCGCACCCGACGCTATCATATATAGATATATCCTGAGCTCTTTTTTTGTAACTTCTCATCGTCATCAATATTTCGTTTTCGATACACCTACTTGCATATGTTGCAAGTTGGGAACCTTTTTCACTGTTGAAAGTATTTATAGCTTTAATCAGTCCAAGTGTACCGACAGAAATGAGCTCGTCATTATCCGGGTAATTTACATATTTTTTAGCAATAAATACAACTAACCGCAGATTATGTTTTACAAGAATATTTCTTGCTTCCATATCCCCTGTTTTTCGGAATTTTTCAAGGTATTCTTGTTCCTTTTCAGGCGACAAAGGATGTGGAAAAGAATTCGAATTGTCTAATTTGGCCGTAAAAAGCAATATATTGCTGAATAATGCAAAAAATCCTTCTAATACCATTACGCTCCGACGATATTATCAAATATATGTCGTAAAATGTAAAATGTTGTCAGAATTCTGAAATTTCCAATTCAATAATTTTTTTATCCAAATATTTCAGCGGACCGCTTTTAACATTGAATATTATTTTATATGCAGTTAGCATTTGGCATTTTGCGCCTACATTTTTATTTGCCGAATATTCCCCGTATTTCCAGTCTCCGATTACGGGATGACCGTGAAAAGCCATTTGAGCGCGTATCTGATGCGTCCTTCCGGTTATTAAATTTATATCTGTTAAAGTATTGCCGTCTTTTATTCCTAATATCTGATAGAAGAGTTTAGCCTCCTTACTTCCGGGTTTTTTTTCTTTATATACAAAAACTTTTCCTTTTTGCGAATCTTTTATTATAAAATCGCTATACATACCCGAATCTTTAATTATTCCTTTTACAAGGGCTAAATAATGCTTTTCTATTCCACCCGATTTGAAAAGTTTTTTTACTTCTTCAAAAATATTCTCATTCTTTGCAAAAATAAGTAACCCGTCTGTATTCGTATCAAGTCTGTGACATAAAATTAAATCACTGTTTACTTTTTCTTTCATAAATTCTTCAAATGAATTTTTTCCCTGACTGGAAATTTTTTTAGGCTTGTAACAGACAATAACATTTTCATCTTCATATAATGCTTTACTATTATAAAAAGGAAAATTTTTTTCATTATAAAAAAACTCGATTATGTCACCGTTCTGTGCATCAATATCTGTTTTAATTTTTTTGCCGTTCAGACGTATATCCGATAATCTCAACAGCTTTCGCAAATAAGAATACCCGATAAACGGGTACTCGTCGGATATTATTTTAAGAACCTTTTTTTGCTCTCCTGAATACTTAATTATTTTCGGAATCATTTTTTTTCTTATCTTTAACAAGATTTTCTATTTCATTAAGTAAAATATTTATATCTTTAAACTCACGGTGAACGGAAGCGAATCTGACATAAGCTACGTCGTCAAGCTCTTTCAATCCTTCCATTACCATATTCCCGATATTTTTGCTTGTAATTTCCTGCGCAAGAGAATTATGTATTTGTCTTTCAATACTTGTTACGAGTTTATCGATTTTAGCCATCGGAACAGGACGCTTTTCGCATGCTTTCATTATCCCTGCCTTAATCTTCGCCGAATCAAAAACCTGACGATTTCCGTTATTTTTTATAACCATTATAGGCGTACATTCAACTTTTTCATATGTTGTAAAACGTTTTCCGCACGAAATACATTCCCTGCGTCTTCTTATTGAGCTACCGTCTTCACTTAAACGCGAATCGATAACTTTGCTATCCATATTACCGCAAAAAATACATTTCATTGCAACCTCCGTTTTTTTAATTATAAACCAAGGTCAAAATAATGTAAAGAATTTTTCCCGAATCAACAACATGGCGGAATTCCGGGCGGCGGCGGTGGATTATTGTTTAAATCGACAAGTATAACGTCATTTCCGATTTTAAGAACGCAATTAAAAGGTATATATAAGCTGTCGTTGCCGGTTAGATTTTTTATAAATTTTTTTTCTCCCGGTACTATAAATCCTAAAATCTGTCCTTTAACATTAAATGCTGCATCGACAATATGTCCTAACCTTTTTCCGTCAGCCACATTGACAACTTCTTTTTCTCTTAATTCACAAAAAGTATACTCGACATTGTTCATAATAATAAACTATGCCGAGTATTCCGATAATATTCTAAAACGATGCCCGCAATTGTTTTATTGCACTGTTTTCGAGGCGACTGACCTGCGCTTGACTCATATTCAGTTCCTGAGATATTTCCGTCTGTGTTTTTCCTTGAAAATAACGCATTTTTATTATATCACGCTCTCTTTCAGGCAATCTGTCTATTCCCTCTTTAAGCGTTAATTTATTCATTTTATCTTCTTCTGTTTCGGGGTCGCTTATCTGGTCTACGACAAGCATCCCTTCTTCTCCGTCGCTATATACCGATTCATAAATCGAAATTGGGTCACTTATAGCATCAAGAGCACTTACTACTTCCGAATACGGTACGCATATCTCGGCAGCAATCTCTTCAAGACATACTTCGTTTGTAGATTTACTTTCCAATCTTTCACGTGCACTCATTGCTCTATATGCAATATCTCTTATTCCGCGCCCGACTTTAAGTGCCGTACTTTCTCTTATATACCTTTTTATCTCTCCTAAAATCATCGGCACGGCATAAGTGGAAAACTTTACATTAAGATTAATATTGAAATTATCTAATGCCTTTATCAATCCGAGAATTCCTACTTGAAACAAATCGTCCGCGCTTACCTTGTCTGTTCTGAATCTCTGTACCATACTGAGCACCAGTCTCATATTTCCTTCGATAAATTTATCTCTGAGATAATTTTCTCCGTTTTTAATTCGTCTTAACATCTCTTCTATTTCTTTGGTTGTATACTTCGGCAAATCAGATGTCGACAAACCGGTAATTACAACTTTATGAGCCATTTCAAAAGCCCTCCTTATGTAATTACCGATAATAATATTATTTTAAAGTAGTATTTTCATGTAAAAATTTTTTATTCACATTTGGCAAATTCTTTCTTCAATTTAGACAATATTTTCTTTTCAAGTCTGCTGATATATGATTGCGATATATTCATCATATCCGCAATTTCTTTTTGCGTCTTTTCTTCAATGCCGTATAGTCCGTACCTCATTCCCACTATCGCCTTATCTCTGTCATTCAGCTTATCGAAAAGCTCTTTCAGAATATCACTTTCGACGCGACTTTCCGCATCTTTGTATATCATATCGTTATCAGTTCCCAAAATATCACTTAAAACAAGTTGATTCCCTTCCCAATCGACATTTAACGGTTCATCAAGACTGACCTCTGCTTTAATTTTTACCATTTTTCTCAAATACATTAAAATTTCGTTTTCGATACATCGTGAAGCGAACGTAGCGAGCTTAATCTTCTTTTCGCTGTTATAATTTTTTACTGCTTTAATCAATCCCAAAGTACCTACCGAAATAAGTTCTTCTATATCGATTCCGGTATTGTCAAACCGTTTTGCGATATAAACTACCAATCGTAAATTATGTTCAATAAGTTTATTTTTGGCTGCTTCGTCCCCTGCTTCCAACGCAGCAATCGCTTCCGCTTCTTCGGCCTCTTCAAGAGGACTCGGCAAAGATACAATATAATTACATTCCTTACTTTCTCCCGAAAAAAATTCCTTTATCTTTTGAAAAAGTGTGGCAAAGAATTTTAACATTTATCCTCCCATATCGCCATGCAATATAATTTCCTCTTTACCTGATAAATAAGGCGCAAGAGCAATTTTCGTTTTATATATAATATTATTTCCGTCATCGGAATATATCTTTAAATTGGCATCTTTTGTTTTTAGAATATCGATTCCGCTGACCGTACTGATGACAATTTCTTCTTCGTCACCTTGAAACTTATTATAAACCTTACTGCTTACTACCGTAACGGGGTCGCCATTATTCGCGTAAACGCGATTCCCGCTGTCAAAAAACGCTTCGCCTGTATACTTTATTTTTCCGTCACTGATTGTTACCATTCTCAGATTCTTATTATAAATTCTTTCTTTTTCAAGACTTTTCCTGAATTCATTTATAATAAAGATTGTAATTAATCCTGAAACGGAAAACAAAATCGGAATCAGCCCGTAAGTAAAATAAAAATACAATTTATTATCTAAACTATATCTTATCGCAAAAGACATTCCTCCTAAAACCAAAGTTACACATAAAAATGTCGATAAAGTAAGCAAGTATTCCTTGAAATACCTGTTTGACTTTATGATAACCGGGAATAATATCAGTCCAAAAATCTTTATTATAACTTGATATTCGGCAAAAAAAGGAAGGATTGCAGATAACAAACCACCCAGAACAGAAGCAATAATTATTCTTTTTTTGACTATTTTCCTTTTTAAAATATTCAAAGTAAGTGCAAAAATAAAAAAATCAATAAAACAATTGCTTATGAAAATCACTTCAAAATAAACCGTCATTCTTTACTCCGAAAAAAGCCGAAATCAACTGATTTCGGCTTTTGTAATTTTTAATTAATTTTAAAAAACTTTATTTCCGTTCTTGTAATTTTTTCAACAGATTTTCAATCGCTCCCGGTGAAACGGTAGCTGTTGATTCAACACTCTCTCTTTTGGGTTCATGGACGGTAAATCCGGCGATAAGCTCATCAGGGTCATGTTTTTCAAGCTCTGCATGGTCTTCTTCTTCGTATTCTTCTCCCGATAATCCGGTTGCTATTATTGTAACGTGAACTTCCTGTTTTAAGTTTTTATCAAAACCCAAACCGTGTATAATTTTTGCGTCCTCATCAACAACCTTCGGAATCAAAGAAAGTGCTTTATTAACTTCCTCGCCCGATAGTTCGTAATCGGCAACAATATTTATTATAATATTTTTTGCATGCTCAATCGTCGTATTAAGCAATTCGTTATTACTTGCCATTCTCAGGGCCTTAAACATTCTGTTTTCTCCGGTTGCGCATCCTAACCCTATATGGGCGGTTTTCTTTCCCCTGATAACAGTCGATATGTCGGCAAAATCGAGATTTACAAGAGAATGATTCATTATAATATCCGTAATTCCTTTTATGCTGTTAATCAAAACCTCGTCTGCTTTTTCCAGAATATTCGACATAGGCGCCGAAGCTCCGCAAGAATCAAAAGCTTTTTGGTTAGATACAACAATCATAATATCTACATACTTCCGCATTTCGGCAATACCTTCGTTTGCGATATGATATTTGTCAGCACCTTCATAATCAAAAGGTAAAGTAACCACACCGATTGTAAGTATTTGTTTTTCGTTAGCAATTTTTGCAACAACCGGAGCGCCTCCTGTTCCCGTACCTCCGCCCATACCGGCTATTACAAAAAGTAACTTTGCATCACCGATTGCCGCCTCAATTTCGGATTTTGACTCCTCTGTCGCTGCTCTTCCGACTTTCGGGTCGGCACCAGCGCCGTTTCCTTTTGTATTTTTTTCTCCGAGCTTTATAGTCTTTATGTATCCTTCGTCGGCTATATCCGATAATGCCATTGCATCGGTATTTGCCGCATAAAAATCAATTGAACCGAATTGTTCTTTACGCTTTGATAGTCTTTTTACTGCATTACATCCGCCGCCGCCTATACCTATAATTTTAATTTTCATATCGTTAGTGCTGAAATCCATAAATTTCTTCCTCCTGAATGTCTATTTGCATATGCTTTCTATTAATCCGACAATAATATAATCTGCCGATGTATTCCAAAGTAATAAGTCCGGTATCAATATATTTACCGGCATACCGATTTTCTCCGTAAAAAGTTTATCTGCACCGCGAACCGAACATACTGCTTCTCCTGCAATATATACAGGTAATATTGAATCCCCAACCATTGTTTCAATAGCTTTTTTTATTTCATCCGCCAAAAACTGATATAATTTTATTATAGAAGCGTTTACCTCATTTACATTAAAAATTTTAGGTTTCGTTCCACCTATAACATATTCTCCGCCGATTAAATTAAAATTGATATGAGTAATCAATTCCTTTGCCGTATCAATGTCTGTTCTGCATATCTCTGCTAATGAAGCAATAAAATCAGAATTTCCTACTTCAATAGTTTTTTCCGCAATAACGGCACGCATTTCACAATAACATACGTCTATATAGCTTTCGTTAAAATATATAACAAGACGTGAACTTCTGTTTGTTCCCAATGTATTTTGAAGCTTGTCAAGCAAAGGTTTCATTGCAGGAACATAATAAAACGAAACGTAAAGACGTTTTGACATATCAACAAAAAATTCCAATATCCTGGTAAGAATTCCTACGGTTACGGAAACAAGCGTTAAATTTTCACATTCCTGCCCTATCGGATTATCGATAAAATCATCCTTAACCTTAAAAGCAACAGGCACACATTCTAATTTTTCACAATCCTCTATATCCGTTATAGAATTTTCTATTATTTCAGAAACATCAAATTTGTTGACAATACCGTTTTTTACGGGCATATTTCTGATTTCATGCTTAAAACGGAAAAACCTTTGGGGCAAAATCAAATATATCTCCGATACGTCATGATTTATTGTATCGGAATACTCGTTTACCAGCTTCTCAACCGAACAGAAAAGTTTTTCCGGATTTATAAAAAAGTTATTTTTAATACCGCCGTGCGGATATACTTTACGAAAACATCTTCCGCAATTTCCGTTTTCGGAAATGACACCGGTTAATCCAACCGCGTCGGAACCTATATCAATTATACATTTATAATCGCGTTGCATAATATTATTTAATTATAAACTATTATAATTTATTAGTCAACAATTGCAAATAAGATGTCCAATATGAATAATTAAAAGCTTTAATAGGAAAAAACTGAGTTATATCTTAGGGCAAAATCAGTCG
Organism: uncultured Clostridia bacterium; assembly: GCA_944372095.1. GTDB lineage: Bacteria > Bacillota > Clostridia > Christensenellales > DTU072 > CAG-1782. The sequence continues at coordinate 71,375 of CALVYG010000048.1, forward strand.
ACATATAAGAATCATACAAACTGTTTATTGCGGCTTGAATATCGTCAACATTTTTACTGATTTCAAATGTTGAATCGGTAGGTCTTAAGTTTATAATTATTTTTTCTGTCGAAAAATCAACTTCCTCCATAAAATAAGGTAAAGCTTCCTCCGCAATACCGCAGGAAATAAACGCATTAGCAATATCTCTCAAAGCATAACATTCATCCGTGCGATAAGTATCTATTATTTTTAAACCTGTAACAGTAGTCAAAATTTGTCCGGCCAAATCTTTTTCACTATATAGTTCAGACCTTTGAAAATTCCTGTCGGTTGCAACATATTTTTTTTCATTTTCATCTGTTTCCGCCTCAATTTTGTATAGAGCGAGCCTTTCACTTATTCTGATAACAACTTTATTGGGAAACTCCCTGACAATATCGGAAACTCTGATAGCATTATCGTCAAATTCGTTTTCTATTGCAGAAGCAATTTTTGTTTCATCAATGACAAAAATATTGGTATGAGTATCTATATCTGCCAAGTTGATAATTTGTTGCTTTGTCGCACTACTGACACTATTAACAAATTCTACACTGACATAACGAACGGTAAAAACTTGCCCGAACGTTATTATCAAAGCAACAAATACCAATCCTATCGCGACAGCGATAATGACTTTTTTCATACTCTTATTATGTTTGCTCCAAGTTTATTAAATACTTTTTCCATATTTTCGTAACCGCGGTCAATATGATATATATCGTTTACCACGGTAATCCCGTGTGCTGCCAGTCCCGCAAGAACAAGAGCCGCCCCGCCGCGCAAATCTTGAGCGTAAACTTCTGCGCCCACAAGTTCCGATACCCCTTTTATAACAGCCGTCCTGTCACGAATAATAACGTCTGCACCCATTTTTCTTAATTCCGGAACATGTCTGAACCTGTTTTCAAAAATATTTTCGGTAAAAACACATGTGCCTTTCGATATGGTCTGCAATGCCATAAACGGAGCCTGCAAATCAGTCGGAAATCCCGGATACGGTTGAGTCGATATGTAATCGACTGCTTTCGGACGCCCTTTCGCTTTTACGTATATAATACCATTATTAGACGCTATATTGCAAGAATTTTTTGATAACTTACTAATCAATGAGCTTAAATCCCCGTTTTTTATACTTTTAATAGCAACATCTCCGCCCGTCATAATTACAGAAATTATATATGTTCCTGCAACTATACGATCAGGCATAACGGTATATTCCGTTCCATGCAAAATTTCTGTCCCCTCAATCGTAATTTTCGGAGTCCCTGCCCCGCGGACATGCCCTCCCATTGAATTTATAAAATTTTGTAATTCAACTATTTCTGGTTCTCTCGCCGCATTATATACTACCGTAACGCCCGGAATACCGATTGCCGCAAGTATCACGTTTTCTGTTGCGCCCACGCTCGGATAGTCAAGGCATACTTCCCCCGCTTCCGGTGAACTTCCGTCGCAATACACATAGCCGGCTTTTTCTTCTATTTTTATACCGAGGTCTCTCAAAGCCTTGATATGTATATCTATCGGTCTTAATCCTATATCGCAGCCGCCGGGGTATGCAACTACGGCTTTTTTACATCTTGACAAAACTGCTCCTAGAAGAAAAACCGAACTTCTTAATTCTTTTGCCAGAGAATTTCCTATACTGTATGAGTTTATTTCTTGTGCTTCAATAGTTACCGAACGACCGTCAAATTCGGTATGCACTCCTAAATTTTTCAAAATTTTTAACATATTGTCAACATCTATAAGTTTGGGAACATTATGTATTTTAACTTTTTCATTTGTCATTAAAGCTGCCGCCAATATAGGTAACGCCGCATTTTTTGCACCTTGAATCTCAATTTCACCGACAAGTTTCTTGCCGCCTTCTATAATAAATTTTCCCAAGCTTCCTCCCGTTGAAAAACGTACTCACTACATACTATGACCGCCTATTTTGAATGGTTACGCGCTATATTATAGATAAGTCCGCTTACAAACATGAAGGTTACAAGTGATGTCCCGCCTGCGCTGACAAAGGGTAAAGGCACACCGGTAGGAGGAATACTTCCGCTTACAACTGCAAAATTTATTGCCGCCTGCAATGCTGTAACGCACGTCAATCCGACTGCCAGAAGCATATAATACTTTGACTCGGCTTTTCTCGCAATTTTTACTCCGCATAATATATAAACAAGGAAAATTGCCATAATTCCCAAGCAACCGAATAGTCCTGTTTCTTCTCCGATAACCGAAAAAATAAAGTCACTTTCCGCGAACGGTAAAAAAAGATATTTTTGTCTGCTGTTAAATATACCGACACCGAACAAACCGCCAGACCCCAAAGCGTAATATGATTGTATGAGCTGATACCCTTCATCCTTCGGATTCTTCCATGGGTCCAGAAACGCCGTAAATCTTTCCATTCTGTAAGGTTCAAGCACTATGAGAAGTATTCCGCCGACTAAAACACATACTCCCAACACGGCCATAAGTTTTCCGTTAAATCCGCCTGCAAAAAGCATAACCAATAAAGATAATCCGACAACCGCAGTAATGCTCATATTAGGTTCAGCCATAATTAAACCGCATATTATACCTCCGCATAAAATCGGCACAACAGCATTTTTAAAATTATTCGGCGGATACTCGCTCATGTATGCGGCTAAAAAAATCACAAAACCGAACTTTGCGATTTCCGAAGGTTGAATAGTTATGAATTTTAAATCAATCCACCGCGTCGCACCGTAACTCGAAGAACCTAATCCCGGTATAAAAACCAAAGCAAGCAAAATTACACTTAAAGCAAATATTACCCATTTTAATTTAATGAAAATTTCCGTTTTCATTTTCATTGCGATAAACATAAAAATTAGGCCTGCAATAAATGAAACGGCTTGTTTTTTTACATAGTAAAATTCGTCTCCGTAATTAATTGACGCGGAATAGCAGCTTGCCGAATAAATAAACAATAAACCTAATCCGGCAAGCAAAATCGTGCATATAGGAATAAGCGAATAAAATTTAATCTTTGTTTTTAATTTTAATTGCATAGACTGCTTCTTTAAATTTTTCGCCTCGTTCGGCATAATTCTTATATCGGTCAAAACTTGCACAACAGGGTGAAAGCAATACGTTTGAAATATTGTTTTTCTTGCTGAGATAATTTACCGCATCTTGTAAACTGTCGAAAATATCTATATCTCCGTATCCCATTTTCATTGCCGAATTATAAATTTTTTCGGCATTACCGCCGGTTACGGCTATATACTTAACTTTTGAATTGATATTTTCGAAAAATTCACAGAAATCTTCATTTTTATCACTTCCGCCCATAATAAGACCAATATTGCCGTCTAAACTTTCTATTGCAAACCTGCAAGCATGGATATTTGTTCCTTTCGAATCGTTATAATAGCTTTTTCCGTCAAGTGTGGTAACATACTCTATTCTGTTAGGCAGAAGAGTATAAGTTTTAATCAGGTTTGGGAAAATATCACTTCTGATACCGAGTATCGCTCCGACGTTAAGCGCAACAAGCATATTGAATCTGTTATGTTCTCCACGTAATTTACAGCACTTTACAGAACAAAGCGCTTTATCCTCATACATAAAAAATCCGTCTTTTATGTACACCTTTGAAAGTTTTCCGCCTATACTGACAGGGATTGATTTTGCTCTTGTATGTCTTACAAATTCTCTTGCCGCACCGTCATCATTATTGAAGATAAGATATTGAGTTTCATCCTGATTTTCACAGATTTTTCTCTTTGTAGCAACATAATCGTCATATTGGGCATATCTGTCCATATGGTCAGGAGCTAAATTCAATATTACCGAAACATCGGGTTTTACCGAAGCATATTCAAGTTGAAAACTGCTGACTTCTATTACGGCATAATCAAGATTTGTGCCGTCTAGAACAAGCTGACTAACCGGATATCCGATGTTCCCTGCCGCTTTTGCTTTATATCCGGCAAGCAACAAGAGTTTCTCTATCATTGAAACAACTGTTGTTTTGCCGTTTGTTCCCGTCACCATAATTTGAGGACACTTAAGAAACATACAACCGAGTTCCAATTCTCCGATAATCCGTACGCCATTCTTTTTTGCGGACAAAATAACGGGATGTTTAGGCGGAATTGAAGGACTGACTACCACTAACGAAAAATTTTTTATCATATCATCGTCCGGCAACCCGATAAAATTAAATCCCGAAAGTTTTTTTATCGCGTCATCGTAACAATATACATTTGCGCCCAACCCGGAAAGAAGCGTTGCCGCACTGATTCCGCTGGCTTTCATTCCGACAACAAGTACTTTTTTATTTTCAAAAACCATGTCCCCTCCTTCAAGAGACTATTATTCCGACAACTCCCGCAACAGCTGTAATAATGCTGTAAAAAGCAACAATCTTGCTCTCACCATAATTTTTCATTTCCAAATGGTGATGAAGGGGCGCCATAAGAAATACCCTCTTTTTTTTCAGTTTAAAAACAATTACCTGTATTATTACTGATATGCCGCTCATAACGAACATTATTCCTACAAATAAAATTATAAAAGGATTTTTTATCATCATCGGCAAAATAGCGCAAGCTCCGCCGAGAGCAAGTGAACCCGTATCGCCCATAAATATTTTTGCCCGATATGAGTTATGCCATAAAAATCCCGCAAGTCCGCCCAGCAAAGAGGCTGTAAAAACCATCAGATTAAACAGTTCTTCGGAATAGAAAGTTTGTCCCAAATTATTTTTCTCGTCAAATAAAATGTAAATCAGTATTCCTATGCATATAAGATAAACGCTTACCGTGCTGCCCGCCAGACCGTCCAATCCGTCGGTGAGATTCACACAATTGGTAGTAGCAATAAATATAATAAATCCCAAAGGAATATACCACCACGATATATTAACATAAGTTTTGAATACAGGAATAAATATCTCGCTTCCTACATAACCGCTTTTATAACAATACAAAGTAGCTAGTACGGCAATCAGTGATTGCGAAATGATTTTTTGATAAGCACGTAAACCGAGGTTACGTTTCATTATTATTTTTATCCCGTCATCCAAAGCACCTATACCGCCGTATACCAAAGTTGCTACCAGAGCAACAATAGCCAATTCGTTTTTTCCTTTCCAAAAAATAAGACAAGTCACCGCGCATGAAAAAAGGAATATTACTCCACCCATTGTGGGAATACCCTCTTTTTGCTTATGCTGTTCCACATAAGAAAGAATAGTTTGTTTTGCCTTGATTTTTTTCATCAAAGCAATATACGGAACGGCAATTATCATTGCAATAAAAAAAGCAGTTATAAACGAAATTGCTACATTTGACAATTTTTGCTCTCCAAAACCGTGAGACAAACTCTTTTATCGCTATACGGATATTTTTCTCCTTTGATTTCCATATAAGCCTCTCCTCCTTTACCGCAAACAACAACGCAATCATCGTCGTTAGCCAGCCTGATGGCAAACTGTATCGCACATGTTCTGTCCGGAATTGTTATGTAATTTTGCTTTCCTTCAACCCCGCGGAGCATATCTTTAATAATATCATCAGGATTTTCAAAACGAGGGTTATCCGATGTAAACACACAAACGTCTGCAATATCAGTTCCGATATTTGCCATTATCGGTCTTTTTAGTTTATCTCTGTTGCCACCGCAACCGAAAACTGCAATAAGTTTTCCGTTTGTTGTTTCTTTTAGCGAACCTAAAATATTTTTTAATCCGTCAGGAGTATGCGCATAATCGATAACTACTTTCGGACTGGACCAGACACAATCGGCTCTTCCCTCAATCGGAGAAAGCATTTTCAACCGCGACTGAATATCTTTCGGTGAAATTCCGACGAGCCTTGCCACCGCTATACATGCAAGTATATTATAGACGTTAAATCTTCCTTCAAAACGCGTTGAGACATATATAATATCGTCAAAAGCGTTTGCAATGAATTTTACACCGTTTTCACAATTGACATCTATTCCGAAAACATCACTTGGTTGGTTAATTCCGTAGCTTACGCTACATATGTTGCTGCTTTTAAGTATCTCATAACCTGTTTCGTCATCTACGTTTATAACGCCTATTTTCATATTGTTTTTATCGAAATAACTGCGTTTTACCTCTGCATATTTTTCCATACTGACAAAGAAATCAAGATGGTCTTGCGTTAAATTCGTAAATATGCATATTTCACATCGTATTGAATAAAACTTTTTAAAATAAATTGCATGTGCGCTTATTTCACAAAATAAATACTCTATCCCCTTTTCAACGGCCTCTCTTAATATCTTAAAGAGAAGAGGCGGGTCAGGAGTAGTCAACGGGTTATCGCTTCGTTCTTCTCCGATGACAATACCGAGCGTGCCGATGATTCCGACCTTCTTATATGGTTTGAATAATTCGTAAAGAATATGCGTAATACTTGTTTTTCCGTTTGTCCCCACAACCCCGACAATTTTCACCTTACGCTCGGGATTGTCATAAAAATCACTACAAGAAAGCGACAAACTCTCTCTTACATTATCAACTTTAATGCAAGGCACAGAATACGCCTTTTCCGCCATAACGCATACGGCGCCTCTACGAAACGCGTCATCCAAATATTTTTCATTCCCTTCGGTTACTACAAAAAGATACCCTTTTCTTATTTTCCTTGAATCGGTTTCTATCCCGAAAATTTCATAATCCTCAATTATATTTGTTTCCTTTATTATTAATCTTTTGCATATTTCGGATAATCTTTTCATTATTACTCCTGACTCAATGAAATATAAACAGCATTATTTTTATTTACGTAACTTCCCGGTGCGGGTAACTGATATGTAACTTTATTTCCGTTCCCGACTTCTCCGTAATATTCATAATATAACCCTTTCTGGGCAAGTATCGCACTTGCTTCCGTTAAAGATAATCCAATCAAATCAGGCATCTCGAATTTAGGTAATGCTACCGTATTCTCCGGCTGCCAACCTCTGTATTCAAAAATTTGAGAAAAAATCGTCGATGCATATGGCGCCGCCACAACACTTCCGTAATATGCTCCTGTCGAGGGCTCATCGACAATAAAAAGCATTATATATTCCGGATTATCGGCGGGAGCAAATCCCATGAATGTCGCCACATATTTTCCGCCGGCTATTCCGCCGCCGCTTTCGGAATATTTCTGAGCCGTTCCCGTCTTGCCCCCGATACGGTAACCGTTTACTTGCGCGTTTTTTCCACCGCCGTCTCTGACAACTCCTTCAAATATTTCGCGCATAGTTCTACTTGTTTCTGCGCTGATTACATTATTTCTTATATTTTTATTTCCCTTATACAATATTTCCCCGCCTTGCACAATTTTATCTACAAGATATGGCGTAAGCAATTCTCCTCCGTTTACTGCAGCCGCACAAGCAGTAAGAAGTTCTATTGCCGTTACCGCAACTGCTTGTCCGAATCCAATCCTGGCGATATCGACGTTTTTCACTATATCGTAATTTATCATCAACCCTGATGCTTCACCGCTTGCATCTATACCGGTTTTGTCGCAAATTCCGAACGATTTCAAACCTGTATAAAGCTGTTCCTTTCCAAGTCCGAGTGCAATATCCATAAACATACAGTTACATGAATTCTGAACCGCTTCCGCAAATGTCTGTGAACCGTGTCCAATTGTTCTCCAACATTTAATTTTTGTACCGTCAACAATTCTTGACCCGCCGCAATAACATCTTGTCGTCGAAGTATTTACCACACCGTATTCCAAGCCTAATGCCGCTGTCAGCACTTTAAAAGTCGAACCCGGTTCATATACATCGCTTATTATTGTATTTCTGCTTACTTCCATCAACTTAGCTATATCGTTTCTCGGAATGTTATTTAAATCAAATGAAGGCGATTGGGCCATTGCAACTATTGCTCCCGTTTTAGCATTCATAACCACACACGAAGCTGACTTTGCCTGATGAGTTTCGTAAGCATCGTTTACGGCATTCTGCACAAACCTCTGTATTGAATAGTCCAAGGTCAAATATAAGTCCGCACCCTTAACTCCTTCAATATAATAGGTTAAATTCGAATCAAGCTCTCTGCCAATCAAGTCTGTTTCTGTAAGTAGCTTTCCGTCAATTCCTTGCAAATAAGAATTGTATTGAGCTTCTATGCCTGTTTGCCCAACTCCGTCTATATTTGTAAATCCCAGTACCATCGAAGAAAAATCTCCGTATATATAATTACGTTTTATATTTTGAGCATAATAAACGCCTGTCGGTTTTGCCGCATATATAAGAGATATCTGTTCACTTGTTACATTTTTCGACACTGTAACTTCGCTTACTTTGGCATTTATTCTGTCATAAAGTTTTTTCTCGTCTATGCCTAGAATTGACGACAAAATCTGAGCAGTATAAGCTTTATCTGTAACAGAATTCGGTCTTACATAAACTGTATAAATTGTTCCCGTATCAGCCAGCAATACTCCGTTTACGTCATAAATATCACCACGTTCCCCTGTAACAGGAACGTCTCGCGTCCATTGGTCCAACGCTTTTATCTGTAAACTTTCGGAAGAAATTACCATCAGATAAATTAATCTTCCGAAAATAGCCGTAAATAAAAAGATTATTAATACCATAAGCATTAATAATCTTTTGTTTAACCTGTACTTGGATGTTTTAATTATTCAGTTTACCTTCTTTTAGCTTATTTCAGCGAATCACAAAGGTTATCGAACCAGTCCCCGTTATCTTCGGTTTCTTCGTCTTGCATTAACTCGATTTTTGAAGATTCCATATTATCGGGTTTTTCTGCTGCTCCCGCGCTTTCGAAATTATTACCTGTTGTTGTTTTCACTACTACTATTAATGCCAAACAAAGCATAATAATGACATAAGCGCATAATAAAATTTTTCCGAATTTTTTAAATTGAACTGTTTTGGAATTATTTTGCACCGCAGATGTTTTACTTTGACCACATAACGCATTCCACATCTTTGTTTTCTTATCCTCTTCGGTATCTCTGCACTCAAACTCTTCTTGTGTCAAGACTTTTTCATCGGAGGGCTGGGTTCTTCTCAGTTGTTCTTTAAGATACTTTGCATAAGACGCGGTAAACTTCGGCGTTTCTTCTTCCGTATCGAATATACAGTCTATTTCGTCCAACTCCGGAACGGACTTGTTTTTACTTATAATAAAATTATCATAGGCTGTTAATTTATCTTTATTCATTTTGTCCCTCCTTTTATACTCTTTTGATTATTCTTAATTTCGCACTTTCCGAACGTTTGTTAATTGTTGCTTCTTCTTTCCCGAATATCGGTTTTTTTGTCAGTATTTCAACCTCTTTTCTTTTGTTGCACACACATACAGGTAATTTTTTATCACATATGCAATCTTTTTCCAATTCGGCAAAAGCCCTTTTTACGATTCTGTCTTCAAGAGAATGAAATGTTATAACACACATTCTTCCGCCTTTTTTCAGCATTAGTGCGATTTTACATATAAAATCGTATAATCCGTCAAGTTCACCGTTCACCTCTATTCTGATTGCCTGAAAAGTTCTTTTGGCAGGATTTCCGAATTTGTATCTGTCTTTTGCCGGAAATGTTTTCGCAATAATAGATGCAAGTTTCAAAGTACTGTTTATTTTTTCTTTTTCTCGTTCTTTGACTATTGCATTAGCTATTCTGCGCGAATATCTCTCTTCTCCGTATTCGAACAGTATTCTGCTCAATTCTTCTTCGGAATATTCATTCACGACTTCAAAAGCAGATTTCTTTTGTTCAGAATTCATTCTCATATCAAGCGGACCGTCCTTAATATATGAAAATCCCCTCTCCGGATTATCAATCTGATAAGAACTAACCCCTAAATCCAACAAAATTCCGTCAACTTCATTGATTCCGCTTTCAATGAGATTATTGCATAAATTTTTGTAGTCGTCGTGAATGAAAGTAATTTTATCAAGTTGCGTTGCAAAAATTTCTTTTGCGTGTTCTATTGCGTCGATGTCAAAGTCATTGACAATCAATTTACCTGTGGTTAATTTCCCGAGTATTCCTGAACTGTGTCCTCCGCCTCCGAGCGTTCCGTCGACATATACCCCGTCCGGCTTAATATCCAACCCTTCAATTACCGCATTGAACAATACCGGGAAATGATTATATTCCATTTTAAATTCCTAACGCACGTACTGCCCCGTTAATATCGAGTTTATCAGTGCCGTAAGTCTTATCGTATGCTTCTTCCGACCAGATTTCCACTCTCGTCATTGCACCTAAAAAAACTACTTTTTTATTTATCTTTGCATATTCTCTCAATTTCGACGGGAGAACAAATCTGCCCTGTGCATCTTCTTCCGGCGAAAAAACCGTCGAACTGAACATACGCAACGCATTCTGTTTGCCGAAATCCGCAAACGGTGTTTCTTCCGCCAATTCGGCTATTCTTCCAGTGAATTCTTCTTCCGTCATTAAGAACAAGGCGCCGTCAGTTCCGGCGCAAATTGTAACTGAGCCATTCCCCAGTTGCGATTTTATTTTATTCGGTATTCTCATGCGTCCCTTATCGTCTAACGCGACTCGGTACTCTCCGAAATAATACATCTGCCTTGTTCCCTCTTTAATTTACAATCCCACATTCCTTGATTGCAACACTATTGTAACACAGTTCTTTTCCATTGACAACCACTTTATGTATTTTTTTTTGAAAAAATTTTATAAAATAGTTTTTTAATTCCACTTATTTCCACAAAATCATTTTTATTTTCCACTTGTTTCCATTTATATATAAAAAAGCTCCTGTTTTGACAAGAGCTGAAATATTATAATTTAATAATGATATATTAATGTATAATTAAATTTCTTTTAATTTATTTTCAAGATAATCGCATGAAGTTAAAAAATATTTTGTTCCGCCGACATTAGCGATTCCGTATTTATAATTCGGCGATACACCGTGTATATGTCCGTACACTACGCGTTTAACGTTGTATTGGCTGAACAAAGCGCAAAAAGGAGAAACATCGAAGCTTGAATTAAAAGGCGGAAAATGAATCATTCCGATTATCTCTTTTTCAGCTGAAATTTTTTTTGCCGATTCAAGAGACATTTTTAATCTTGCAATTTCTCTATCAAAAATTTTTTTATCGTCCGAACTTTGAGTTTCATGTCTTTCCGGCACATTCCATCCCCTTGTTCCGCAAAATACATAATCATTAAAATCCAATGCGTTATTTTGCAGAAAGAAGGTATTGTTAAGATTCAGCGAACAAAGTTTTTTATATGTACACCACCAATAATCGTGATTACCTCTGATAATTATTTTTTTCCCGGGAAGTTCCGCAATCTCTTCCAAATCGGTTATTGCCTGTAAAAGATTCATTCCCCACGAAATGTCTCCCGCGATTAAAACGACATCATTATCCGAAACTTTGTCTTTCCAATCGCTTCTGATTATATCCCAATGCCCAATCCAGGATTTACCGAAAATATCCATTGGTTTATCTGAGCCTTTTGTAAGATGAAGGTCGCTTATTGAAAAAATTTTCATAAAACAATAATATCATATATTGCGTTTAATTACAATAAAAAAGTATCGCTTCATTTGATAAACACAACGCGAATAAGAAATTCATACAATGTACTAGATATAAGTAAAAGGGAGATTTATTATGGCTTGTAATTTCAGAAATTCTAACTCTTCCGCTTTATGTTGTACCGGAAACAGTGCGTGCGAAAAAACGTGTATCGAGGTAAAAAGAGTTTTTGACGCGTGCTTACAGCAACGAAGCGTAAGTACAACGCTTACGGTAGATTTCGGTTCGGAGACGGCTACGTCTATACTTAGTGTAAACAGCTCGGGAGAAAGTACGATAAGCTCACTTGTCGTCAACCCGATTGCAGGCACACCGAATTCAAGAGTAAGTTTTACACTTACAACCCCCGTTACTGTCACCGGAACAAATTCAGCGGGAGCAACCATCACAGGAACTTCCAGTATGTCATTCGATATGGATATAGTACTCAGAGTTCCTCAGGACGGCGTAATCGCACCTCAGATTGACGCTACCGTCGTAGTGGTAGGCCTGCAAAATACCGTAACCGCAGGCAACACGGTAACAACGAACGCTTGTGTCTCCATTATCACAAAAGTAGTGGCAGACGTAATACTCGTGGTCCCGTCTTACGGTTATCCCGTATTGCCGCCCTGCCAGGAATATACTCAGGATATCTGCTCGGGAGTATTCAACACACCTGTATTCCCTCGCTGAAAATTTACTACGGAAAATATAATAGCCGCCCGCAAATTACGGGCGGCTGATTTTAATTTTCAATAATTTGGTCTATTCTTTCAAATATCTCGTCCAATCCCGTTTTTTTATATGACGAGCATATATATATATTGTCTACTCCTACTCCGATATAATCGGCGATTTCTTTTTTTCTTTTCAATCCCGCACTTCTGCTTAACTTATCAGCTTTAGTCGCTATTATGGTAAAAGGTAAATTATAGTAGTATAGATATTTTAACATTATCATATCGTTTTCTGTCGGATTGTGTCTGATATCCAAAAGCATAAAAACGTGTTTAAGCCCGACAGAATTTTTCAAATACCCCTCGATAAGTGTCCCCCAGCGTTTTTTTTCTTTATCATTAACTTTTGCAAACCCGTATCCGGGTAAATCTACCAGATAAAATTGCCCGTCATTGATTTTATAAAAATTCAACAAGCGTGTCCTTCCAGGTTCTTTACTCGTTTTTGCAAGTTTAGAGTTATTGCAAATAAAATTGATAAAAGAGGACTTTCCGACATTTGATTTTCCCGCTACGGCTATTTCAATCGGATATGATTCCTTAATTTGACGCAAATCTGCTATACTTGTTAAGAATAATGCGGATTTAATCATTTTTCTCCATAAAATGCGCCCTGATATAAGGGCGCATATATAAGTTTTTAAGCTATTTTTTTTCGTATTACTATCGGTTCGCTTCCTTTATCGATTGCGTCTTCGTTAACTATTACTTTAATTACATCCGGATCGGAAGGAATTTCGTACATCACATTCAGCATCGACTTTTCAACTATCGTTCGTAAACCTCTCGCGCCTGTTTTAAGCTTCATTGATTTTCTTGCAACCGCCCTCAATGCTCCTTCTGTAAATTCCAAATCAACGTTATTAAGTTTCATCATTTTTACATATTGTTTGGTTATGGCATTTTTAGGTTCAGTCATAATACGGACAAGGTCATCTTCCGTCAGTTGGTCAAGCGTCGCTATAATCGGCATTCTTCCTACAAATTCCGGAATAAGACCATATTTAATCAAATCATCCGGCTGTAAATCCTGCATATTTTCAGCATAATTTCCGTCTTTTTCTCTCAGATGTCCGCCAAACCCCAAAGAAGAATTATCCTTACGACTGCTCACAACTTTTTCCAAACCCACAAAAGCTCCGCCGCATATAAATAAAATGTTCGTGGTATCTATCTGAATAAATTCTTCCTGCGGATGTTTCCTTCCTCCGTGAGGCGGAACATTTGCAACGGTTGATTCAATTATTTTTAACAACGCTTGTTGCACACCTTCGCCGCTCACGTCTCTTGTGATGCTGACGTTCTCTGTTTTTCTACATATTTTATCTATTTCATCTATATAAACAATACCTTTTTCTGCTTTTGAAACGTCTCCGTCGGCCGCCTGTATGAGTTTCAACAAAATATTCTCTACATCTTCTCCGACATATCCCGCTTCGGTGAGCGTAGTAGCGTCTGCCACACAAAAAGGGACATTCAATATATCTGCCAAAGTACGTGCAAGTAAAGTTTTCCCGCTTCCCGTCGGGCCAAGCATAAGAACATTGCTTTTATCTAATTTAACGCTGTTTTCTTCTTTAACGTCCAAATCTCTGATTCTCTTATAGTGATTGTACACTGCGACGGAAAGTATCTTTTTGGCGGTATGCTGCCCAACAATATATTCGTCCAGTTTTTCTTTAATTTCATGCGGAGTAGGAAGCGGCTTGTCTGTCTCAGGGACTACGCCGTTTGCTTTCGCCTCCGCTTCTTCAAGTTCTTTAAGAGTTTCATTGGCTCTGAATACACATAAATTGCATAAAGAAACACATCCGGGACCTTCAAGCAACGTCACGGCATCTTTGGCTGTTCTCCCGCAAAAAATACATCTTTCACTGTCAACTTCTATTCTGTTAATCATTTAGCCTCCTGTCTTGACACATACACTTTGTCAATTATTCCGTAGTCCTTTGCTTCCGAGGCATCCATATAAAAATCTCTCTCAACATCTTTTTGGATTTTATCCAAAGGCTGATTCGTGTTTTCGGCAAGAATTTTATTCATTTTCGTACGAAGCTTTAAAATACGGTCTGCGACAATTGCAATTTCTGTGGCTTGTCCGGATACTCCGCCTGAAGGTTGATGAATCATTATTTCGCTGTTCGCAAGAGCAAATCTTTTACCTTTTGTTCCAGCACTCAATAGAAATGCTCCCATGCTGGCGGCAAGTCCGACACATATTGTACTTACGTCACATTTAATGTATTTCATAGTATCATATATTGCCATTCCGTCAGTAACGGAACCACCGGGACTGTTAATATAAAGGCTTATATCCTTATCCGGGTCCTTTGTTTCCAGATACAACAACTGCGCAACAACGCTGTTAGCAGTGTTTGAATCTATTTCTCCCGTCAAAAAAATAATTCTGTCTTCCAAAAGCCGCGAATATAAATCGTAGCTTCTTTCTCCGCGAGTATCTTTTTCTATAACAAAGGGTATAGATGCCATTTTATTTCCCTCCGATTTTGAGTGTCTTATATTTTCTTTATTAATTATATTATTCTACTTTATCTCATTATTTTCTTTAAGGAATATGAAAAGTTTGTCGGTAAGAATTTGATTTGCGAAATAATTTGTTGCTTCTCTCAAATCCTTTTGCTCAATCCCTTCAAGTTTCTCTTTAATTTCTTCCGCCGTAACGGTTATATTTTCCTTTTTGCAAATCTCTTCTAAAATTAAACGTATTTTAATATTGCGCAGTGCCTCGTCCCTTTTATCGGATTTAATCTGTTCAACCGTAGTCCCGGTATATTTTAGATAGTCTTCAAGTTTTAATCCGTACTGAGCCATACTTTGTTCCATCTCTTTAATTCTGTAATCGAGTTCTTCATCTACCATACAATCAGGTATCTCAATTTCCGTATTAGCGGCAATCTTTTCCACAATATCGTTTTCAAGTTTAATATCCGCATTTTTAACTTTGGTTTCGAGTAATTTTGATTTAATCTTTTCTTTCCATTCTTCAACGGTATTAAGCTCGTCGTCAATATCTTTAACAAACTCATCGTCAAGAACGGGGAGTTCTTTTTTCTGCACTTCGTGGAGAACAATAGAGAAAGTTGCCTTTTTCCCTGCAAGTTCTTTGCTGCCGTAATCTTCCGGGAACGTCACTTCAATATCTTTCTTATCTCCTTTATTCATCCCGACCAACTGTTCTTCAAAACCCGGAATAAAAGTTTTACTGCCAAGTTCAAGAGATTGTTTTTCGGCAGTTCCTCCTTCAAATTTTTTACGGCCGATTTTTCCACTGTAATCGATAATTACGGTATCTCCAATTTCTGCCGGAGCATCTTTTTCAATAAGCCTTGCGCGGGAATTCAACTCTTTGTCTATTTCTTTATTGACTTCTTCGTCACTTACTTCCGTAGATGATTTTTCAAAGCTAAGCCCTTTATATTGTCCGAGCTCAAATTCAGGTTTAATTATAACCGTTATAACAAACTTTGCCCCGTCTTCACCGATGCTTTTAACATCGAAGTCAGGATTCGTTATGACTTGAAGCTTTTCTTTTTCTATAATTTCGCTATAAGATTTATCCGCGGCGATATCCAATGCTTCTTCGTAGAAAAATTCTTTGCCGTATCTGTTAATAAGTATATTCATAGGAACTTTTCCTTTACGGAAACCCTCTACCGAATATTTGAATTTATTTTTTGCGTATGCCTCTTTTGCATAGGCTTCC
The DNA here is from genome assembly GCA_944372095.1 of uncultured Clostridia bacterium. Taxonomy (GTDB): domain Bacteria; phylum Bacillota; class Clostridia; order Christensenellales; family DTU072; genus CAG-1782. The sequence goes on from CALVYG010000048.1 coordinate 87,412, forward strand.
CATTCTTCCTTATCGATGCTTATGGCAATCTCCACTTTCGTTTTGCTCAGTTTCTGTAACGAGTATTCCATTTTGTTATTGACCTCCGTATATATACTCTTAAATATTTCTATTTATATTATCATAATCTGTCGTATCTTGCAAATTTTTGAAGCACTTAAACAATATATATTATGCTTAACTTTCCTGATATGCTGTCTGTTCCTTTTTAGTGCTGACCTGCGTATATTTAGATTGATTCTCGCTCTCGGTAAAACGCATATAGGCTCCAGCCCAATCGAATCTAATCTGGTCCAATTCTCCGTTACGATGCTTTGCTACGTTTAATAAAATCGGACTTTCTTTGTCGTTCTCGATTTCTCTGGATAAAAACATAACTATATCGGCGTCCTGCTCAATTGCACCCGATTCACGCAAATCGCTTAAAACAGGTGTTTTATCTTGTCTGCTTTCTATCCCACGCGACATTTGTGACAATAAAAGCACAGGACAATTCAGTTCTTTCGCTGCAATCTTCATCATTCTTGACATATCGGAAACATCCTGTTGTCTGTTTTGCTCCCTGCGCTTATCGCCGTTGTCCATTAATCCGAGATAATCTATAACAACCAAATCCAGCGAAGTAAAGCCTTTACCCGAACAACATAATTTCCTGCATTGATTAAGTATATCTTTTGGTGTTACAACGCTTGAATCATTGATAAATATCCTTGAATCACTGAGAATTTTAGTCATTTCCCATAAATTTTTATGGGAAGAACCGATAAGTTCTCCAGTATTGAGCTCATTCATATTTACACTTGCCATATTGCTTAACATACGTTGAGCAATCTGAGTTGCCGGCATTTCCAATGAATAAATAGCAATGACTCTTTTTTCTCCCGTCCTTTTGGCAATATTTGCAACGATATTTAACGCAAAAGCCGTTTTACCGACAGAAGGTCTTGCCGCAAGTATAATTAAATCGCCTTTCTGTAACCCGTTAGTCAGTTTATCCAATCGCGGAAAACCTGTAAGAACTCCGCGAAAAGCGTTTTTGTCCTTCGCCATAGCATCCATTCTGTCTATAAGATTCGCCGCAGGAGACGATATATGTACCAGTGCGCTGCTCGTAAGTTTATTCGATATGTCAAAAATCTGCTTTTCGGCATTTCTGAGCGTAACTTCCTCATCTGTAGAATTATAAGCGTCTTCGATAATAGCATTACAACGCGTTATGACCTCTCTCAAAATCATATCGCGCGTAATTATTTTCACATACTGCTGACAATTTGCTCCCGACGGCAGAAGAGAAGCAATTTCTGTCAGATAAGTAAGACTGTCCGGCTCACCTTTTTTTTCCAAAAAATCATTAACGGTTATAACGTCGACAGATAATTGAGTTTTGTCAACTTCGAGCATAGTATCGAATATTTTTCTGTTCAATTTGTTGTAAAAAGCTTCCGGAGCAATTTTTGTCAGATATTCCCCTGCAATATTGCCGTCTATTAATAAACAACATAGAACACACTGTTCGGCCTCGTAACTATTAGGAAAAACTTTCAGTTGCGGAGCGGCCTTATCTTTTGTCTTACTAGTCTCCATTATTGTCTCCTTTTCTTTTTGATAACCAATACCGTAAGCGGAATTGCAAGAACAACTATGCCGGCAATTATAGCAATGAGATACCATCCTGACGAATTCGGAGAATGCTGATTAACTGTAATAAACCTTTCTCTTTCCGAAACTTTCATATTGAAAATATGGTAATACATATGCTCTGATGCCGAATAAGAAATCTTATCGGCTGAACTTGTTATAAGATTCTCTCCATATGGCGTTCCGTAAACGTAAGAAAGCAGTATGTTTTCATCTTCAATCCCTGCATCAACGCATGCGTTATAAATTCTGTTTACAAATTTTCCTTCCGTCTTTAACCCTGTAAAAACTGTCTGAAAAGTATTGGAATAATCTGTATAAAACAAAGTTTTTTTGACAGGCACACTGGGTTCACCTATTGAATATCCGTTTTCTCCCTGTGAAATGTAATAATCGGTTAAGGAATCATACGATAAATAAGCCGTCATTTTCCCGTTGTCTATATCAACGTCCAAAGAAAATCCGTTTTTCAAAAAAGTATCTTTTACCGAATTTATAAGCTCTTTTTTGTTTTCAACCGAAGAATAAAAAGCGTTATCAAAAGTAACGTCATAAGCAAAATAAACGCCGGAAAGATATAAAATATAATAGTGATAGGATATTTGAACGTTATATCCGTCATCAAGCGTATAACCGTATGAATATTGGTCTGACGTACTCTCTTCAGCATAAACGGGTTTGTCCGTGCTTATAAAAAAACACGACAGAAAAAAACAAAGCAATAACATAATTATAATATTACCGAACGCCGCAATAGCCGGCGAACCCGTATTTTTTCTTGTAATCATAATTTTTTCAATTCTTTAAGGACTCCCTTGAATTCTTTCATTGCCTCAATAAACGGAGATTTTTTTGTAAGGTCAATATCTACAATGCTCAGAATATCCATGGGATATTTACTTCCTCCGCTTTTAAGAAACTCTTTATATTTATTAACAAAATCAGCGTCCTGTAAAATTCTGTTTGCAATATTAATTGCACAAATAATACCTGTTGCATATTTATAAACGTAAAATGCCCTATAAAAATGTGGTATTCTTGCCCATTCGTAAGCAATATTATCATCGGTAACAACAGCGTTCCCGTAATACTTTACATTCAATTCCGCATAGTATTTATTTAACTTCTCATACCCTAGCGCATCGCCTTTTTCGGCTGTTTCATGGGTAAACTTTTCAAATTCCGCAAACATTGTCTGCCGGAAAAGCGTGGTTCTTATCATATCAATGTAATAGCTTAAAAGATACTTTCGGTTATCTCCCTCTGCCGTATTAAGCAAATATTTAATAAGCAATACCTCATTTACGGTACTGGCAATTTCCGCAAGAAATATACAATAATCTGCTTTCTCGTAAACCTGTGAAGAATTTGAATAGTAAGAATGCATAGCATGCCCCATTTCATGAGCAATAGTAAAAACGTCATGCATCGTTCCTTTATGATTAAGCAGAACAAAAGGATGCGTTCCGTAAACCGCCCATGAATAAGCGCCGCTTCGCTTATTTTCCGTTTCTTCCACATCAAGCCATCTTTCGTCTTTGGCTTTCCTTAACATTTCCGTATAATCTTTTCCAAGCGGTTCAAGAGCTTTTCCCACAACTTCATAAGCTTTATCATAATCTATATCGGTATCCGTTTTATTTACAATCGGCACATACATATCGTACATATGCATTTCCCTGAGCTTCAAAGCTTTTTTACGATATGCCACATATTCATGCATTGTCGAAATATATTTATTCACTACATCTATAAGATTATCGTAAACCTTTGCAGGAATGTTTTCTCCATAAAGAGCTTTTTCGAGACAATTTGAAAATTTTCTTGCTTTTGCATAAAAGCAGTCTTTTTTTACACTCCCGGCATATGTAGCCGCAATTGTGTTTATCATTTTTGCATAGCCTGCATAAAGTTTTTCATAAGCTTCTCTTCTTATTGCTTCGTTTTTATTCTGCATACATACAGAATAGATTCCATGGCTAATCTTTATTTTTCCGTTTCCTAAATCTATTTCCCCGAAATCGGCATCAACATTGTCAAACATAGAAAAAACAGTTCTGAAATCTCCAGCAAAACTTTGCGTATACGAAAGTAATGTTTCTTCCCTCTCTGATAAAAGATGTTTTTTAGTCCTAATAACCGAATCAAGGTACATTGAAAAATACGAATATTTTTCACTATCTCTCATTTTTATTAAATCCGATTTATTAAAAGACGAAAGAGCCGGTTCGATAAACGCACATGCGGTAGCAAATCTGACACTCAGAAATTCTATTTTTTCGCATAATTCAAGATAATAAGAATCGGCTTTATTTTCATCGCTTTTCAAATTAAGGTAGACATATGCTTTTTCGATTTTGTAACCTATTTTACTTCTTGTTAAAAGGCAATCTATCGCATTCTCAACCGTAAGTTTTCCTTTGAATAAAGCAATTTCCTCACAACCTGCTTCAATATCCTTAAATATTTTAGGCAAGTCTGATTCAGACAAAATATCTTCTACTGACCACTTTCTTCTTTCGGAAACAGAATTTCTGGTAAGAGCTCCGTTCATATTTACAATCTCCGTAAAACATATTGAACCGCTTTCAGCGACTATATTAATGTATTATATATAAATATAATATAAAAGTCAACATAATCTTAACCACATTTAAGAGAATTTATACCGAATAATTCTAAGCAAAATATATTAAATCACTATTAAAAATAGACGCACCCATTCCGACACGCAATACCGAATCGGCATAAGCGTAGGTGGCTCCTTCAAAGTTTCCTCATAACACATTCCGAAATTTGCTTAGTGCTGCTGCGGTCAAGCTCTGACACGGTTCACAACACGGAATTGTACAAGACCTTGATATCAATACTCCTTGCGTTTATCGGCTTTCCATATCGCGCGCCTCGATGGGCGTTCGACCTCGCTGTAGCGGGTTGCGAGTCACAGGGCACCGCTAACTCCCCGTCTAGCGTCTATGTATTTATATTATAAGTACTTTTTCAAAAAAATCAAGCGTTATCAATATTTTTATAATTTTTAACACTCTATAAATCTTCTACACTTCCGAAAAGCATTTCGCAAATCTTAGACTTTAACAATTCAATTCCTTCTCCCGTAAGCGCACTGACTTTGACGGTATTATCACCGGACGGCAATATCTCAGGTGAAGCGGAATCTGTTTTATTCAGTACGGTTATAGAGGGAATATCTCCCGCGCCGATTTTTTCGAGAACGTCTTTTACAACGTCAAATTGCTTTAACATATCCTTACTTTCGGAATTAACCACATGTAAAATTAAATCCGAATATTTTGTTTCTTCCAACGTACTTGCAAAGGCGTTTATAAATTCATGCGGAAGTCTTGAAATAAAACCTACGGTATCCACAAGCATAAACTCTTTGCCGGGAGCAATCCACAATTTACGGGTAACAGGGTCAAGTGTTGCAAAAAGTTTATTTTCAGCTAATACCCCCGCTTTCGTCAACGCATTCATTAAAGTAGATTTTCCCGCATTTGTGTATCCTACGATACAAACTATTGGTATTTTGCTACTTTCTCTCTTGCTCCTTCTCAGCCTTCTGTCTGCCGCAAGCTTTTCGGCTTTCGATTCCAGCTCTTTGATTTCTGCACGTATAGTACGCTTGTCCAGCTCTAATTGCTGTTCCCCCGCGCCTCTTCTTGCTCCTCCTCCGCCGCTTCCTCCGCCGCCTTGACGCGACAATACCGCGCCTTGACCCAGTACTCTCGGCAAACTGTGTTTTTTTCTTGCAAGTTCAACCTGCAATTTCCCCTCGTTGCTTGTCGCATGTCTTGCAAAAATCTCCAATATAAGCGTAGCTCGGTCTATAACGTCTACCCCAAGATACTTTTCCAGATTGTTGAATTGACTCCCGGAAACGTCATTATCGAATATAACGACTTCTGCGGAAAGTTCTTCAACAGCGTTTTTCAGTTCTAAAATTTTTCCGGAACCGATATAATAAGATTTATCCGGCTTATCTTTATGCTGCGTCATTTTCCCTACTACTTCGTAATCGGCAGTTTCCGCAAGCAAAGATAATTCATCTAAAACATTATTATCTTCTTTTCCTTTATAAACATTTACAAGAAATGCTTTCTTTTTGTTATTGATTTCTTCCATATTTTTTATTATAACAAATTTATTTTCTTATGCAATAATGTTATTATCAAAAAAAACGAATTTATAAAAAGCGCAACGAAAATTATCGTTGCGCTTTTTTTATTTTATTTCACATTATTATAAAAGCACACAAAGTACTCCGCCCTTACCTTCGTTTACTATTCTTGATATAGTTCTTCTGAGTTTTGCCTGCGTATCGGATGACATACTTCCTAATTTATTATTCAAATCCTCTTTTACAAGCGTATTAAGACTTACTCCGAACATGTTTGTTTCCCATATTCCTTTTTTGTTATTCTCAAATTCGCTTAAAAGATATTTAACCAGGTCTTCGCTCTGTTGTTCGCTTCCGATTGTAGGACTTATTTCGGTTTCCACATCTACTCTTACTATATGATAAGAAGGAGCGCTTGCTTTTAACTTAACTCCGTATCTATTCCCTTTTCTCACAAGTTCAGGCTCGTCAAGTTCCATATCGTCAATTGACGGGTTTACTACGCCGTATCCGTCTGCCTTCACGTTTTCCATTGCTTTTCTTATACCTTCGTAATCATTATAAGATTTAGCAAGTTTTCTTACAAATGTCAGAAGCTTATATTCATCGTCGACGTCGTGCCCGCATTCTTTACTTAACACGTTAAAATACAATCCGTCACGCGCTTTACATTCGATTATAATTTCTCCGGTAGCGGGATTACAGTTTACGGACAGATTGCCGTCTATATATTTGTTATCCGCAAATAACAAATCGAGTTTATCGCTATCACGCATTCTGAAGACATCGGACGCCCCTGCTTTTATGCAGTCAAGTATATTTTTCATTATTTCCTGACTCGCTCCGAGGGAACGCATCCATTTGGGAATACGGAAATTTATTTTAGTAACCGGAAATTCGTATAAAGCTATCTCCATAATTTTCGTTACGTCTTCTTTTGAGAGTTTTGTTACATCACAGCAGAAAACCGGAACTCCGTATCTTTCTTCAAGACTTTCACGAAGCCTGACAGTGTCGGTTTCCTGTGGAGAACGTGAATTAAGTACGATAACAAACGGTTTGCCGCACTTTTTTAATTCATTTACGACTCTTTCTTCGCTTTCGACATATTTTGCCCGAGCTATATCGGTTATTGTTCCGTCTGTGGTAACAAGAATTCCGACAGTGGAGTGTTCCTTTATAACCTTAGTCGTTCCGAGTTCAGCGGCTTCCTGAAATGGCATTTCATCTTCCGACCACGGGGTTTTCACCAACCTTTCCTTTTCTCCTTCCTTATGCCCCAACGCATCTTCAACAAGATATCCGACGCAATCGATTAGTCGGATGTTTGCGTTCATTTTTTCAAAACTGACGCTTACCGCTTCATTGGGAATAAATTTAGGTTCGGTTGTCATAATTGTTTTTCCGTCAGCGGATTGCGGCAACTCGTCTATCGCTCTTTGCAATTTGTTTTTATCCGTTATTTTATCCAAAACGGAAGTTTCCATAAATTTTTTAATAAATGTCGATTTGCCAGTCCTGACAGGGCCGACGACACCTAAATAAATATCGCCCCCCGTACGGATGGCGATATCGTCGTATATATCGTAATTTAACATTTTTCGCCTCCACAAGTTTTTACTTAATCTTATGAAGACATTACCTTCTTTATGCTTTTATAATTTTTTCAGCCCATGCAAGTTTCACGCAACAACAAAATACTCTCATAGCTGTTTTCAATTCATCGATAGACGGATATGTAGGCGCAATTCTTACATTGCTGTCATTAGGGTCATAATTATAAGGGAAAGTCGCGCCGGCTCCTGTCATTACTACTCCTGCCTCTTTTGCCAATGACACAGCCCTTTTCGCAGTATTATACGGTAAATCAATCCCTATAAAATATCCGCCCTGAGGTTCTGTCCATTGACACAAACCTGTAAGTTCTTCATCAAGAATATCAAGAACTGCTCTGAATCTCGGTCTGAGCATTTCAGCATGTTTCTTCATATGTTGACGTATCCCGTCAGGCGTTTTGAAAAATAATACATGCGCCAATTGATTTAATTTGTCGAAACCGATTGTTTGAAAAGCCATATATTTTTTTATGTCTTCTATATTTTTCTCACTTGCGCAAATCCATGCAATCCCGGCGCCGGCAAAAGTCATTTTTGAAGTTGAACCGAACATATATATCATATCTTCGTTTTTGTATCTTTTTGCGGTTTCAAAAATATTTTTCAACGGTATATCTTCGGTAAGATAATGAATCATATAAGCATTATCCCAATATATACGGAAATCTTTTGCTTTCGGTCTCAATGCCGCAAACCGTTCAACAACCTTGTCGGAATATACAATCCCCTGCGGATTACTGTACTTGGGAACGCACCAAACTCCTTTTACCGTTTCGTCTTTGACGTATTCTTCAATCATATCCATATCGGGACCGTCGCTCCTCATCGGTATATTTATCATTTCTATCCCGAAAGTTTCAGTAACTGCAAAATGCCTGTCGTATCCGGGAACAGGGCATAACCATTTAATTTTTCCCTGTTTATTAAAAGGTTCCTCGCCGAGAACACCGAATTGCATTGCGCGCTGTACAGTGTCATACATAATATTAAGGCTTGAATTACCCATTACGATGATTTCCTTTTCACTTACACCGCTGAGCTCGGCAAATAACTTTTTTGCTTCCGGAATACCGTCAATCATACCGTAGTTCCTGTAATCCGAATTCCCTGACATACCTTTTGACTTTGAAAATTCATTAAATAATTCGTTAGAAATATCTAATTGTTCGGGATTAGGTCTGCCTCTGCTCATATTAAGATTTAATCCTAAATTTTTAAACCCATCAAATCTGATTTTTTCCTGTTCGTACACCATTTCGGCATTTTCCGGTGCAAATTTCATAATATACCTCTTTTATATTTCTTCCTTGTCTTTGTTTCTTATTTTTATATTTATAGGCGTTCCGCTAAAATCAAAAGCTTTTCTTAAAGAATTTTCCAAATATCTTTTATAAGAAAAATGCATAATTGTCTCATCATTTACAAATAGAATAAACGTCGGCGGATTTGTAAAAGCTTGCGTTGCATAATAAACTTTCAACTTTTTACCGTTATGTGTCGGAGGTTCGTTAACACTCATTGCATCCTGCAAGACGTCGTTCAACAAGCCGGTGGAAATTCTCCTCGATGCGTTTTCATAAACCTCTTCCAATGCTCCCAGAACGTTTTTAACCCTTTGTCCCGTTAATGCACTGATAAACATACATTTATAATAACTCATAAACTTTAATTCCGCATCAATTTTTTCCGTAAATTTGTTAATTGTATAAGAATCTTTTTCAACCGCATCCCACTTATTCATAAAGATAACGGAAGGTTTACGACTTTCATGAACCAGCCCGCAAATCTTAACATCCTGCTCCGTTAATCCTTCGGTCGCATCGACAACAACCGCAACGACGTCTGCCCTTCTCATTGCATCAATGCTTCGGATCACGCTGTAATATTCTACATCTTCTTCCACCTTGCTTTTTTTTCTGATTCCTGCAGTATCGATAATTCGGTATTCCTTCCCGTCAATGCAAAAAGGAGTATCTATTGCATCTCTTGTAGTTCCTGCAATATCACTAACAATAACTCTTTCAAATCCCAGAAGTTTATTAACCAACGAACTTTTCCCGGCATTCGGTTTACCGACAACTGCAATTTTCAGAGCTGTGCTTTCTTCTTCTTTATCCGTTTTCTCGGGAAAATGTGCAACAACGGCATCAAGTAAATCTCCCAAATTCAAACTGTTTTCTGCTGAAACCGGGATAGGTTCGCCCAAACCGAGCGCATAAAAATCATAGAACCCGTATGAAGACGAATTGTCAATTTTATTAACGGCAAGAACTATCGGTTTTTTTGATGCCCTGAGATAGTCAGCCACATCATAATCGTCAGGCAAAATGCCTGTTTTCCCGTCTACAAAATATAGAATTACGTCTGCTAATTCGACAGCAAGCTCAGCTTGTTTTCGGATATGTTTCCACATTACGTCTTCCGAATGAATTTCAATTCCTCCGGTATCAATCATCGTAAAAGAATATCCGCACCATTCGGCATCGGCATAAACCCGGTCACGGGTAACCCCGGGCACGTCTTCAACTATACTGATACGCTTGCCTGCCATTTTATTGAAGAATGTTGATTTACCGACATTCGGTCTGCCTACAATAGCAACAAGGGGTTTAACCATTTTTCTTTCTCCTCTCGTATAAAACAGTTTCAAGAAAACTTTCACCTGTCGTATTACATACCGAAATTTTTTTCTTTAATACCTTGGAAAGCTCTTTTACCGATACGCCGTCAAGAAAAACGCTTTCAAATTCCTTTAACATTACAGAAGGAATAATAAGGTAATCTTCATCGAATTTTTTTTCACCGTATTGCTTAATAATATCAGAAGCGGTAACAAGACCGGTAACCGTAACCGTTTCGCCGAAAAAATTATTAATAACGACATAAATATTTATTTCTAAATCGGGAAATTTTTCTTTTATAAGTTTTCTTGCAAGAATCATAGTGCTTTCACCGCTTACTCCCGTAAAAATCCCGACAGTCTTTTTTACTTTTTTTTCGGCAGTATTTTCAATAGCAAAATTTAATTCGGAAATAAATTTAGCAATAAGCCCTACACCGTTCTCAATCTGCTCAAAATCCCCGTAATATTTTTCATCGTGAACGTCTCTTTTAGCAATCTGATACATTTCATCGGAGCAATAACAAAAACCTTTGTGTGAATTATAAAAATTTTCAGTTATATCAATTGCCTCACTTGCCTGTTTTTCGGTTAAAGGCATTATCGGAAATTTCCCTTCTCTGAAAGAAGTAAGTCCTACCGGAACAACGGCAACTGTGGAAATTCTCAATTCACACATATCGGTCAAAGATTTCAAAAGATTATTCCCGTCATTTATTCCGCCGACTAAAACAATTTGAGCATGTATCTCTATCTCGTTATCGGTAAGCCTTTTCAAAAGCGTAGTAATTGATGGCGATTTTTTTACTCCGAGAATAAAGTTTCTTATTTTGTCATCGGTTGAATGTACAGAAACATAAAGAGGTGAAAGTTTATATTCGATAATTCTCTTTATATCGTCTTCTTTCAAATTTGTTCCGGTAATATATGAACCCGTAGCAAAACTTAGCCTGTAATCATCATCTCTTACATAAAGACTTTTTCTTAAATTAGGAGGCAGCTGTCTTACAAAGCAAAAAATACAATTATTTTTACATTCAATCGGTTTTATTTCCGCCGATTCATCGAATTCTAATCCAAGTGTATCGTTTTCGTTACTTTTTACAAAATAAATTTCTTTCTCTATACCCTTACGCGTGAAATTTATTTTACCTTCCGTAAGACTGTCGGCATAAATATAATCTAAAATATCACCGAACGGTCTGCCGCAAAACGCGGTAACGTCATCGCCTTTTTTTATCTTACCGTGAAGTATGCTTTTTGAAAGAATTCTATTGATTTTCGCCATAACCTTAATACTCTTTTTATCTTTATAAATTTATAACAAATTTATATTTGAATGTCAAATATTCCCTTGTAAAATAAGCATAAAATGTTATAATAAAAATATGCCGAACGATGTTATAACGCTAAAAGCCGTTGCGCATGAACTTAATGAACTTTTAAGCGGCGGAAGAATCGAAAAAATTTACCAACCAGAAACAGATGAAATTACTCTGTCTGTAAAAACTGCAAAAAAAACAGGAACTCTTGTTATAAGCGCAAATCCGGCACATCCCAGAATCCATATTACCACACAAAAAAAAGAAAACTCTCCTACGGCTCCTGCATTTTGTATGCTTGTTCGTAAATACTTCTCAGGAGGAATAATTGAAAAAATCGAAATATTCAATTCCGACAGAATAATTAAAATCTCCGTAATTTCAAGAAACGATTTATGTGATAAGAACAGGTATTTCATAATTGCAGAATTGATGGGAAGATATTCCAACATTATTCTCACAACCGAAAAAATGAAAATTATCGATGCAATAAGACGGATACACTTTGACCAAAGCACAACAAGATACATTCTTCCCAATCTTGACTATGTATTACAGCCTAAATCAAGAATATCTCTTAACGAAACCGATAAATTAAAAATTTTTTTTGAAAACAATAACATATCTCACGATTCCCTTATTGCCAATATAAGCGGAATAAGCCGTGAAACCGCAAAAGAAATTGCTTCTTCCGTTCATCCTTTCGAAACGCTGAATGATTTTATCAACATCAGATTTTCGGATTCCTATTGTCCGTGCTTAAGATACGAAAAAGGAATTTTAAAGGATTATTACGTTAAACCTTATAAAACGGTTCAGGGAGAGTATATAAACTATAATTCAATAAATGAAGCCTTGGATTCTTTTTATTCGCTTTATGATAAAAGTGAAAGAAAAAAAGCCTCAACAAAAACCGTTACAACAGTATTGAAACGGTTACAAACCAAAACCGAGCGTAGAATTGCAGACAATAAAGCAAAACTTGCGGAAGCGAATCAAGCGGAATTCTTTCAGCAATGCGGTAATTTAATTTTATCCAATATTTATAAAATAAAGCCACATGATGAAACTCTTAAATGTTTTAATTATTACGATAATGAAACTATAGAAATAAAATTGGATAATAAAATTTCTCCTGCCGATAATGCGCAATTGTTTTTCAAAAAATATTCAAAATTGAAAAGGGCCGGAGAAATAGCAAATAATCAGTTGATTTCGCTGAAAGAACAAAAAGAATATCTTGATTCAATTGCTGTAAGTATAAAAAATTGTTCGTTAAAAAAAGAATACGATGAAATTCTTGACGAACTTAATGCTTTATCCGGCCTAAAACCGCAAACAAAAAAAAGTAAAATAAAAGAAAAGCCGTCATCCCCTACCCATTTCCGTATCCACGGATATGATGTGTATCTAGGAAAAAACAATTTACAAAACAACGAAGTGACATTTACCATAGGAAAGGGCGGAGACATATGGATACATGCAAAATCCTATCACGGCGCCCACATAGTAATTAAAGGTACCCCCCCGTCCGATATAATAGAAAAAGCAGCTTCCGTGGCAGCATATTACAGCTCGGGAAACAGCGCAGACAAAGTCGAAGTAGATTATACTTTAAGAAAATATGTCAAAAAAATTCCATCCGCAATGCCTGGAATGGTTACATATTCAAACTATAACTCAGTTTTGGTTAAACCGATTGATTATATAGAAATAAAAGACAAAGAATAAAGGAAAAGCTATGAAATCATTAAAAGAACTTTACCAAATAGGAATGGGCCCTTCATCATCGCATACGATGGCTCCTGAAAAAATAGCCAAATATCTTATGAAAAAATATCCTTCGGCAACGGGTTATAAAGTTACCTTGTACGGTTCACTTGCTTTAACGGGAAAAGGTCACGGAACCGATACCGTGCTAAAAAAAGTGTTAGGCAACGAAACGCAGATAGTGTTTGACACCTCAAAAATAAATCTACCGCATGCAAATACTCTTGACATAGAGGTTTACAATTCTGACAATTGTATTGCAAAACATCGTGCCTACAGCTTAGGGGGTGGAGCAATTGAAATAGAAAATGAACCCGTTATAACTCCTCCCGAAGTTTATTCACTTAATACTTTTGATGAAATAAAAAGTTATTGCATAGATAAAGAAATCAGGTTATGCGATTATGTATATGAATCGGAACCGAATATAAAAGAATATTTATCTGACATATGGGAACAAATGTGCCTTTCAATCAAAAAAGGATTAAAAACCGACGGCATTCTTCCCGGCGGTCTCAATGTAAGGAGAAAGGCGAAATTTTTGTATCAACAAAGACATATTGACGAATCTCCCGAAACAAGAGAAAACCGTTTAGTATGCTCATATGCTTTCGCAGTAGCCGAAGAAAATGCAGACGGCGGATATATCGTAACAGCCCCAACATGCGGTTCGTGCGGTGTTTTGCCTGCGGCATTTTACTATGTAAAAAACACAAGAAATGTTTCCGACGAAGATATAATAAACGGACTTGCCACCGCCGGTCTGATTGGCAATCTGATTAAAACCAACGCTTCAATAAGCGGCGCAGAATGCGGTTGTCAAGCAGAAATCGGCAGCGCATGCGCAATGGCTGCCGGCGGTCTTGCAGAAATATTCGGTTTAAGCGCAGAACAAATTGAATATGCTGCAGAAATCTCTCTCGAACACCATCTCGGGCTTACGTGTGACCCCGTTAATGGATTAGTGCAAATCCCTTGTATCGAACGAAATGCAGTAGCCGCTATGCGTGCGTTAAATTCTTTGAGCCTAGCCGATTTTTTATCCTCAACCAGAACTGTTTCACTCGATACTATAATCCAGACAATGTATGAAACCGGTAAAGACCTTTCTAACAGATATAAAGAAACAAGCGAAGCAGGTATGGCAAAACTTTATAAAATGCATTAAAATCTTATTAAAAAACGGCTTTTAAAAAGCCGTTTTTTAATCATTAAATCAAGCTATTTCATTCAATTATATTATCTTTTTGATTTTCTTCCGGTATCTTCTCGTCGTCCGCCTTATCGGTTTCAACGTTTTCCACATTTTCAAAAGCCTTTTCGTCCTGAATATCTTTTAAGGCCGATTCCGCTGTTCCGTCAACATATGCGGCAGGAAGACTGTCTCCTCCTTCTTCATTCTCGTTTTCACGTTGTTTCCCGAATAATACGTTTACTATTATTCCGATTATTAAAGCAGTCGCTATCGAGCTTATAGTTACGATTGCTTTTCCTTGCGTCGCAAGTCCGAATTGTAAACTTAATCCTCCGATTCCCGCAACAAGGATAGAACTCACGGTAAATAAATTTTTACTTTCACCAAGGTCAATACCCCTTAACATATTCAAACCGCTAACAGCAATAAATCCGTAAAGAGCCAAGCAAACCCCGCCCATTACACATGAAGGAATGGTTTCGAGAAAAGCCATAACCGGAGAAATAAATGCAAGCAGAATAGACATTATTGCCGCACCGAGTATACTTACTACCGACGCATTTCTTGTTATCGCCACACATCCGACAGATTCGCCGTAAGTTGTATTGGGGCATCCTCCGAATATCGCACCGACAAAAGAGCCAATCCCATCTCCCAATAAGGTTCTGTGTAAACCCGGTTTTACCAACAAATCGCGTTCAATTATTGAACTTATATTTTTATGGTCAGCAATATGTTCTGCGAAAACAACGAATGAAACAGGTATGTACAATAAAGCTATTGTAGCGATAGAAGCACCGTCAAGAGTTTGAAGTTTTGTAATTCCGTCAAGTGCCGTATCTGTCGCAAGGAACGTAAATTTAGGGTAATCAAGAAAACTTTGTACGCTTACATTTTTAAAATTGTTGATAAGGGGTGTAAAATCAATTATTTTCAAATAATCAACTTCACAGGCATATCCGAAAATAGAAAAGAACGCAGCAAGAGCATATCCTGACAAAATACCGATAATAAAAGGAATTATTTTCATTGTTTTATTTCCTTTGACAGAACAAAACACGACCATAAAGAAAGTAAATAACCCGCAAAGAATGGCGACCAGATTATATGTCATTCCCGAACCGCTTGCAGTGGTAAGACTTGACACCGCGCTTCCGGAGAGAGATAATCCGATTAAAGCAACCGTCGGTCCGATAACGACAGCGGGCATCAATTTGGAAATCCACTTCGTTCCTACAAACTTAACGATTAAGGCAATAATAACATAAACTAAAGCAGCAAAAGCCGCACCTATTAAAATTCCGAAGTATCCGAATACGGCCGCGCCTGCCAGCGGTGAAATAAAAGCAAACGAACTGCCTAAGAAAACAGGACTTTTGAATTTTGTAAATAATAAATAAGTTATTGTTCCGAATCCGGCACCGACCAAAGCTGATGCTGCGTCGAGTACAGGATATCCGAGCATACCGTTAACAACAGCCGGTACGGCAATTGTCGCAGCTATAATGGCAAGCAACTGTTGAAACGAGAATACTATCAGTTTACTGAACTTTGGTCTGTCTTCAACGTCATAAACAAGTTTCATAAATAAGTTCTCCTTTTGTTTAATATATTTATTTATTTTTCAAGTAAAATAACTTCATCCTTTCCATCAGTTTCTTCCAGGAAGACTTTAATTTCTTCGTTTCTGGAAGTAGGTATATTCTTTCCTACGTAATCAGCCCGCAACGGAAGCTCTCTATGCCCTCTGTCTATCAGGACCGCAAGCTGAATACTTTTAGGTCGACCGGCTTTAATAAGCGCTTCAATCCCTGCCCTTACAGTTCTGCCGGTAAACAAAACGTCGTCTACGAGAACAATATCTCTTCCGACGACGTTGAAAGCGAATTTAGGCGAATCCGGTTTTGAAACCGATTTCATCATATCATCCCTAAAATCAGAAATATCCAAAACTCCTGTATCGATTGAAATACCCTCATACGAAAAAATAAATTTTTTTATTCTTTCCGCAATAGGTACTCCTCTTGTCATGATTCCGACCAATGCAACATTAGAAAGATTTTCATTTTTTTCGATAATTTCATGAGAAATACGGGCAAGAGTACGCCTTATTGCGTCTTTTTCAAGCATAACTCCTTTTACGTTTTTAACGATACTCGCCATTTTTCTCCTAAAAAACCTGCTTGTACAAAAAATACAAACAGGTCCGCAATCTTGAATAAAATATTAAACCTTGTCGGTATCTCTGTACCAAATTAAAGTTTTATCGTGAACATAATAGCACAAGAAAAAAATATTGGCAACTGATTTTTCAATTTTTTAGTACTTTTTCAAAATTCCATAAAAGCACTGCACCCGCAAGGCAAAACTATTCCGTCTTCTCCTTCTATCCCTATTTCATCCGCATCAATATAACTGTATCTGATATCATTGAAAACAATTTGTAATATATTCTTCATTACGCCCGACTGTAAGCCTGTAGTATAAGAATTTATAAGATAGAAAGAAGGATTCTCACTTAATAAATTTTTCGTAAGGTTTACTAAACCGAAAATCTTTTCTTCAATCTTCCACATTTCGCCGTTAGGTCCGCGCCCGTAACTCGGCGGATCCATAATTATTGCATCATATTTTTTTCCTCTGCGGATTTCTCTTTCAACAAATTTAACGCAGTCATCGACGATAAATCTTGCTTTCGTTTCATCCAGATTATTAATCATGCAATTCTCTTTTGCCGCTTGACACATAGCTTTGGCGGCATCGACGTGACATACTTTTGCTCCTGCAGATAAACAAGCTACCGTGGCTCCGCCCGTATATCCGAAAAGATTCAATACATTTATATTACGTCCGTTTTTGTTAATGATATCAATCATTCTTGCCCAATTTACCGCCTGCTCAGGGAAAATTCCCGTATGCTTAAAATTCATAAGTTTCAACTTAAATGCAAGTTTACGCCAATGAACGTAAAAATTATCGGGTACTTTCTTTTTTATTTCCCACTCTCCTCCGCCACTTCTGCTGCGGTGGTAATGCGCGTATATATTCTTATATTCTTTAAGGGAAAAAGGCGAATTCCAAATCGCCTGCGGGTCAGGTCTTAACAATATTATTCCGTTGAATTCTTCCAGTTTCTCACCATTCCCCGTTGAAATCAATTTATAGTCTGCCCACTCACCGTTTGTTTTCATAGATTAAAAAGTTTTTTATCTATATCAGCAAGAATTGCGTTACTTTCATTGTCAGGTTTCAATTTTTTCAGCAACATTGCAATTTTCCTGGCTTCAAGATATTCTCCTTCTTTCATTAAATCATTTATAAATTTCATTATTAATAAAACTAATTCATCCTTAATATTTTCATTGAGTTCTGCAAAAAAACTTACTTTTATATCACTTGCAAATCCTTCGTCATAGAGGTTAACCAGTCTGGTTATCAGCATTAGTTTCCTTCTGAAATCAGTTTCCTGCTGAACAGTTTTAAATGTTTTTTTGTAAATGTCGAAATCTGTTTCCGACGTTTTTATAAACATAGAATACTTTGAATTAGAATATTCCAACCTGAAATGCAGTCCTTTCGCAGCAAGTGTATTTCGGATAATATTATTTGTCGTTTTCAGGTTATTTATTGCAGAAACATAGACATAGTCGCCCCAAAACATTTCCATTATTTCGTTTCTGGCTATGCCTTCCTCTCCTTTTAGGATATAGAGTAAAAACAATTCTTTGGCTTTTCTCGTTTTCCAGATAAGTTCTTCTCCGTCTACGCTTACGGAAGTATTTCCCATAAATTTAATTTTTAACGATGAATCATTGCTTATTACCTTATTCCTCGCATGAATTCTATCCTTTAAAAATTCTATATATTCTCTTTCAATTCCGTTGGCATAAGCAAATCCTATTATCGGTTCGAATAAACTGCCGCAAATAACACTTAACATCTCCATACCGGAATTTCTGCATGATATAAAAAATTTTTCCACTAATAACTTACAAGTTTTAAAATCATCGTCGTCAAACATATAATTAATAATGATTGCCGTGGAAATCAACCAGAAAGCAGACCTGGCAGTAGAGCCGACCACACATCTTCTCGCATAAAGAAGCGCAAGCTCCTTTTGCCCGCTTTTCCAATGACAATATGCGGATACACCCTGCATAATAGAAATAAAATTACTTTTTGTAATTTCGCATTTTTTCATATAAAGCATCGCAAGGTCTTTTGCATATTCAAGCATGCCCGCTTTCGCATACACAATTGCTCTTACCGCAATTGCCGTTATCAAGGCATATTCATCATCTTCGCCGTGCTTTACTGCCTCGTTCAGGTACGGAACGGCATCTTCGATTTTATTATAATAAACCGCAACCAGAGACAAAAGCACATAAGCGTCGGTAAGATTTGAAGTAACGTTATTAAATTTACTTGCCTCAATAATATCTTCCGCCGTTCTCTTCGCCAATTCCATATCGCCCGCATAGAAATAAGCGCCTATCATATTACAAGGAATAACATAATAAGGAATTATAGTTTTAATATGATTAAGGTGCTCAATTGCGCGTTTATAGTTTCCCAAATCAAGATTACAGCCGACAAATGTCTGGAGCATATTTACATACCAGAATTCATTGCAAAACCTTTCGTCCGCAAGAAATTTTTCTATCATACGAAATCTCTGTACAATAATTGCCATATTTAAATTTTGCAAACCGATTGCCAACTTTTCAACCACACCGGTAATATTAACCAGATATTCTTCTCCGTATTTTTCAATTTTCCCGGCAACATATTCTCTTGCATATTCCGCTCCGTCAATTTTCTTTCCGGCACCGTATAATGCTCTTATATAACAACTGTTTATCTGCGGCTGTAAAGGATGATTTTCTTCAAGCTCGACAATAATATCCTTTGCCTCTTCAATTGCTTCTAAATATTTTGTCGCGCCTACGATATCGTTTATTATTTGAAAATATCGAGCATAAATATATTCTTTTTTTATTTCGCCCAAATCAATATAGCCGACATACTTCGAATACTCATATAAGTGGAAAACTTCCTCTCTATGCTCAATAATTGTTTTTACTGCGTAATCAATCATTCTGCAATCTTTGCGTGTCAGAGCAATTTTTAAAGCTTTTACTAGCTTATCTCCACCTTCTTTAATATAATAATTATATAAAGCAATATCATAGTCAGGAACAGGTAAATTTTTTATTTTGTCTTCTTTTAAAAGCAAATCCGCAAGTTTTGGATTAAAATTATACAGATTTTTCCCGGTTTGCATAACTATACTCGGATATCGGGTACATACTTTCAGGATGAAATTTACTCCTCCGGGGAATATTGATTCAATAAACGCTGATTCGGCAAATCTATTTTTTGAAAGTTGATACAACAATCCGAATTCATCTTCGGTAAACGGTTCATATATTATTCTTTCGTCAAAAAAGGTTTCGCCGAGCTGTTCTTTAGATATAAGCTTTGGTGAAGTTTCTATAAAAAGACTGTAATTCAAATCAAGAAATTTATTTGAAACAATCACAATTTTTAAATTACCCGGACAATTTTTTAATAAATGTTCTATCGCCCGTAAATTATAGTCACGAACTATCGTTTCCATATTATCAATTACGAGCAGACAATTATAATTCAGACTTTCTATATAATCGAGAACCGCATTAATTATGATTAAATCTTTGGTAAAATCGAGTTTACAATATGAAAATTGATTTAAACGATTCAACATCACGTTATTATTTTCAAACACATTATACGCAATAGTAAAAGCAAGAGAATAATCGTTATCATAAGAGGCGTTTACCCAGAATGTTGTCCTGTAATTATTAGCTAAATCGTTAATAAATCCGGAGTGTTCTCCGTCAGATTCCGTCAAAATTATTGTCGAACTGCTTTTACTCGACATTATTTCGTTTATTATTATACTCATTGCCTTGCTTTTCATCGACATTCCTCGCATCTAATAGTAAACTATCAGTAAAATTTTGTCAAACAGAGAAAGATATTATACACAAGTGTCTACAAAAAATAATCAAAAATATTATAATTACATTTATATAAAGAGTATTTTGTTATAAATGATTGACTGTAACATAGATATTTGATAAAATTTATTGAAAATAAATCGCAGTTAATACTGCGTACGGAGGCAAAAATGAAAGAATATAACGTTGCGGTCGTCGGTGCAACCGGTATGGTTGGGAATAAGTTCCTGGAAGTTCTTGCCGAAAGAAAACTTCCGGTTAAAAACTATTATCTTTATGCGTCCGCAAAAAGTGCAGGAAAGAAAATAAATTTTCTCGGTAAAGAATATACGGTGATAGAACTGAATGAGAAAAATATACTTGATAAAAATTTAGATTACGCATTATTCAGCGCAGGCGGCGGAACAAGTAAGGAATTTGCTCCCATATTTGCAAAACACGGCATTACGGTTATCGATAATTCAAGTCAATGGCGCATGTACCCCGATGTCCCCCTCGTTGTTCCCGAGGTAAACGCACCGGAAAGCCTTAAACATAACCATATCATTGCTAATCCCAATTGCTCAACGATACAAGCAGTTGTCGCCTTAAAACCACTAAACGATAAATATGGTATAAAACGTATAGTTTATTCTACATACCAAGCGGTTAGCGGAGCAGGTGTAGCAGGATATAACGATTTAGTTACCGAGGCGAAAGAAGGCGAAACGAAAAAATTCCCCTATCCGATTTTCGGAAATTGTATACCTCAAATAGACGTGTTTCTTCCGAACGGTTATACAAAAGAAGAAGAGAAAATGATAAATGAGACGAAAAAAATATTAAATGATTATTCAATTAAAGTCACTGCAACAACCGTAAGAGTTCCCGTTCGTCACGGTCACAGCGAATCTATAAATATAGAATTCAAAAAGCCCTGTACGCTTGAAGGAATAAAAGAGTGTTTAAGAAATCAGCCCGGAATCGTACTTGTAGACGATGACGCAAATCTTAAATATCCTATGCCTTTATACGCCGAAGGAAAAGATGAAGTATTCGTGGGCAGAATAAGGATTGACGATACGGTAGAAAGCGGATGTAATCTTTGGGTAGTGGCAGATAATATACGTAAAGGTGCCGCGACGAATGCCGTTCAGATTTTGGAATATCTTATTAAAGAAGAAAACAGAGAGTAAAAACGGAGAATATATTATGAAAGTAATTTTTTACGGTATAGGCGGAGCAATGGGAAAAAATTTCCGTGAAATCGCCGAAAGTCGAAATGACGTTCAAATAGTATGCGGTATAGACAAATTTCCGGAAAATTGTAAATATGATTTTCCCGTATATTCATCCTGTAAAAACATAACAGAAAATGCCGATTGCATAATTGATTTTTCCATGCATTCATGTATATACGATTATTTACCGTTTGCAATAAACCGTAATATCCCTTGCGTTATTGCATCTACCGGCTTCAACGACAAAGAACTCGAATATATAGAAAAATGTTCAAAAATTATTCCTATTCTTAAATCAGGAAATATGAGTTTAGGAATAAACATATTATTACAATTATCAAAATTATGCGCAAAAACGCTCGGAGACATATCCGATATAGAAATCGTTGAACAGCACCACAACAGAAAAACCGACGCTCCAAGCGGAACTGCCCTGCTTTTGGCAGACGGAATAAAAGAGATTTTACCGGATTCAAAATATGTTTTAGGTCGCAGCGGTTTATCCAAAAGAGAAAAAGGCGATATAGGGATAAGCGCCGTAAGAGGCGGAACAATCGTCGGTAAACATGAGGTAATGTTCATTATGGAAAATGAAGTAATTACCCTGAAACACGAAGCAGAAAGCCGTTCGGTTTTTGCAATCGGAAGCATTAATGCCGCAAAATATATCGTAAAGCAGAAACCCGGACTTTATTCAATGGAAAACCTCTTTAATTAATAAACAAATAACACAATTAAAAAGGCTGTCAAAAGACAGCCTTTTTTGTATCGTTAGCTACAAATTATTTTTGTTTGTCAACCTTGCTCATATGAACAATAAGATCAACTACTTTGTTGCTGTAACCCCATTCGTTATCATACCAGCTGACAAGTTTCATAAAGTTTCCGTTAAGAGCAATTCCTGCGGATGCATCAAATATGCTCGTTCTTGAATCCGAAACAAAATCTGTACTGACAACGGCATCTTCCGTATAACCTAAAATTCCTTTAAGATAAGTTTCACTTGCCTCTTTCATAGCCGCCTTAACTTCATCATAAGTTGCTTCTTTTGCAAGTCTTACGGTGAGGTCAACAACGCTTACGTCCGGAGTGGGAACACGGAATGCCATACCTGTAAGTTTTCCGTTGAGTTCAGGTATAACTTTACCGACTGCTTTCGCTGCACCCGTGGAAGAAGGAATGATATTAGCACCTGCGCCACGTCCGCCTCTCCAATCTTTCTTGCTGGGACCGTCTACCGTTTTCTGCGTAGCAGTTGTAGCATGTACAGTTGTCATAAGTCCTTCGATAATTCCGAATTTATCATTAATAACTTTTGCCATAGGAGCGAGACAGTTTGTCGTGCAAGAAGCATTACTTACAACTTTCATTTTTCTGTCATATTTGTCAAGGTTAACTCCGCAAACAAACATAGGAGCATCTTTACTGGGAGCGGTTATAACTACTTTTTTAGCTCCACCGTTTTTGATATGAACTTTAGCTGCATCGACAGTCGTGAATACACCGGTAGCTTCAGCAATATACTTAGCTCCGCAGGATTTCCAATTTATATTTGCAGGGTCCTTTTCAGCGAAGATGGTTATAGCGTTTCCGTTTACAACAAGTTTTCCGTCTTCAACCTGAATATCACCTTTAAATTGTCCGTGAACGCTGTCATATTTTAACATATAAGCCATGTAATTTACGTCAATGAACGGGTCATTGATTCCTACGACTTTTACATCATTTCTTGCGCAGCAAGCACGGAATACCAAACGTCCGATTCTTCCGAACCCATTGATACCAATTTTTACTTTTGCCATTATAAATATCCTCCTAATGGAATTTTTTTCATTTTTATTTTAATATTTTTTATTATAAAATGCAACTGTTTTTTATATTTTTATATAAATTTAATAATTTTATTTTTCATTAAACAAGGCGGTTTTTATTTTACTACTATGTTTAATATTCTGCCTTTAACATAAACTATTTTGATAATTGATTTTCCGCCCAGAATTTCATCGTTTACACATTTCATAACGTCATCCTGGTCTGCTTCACGACTTACAGTAATTCTGCCGCGGAGTTTTCCGTTTACCTGTACAGGAATTTCAACTTCGTTTTCAATAAGTTCTTCAGCCTTATAAGTCGGCCAGTCGGTTTCATTTATTTTTGCGCCGTTATTTATTTTTTCGTACATTTCACTGCATATATGCGGAGCCACCGGATAAAGCAATTTCAAGAAAGTATCCAGTTCATATTTTGTAACTGAACCGCGTGAATAAAAAACATTTATCGTTCCCATTAACTGTGCAATTGCTGTATTATATTTTGCAGATTCATAGTCGTCTGAAACTTTTTTTATAACTGCGGCGAGGTTCAAATCGTTTGTTTCAGTTTCTTTTATCATATCGGATAATCCCCAGACTCTGTTCAGAAATCTGAAACAACCTCTTGTTCCTTCGACTGACCATGGACTCGGTTTTTCATAATCACCGATAAATAATATAAATGTTCTTAACGTATCTGCACCGTATTCTTTGATTACATCGTCAGGATTAATAACGTTTCCTCTGGATTTACTCATTTTTTCGCCGTCTGCGCCCAAAATCAATCCCTGGGCAGTACGTTTTTTATACGGTTCTTCATCTTTTACAACACCTATATCGTACAAAAACATATTCCAAAAACGACTATATATCAAATGCCTCGTAACATGTTCCATTCCTCCGTTATACCAGTCTACCTGACGCCAATATTCATTAGCATCCCTGGATACAGGCGCATAAGGACAATCGGGACTCATATAGCGTAGAAAATACCAACTGCTTCCTGCCCACTGCGGCATAGTGTCGGTTTCTCTTTTCGCAGGGGCTCCGCATCGCGGACATTTAACATTAACCCAATCGGTAAGTTTGCTGAGCGGACTTGTCGCATCATCGGTCGGCTCAAAATCGGCAAGGTCGGGAAGTTTTAAAGGAAGTTCACTTTCCGAGATAGGAACCTGCCCGCAATGCGGACAGTTTATTATAGGTATCGGCTCTCCCCAATATCTTTGTCTGTTAAATGCCCAATCTTTCATCTTATAATCTGTTTTAGGTTTTCCCAAACCGTTTTTTTTCATGTATTCAATCATCGCAGGGATTGCTTGTTTTACGCTCATTCCGTTCAAAAATCCGCTGTTAATCATTTCGCCGCCGTCTTTTGCAATATAAGGTTCAACTGATATATCAACATCTCCTTTTATCACTTCAACTATCGGAAGATTGAATTTTTTAGCAAACTCATAATCTCTGGTATCATGGGCAGGAACTGCCATAATTGCTCCTGTTCCGTAGTCCATCATTACATAATCGGCGCTGAATACGGGTATTATTTTACCTGTAATCGGATTAACCGCATCTATGCCCATAACTTTTATACCGGTTTTATCTTTGTTCATTTGAATTCTTTCAAATTCTTTTTTAAGTAAAGCCTGTTTCTGATAAGATTCAATTTCCGACAAATTTCCGATGTCATCTGCAAAATATTTAAGCATCGGATGTTCGGGACTTACAACAAGAAATGTAGCTCCGTAAATCGTATCGGGTCTCGTTGTATAGACGACTAAATCATAGTCTTTATCCGCAGATTTCACCTTGAACGTAACTTCGGCACCCGTAGATTTTCCAATCCAATTTATTTGTTCGGTTTTAATTCTGTCAAGATAATCCAAGCTTGAAAGATTATTTAAAAGCCTTTCGGCATATTGCCGTATTTTCAAAAACCATACATCCTTTTCTTTCTGAACAACCTCGGCACCGCAACGGTCGCAAATACCGTTCTGGCTTTCTTCATTTGCCAACACTACCTTGCACTGAGGGCAAAAATTTACCATTGTTTTTGATTTGTAAGCAAGACCTCTTTTGAACATTTGCAAAAAAATCCATTGCGTCCAATGATAGTATCCGGGGTCGGTTGTATCTACAACCCTGTCAAAATCGAAAGAAAATCCTACGCTCCTGAGTTGTTTGTCAAAATTGCGGATATTTTCGTCCGTAATGATTCTCGGATGTTTTTTTACTTTCATGGCATAGTTTTCCGTCGGCAATCCGAAAGCGTCATATCCTATCGGAAAAAGCACGTTATATCCTTCCAGCCTGCGTTTCCGCGCAACGACTTCAAGTCCGGCATAAGCCCTTATATGTCCCACATGCATTCCCACGCCGCTCGGATAAGGAAACTCAATTAATCCGTAAAACTTTTTCTTATTTATATCTTCCGTAACGTGGAATATTTTATTTTCATACCAGTATTTTTGCCATTTTTTTTCAATAAATTTGAAATTATAAATATCTGCCATACAAGCCTCTGTAAAATAACTTTTTCGTTTTTTTATGTTATCACAACAAACTTTTTTTGTCAATTTATACACAAGGTTCGGAATAAAAATTAAATAAAAAAAACATATTTTAACAAAAAAACCGACTGTAAAATATACAATCGGTTTCACATGGTGACTCCTAGGAGATTCGAACTCCTGTAGCCGCCGTGAGAGGGCGGAGTCTTAACCGCTTGACCAAGGAGCCACTTCGCAAACAATATATCATAAAATCTACCTGTTTGCAACTGTTTTGAAACTATTAAATTATATTACGTTCAATTCCTGTTTTTTTCATTCTGTATTTCAATGCCGCCAGACAGTAAATTAAAGCATATACTGAAATTCCGGCTAAAAATATAATAAACGCTACCCACGGGAATTCAATCGCAATATATCTGTCAATAAGTTCTGCAAAAGTGGGAATGAGAAAATTAAGTACAACCGCAACAGCCGTTCCTATAATCCCTCCCGTAAGAGATATTTCCATACTTTCCAAAAACATCAAATTATAAAATTTTTTGTCATCTAATCCTGTCGCTCTGAATATTCCGAACTCTCTTTGTCTTGAAATAAGCATAGCAATAGTCATATTCATTATTCCGGCAAAACCAACAAGGCCTACAATGATTTGCAGAATTCTGAGCAAAACAGTTATCCCTTCAACACCCACACTAGCGGCATAAGCCCAGTCGTAGAAGTTCAATATAAAACATCCTCTTGCTTCGAGTTTTTCTTTTAAGTCGGCATATAAGTCCGAATGTGAAACATTCTCACTCACATTAAAAAGTACTATCTCATTATTCAATGTAGCCTTATTAAGTCCTTTTAAATTAGCAATAATATATCTGTCATTCGACGTTTTTGTATTACAGACAGAAACAATTTTAAACGAAATATTATTGTTTTCCCCCAAAGAAATGGTTACTGTATCCCCTATTTGTTTATTTAATCGTAAAAGTAAGTCATAACTGAACACAGCAGCGTTTTCTTCATTATCAAACATTTCTTTTTCGGCATCCGATAACGAAACGACACAATCTAAATCGTCAGAAGAATTTACGGCATAAATCGTTAAATCTGTATTTCTCCCTTTAAAAACCCAATCATACTGCTTGTAATAATAGATATAAGCTTCGTCAACACCGGGCGTTGCACTTATTATTTTCTTTATTTCATCCATATCGTTCCCGGAAGAAACAGCCTGAACCGCATAGTCTGCGGAAAATCGTGAATTAGGCGGTGCCGACGCGTCGATTATAATTCCGACAACATTTATCGCTACGAAAGCAAAAGAAATTACCGCTCCTAACAAACAAGAAAGTGATACCGCTTCCGAATTTCGCTTTACAGTAACGGAGGATAATTTTGAGATACCTTTTCCGAAATAAAAAAGTTTTGCTATCAATGAAAATATATATGGTGCCGACCATATGAGGCCGACCACGGAAGCCGCTATTAACAATACGATAAAATAAGTGATAAAATCTTTCAAAAAAACGGAACAAACTGCACAAGCGCAAATCACTGCCAACGGAATAAGAATTAACGCAGGATGGACTTTTCGTACCATCTTCTCCCCCGAAGAAAGTTGATTTCTTACAGACCTTTTGACCAATCTAATCAAAGGAATAAGTGCACCGATAACTGAAATAAGGATACCCGAAATAAAAGACAAGAAGTAATACCAAACAGAATAAGAAACGGCATCGGAAAAACCGGGAATAACACTTTGCACGACAACTTCCATTCCGAATCGTCCGCAGACGGTTCCTGCAAATCCGCCTATTAACCCGTAAAAAACGACTTCTACCAAAAGAATGGCGAAAAGTTGCACGGGACTCGCTCCCGCCGCTTTAAAAACAAGCATTTCGCTTGAACGCTTCTTTGCTACAATATTGTATGCTCCGAAAAGAATGAAAAAAACCAGCGCAATGACAAATATTACGGCAACTTCAAGTAATTTTTCATTATCGGCTACCACTCTATCAATATATTCGTAATCGACAGCGTATCCAACGTCAAGTTCAGGATTCCCCATAAACTGATATAAATCATTAATTATGCTGTCTATGTCTGCTTCCTCCGCAAGCTTAATGTAAGCATCCGTATACAAGCCTTTATCACCAATTGCGGAAAAGTCAGTTAAAATATTGTAAATTGTGCTATTCGCAAAAAATCCTTTATTCTCAAATATGTAGGTTACGGTAAAAGTTTCATATCTGTTATATAATCCGATGAAAATTTCCACTTCATCGCCTACTTTATAACCTTTTTTTTCTGCCAAAGCGCAATTTATCCAAATACCGGGATAAACATAATTCGCATCTGATATGCCCGAATGATAAAAAAGTTCGGAATTGTATCTGGAAATGAAATCTTTTAAATAAGTCGCCTGCAATAATACCGCAGTAGATTCTTCGTTGTTTCCTCCTTTGCCGTTAATAACTCCAGGCATTGTAAGATATTTATCCACATACTCGATTTCATTTGTATGAAGCTTTTCATATTCCGAAAATCTTTCGCCTGAGAAAATTCCTCCGCTTACGGAAATATCGGTATCTTGTGCAACCCTTGAAAGATTCGCCAATTGAAAATTATAAAATAAATCTTTCATTGAAAGTGCGGCAAACAATAACATTGTAACAACTGTTACCGTGAAAATTATTATGAAAGGCTGAGCTATATTTGCTTTTATACTTCTGAGCGTATGGTTAAAAATAATTTTCATATTCGCAATAAATTAGTTGTCTTCTTTATTTTCTTTTATCTCGACGATTGATTCCGGATTTGAATCCCAAAAACCGGCATTTGTTTTTTCAATTAGGTTTTTACCTTCATCGGAAAACATATTCAGAGTACATTGAATATTATTTTCTTCAATAATTTTCCCGTCTTTTATTCTTACTATCCTGTTACCGTATAATGCGTTGCTTTCACTATGCGTAACTTGTATAATCGTCGTTCCGCGCTCATTATTTATCTGTTTAAGAAGCAACATTATTTCTTCTGAGTTTTTACTGTCGAGGTTTCCCGTAGGCTCATCGAGAAAAATAACTTTCGGATTGTAAATCAGTCCTCGTGCGATTGCCACTCTTTGCTGCTCGCCTCCTGAAAGCTGCGCGGGCATTTTATTGGCATTTTGTGATATTTTCAGATAATCCATTAAATCGTTTAAACTGTCTTCATACTTCTTTATAGATTTTCCATCCAAAAATAAAGGCAATAATATATTTTCTTTTACTGTCAGATATGGAGCAAGATTAAAAAACTGAAAAACAAATCCAAGTTTTGTTCTTCTTAATGCAGCCAACTCTTTTTCTTTAAGCATACCTAAATCTGTTCCGTCAAACAAAACTTTTCCATATGTCGCGGTATCCATTCCCCCGAGCAACCCTAATAAAGTACTTTTTCCGCTTCCCGATTCGCCTAATATACTTATAAAGTCGCCTTCATAAACTTTCAAGTCTATTCCATTTAATACGTTATCCTTTCCATTAAAGCTTTTTAAAAGGTTATTACATTCTAAAAGTAATTTACTCATTTTCCGCTCCTTCCAAAATAAATGAAATAAAAGTTTCCGACAACCAAACCGTAATAAGATTATCAAAAATTCCGGCAAAACCGTTTTCTATTTCGAAAAAAGCATCGGCTTGCGCCAGTAATTCAGTATATTCGTCCGACTCGGCAGACAAAGAATTCAAATTGCTTATTTGAAGGTTAATCTCGGAAAAATAGTTAACGGCATTTGCAAATTCAGTAAAAAATGTCGAATAATTTATCGGTTCATCTTCACTTTCGGAACTTTGCTGTCCCTCTTCTAGCAAAATTTCGGAGTTTACCAAGGTAAACGAAATATCCGTTAATGAAGAAGTCATACTTGCATATCTTTCTGCCAATTCTGTTATATTATTTATTTCTCCGCCACAAACATCAGTAATATCATTAAAATACAAAGAAATAATTCTAGTCATTACAATTGCAGAATAAATTTTCATATCGCTTTTTTCTTTACCATCTTCAAGTGATAAATATGTGATATAACTCTGAATGTCTTCTGCTGTCATTTTTTTCATAAAAGAACCGAGTATGACAATTATTTCACCGATTTTCCCTTTAACATTTTCGGCATAAGAATTTAGCTGCTCACTTTCCGGTATATCAATGCTATATTCAAAATCAAATCCGAACACTTTTTCCAAAGTGGCAGTTCCGCCGGATAGTTTTGAAATTGATTCATATACGCTTCCAAGCTGATAAAAAACAGCCTGCATAGAATTAGCGGTTGTTAATGAGAGATATTCGTTTTGTCCCGCATCTTCGAAAAATCTTAATACATATATAGTGTTGGAAACCAATGAAACAAAAAAATCTTTTCCGACTGATTTAAGGGTTGAAAAATATGTTTCATTCGTATTCTGCGCAAGGTAATAATATAAAAATTCCGCGATTTCATTCTCAGTCAAAGACGATTCGTCCATAAAGCCGTTTATTGTGTCCCCGAACAAAGAAAAAATAGAAAAATTTTCGGTCAGTGCAATCAAATATTCTTCCAATTCATCCAAACTCTCAATTTGCATTAAATCGTCCTTAATAGATGTAAAAATACTGCTTACCGAATTCGATTTTAATGCCTGCGCAATTTTATTCAATTTTGCAGAGGAGACCCTTGCTTGCTCCATTGCGTTTATAATTCTGTCAGCAAACTTTTCCATTATCGACGAAATATATCCTTTTAAATTAACATAAGTAGATAAGAATTCATTAAAAAGTTCACTGAAATATTCGCTGAGCGAAGCCTTAAAATTCATAACATACTGAAAATCACTGTCGTTGGGGTCTGTTGCATAGTAATTTAATTTATCTTCAGCAGAAAAATATTCCCACTGCTGAGATTGCTTTGTGGAAAGTATTACCGTAGATACTATCATTGAAATAAGAATCACAACAATAATCACCACAGAAATTAACGCATAAAAGTTTTTTTTACTTCGCATATATCTAATAAATTATACTTAATACCTACATAAAAGTCAATAATAATGATTTTTAAAGAGGAATTTTAAGATAAAATATAAGAAAATTTTGAAGAAAACGTCTAATGCTTGACTTTCTTTAATTAAAATATATAATAATTTATTATGAAACAAGATTTTAACTCGGAAAATTTACAAATAGTATATGAAGACAATCATATAATTGTAGTTGTAAAACCTCAAAATGTTCCCTCATGTCCGGACGAAACCAAAGATACGGATGTACTTTCTGTCGTAAAAGAGTATCTTATTAAAAAATATCAAAAACAAGGCGACGCTTATGTAGGACTAATACACAGACTTGACCGACCAACTGGTGGCGTTATGGTTTTTGCAAAGACATCTAAAGCCGCAGGCAGAATGTGTGAAGGACTTAAAAACGGTGAATTTGAAAAAAGATATCTGGCTGTAGTTGTCGGAACGCCACGCGAAAAATCAATTCTCGGGTTAACCCATTACCTTGTAAAAGATTCTGCAAAAAATATGGTCTATTCCGTTCCAATGGCAACCGAAGGCGCGAAAAAAGCTGTTCTTGATTATACAGTTCTTGACTCACAAAATAATATGTCTCTGCTTAACGTAAAACTTCATACAGGAAGAGCGCACCAGATTCGCGTACAAATGCAAACAATCGGCAACCCGCTCTTTGGCGACCAAAGATACGGTTCCGGAAAATCTCCCGCCGGCTTTAATCTCGCATTATGGGCCGTGGAATTGAAATTCATTCATCCTGTATCGAAAGAAAGAATGGTTTTCAGAGTTTATCCGCCTGTTGACAATATCCCGTGGAAATACTTCGACATATCCAGATATCTTGCTGTTTCAATTAAAGATAACTATTGATTTTTAAAATATAAATTTTATTCCCGTTATCATGTACTTTTGTTATTGTCGGCAATAATGATTCTGCAATATCGGCAAAACAATTATTATCTTAAAACAATATTTTTACGCGCACATTAAAATACCTAACGATAAGGATTGGGTTCAGTTGATTCTGAATATAATAATTATTTAAAAATTGATGTAAACTGCAACTTTTTTATAAATAAAACCGGCACTTAAAGAGCGCCGGTTAATGAACATCAAATTCATAAAATTAAAGTGATTCAATCATCATTTTGTCCGCAACAAGAGCAATTAATTCTCCGTTCGTAGGCTTTTCGCCCTTGTTATAAATTTTAATGCCGAAAATTGCATTGATGTTTTCAATTTTTCCTCTGTTCCAAGCAACCTCTATCGCATGTCTTATCGCCCTCTCCACCTTGCTTGCCGACGTTTGGTAAATCTGCGCAATCGTAGGATATAATTTTTTAGTAATAGAATTTATCATTTCAGGATATGCGACAGCAAGTTTTACCGCTTCTCTCAGAAACTGATACCCTTTTATATGCGGAGGAATCCCCGCCCTAATAAATATACTGCTTAACCTTTCATCAATATTTCTTATGCCGCTGTTAAGTTTTACCGTCACAGATTGTTGAATCATAAATTTCAAAAGTTGTGTCCTTACTTCAAGAAAAGAATATGGTTTAAAGAAACAAATATCATGCGGCAACGAAGAAAGAACTCCTTCAAGCTCATCTTCCATATTCTTACTTACTAAAATAATAGCTGAGCCTTTATCTCTGAATGAAAAAGCCAATTCTTTACTATGGTCAAAAGCAATATCCAGAATCAAACCTTTGATATCCGTTGTTTTCAACACATCCAAAGCATCCTTTGACGATTGACAAACAATAAGATTTATATCGCTGTCTTCAGCAAAGAATGCTGAAGCGTTAGCCGATAACGAGCCGTTAGTTTCACATAATACTACGTTAAATTGTTTCATAAACCTCCATAAAAATGCACCAAAAGTATTTATTTGTTGTTTTGTGACAATATAATACCATACCAAAAACAATTTGTAAACATATTTTGAACAAATTGTTCAATTAAATTTTAATATTTGTACAATTATGTCGATATTTGGCGCATTTAATAAGTTTATAAAAAATTTATCACACTATTCTATTCGCAATGCGTCAACAACATTTTTATTTGAAGCTCTGAACGCAGGGATAAGACCCGATATTGCCGCAAGTAAAACGCTAAGAATAAAAAGTCCTAAAGAATACAAAGGATTGCCTACTGCAAGATTCGGTATGCCGCAAAATGTTTCTGCGAGCAGGGAAAACAGTGGAGCAACCGCATAAGATAATGCTATTCCTAAAACTCCGCTGAATATGCCTATTAATACAGTTTCCGCAAGAAAAACGCTTACTATATCTCTTTTCCTTGCTCCCATGCTTCTGAGTATACCGATTTCCCTTGTCCTTTCAACAACTGAATTTCCCGTAATAATACCAATCATAATAGAAGATACGAACAGCGAAATTGAAGCCACTATCAGAAGTGCATAAACACATATATTTGTAATTGTACTGACATTATACATAAACATCTCTGTAACATCAAAATATGAAACCTTTCCTCCATTCTCGCCTTCCCATGCGTCTATATAATCCGTTATTGCGTTTTTACCGGCTAAATCAGTCGCATACAAATTCATATAAACGGGTGCGGCATCTACACCAAGTGACTTCATAAAAGAAGTTTTAGCAAGCGAAGCTGACAATAACCCTATAACGCTACTGTTTACATATCTGTCTTTTACGGTTTTAATTCCCTCGATTACTGTATAAGCAGTAGAATCTGTACTTTGATATCCGCTTAATTCAAGAAGTTTTTTCTGTTCGGTCGTCACTTCACTGTTTTTGGCCAAATCAAGCACATATTCGGCAAGTTCTTGCGTATAACATAAATTTGTTCCGAGCGCTCTGATTGGTGAATCGGGTTTAACCCTCAAAACCCCTACGATTTTAAGCGTAACAGCTTCATCCGAGTTATACATTTCATCATATCCGGATTCTTTTATTCTGAATTCATATATTTCAGGAAAACCGTTAAGTGTCTTTCCCGTTTTTTCATAATAAACATCGTTTGGTACAAGTTTTAATTCAAAACCTGAACTTTCCGATAAAAGTTCATCAAATGAAAGTTTACCGTCACCGTTTTTATCGGCGGACTCAATATCAAACCCGAAGTCGGTTAAAGCCGGAATTTCAAGTTCGTTTCTTTCATTAACCACAATAACAAGGTCACCTTTATCCTTTGGCAATACCCCTGCCATTAAATCATAATATTTGCTTATAAATTCATTTGTTCCGACTAACTGGTTCCACCTCTTTTTTTCCAACCCTTTTTCACCGAGAACATTTGTCGCTATATTTATTACGTTCGTTGTGACCTCTGAAGGAGAGACATCTTTATATGTTCCGTCGTTAAGTTTAGAAATAATATTCATCTGAACACCGTAATATAAATGCATTGCATCATACCATTGTGAATTCATATTTTTAAGGTAGGCAATAAAATCCTCTGAAATATCATTTTCTTTTATTGAATCTATTATATCCTCCACAAGTTCGCCCATAAAACCGCTTCCTTCGTTTGCCTCAACGAGTTCAACCATATTATCATCAGGAAATTCTCCTTCGTATTCCAACCTGTCACCGAAAGTCATAAAAATATCCATAAGTACCGAATAATCCATACTGTATTCATATATTCCAACGGGAATCGAAGCTAAAAGCGAATTTTGCATTGATTCTAGAAAACGATTGATACCGTTAGAAAAAGCAAGCACTAGTCCCAATCCTATAATTCCGACGCTGCCTGCTATCGACGTAAGAACAGTTCTTCTTTTTTTCAACAGCAAATTTTTAAAACTAAGTCCCATTGCTGTTTTCCAATTTATATATGATGTTTTAAACACTCCCGCATTCCTACGTTTTCTTTCTTGC
Organism: uncultured Clostridia bacterium; assembly: GCA_944372095.1. Taxonomy (GTDB): domain Bacteria; phylum Bacillota; class Clostridia; order Christensenellales; family DTU072; genus CAG-1782. Next base: position 122,159 of record CALVYG010000048.1, read on the forward strand.
CGTAAAATTTTTTTATTCTTTTTATTCAACTTGCTTTCTTCTGTATTCGCATTTATAGAAATTAAATCTTCTTTACAATCATCATCAGATAGAAAAGGCAATGTATCATTTACAATCTCGCCGTCGTTCATTTCAATTATTCTCGATGAAAACATTTCCGCCAGATTTGCATTATGAGTTACCATAATAACAAGTCTTTCTTTTGAAACTTCTTGAAGCAATTCCATTATCTGCTCGCTTAATTTACTATCTAAAGCACCTGTGGGCTCATCTGCCAATATAATCCTCGGATTATTCACAAGAGCGCGTGCAATAGATATGCGCTGTAATTGGCCCCCCGAAAGTTCAGAAGGCTTTTTATGAATATGTTCTTCCATATTCACTTTTTTTAAAGCATTAATTGCCATTGAAGTATATTCACTTCTATTAAATCCGCTTAATTTAAGCGTCATTTCCACATTTTCCAATACTGATAAATGCTGAATTAAATTGTAATTCTGAAAAACAAATCCTATTGTTGCATTTCGATAAGCATCCCAAGTTTCCTCACCGAATTCTTTTGTAGAAATTCCGTCAACAATAATATCACCGGAATTATATCTATCAAGGCCACCGACAATATTAAGCAAAGTGGTTTTTCCGCAACCCGATGGCCCAAGAATAGAAACAAATTCTTTATCTCTGAAATTTAATGAAATTCCGCGCAACGCATGCACAGTTCCGCCTGTGGCATTATAATCTTTATAAATATTCAGCAATTTAAGCATAATCACTCCTATTCCATACCGAAACTCCGATATAAACACATTCGTACGGGAAAAATAATTGTATTATATTAATAATTATAATATATTGAAAAACGAAAAATGGCAAACATATTTAATATTAAAAATTATAGGTAATGAAAAGCAATAAAACAATACAGCATAATCAAATCAATTAAAACAAGCAAAAATTATTGACATAATTAAAACTATATGGTAATATTTATAAGCAACAAAACAGCACGGAGAAATACCCAAGTGGCTGAAGGGGCTCCCCTGCTAAGGGAGTAGTACGGTGAAACGTAGCTCGGGTTCAAATCCCGATTTCTCCGCCAAACAAATCCTAAATCGAACACCTAAGTTTGGTTTAGGATTTTCTTTTACTAAAAAACGGCTAATACGCATATGCAATAGCCGTTAATTTTTGAGATAAGGAGGTGACCCACGGTACCATTTGGGAACCAACTTATTTATGCTTGATAACTCCGTAAGAAATTATCATAAGAGCCTTAAATAAGGCTTTCATAAACATCACCTCCTTGACACGCCAAGGCTAATAGGCACCTTAACGCGTTGGCAATATTATTATATCTATTTTCATGGTATAAGTCAATAAACTGCATTTTTATTAGATACGCATTATTAGCAAAAATTCTTTTAATCCATAATTTTCTCTATTTTGTATTACGTACGGCATTTTAAGTTGTTTTTCGTAAAAAGAAAAGTCCCGACTTTCATCGGAACCTGCTTTTATGGGACTATTGTATTGAATGATTATCTTATCGTCATACAGCGTTATTTGCTTTACAAGCGTGTTTATCAGCATCTGCGGTTCGAGTGTCAAAGCCTGCTCGTAATACGCTCGCATTTCTTCTTCCGTAAATCTGTCTGTCGTTTTGGCTTTCTGTACGGCAACGGCTTTTTCGAGTTCTGCGGCTTTCAGTTCAAGTTCTCTCAATCGTTTCATCGCCGTTGCGCTCGTACCGCCGTTTTCTATCGCCGTCATTATGTTCGATATCTGCGTTTCGGTTGTCTTGCGTTCCTTTGTAAATCTTTGCAAATCCGCATTATCCGTTATCAAATCTTCCTGCATGCGCATAAGAGATGATATCATCTTGTCTTTGACTTCCTTTTCGGAAAGAAGCTTAACGATATTGTTTACGACAAAATCTTCGAGGAGGTCTTTTCTCACCATAGATTTTGTGCAGCCGTTGTTATGCTTTCTTCCGAGGCATTTATAATACCGTATCTTTTTGCCGCCTTTGGACGTTCCCGTTTCCGCGCTGATAGGTTTTCCGCAATATCCGCATATCATTTTGTTCCGGAGCATGTAAACTACTTCCACACTGAGTTTGCCGTATTTGTTCGTATCGGTTTTCTGTCTGACTTTCTCGTATATATCTTTCGGCACGATTGCGGGATAGATATTGTCGAACACTTCGTCGTTATGTCTGCATATTCCGAAATACTTTTCGTTTTTCAGTATGTTGTAAATCGTATTTCTCGCAAACGACTTTCCTTTATTGAATATGCCTTTTTCCGTTAGCGCCGAAATTATATCTTTGACATACACTCCCATAGCATACTGCTCGTATATGTATCTGACGACTTCGGCTTTTTCTTCGTCGATTGTTACCTTGTGATTTTCCACCTTGTAGCCGTATATTATCGTACCGCCCGTAAAATTGCCTTTGAGCCTTGTTTCTTTCATACCGCGTTTTACTTTCTGCGACAGTTCCGCACTGTAATATTCAGCATAACCTTCGAGCATACTTTCCAAGATAATCGCTTCGGGCGAATCAGGAATATATTCCGTAGCGGATATAACTTTCACACCGTTGTCTTTGAGCGTTTTCTTGTGTACCGCCATTTCGTACTTGTTACGACTGAATCTGTCTAATTTATAAACGAGGACCAGCTCCCATTCTTTACGATTACTGTCTTTGATCATCTTTTGGAAATCGGGACGGTTATCGTTCGTACCCGTCATGGCACGGTCGATATACGTTTTTACTACCGTTATATCGTGAGTTTTTGCGTACTCGTTACACACTCTGAGCTGCCCTTCGATAGACTGCTCGGATTGGTTATCCGAACTGTAACGGGCATATATTACTGCTGTTTTCATTTGGGTTATACCTCCTAATATTTGATTTAGATTTGTCTTTCGACGGGAGCGGCACAAACGGAAAAGGGTTAAGCGATTTTTATTAGTTGTTTATTTATTTGCCGTCAGGGGTTGCAAAGCAATTCACTTTACCCTTGACGGCAAAGCCTTTTTCGTTTAAGCTCCTCGGGAAGAAAGACAATGGTTAATTGCACTTCGGCATTTGCTTAATTACTTCCGAACTTACTTTCCCCACAAGACACCCTTCGTCCCAACAGTTGAAATCGTCCGAAAGCAACAGCTTTTTATCTTCCTGTCCTATAGTGCAGAGGACGTCTTCGTCCATAATGTCCGACCTGAAATACGTCGGTATGTTCCTCGAATAAATCAGCTTTTCGCCGCTCTTTTCTATGTACTTCATCAGGTACCTTGCCGAGTCCGTTATCTCTCGTCTGACGCTTAATTCGTTGAAGTCGTTTCGTCCGAATTTGTCGTTAAAGTATGTGTTTTGTCTAATTATCTGCCGTTTTCGGGAACCGAAACTGTAATCTTTCTTTTCTTCAAGTCCTCCCGGCATACCGCTTTCGGGGATATAGAATATACCGTGAAAGTGAAGTCTGTTGGTTTCTCCGCCGCGTTCCCATACACCGATATATTTCCAGCCTTTTCTATGAACCATTCGTTTCAATACATTAGACAGTCCTTTCCTGAAACTTGCTTCCGTATGCTTTTCGTTAGAATATGTGAAAGTGCAAAACCAGTTCCATTCGTTAAGGTTTATCTTTCTTGCAAGCCTTGTCTTGCGGACAATTTTGTTTCGCTGTAACCGTTCTATGTTCCTCTGTACATACTCTCTTGTCTGTTCTTCCGTCTTGAAATCCCGTTTCAGTTCTTTAGTTAATATCTCTATCTTTTCGGCTTTTCTTTTGCCGTTGTTTTCTCCGTAAATCTTCTCAAATCTTTCCTTGGGAGTGAGAATCTCCGTAGCCGTTTTATCGGTCTTATTCTTTGCTGTCTGCAATTCCATACCCGCGCAGACCGTCATTGTCGGGCTTTTCTTTCGTTTGGTCGGATTGTCGGTTTGAGGGATTGCTATGTAGTGACTTCCGTCGTTGTATACTTTTGCGCTTCTGTACGGCATAGCTACCTCCTTTGAACGGATACTTCCGCTCGCTGTTGCTTGGAAAGTGAAGATATCCGACATAAAAGCGTTGCAAAGAAAGTATTCTGTTCGCTTCCGCTCATCGCTTCGATATCCGGCTTTCCGATGTTTACTACCTTGATTGTTTCTTTGTTCAATAGGCGTTACCTCCTTGTTTTGTTTTTTCTTTTATATCCCGCAAACTCGCAAGAACTTTGCGACTTCACGAAATTTTCTTTGTAAAGTTATCCACACTTATAAGGGAATCTGAAAGGCAAAAATGGGGTTAAGTCAACTTAAAATTTTTCACCCTTCACTTATAAGGGAATTGCAAAGCCAAAAGTCCACCCCATAAAAGTAAGATTTTTTTATTTGACAGCTGCGAAAGTTGTTTCGCCCTTCACTTACAAGGGAATTGCAATAACGAAAATGGACCCCCTTGAATGAATGTTCTCTACTTAGTAGCCGCGAAAACAGCCGTTATGGGGTCGTTTCCGCGAAAAAAATTTTATCCTACATTTAATAGCCACGAAAATGCCTGAAATGGACCCCCCCTCAATTAGAAGCCATGGAACCGGCAAAAATTAACCCCCTGAATAAAATGTTCCTATTTAGAAGCCTCGAAAAAAGCAAAAGTCCACGGTCCGGGCAAAAAATAAGGCAACCTTTCTCGGATTGCCTTGTAAATTCGTTATTTGATTGTATATTACAGCGTTTCCGCTATTGCCATATATTTCATCTGTGCGCTCTTTCTTCTGCGCCATATAGTAGAAAGATTTAATGCAAACATTCTTGCCTGTTCGGTAAAGCCTATTCCTGCCATATAGCATTCGATCGTTTCTTTTTCGCCTATGTTCAGATTGAGTTTTTCCATTATCTCATCGTACTTTGTATAGTCCGTTTCTTTGTCCTGTTCGAAGTCCGTAAACGGCTCTTTGCTTCTGTATAAATCTTCTGCACTTTCGGTATACCGTTTGATTTTCCATTCCTCGTACAGTTTATGACAGAGTATCTTACTGCACATTCGTCTTATTGCATACGTCTTTTCGCTTTTCGGGTCGATACAGGTGTCGAAAACGGATTTTCCCATATATCCGCATAGGAATAACGCCGCTTCCTGTGCAAGGTCGTAACTGTCCGTAAAGACATATCCGTCCAAGTCTTTGTAATCTATGTCCCTTGCAAGATTGGCATACATTCTGTGCAGCATTTTATGTCCGCACATAAACTTCAATGCACTCAGTGCAAGCAATTCTCCCATACGCATCACATTGTCCGGTGAAATTTTCTCATCGAATATTTCGTAACCTTTTCTTTTGTTTTCCATTTTTATTTTACCTCGAAATTTACTTGCCTTTCGGCAGGCAAAAGGGAGCATATGACGGTAAAAGGAAAATATCTTTACTGTTCATTTGGGAAAGTCAACGGGCAAAAGAAAAATCCTTGCTTTACCGTCTTTTAATTAGGACGTTTACGCAAGAATTTTACGACCGTTTACTTTCCCGAGGAGTATGCGAAAATATGCCCACGAAAGGCAAGCTTCGGAGAATGACAAGCAAAACACCGTATGACATATACAAAAAGGCTGTAAAAAAGGAAAACACGAGAGAGCGAAAAAGCGGAAGTTCGCCCAAGCGGTTCAGCGCGAAACTCCGCTTCGCTCTCGTTTTCCGTTCAGCCTTTCAGTTTGTGTTACGGCGTGTGCTTGTCTGGCGGAGCGTAGCGACGCCACTTGTCATAGACAAGCACACGTCCTGGTGCCACCTATTAAAGAACAGGCAAAATTAACGAAATAAAGTGACTTATAATTTGTTGTAAAATAAGTCATCTTTTATTCCTTATTTTGTTCCATAGTAATTAAATTTTAACTTCTCTACTCTTTAAAAAAAGTACATTAACTTAATATTATTGGAAGGGGATTTATGGTAGTAGAAAAGCTTCGTAATTTTTGCATAGAAAATATGCAA
>CALVYG010000049.1 GCA_944372095.1 uncultured Clostridia bacterium
GTCGGTATTTTCCGCCTTAGCCTTTGCAGCAGAAAACGATAAAAACGATGTTCCGGTTATTTTTGTTGACGGAATACAGCAAGCCGTTCGTAATATAAGAGTCACATGGAATGTCATAAGTTTGCAAGTCACGACAAAGCTCTTCGTTCTGACCGAAGAAAGCCGAAATTATTTCGCCGCTCAATTCTCTTTCGAAAACTATTTTTTCTGCACCGGTATTTGCAAACACAGTTTTATAAAACGCATTATGCAATGTTGATTTAGCTAAAAAACGTATATAAATCACAGATGGCAACACGACAGCATTAGCATTGGTTGCTTCAACGCTTTCTTCAAGTTCCAATGCGCCGATATTTGCGTATCTCAATGAATATTTTCCTAACGATGCGACTGTAATTTCTGTATTTTCGTCAGGTTTACTTGGGTTAAAAACACCTTTCATCTTTCCTGCCGGATAATGAAATAATTCGTAATCTCCGTCAGTAAGTTTCTTATATAAAATACCGGAAAACGATTGATATTTTTCATTTTCCGCAACATTGATTTCCTGTAAAGCAAAACAGTCGTAAAAAGCCAAAGAACTTATTTCATTTAATGAAGTCATTGACAATTCAACTTCTTCCAAATAGAAATTTGAAGCGAAAGCATAATCGCCTATATAGGAAAGATTTCCGCTTTCTCCTTGCGCCGCAGATTGGGTTTCAATTGTTTTTATTGCTGTTCCTCTGAATGCATAAGGCGCAATTTTAGTCAATAACGGTTTAACCAAAAAGTTATATCCGTTCGCCCCTATCGCAAAGGTTTTTAAATTGAGACAATAGTCAAATGCATATGCGTCTATTCTTTCCAATACAACGTTGTTTGTAATATCGACAGCTTCTAAATCGGTATTTCCCGCAAAAGCTCCTTCCGCTATTCTAATAACGGATTCATCGAGAATATAAGTGTAATTATGCCCTAAATATTTGTACAAAGTGTTATTAAATATTACTGAGGAATTCTCTAACTCCGCAGCCCACGGTGTATCGTCGAAGGCATTATCGCAGACTCTTTCCAAACCACTAGGTAAATTTAACTTTTCCAGCGCAATACAATCCTTAAAAGCATATTCTCCTATTGACGATACTGTAAAATAATTGTTTCTTCCGAAAAGAGTTTCCGGTAAACTCACATCAGTCACAGTTCTGGTGATTCCGATAACTTCCGCCGTTCTGGTAGCAGAGTCAAAATATTCACCTATAATCAATTTGAAAAGAACCGTTATACCGCTTTCGATTTCTTCCGTGTAAATGCTATCCAAGGCAGAACTGTCGGTTATTATTTTGTCGGAATAAGATGACAATAATGATTTATATCCGCTTTCCTCTTCCATATCCACATAGATACCCGAGAGTTGATTAGAAAATATGTTTTCACCTATGCTTGAAATATTTGAAGCGCTTAGTAGTGATAAGTCAACATAATTTATATGTACGCTGTTGAAAGCATTACTTCCTATATTTGTGACCTCAGACGATAAGACAACTCCGCCCACCACAGCATTATATAACGCATAGTCACATATTTTCGTAACAGCAGATTCAATAATATATTCGGCAGTAACTCTTCCGGAAGGATAAGCAAGGAGAACAGACTTGTCATTCTGATAAAGAGAACCTTTTTCCGCTGAAAAATTTCTCGATGATGCATCCACATAAAAAGATTGAAGCGACGTACAATTCTTAAAAGACCCTTCCTCTATTGAAATAACGGTAGACGGAATAGTAATTGTAGTAAGATATTTCGCATTATCGCCGCTGAAAGCGTCTTTTGAAATTGCAATAACATCCTGTCCGTCGCTTGTTGACGGTATTTCCAAATCGGTAAGCAAACCTGTATATGACACTATTTCCTTGCCGTCCACACGTTTTCCGGCATATTCAATAGAAACAGTCGTATACGAAAATCCTATCGGAGTCCATACCGCATAGAATGTTACGTCATCGCTGATTTCATAAGGAAACTCTATCAAACCTTCTTTAACGGTGCCCGATAAGGATTCTTCTCTTGTAATTTCTTTTGTCGTCCAACCGACAAAAACATAATCGTCCATAGCCATTTCATCTATGATATCTGATGCTGAATTTATGGATTTGGCTTTTATTTGCGCAATACTGACATTCTCGTTATATGTTAAAAAAGTTACGGAATAAAGAAAATCTTCTGCATAAGCAACATATTCGAAATTCTCGTTCAAGACAACGGAAGTCATTCTTTGATTATCCACAACTTCTCCGTTTGCCTTCCAATGCCCGAAAACTTTCCCCTCTTCTTCTATCCAATCAATTACTATTTCCGTTCCTTTATCGTATTTTGCTTCAAAAATTCCGTCTGTAACCTGATAACTGACATTTGTTCCGTTAACCTGTACAGGAATTCCTCCCGTAATTTTAAGATTATATTGAACGTCATCAGGGTCTAACAAAACTATTGAGAAAGTACATTTACAATTTTCATAAACAACTTCTATCGTTTGTGTCCCCGGCTGATTTAATAAATTAAGACTTTTTACGCTTATATATTCATTCGTTAAAGGAATAGATTCCGTTTCATTATTATCATAGAGAATATTAAGTGTTATTTGAGGCAAACGGACATCCCCCGCGTAAACGTTTCCGGGAATTGTCGCTTTATCGACAGATATGGAAACCGGTTTTTTTATAACCGTATCTTCTCCGCCATCTTCATTGTCAGTATTTCCAGTACAAGCCGTAAAGAAAGCACAGAATACAATGATAAATATTGCTGTTAAAAAAACAATTTTTTTTCTCATACCGCTACTCCCAAATTGCATAAACAGTATAATCGTTTGATGTTGTTTCCGTCCAATTCGATAATCCTCTCCCCGTTTCGTCTGTAATCATCGAATCGCCGTTCTTACTGAGTGACCAACCGGTAAATCTTCTTCCGTCAGACGTTTCCGGCACTCCCAGTTCATACGCCGAACCGTTAAAAACGTATTCGGTTATAATTTCAAAATCCGGACTTACATTTTCGTTATTCAAGTCGTAATTTAATTTATATCCGAAATCTGCTCTCAACTCTGCTCCGTTTTCCGCAACAATCCTCCATATTCCCTCAGATGAAATTCTACTTCCGTCCGTCATTCTCCAAAATACGTATTTTCCGTCAGGATTTTTTGTCGGTTCAAAAGAATAATTATCATCATAAGTTATATTCGTACGGTATTTTATAAGCCCTGACTCATCCTGGGAAACAATTTCAAAATCGAAACCGACCGAAGGTGATGCGTAAAGATATATTTCATATGTTTGCGGCACAAAATTACATTCCAATATTTGATTGTAAGGAATCGCATAATCGACGTCGGCATTGATTACGTTCCCCTCGTTATCTGTCCATTGCGAAATGTCATAACCTACTTTTGTAATAGATTTTTGTATCTCGGACACCTCTTCGACAGTAATATTACTATATTTAATTTCAACAGTTTCAAGTTTGCCGCCATTATCGAAAACTATTACGGCAAAGGCGCCCCTTTCATCTTTGATTAAATATTTTGACCCATATTGCGTGGATCCGTCAGAATCTGTATATTGGAAGAAATCCATTCCCCATCGAGCAGATGCCCAATAAAGGTCAGCACCATTGATATAATCATGAATATAAAGTCCGTTATTGAATAAACTTCCGAAAACATCTTCTCCGAGATTAGAAATAAAGTCTGTATTCAAATCCAATTTAGTCATATTGTATGCCATGGAAAAAGCATTGCTTTCTATTTCTTCTATCAGTCTTAAATAAACTGTTTTCAGTTTTGCTCCGAAAAACGCATAAGATGTTATTTTTTTCTTTTCGCTAAAATAAATTACCTCAGAAGTTTTATAATCATGCATAACAATGTCAGTAGGAATAAACACTTCTTCGGTTAATCTTGAAGTTCTTACTATACTCACCCCTATTGTTCCCGAGGAATTCACTTCATATGCATATAAAACGTTTTTGTCATATGTCTTTGAAAATTCATCATAGTTATAGAAAAATGTATAAGGAGATTCATTCTTGTCCTTACTTGCCATAAGCGCTTCGTCGTTTCCGTAAAATTTCTTTTTGTTGTTGACGGAAATTTCAGAATCGGGCAAAACAACGTATTTCGGCTCCGCGTAGGCAAAAATTTTAGCGTAATCCGCAACAGGATTAGTAACAAATCTTATGTACATTAAACCCGGAATATTTACGGCAAATTCAGAAATTTCAATCACGGTTTCAGTTACTACTATCGCCGCAATATTACTGTAATGTAATGAATAATCCCCGAATTTCGTAACATTCAGACTTTTCTCAAAATAATAATTATCACGTTCTTTATCGTACAACAGAACGATTTTTTTCGAAACGCCGTTATCCTCGTCAAAAATATAATAATATTTCTGTCCGTTAGGAATTAAGCTTCCGTCCTCATATTCCACATCGGTTGTTTCAAGCAGATAATCTCCTCCGATAAGTTTAATTTCGTCTCCGCTTGTCCTTTCAATCTGAGTTCTGTCCAACCCCACAATATCCATATACAGCGTATAAGATTTGCCGTTAAAGTTAATTATTCCTATTTCGTTGGTTTCAAAATATTTATTTTCGTCACGTGTAATCGATACGGCATAAATTTTTAATGAAGTTGGATTGAATTCCGCATCCATTCTTCCTGCCGGATAAACTTTTAACTCATAACCGTTATCATGTTTTTCATAAAGTATTCCGTCATATACTTCGTACTTTGAATTTTCTTCCGTAAGAATAAATTCTTTCAACGCATAACATCCTACAAAAGCTTCCGGAGCAATCGACGACATAACTTTCGATAACTGTACGGATACCAATTCGTCGCAATAAGCAAACGCATATTCTCCGATACTCTTCCATGAATTTTTTGAGACCGCGGTTTCCTTCTGTAATACGACATCGTTGATTTTCGTGCCGTAAAAAGCATATGCCCCGACATTTTCTATATTTTTTTTCAAATATACGGTTTTTGAGTCAACCGCATCCGAATAAATAAATCCGTTAAACAACCGGCAGTTATAAAATGCATAAGCCGCTATATCCGTTAAAGTCGCATTTGATGTAATATCCAAATATTTCAATGAACTGTTACCGCTGAACGCTCCCTCAGCAATTTTTTCTATACCGTTCTCAAGTTTTACTTTTTCATCGGAACCAAAATATTTGTAATAAACAAAATTAGCTATAATTGCGTTATCAGAAAGAGAATTTATCCAAGGTGTATTGTCAAATGCCCCGTCGCCGATTCTTTCGAGTCTGCTTCCTGCCGGAATTCTGAATACGGATAAATAATCGCATGAAGCGAAAGCATCCTCCGCTATCGACGAAACTTCATACTCTCCTAAGTAAATCTGCAACGTATAGTTAACAACATTTCTGCTTACTGAAATAATTTCAGCCGTAGCTCCTTTATTTTCAAAATTTTCATCAGAAATCACCCTATAAACCGTTCTAGAAATAAGTCCGTCGGCCTCTGTTGTCTCAAATACGCCTATTTCCGTAATATCCGTTGAGTCCGTGATTATTTTATCCGAAACAGCAGAAAATTCTGAAAAACCGCAAAATGCTTCTTTCCTTCCCGATAAAAGATGTATTTTAGAAAGATTATCATGAAATAATTCGTTTCCTACCGTAAGTCCCGTAGGATTTACATAGTAAAAATCGACATAATCTATGTGTTCACTGTCAAAAGCGTTTCTGCCTATCGAATTGATTCCGCTGCTAAGAACGATTCCCCCCAAAGACGCATCGTAAAACGCATAAGAAGATATTGCCGTGGTCTCGGCAGCAATATAATAAACGGCATCTGTTTTTGCCGGCGGGTAAGCAACCAAAGTCCTTTTATTGACTGAATATAAAACACCTTGTTCCGATAAAAAATAATCGGATTTCCCGTTAATCAATATCTCTTCAAGATGCGAGCACTCCCTGAAAGCTCCCTCTCCTATAATTGAAACTCCCGCAGGTAAAGTAACGGAAACCAGTTCTCGACCTCTTTCAGAAATAAAAGCGTTTGAACTTATTTCTTTTACGGGTTTGCCGTTGTATGTTTCCGGAATAACGAGATTTTTTATATCTCCGGAAAACGACGTAACCGCATAAGCGTCTCCTATATCTTTATATGTTATTCCGATAGGCGTCCATACGCCGTAAAGCACGGTATCTCTGGTTACGTCATAGGGAAAAGATATAATATTTTTTTGATAGGCGGAATGAGCTTGCTCCTGCGTTATTTCATCTGTTGTCCATCCGAGAAAAACGTATCCGTCGATTTTTATTTCTTCTATATCCGACTCGTTTAATATATCCGTTGTTTTTGATTTAACGTTTAAACTATCGAATCCCGTTACAAAAGACACAGTGTTTACTACCGCTCCCGTATAAGCCCGGTAATGCACATTATCGTTTACGGTAATATCGATAATGCTGCTCTCGGCAGACTTGATATCATTCAAAGTCCAATAATCAAAAAATCTTCCTGGCGTATCTTTCCAATGAATAGTTAATCTTGTTCCCGAAACATATTGCTCGCTGAAATCCTCTCCGTCCGCAGGAATATAAGGAGCCACAAGCGTTGTTCCGTTTACAGCCGAAACATATCCTCCCGTAATCGTTACGGTGTAATAAACATCCGGCGGATTAACAAGGTTTAGTGACATTTTCGTAGTAAAACCTTTATATATAACCTTTAATTGGCGCATTCCTGCCTGCGTGAGTAATGCTTTGTCGGAATCGGCAATCATATCTTCACTAAGGGGATAATAATCGTTAGACCCGTCATTATAATTTATGATAAGTCTTATTTCGGAAAAATCGATTTGACCGATAACAAAATCTTTATCGGGAACAGAAACGGAAACGGAAACAATTTGCTTTTTTTCACCTTCTGTCGTCTCTCCGTTATCTATACATGCAGAAAAAGTAAAAATAACGACAAACAATATTATCAGTGTAAGCAATATTCCGTTTTTTTTCATGCTAACTCCAAAACAATTCGTAAATATTATATAAATAATATATCATAAGAAAAAATAAAAATCAATACCTAAGACTTAAAGATAAAGAAAACATTAAATATCGAAAAAAAGTTTTTTCCTTTCCAAGGTTTCATCTAATCTTTCGCAATATTCGCGAAACCCTTTCGGAACGGAGAGCCTTGCAATCTTCCCTCCGCAAACCAATTTACTCATTGCTCCTGCCCCGGCCCCCAGTATTGTTGACGCTTCTTCCATCATATCGATATTATATATGCACTGTTTCCCCGGCAAACAATATCCTGTATTCTCAAGGTTATCGGCAGTGTTTTTCTGTCGGTACATATAATACGGCACATATCCGGCATTTTTTAATTCTGAATGTGCGTAATCAATCATTTCCGATACTGTCCCGTATTCGTTCTTTTCCATCCCCGATACAGTAAAGACCGAACCTCTTTTAAGACTCAAAGAATGGACAGTAATGTTATCGGGCGATAGTTCAATACACTTTTTTAAGCTATCCGAAAAAACATTAAAGTTTTCACCCGGCAATCCAGCAATCAAATCGGAATTTATAATAAATCCTTTTTCCCGAACAAGCGAATACGCATTGTAAAAATCGTCTACGGTATGGCTTCTTCCTATAAGTTGCAAAGTATTATCGGAGAAAGTCTGAGGATTAACGCTTACACGGGTAACATTGGCATTTTTTAATACATTTACGGTTTTCTCATCAATTGCATCAGGCCTTCCCGCCTCAACGGTAAATTCGGTCCCGAACTCCGACAACAGGCAAAGCAACCGGCTTAACCGTTCCGTACCTATTGACGAAGGCGTCCCTCCCCCGACATAAATTGACCTGACGTTATATCCTTTTTTTGATATAATCTCAAAAATTGTTTTTAATTCTTTTTCCAAACATTCAATATAAAAGTCAAGTTGTTTTTTAACGCGAAAAATCTCAGTACTTATAAAAGAACAATATTTACATCTTGAAGGGCAAAAAGGAATATTAACGAATAGTCCGATATTTTTTTTATCGTTATTTATATAATTTTTCTGATTTTTTACACATTGCGCTATTAATTCGGATTTATTGGGAGAAACGTGGTATTTTTCAACCAATTCTTTTTCTGGGTATTCTAATTTTTTAAGTAATTCATAATAAAGTTTTGTCGGACGAACCCCCGTGAGACTTCCAAAAGGCAAGCTAATTTGCAATACTTCGGTCAAAAAATCATATAATGCACCTTTTATTCCTCTCTTCGTTTCACGCTTGTATTCATTAAAATCGTTATTTGAAATATGAAAATTATACGTCTTTTCTTTCCACAAATCACTTGAAATAGTCAAATTGAATATCGGATTTTTATATTCATACTCCCATTTCAGATAATGTTCCGAATTTTCGTTTATAATTAAATAAGGCGCAAACGCACGCGGAATTTCTTGCACATCGTTGAGATAATCTTCTCTTTTATAAACCAGTCTTACCTCTGTCATTTTTTCTTACACCGAAAGCGGATTAAATATTTTTTCCTCTTTAACCGTCGTACTCTCCTCGTGCCCGGGAAAAATTTTCATATCCTTTTCAATCGATAAAATTTTTTTCACGGATTCGGAAAGCTCTCCTAAACTTCCGCCGTAAAAATCAGTTCTGCCGTATGAATGGAAAAAAATCGTATCTCCGCTGAAAATTATCTCGTCATTAAAAATATAACATACGCTACCTTTGGAATGCCCGGGGGTATGAATAACTTTAAAAATCATATTCGGGAATTCAATTGTTTCTCCGCCTTCCAGAACAACGTCGGGTTCAATCGGCGTTATCGGCAATTTCCTTCCGGGAATTATTGATTTCTCACCGTTAATAAGCTCTATATCGTTACGGTGAATAAATACTTTTACACCCAATTTCTGCCATTTGTACGCATCGAGCGTATGGTCAAAATGTCCGTGTGTACATAAAACCGCGACGGGCTTTTTTCCAAGTCCGTCGATGTATTCTTTAATCTTTGCGTATCCGCCGCCAGGGTCGACTATGACTGCACTATTTGTATCGGCGGATGTTATTACATAACAATTTGTCGCAAGGTATCCGACAACAAATTTTTTTATTTCCGTCATCATTATATTCTTTTTGCTATTTCATCGATAAAATCGTCTGTATTAACCACTTTCGCATCTCCCTCATAGACTGCGGCGAGGTCTTTTGTCATTATTCCTTCTTCTATTGTTTTTATACCGGCACTTTCAAGTTTGTCGGCAAATTCGACAAGTGCCTTTATATCGTCAAGCTGTCCTCTTTTTCTGAGCGCGCCCGTCCAAGCGAACAGCGTCGCCATAGGATTGGTTGAAGTTTCCTCCCCTTTGAGATATTTGTAATAATGCCGCGTAACGGTTCCGTGCGCAGCTTCGTACTCGTATTTTCCGTCAGGACTCACCAAAACAGAAGTCATCATTGCCAACGAGCCGAACGCCGTTGCAAGCATATCGCTCATAACATCTCCGTCATAGTTTTTGCATGCCCATACCATTCCGCCGCTGCTTTTTACTATTCTGCTTACGGCGTCGTCTATAAGCGTATAAAAGTACGTTATTCCTGCTTTTTCGAATTTATCTTTAAATTCGGTTTCAAAGATTTCAAAGAAAATGTCTTTGAATCTATGGTCATAAATTTTGCTTATCGTATCTTTACTGCTGAACCATAAATCTTTTTTCACGTCAAGCGCATAATTCATACAGCTTCTTGCAAAGCTTTTAATACTTTTATCGGTATTATGCATACTTTGCACAATCCCCGCACCTTTAAAATCGAAAATCGTCTTTTCCGTACCGTCGGGAAGAAGCATTTTAACCGTTCCTCCTTCCGGAATGTATGCCTCTACTCCGCCGTAAACATCTCCATATGCATGTCTGGCTATTATAATGGGTTCTTTCCACGTAGGAATAAGCAATTTTATTCCTTTACAAAGTATAGGCGCACGAAAAACAGTTCCGTCAAGAGCCGCCCGCAACGTTCCGTTAGGCGATTTCCACATTTCGGACAAACCGTATTCTTCCACTCTTTGCGCATTAGGCGTTATCGTCGCACATTTAACACCCACTCCGTACTTCTTTATCGCATCGGCAGCTTCTTTTGTAACTTTATCTTTGGTTTTCTCTCTGTTTACTAAACCTAAATCATAGTATTCAGTTTTAAGGTCTACATACGGACAAATAAGTTTGTCTTTAAGTTTTTTCCATATTATTCTCGTCATTTCATCGCCGTCCAATTCAACAAGCGGCGTATTCATCATTATTTTAGGCATATTATTTTACTCCTTATATGAATTGCTTCGGATTCTTATTTATATATTCGGTAAATTTTATACTATATCCCCCGTCCTCTACCTTTTCACTTTCGCGAACCAACGTCCAACCTTCAAGTTTATCAAGATTTTCAAAAAAAACTTCCGCCTCTCCGTCCGCTTCTACTTTCGTAACAATCGCGGTATCACAATAAGGCAACATTGTGCGATAAAACATTGCCCCGCCGACTACATATATATCATTCGTATTCCTTTCCCCGATTTCTTTTTTCAACTCTTCAATATCGTTGCAAATTATACAGTCATTACGCTTTTCGCCTCCCGGCCAAAGGACAATATTTACTCTGTTTTTAAGCGGATTCCCTCCTGGAAAACTTTTCAATGTGTTGCTGCCCATTATAATTGTTTTTCCTGTGGTTTTTTCTTTAAAATGCGCCATATCGGCGGACAAATGAAATAATAAATCGTTTCTTTTCCCAATTCCCCAATTTTTATCGACAACAACTATTGCTTTCATTATTTCCTCTTTCTATATTGCTACGGGCAGTTTTTTCCCGAGCAGATGGTAATTATAATTTTTTAATTCAAAATCTTCAACCCGAAAATCGTAAAAATTCGTTATCTTATCATTTATAACAAGCTGTGGCGCGGGATATTGCTCTTTTTCTATTACCTCTTTTGCTGTTTCTATATGCCTGTCATATAAGTGCGCGTCGGAAATCACGTGGACCAACTCCCCCGGTTCAAGGCCGCTTACCTGAGCAAACATCATTATAAGCACCGAATACTGCAAAACATTCCAATTATTTGCAACCAACATATCGTTGCTTCGCTGATTCAGAATTCCGTTCAATTTTTTACCCGAAACGTTAAAAGTCATTGAATATGCGCAAGGATAGAGATTCATTTCGTGCAAATCCTGAAAATTATATATATTAGTCATAATTCTACGGCTGTTTGGGTTGTTTTTCAAATCATACAAAACTCTGTCGACCTGGTCGAATTCACCTTCTTTATAAATATGTTTCTGCGCCAACTGATACCCGTATGCCTTCCCTATAGAACCGTTTTCGTCCGCCCATGAATCCCATATATGACTATGCAAATCTTTAATATTATTGCTTTTTTTCTGCCATATCCATAAAATTTCGTCAATTGCGGCTACAAAATTTGTTTTCCTCAAAGTAAGAATCGGTAATTCTTTCGACAAATCGTATCGATTGACTAATCCGAATTTTTTTATTGTATGCGCGGGGGTTCCGTCCTCCCATCTCGGACGCACCTCATAATCGGTATCCCATACGCCGTTATCCAAAATATCTTGAATGTTTTTTACGAAAATTTCGTCTGCGTAACTCATTGCAGCTCCTAAAGTTATTTAATATACCTATAGTTACATTTTTTATTAAAAAAGTCAAGTATTATCCGCACCAATACATAATCCTTAGACAAAAAACGCGTTATCAACCGATTGCAATATTGCTTAAATATGTTATAATAGTACATAATTAATCATACGTATCCGGAGAGTCAAGTATTTTATGCAACGTATTTATAAAAAGTACAAAGACAGATTTATTGAAATCAGCGGAAAAAGCCGTGCCCTGTTTACACGGAGCATAATTAAAAAATACTCTTTTGACCTAGGTACATTAATGCCTTTTCTCGATTTAGACGCATTTTATGATTTTCTGTGGAAAAAGAAAGAGACATTTACTCTTCTGAATGAAAAAATTTCTAAAAAGATTTCTAAAAATTCAGAAAAAACAAGTGAGTCTGTTGAAAGCGCTATTTCTGTCACAAAAGCAATTTCCGATTTGAAATATCTTAAACGCGAAGTAGAAGAAATTCAAAAAGAGACCGGAAAGTATGATTTATATATCGGATTCCCTTACGTTTTCGGTAAAATAGGCAACGATATTATGGTAAAAGCACCATTACTCCTTTTCCCTGTATCGTTAGATATTGACAAAGATGTAGCCGTCTTGAAACATATTGAAAATCAACCTATAATTATTAACAGAAGCTTGGTTTTAGCTTTCTGCAACGAAAATAAAATAAAAACTGATAACATAATCAGCGAATTTGACCCTTTGAACGAAAGCACTTTTTCTTGCATTCAAGACGTTATTACCTATCTTGAAAAAAACGGAATAAAATTTGTGCACCAAAAGCGTAAAACCATATCGGTTTTCGACCCTGTTAAAGAGATAGTTCAAAATTTCCTTGAAATCAAATATATGGCGGTACTCGGAAGGTTCCCTCTCGCGAACCCTATATACAACGATTATGAAATACTTGAAAAAGAAAATTTGAGTACTCCGAGTATCGACCTGCTTCTACAAGGAAAAACAAAAAAAGAGAAAAAATTCAAAAACATTCCGGTAACTTACACGATAAACGATTTGGATTACGCACAAGAAAATGCCATCGATGAAATAAATCAAAAAAGTAATATCGTAATTTACGGCCCGCCCGGAACAGGAAAAAGCCAAACGATAGTAAACATAATAAGCGACGCGCTATGTAAAAACAGACGTGTACTTGTCGTAAGTCAGAAAAGAGCCGCTTTGGACGTTGTATTCTCGCGTCTGGGAAAGCTTAATTCAAAAGCTATGTTTATCCCCGATGCGGAAAAAGACAAATTTTACTTCTTTGAAAGAATAAGGCAAATGCACGCACAGGTCATGAGAGAAGATTACCGTGCGGCACAAAAAAAATTTCAACATAACGAAATTAACATCAATCGTGAAGTAGGCACATTGGAAAATATAAGTAAAGTTCTTTTCTCACCTACCGAATTCGGTCTTTCTTTACAAGAAATGTACGCTCAAAGCTATAATATCGGCAAAGAATCAAAAGATTATAAACTCTATGAAGGGTTATTAAAAACTTCTGCCGCAAAACATAATTATCCCGAATTATACGAAAATGTGCGTTACCTTAAAGACAAAGATGTCGCTAAACTCTATATAGAGCGCCAAAATGCCATAGCAGCAAATCCTATGATAAGTCATATTAAAACCGATATCGACGTGCATAAACTTAAAGAAGTTTATACTTTTGTTTCCAAATTAAGCAGTTCGGATTTACCGCCTTTTGATTTTTCACGCTATCCTCACAGTCGTTATCTCGCCACGTTCTATCTCGAAAAAACGGCAAACAAGCGTCCGGATATGACAGAAATAGCGAATATAATAATGCAGGTTGAAAAGAAAAATCTTTGCGCTTGGGTTAAAGCAAGCTATTTCCCCGTTCTGTGGTGGCTTTTCCCTTTCGTAAAATATCACCATTACAAAGTGCGTGAAAATATTATTATAGACCTCAATATTGCGCTAAAAGCTCTAAAAATTTTCGAGGAGCCGTTTACACTTCTGCAACAGGTACTTGACGAGGAAGGTTACGCTTTGGTCATGGGCGGAATTATCAACGGAAATTCCGTATTCGTAAAAGGTCTTCTCGCAGCTCTTGAAAATTATGTCGCCATCCGGGATATGAATAAAGCCATAAACGAATTAACCCCCGAAATGCGTGATATACTCATATTTTCTTATAATAATTCAGATAAAACCTACAAAAACACAGTAGAAATTCTTGATAAAGTAATACCGTTACGAATCTATCACGAAATTGTAAAAAATGACTTTTACATTGACAACGTGCTATCAAAAACAGTGAGCTTTGACAGTATGCGTGAAAGAATTCTTCGCTTAAAATCCGACCAGCGTGAGCTGACAAAAAGCCTGGCTTTGGATAGATTCAGTATTGATTACCTTGAATATTTTGAGTCAAGCGAAAATTCAAAAGATTATCTTTACCAAATACAAAAACAACGCGCGTTATGGCCGATTCGCAGAATGATAGAATTTTTCTCCGAATATTTATTCCGCCTATTCCCTTGCTGGCTGCTGTCCCCTCAGACGGTAAGCACTATTTTCCCTCTCGAAAAAAATATGTTTGACCTTGTTGTTTTCGACGAAGCAAGTCAGATGTTCGTCGAAAACGCTTTGCCTACTATTTACCGCGGAAATCATATAGTCGTTGCCGGAGACAATAAACAACTTCGTCCTTCAAGCGGATTCGTTCGCAGATATCAGGCAGATGACAGCTTCGACTATAATGTAGATTTACCTACGCAAGCGGCTTTGGAAGTAGAATCGCTTCTCGACCTTGCCAGTGCGAAATTTACTCCCGTCCACCTCGTTTACCACTACCGTAGCATGTACTCGGAACTTATTGATTTCAGTAATATGGCATTTTACGATAACAAACTTCAAATCGCGCCTAATATTACATTTTCTAACGATTATAAACCGATAGAAAGAATTAAAGTCCGCGGTTTGTGGCAAAACCGCCACAATCATGAAGAAGCCGTTGCCGTTGTAAAACTTATCAGAAATATCTTCCGTGAACGCAAATTCAACGAAAGCATAGGTATTGTTACTTTTAATAATGAACAAAAAGAATATATCGAAGATATGCTTGACGCCGAAGCAGATAAAGTTGCAATATTCCGTAAACAATTATACATGGAACAAAACCGTATAGAAAACGGTGAAAACTATTCGCTTTTCGTTAAAAATCTTGAAAACGTTCAAGGCGACGAACGTGATATAATTATATTCAGCATAGGTTACGCGAAAAACGATTTTGACAGGGTTGTAGCGCAATTCGGTTCTCTCTCCATGGACGGCGGAGAAAATCGTCTTAACGTCGCAATTACGCGAGCAAAAAAGAAAATTTACGTTGTTACAAGTATTGAACCTGAGGAACTGGATAACGTCGAAACAACTAAAAATAACGGTCCGAAATTATTAAAAAAATATCTGCTTTATGCACGGGCGGTGAGCAACGGCAATTCCGATGAAATTAAAGCGGTGCTGTCAACATTTAATGCAGGGAAAAAAGTTTCCTCCCCTATCGGCGCGTATGAAGAAAAAATTAAACAGGGATTGGAATCCATGGGGTATACCGTGTACACCAATCTCGGCAACACAAGTTATAAATTATCTCTCGGTGTTTATGACAAAGACCTTAACCGCTTTGTTCTGGGTATAGAATGCGACTACCAGGCATACGGAAGCAGCGACAGCGTACTGGAAAGGGATGTATACAGGTTAAAATTCCTCGAAAGCCGAGGTTGGAAAATTGTACGCGTATGGTCAAGAGACTGGTGGCAATCTCCGAAACAAGTTCTGCAAAACTTATCTTCCGTAATAGAAGCGGAAAAAGAACGTATTGCCGCAGAACGTGCGGCAATGTAAATATTATAATGGCGCAAATTTTATTTATAATTTGCGCCGTTTATATTTTAATTTATTTTTTACTATTTCTTTACCCCTAATTCCAATTTCGATACGTTAAATCCAGCTAATACATCAGCGTTATATGAACTTATAAGCTTTTCTTTTTTCTCAAAAAATTTTATCGCCTCTTCAACAATGTCTTTAACGAGTTTTTTCATATCGGTTCCCTGACGCTTGAACATATAAAATGCAAGAGAACCCGGCACCGTATTTATCTCGTTAACATAAAGTTTCCCGTTTTCAGATAAAAGATAATCTATGCGTACCACGCCTTTGAGTTCCGCAATTTTATAAATTTCTGTTGTCATACGTTTTATTTTTTCCGTTAACTTATTATCAATTTGTGCAGGGATTTCCCTGGTAGCCTCATTAGACATATATTTTGCTTTAAAATCATAATATTCACCCGGAATCCCGACCCGTTCTACATCACTCACAATAATTTTACCGTTACTTAAATACGCCGCACAATTAAGTTCCGTAAAATTAACAAGAGCTTTTTCAATAAGGATTTTATCGTCAAACTCGGCAGCAAACTTAAAACATTCAACAAGCTCTGCCATTGTTTTCGCCAACCCGATACCTACACTGCTCCCTTGTCTAGCCGGCTTAACGATAAGCGGATATCCGAGCTCTTCTGCCGAATTTAAATCCTCAAATTTACATACACGATAAGGAACAAAAGGAAATTTTTTCTTTTCAAGGAAAAATTTCGTAAAAATCTTATCCATAAACAGTGCACTTTGGAATATCCCTGCCGATGTATAAGGGATTCCCGCCATCTCGAATACCCCGCACAACGCCCCATTCTCTCCTCCTCCACCGTGATTGCAAATCAAAACGCAATCTAATTTAATTCTTTTATCTTTCATGCCCAAGCAATAAAGCGAACCTGCGGAAAAACCGACTTCCTTAAATTCCTTTTTTGAAAAATTAACTATTTTATTAAATTTTACCGTTTTTTTACTGATGTAGAATTTTCCATTTTTTATATATATCGGCACTATATTGAATATATCATTTATGCTATTAATTACAGAAAAAGCGGTTATAACAGATATATCGTGTTCGCAACTGTCTCCACCAAAAGTTAAACCAATTGTTTTCATATTTTCTCCTAATAAATGTCCGGAATATCATTTTGTAACAGTAATGTATCGCCTTTTTTTACGGTACAACTTATAATCTTTTGTACTTCTTTAAAGTTTTTAGCGCGAATTATCCTTCCCGCATAATTCTTGTTTTTAAGCCCCAATAGTATAAATTTAGAATTGGGTCCGCACAAAATTACAATATCCGAAACTTCCGACAATTCTTCACCGATTGCCTCGTTAATCCTCGAAGAAATACTTCCCAGTTCTACTATGCCTTGCGATACGACAATATGTCTTCCGGGAAAAAGTTTCAGCATCTCTAACGAACTTTTTACTCCGTAAGTATTTGCATTATATGCGTCGTCAAGTATATGTACACCGTTTGCATATATATATTCCAATCTATGCTCAATCGGTTGTAATAATTCAATTCTTTTTACAATTTCATCCGGGCTGCACCCGAGCTCTCTCGCCATTGCCGCACACATGACAATATTTTGTATGTTATGCCTACCAAGCAATTTTGTTTTGCATAAATACTTATCATTTCCGAAATTCAGAATAAACGCACTACCGTTATACATTAGTTCTATTTCCGATGCGTATACGTCGCCTTTTTTGTAACTTCCGGCGGAAATTTTTTTTCCGCGGTGTTCTCTCCACATCTTAAAAACATTTTTATCGTTTATGTTGAAAACGCATGTTCCTCCCCGTTGCGCTA
The DNA here is from genome assembly GCA_944372095.1 of uncultured Clostridia bacterium. GTDB lineage: Bacteria > Bacillota > Clostridia > Christensenellales > DTU072 > CAG-1782. The sequence goes on from CALVYG010000049.1 coordinate 17,467, forward strand.
CGCTTAATGCGAGTTTCACCTTTTCCTTATAAATGTTTTCTGCTGTTCCGAATGATTCCAAATGCTGTTCGCATACTCCTGTCAAAATTCCGTAATCAGGCGGAAAGAGATTACATAGTTCATCTATATCTCCAACTTTCCTTGCCCCGAATTCTGCTATAAAAATTTGCTCACTGCCCGTGAGCTTTTCCACGCTTAAAGCTACCCCTAACGGTGTATTAAAATTTTTTTCGGTGGTTGTAACACAAAATTTCTCGAAAAGTAAAAATTCCAGTATTTTTTTGCAGCTTGTTTTTCCATAACTTCCCGTGATTCCTATAACAATTGGTTTTAACTGCTCTAATCTGTTTTTTTGCGAATATATAAATTTATTATTTTTTTTATGGTAATAACAATTTAACGGTATTTCTATTACCTTTATTATTAAGGGTATAGACATTATAACAGGGTATAAACTCAAAACCATTATTATAGTATTTTTGACTAATAATATAATAAAAATTACTATTAAAAAATATGTAAATTCACAAATAATTATATATTTTTTTCCTCTATTTGTTAACTTAAACTTAGTTCTGTATAAAATATTTTTTACCAATAAAATTACTAATGCTAAATAACTTACTGAAATTGCTGCATAGATAAATTCGTAATTAACCGTTGCCGAAAAAACTGTAAGCACAAAACTTAAAATCAACCCGAATGAAAAAGGAATATAGAAACTTAAAACAGCTCTGCCGCACGGCAAACGATACGAATTATTTTGACTCAGGCATAGGAATCTTAATTGTGCGATTGCTCCCGAAAAAATTATTGCTGCCGCCGTTCCCCAAAACATTACTATCCTCCGACAAAAAAATTTTCACAATCTTACAAAACAATGCATGTCTTTCTATGTAAGCAAAATGTCCGCACCCACAAAAGATTATCAACTCGCTGTTTCGTATTTTTTTATGCAACTTCCTTGCCATATATATGGGAGTATCGCAATCTTTGTTACCCCAAATTATTAAAGTCGGAAGAGTTATTCTTGACAAATTTACGGATAAGTCTTCATTTACAATATTTTTAAAGGTTTCGCGCATCGCTCCGTTCAGTTTTTTATAATCGTCACTGCCACTATCGTGCGGAATTTTTAATTTGTTATATAATTTATGCTTAAAAACTTTATAGTAATATTTAACACTTCTTCTAGGCTTTAATCCGGCACTATCGACTAAAATAAGTTTATTCAAAAGATAACCGTATTTAGAAGCAATTTTTATACCGACTCTGCCGCCGAAAGAATGACAAATAAGTGTAACATTATCCATTTTATAATGTCTTATTAATTTAACTATGCTTAAAGCGTAGTCATCTATGGTAAGAGGAGTCTGCGGATGAGGAGTCTGCCCGAACCCGTAAAAATCCACAAGAGTAACCCTGTAACTGTTCCATAGATTTTTTGCTAGGCCAAGAAAACTGTCGCAGTTGCCGCCCCAGCCATGAAGACATATTACGTCTTCGCCCTGTCCGTATTGAATATGGTGTATTAAAATTTATCCCTCCTTACATATACAACCAGTAAATACAGGCGTCTTCTTTGTCGGGATAATATTTCTTTCTTATGCCGACAAACTGAAAACCTGCTCTTTCGTATAGTAAGCGGGCAATAAAATTGCTGACTCTGACTTCAAGTGTAAAGGCAGATACTCCTGCTTTTTTTCCGTTATTAAGTAAATCTTTTAAAATATATGTTCCTATTCCTTTGTTTCTGTAATCCGGGTCAACGGCTATATTCATTATATGTCCTTCGTCCAAAACTTGTGCGTATCCGCCGAATCCGACAACTGATTTACCGCTGTAACAAACAGCATAATATTTATTTTTGTCATATATTTCTTCGCGCAGAAGATTTTCGCTCCATCTTTCCGCGCCAAAGCATTTTTTTTCGATAGCGGCTACTTCGACTACATTATATTCATTTAGCGGTAATATTTTTAACATTATTTCAATTTCTTTCTGCCGAAGATTTTTTCATATAAAAAGGCTTTGCTTGTTCCACAAATTGTTTATCGAAAATTTTTGTAAGCACTCTTGCCAAAAACTTCTCAGGGCTGCTTTCGGTTAAATAGACTTTCTTAAAACTTAGTTTGTCTATATCGGATTGATTTGCACAAAAATATTCTGTAACATTTCCAAATCGTGCCGCATAAAAATTATTGTGCCCGCATGGCAGCAATACAATTTTTTCTTCCCCGTTATCTTCCGTTTCCAACGATGTAATTTCTACAATTTTTTTCTGATTTGCATATGCAAAAGCATTCACAACCGATACGCCGATTCTGATTCCCGTAAAAGAACCGGGTCCAGAACATACTCCGAAATAATCTATGTCAGTTATTTCTATTTTTGCTTTTTTTAATAAATTGTCAATTGCATAAATTATTTCTGAATTATGCTTTTTACAACCGCTTTCACCTTTATAAAATAAATTTATTCCGTCAAAGTGAAGTCCTAATATAATTTTATCGGTAGACGTATCAACAGCTAAAACTTTCATCAAGTCCCTCCGCTATGAGTTTCCTGTCTGTATCGTTTATATAATAAAAGTTTATTATAATGATTTTTTCCGAAGAAAATTTAAATTTATTCCATTCAATAACACACACACCGCCGCAATTAAAATATTCATCAAAACCGAGCTCTTCGATATCGTCAATATTTTCCACTCTATACAAATCAAAATGATATAAATCAAGCCTTTCGCCTTTATACGATTTCATTAAAGTGAATGTCGGACTTGTTACGTCTGTCGTAATACCTAATGCTTTTGCAAATCCTTTTGTAAAAGTCGTTTTTCCGCTACCGAGGTCCCCATTCAAAATTATAATCTCATTACCCTTACATTTGTCGGCAATCGATTCTGCAAAAAGCATTGTGTCTGATACTGAATGTGATATAAATTGCATATAACTATTATAATTCTTCCCGTTCGTTTTTGCAATCTGTTTTAACGTCATCCGGACCCAAAAGATTTTTGCATTCAATTTCCCTTTCATCGTTATGCATATCTTTTTGTCCTGATTGAATTTTATCGGAGCATTTTGAATGAAATTTAAATTCTGATTCTGATTTAATATCTTGATTTTCCGACTTTTTAGGTTTAATTTCCCAATGCAATATTTTTGACAATCTCTTATAAACAAAAAAAGTTATAAGGCTGACTAATCCAAGCCTTAACAGATTAAAAGGTAATACGCCTACAAATATGTAAAAGTTATAGAAATTGTCCTTTGTAAGATTAGGATACAACCCTGAGAGCATTCCTACTAACGCGTCAAAATTGTCTCCGAAAAAAAACTTCACGTAAAAAGGAACGGCAATTATTCTATTAAAAAGCATTGACAGCAAAGTTGCACAAAGAGTTCCGACAATCAGTCCGATTATTGCTCCTTTCTTTGTTCTGTTTTTATTATATATTATACTGGCCGAAAGGACATAAACAAGTCCCAAAATCAAATCCATAGTTTCACCCACAAAGGCCGTTGAAGAAAACGGAAATTTGATTAAGCATTTTATAACAATAACCAATGCTCCGGCAACCGGTCCGAGAGAAAAACCTGCAAGTAAAGCGGGTAATTCGGAAAACTGCATATCTAAAAAAGTCGGGAATGCTATCGGAATATTAAATTTAGCATACATATATAATACGAACGAAATTGCAGATAAAACGGCAATTTTAGCTATATATGCCGTTGTAACTTTTTCTTTAATTTTTTTTCCTAATTGGTTCAATTTCATATAATATCCTCTCAAATTCAAAGCCCTGTTATAGCAAAAATAACAGGGCTTTATAATCAAAAACGCTATTTACATTTTTCTTCATCCGGACTATAACCGTCGGTTCAGGAACTCCCCCTGATCAGCCCGTGTATAACGGGGTCGTGGACTATCACCACCGGTAGAGACTTTCACTCTGCCCTAAAATGCTTTATTTAAATTTACTCCTTTTTACAAACTTTGTCAACTGTTTGCAGTATTTTGTTGAAATCCTATACAATCGTATACGCTTAATTCTATGTCACCTAGAACTTCAAATCCCATATAATAAGCTCCTTTCATAAATAATAAGTCTTTATTATTCTCACTATCGTTACTGCTACTGTAATCATCTGCCTCAATATTGCTTAAATCATTCCCAACAGGGATGTATCCGATTTTTTCAGCCATTGAATCTATAAATATTTTTACTTCATAATTATCTTTTGGAACAGACGAACTGGAATCCGGCCGTTCTAACACTTCATAGTAATCAATTATCATCGTAATTTGATGTTCCTGTCCGTCACATAAGTTAATACCGCTTTCCTCATTAAATATTTCTTGTCTTCTGTATAAAGTATTATACTTATAGAAGTATAACATTAACGAGCCCGTTTCTTTGTTATATTCAATCATTAAACCTCTTTGATTCTGTATATCTCCGAACGGTGATAAATTACTTATATAATACGGCGTGTTCATTCCGAAATAATACCTGAATCCTCCTTGCGTTCCTTCCGCTTTGAATCTGATATTTACAGCATTACCTGCGTATACCATCGGAGTATCATATTTATCAGTCGCCATGTAGATTTTACCGGATGTTAAAATTTCATCGTTTCCTGTATAGCTACCCTTAATTAAATTGTTATTTTCTAAATCTTCGTTAGTGTACCCTACATAATCAACTGAGGTATTAACAGGCATGTTGGAAAACATATCAACAAGTCTTATTGATGCATTTTCCAAGCCTATTCCGGCATAATGGGCTGAACCTGGTTTTAATACAACATTTTCAATTTCTGTTCTGGAAATTCCGGAGCCTGAATCAACTTCCGTTCCAAATCCTGTTTTAACATAGTCTTCAAAAACAAGTTCGGTTCCGTCTGTCGTATGTTGATATAATCTGAACGTGATTACAGTATCGTCATACATCCGAATACCGTTATCGTCTTTTGCAATAACATCCCCGGTCTGAATATCCCTTTCTACCCTTGTAAGCGTAATTTTTAATATATTGACTACCGAAGAGTCTTCTGCAAAATTTATAGTTTTTTCCGTACCGTTCCATTGTAATCTGTCATAAGAACCGATATCGTTCGGTAGCTGTCTTGATACCATAACTCTTGCCGTAGTACTAGGTATTCCTCCTATCAGTTTCTTTTCAATCCTCAACGCTATCCCGGACGCTTCCGGCAATTCAGGATATCTGTTACTCAAATTCCTGTATTCTGTATCCGTCAATTTAAAATACATCCATATTACTCCGGAATCGGAATTAAATTTAACACTGTCAAAAATGTATGTTAATCCTGATACTCCGCTCATTTCATTTTGTAAATCGTTTGTAAAATAATAACCGTCTGAATAAGATTGCGGAGAAGACGAATCTATTTTTTTGCCATCCAATATGATTTGCTCAGAATTATTTTCAGTTATAAGAACTCTTATGGTCTTTTCGTTTAATTCATATTCTTGATTGTTTCCGTAATTATATTTGGTTACGTATTTAATAATATATAAACCGGGTTCTGTAGTCACATAAGAAGGAATATTTTCAATATTGGTCGTTGTTTCTGTTACGCTTATAATATTTTTTTCATCGTTATATTTCGAGTTATAAGCATCCATCGCTTCTTCTCCGCCACTTATTGTTACATTTCCTACCTGTGAAAGTATTTCTGAAATATTCTGTGCCGTTCCCTCGTTAGTTATATAAGGTATATCATTGGAATCTTCTCCTGCCGGCCAAAATACAACATTCGCTATGTATCTGTTATTTGTAGCTGTTCCGATTAGTCTGTTTTGAATCGTAAATTTAGAAATCATCACCTTCAAACTGTCATAATCAATACCGACTTTTCCCGTTCCAGTAAAAAAGTTTGCAAGATAGGTAGTATATTCTTTGATATACTCATCTCCACGCCCATCATTATAATGGTTATATGTTTCTTTTAAACTATAATCGTAAGGTTCACCTATAAAACTGTATATATATGTCCTTTCATCCACACTGACTCTGACTGTGAATATTCTGTCAGCTGTTATCGTAGTTTTATTTACCTTAGTTTCTCCTATTATTTCTCCGTTTTCTTCATCAAAAATTGATGTAGGAATTCCATCGACATAATTATACCCTACGTTAGAAAAAGCTCCTACTTTGTCAATATAAATACTGAATGAGTGATTCCCTCCGTCAAACAAATTAATAAGATTGCTTGATATAACGCTTTCACTATAATTTACATACAAATCTGCTATTTGTGAAGAAATATCATCCCCAAGGTCTTCAACGACTTTTTTATAATAATAGCTCTTCGCAGAAATAAATTTCTCGTCTTTCGTTAATATGAATCCGTTCCCAATTTTCTCATAGAACAAATTGTCCGGAATATCATAGTCACTCAAATCAATATTTTCCATACTCAAATCTAAACCCAAATCATTCATAATATCATCTTTGGTTGCAAGTTCAAATCTGCAATATTCGGCCAATTCGTCTTTAAGCATTATTTCCCCTTCCTCAAACCCGGGATAATTATTTTTGGCTTCAATATAAAATTCGTTATACATCATGCGAACATAACTCATATCAGGTTTATACCCTAAAACAAGCTTACCGAAATCATTTTCGTAAAGGATTATCTCGAATTTACGAGCACTTTCACCTGCGTTTACGGGTACTAAACGTGCTCTGAGATTAATTATATCAAATTTTCCGATATAATCGCTACCGCTCGAATCCGCTAGCTTATAAACGGCGGCCTGCTGACTTAAATAATCCCCGAGTCCTTCTGTTCCATCTATGTTCTCTCTTTTTAATACTCCGCCTGACGCCTTGTCAAGTATAGTATCAGAATATCCGGTTTGCTTTGTTCCTTCTTGTTTCATTGTAACTGAAAAATAATTACTTTCTAATAATCTTACAATTTCACCGCCATAAAAAGATTCTTCCAATATAATTTGTACAGTCAATACGTCGCCAATGGCAGGTTGCCCGGATTCACTCAAATTTACACTTGAATATTCAGGTATATACTTAATCGTTAGTCTTCTGTCGTAAGTCATTCCGGCATAAGAATCAACAGAATAATCTGCACTGCGTTTTGTATCAACATACTGTATTTGGTTGTCGTCGATAAATCCGCCGAAATTATACCTTAACAATATACTCAATCCCGATATTGTATTCTCGCTTATGTTTACAATTACTCCCTCCCTTGTAGATTCAGTATCTGCAATAAGGTTTGCATATCCGCTGTCTGTCGTATAACGCCCTATTCCTTCAATTTCAGGATAAAGCATAATTTCTGAACGCTTAAATTTTAATTCAAAGTTTTCACTTTCTAATCCCGACAATGCAATAAATCTTATAGTTCCGCCGCTTTCGGCAAGGGTTTCATCACCTTCTCTGTAAACATATATAGAATAATTACAAATTGCAGACATAAATTCGTTAATATTTTTATACGTCATTCCGTTATATTCAAATTCCTTGGAATCAATATTATATTCTGCTCCCAATATTAATGCTATTTGTTCTGCTAAATTATTATATTCTGTTCCGTTTACACTAAACGGTTCAATACTTACGGTATATCCCAATCTTCTGTCTCTAGTGTCAGTTGAGTCTATTTCTCCTGCATAATATAATTGATTGCGCTCAGACCATAAAGCACTGAAATAGTCATTATAAACCCCTTCTCCGATTGAATAAGATTTCTCTACAACATTCATGCTTATCTCTATTTCTTTTTTAACAACAATGTAATTAAATATTCCCCAAACAATTTCGTAATTGTCGAATATTGGCGTTTCAGAAACGAATTCTCCCAAATTGTAACTATATCCTTGTTCACTGACTTCTGAGTTTGCTGCCTTTTCTCTTAATAAGTCAAGCAATATAGCATTACTTACGCCCGTTCTGATTAAATTTTGTTCTTGCTGCAATGTGATACCTGAACTATCGTTATTTACATTATAAATTCCGTTTTCCTTTATCTCCTCACCGGTCGCATGATTTATATATGTATATATCCCGAAAGAATTCAATGTCGGAAGACCGTTATAAACGGTTTCTCCGCTATCAAATATATCTCCGTACATCACTTCGCTATTTATTTGGTAATCAATTATTATTTTTGCTTTTGCAACAGTAAGGGGCAGATAGACATAAATCCCGTTATTCACAGAAATCCCATCCCATTCACTTTCTACAAGAGATTCATTTACCACCGTTGTTCTTACAATATAATTTGAATCATTGGAAGTAAACATAGATGAAGGAATTCTTACATAATATTGGTCATTTGAACCCCTTACCCATGTTCCTGCCGCAACGGCTATAGAAGTATTGTCAATAATGTAATCTTTCAACATATTTCCTGCGCTGTTTTCAATTTCTAGAATCGAATTTGCCTCATCCTCATCCATATCAGGTACATTTACTTTAAACTTATAATTATCCGTATCTTTATCAAAATAAGCTCTCTCTACTCCAATAATTTCGATTTCTTTTCTGCTAATTCTGAAATTTGTTCCTTCAATTACAATTTCATATTTTGAAGTATCTGATGAAAGACCGGTTCCGCCGGTTAAATATCTTTCAATAATTTGATTATTCGAATCATATTTGTTAGCCGACAAACTGTTCATAGTTTCGCCACTGATTTTTACGTATTTTACTCCGTCAACAGTAATATATTTAGATTCATCTACCATAGACGCTGCTACATATACAGGGAATCCGGAACAAACTCTTCCGTCATCAAGCAGTGTAAGCTGTCCTCCTGATGAATTTATTATTTCATTTATTATATTGTTTATTGTACTAAGATTGGTATCGTATCCGTTAATAAACTCATATTTTCCGTCAGCGTAATCAAATGAAAAATATAAACCTTCTCCTGCTCCGAAACTTGTTCCGTATGTCATTTCATTTTCTCGGGTAACAATATTTATTAAAGACAATCTAAGATTAACTTTACGAGCGCGCACTCTGAAACTAATGTTACTGTTCACAAAGTTAAAGTTTTTATTTGCTTCAATCAGTGCATTTATCCCAGCATTTACCGGACTGCTGTTTGCATCGTATATTCCTGATGTAGCACCGAAATTAAATCCTTCTTCAACACACGTGTAGTAGCTTTTCAAATTTTCGATATATTTTATATTTGTAAATTCGGACGACGATGAATCATAAACATATAACCCATATTTAAATAAGCCGTTTTTTTCGTTAGCATTCAAACTTTTTGCTAAATCAAAATAATATTTACCGTCGCCGGATGATGTTCCGTCCGTAACATTCACGCCGTATGTATAACCGTTATACGTTATAAGATATTGATATTGAGAATTCCCGACAGAAGGTACGTTTTCCTCATCGGCATTAACATTTAAAGTTCCGTCAGCATTGTCCGTAGGATTGATAACGACATAAACGTCCCTCGGTGAAATGTAATATATTCCGTCACAGCCATGATAATCTACCGAGCTTCCTGTCGGTTGTTGTACCGCAAAACGATAATTCCAACTAAGCCAATCATCTGCTTCAGGGTCTTTTGATTCAAAAGTAATATATTCTCCGTCTGCATTTCCTTCCGGCAAAAATACTCCGCGGAAATTATACCAGTAATATCCGACATTATATTTTTCATTCCCGTACGTTGTAGTACCTATCTCAGTTCTTTCCGGTATGGGTTTGAATGACGCAGTAGATGTTCCGTATCCCTTTAATTCCAGTTTATAAACCATTTCAGAAATACTGTCAATTGGACCGTTCCCTAAAACAATCAGTTCATTTGCTGTCCCTGTAAATGTTAAATTTTCTCGATTCGTTAATCCGTATCCGTCATATTGCCTGGATAAATATGGATTAACCGCATTCTTCAAATCAAAAGTAACCGTCCCCGGATAAATTGTATATATACCTATATTATTATGACGTACACCGTTTTCATCAACATATTGAACAGATTCGTCCGCAAAAACAATATCATAATTCATATTCCCCAAATCATCCATATACGATGCTCTGACCATAAGCGTTCCCGCATCGGTTATATTTGCGGATGCAGATATTCCGTCATTGTCTCTAATATATTGATAATCTCCTATCATCATTTCTGATTGAGGTCTTTCATAGGTGAAAACTAAGTTATTTTTATTAATTTTATCTGTATTATAATCACCTATTAACGTAAGCGCGGAATCTGTACTTCTTACCGAAGCCGGATTTCCGTCGTATACTTTGTTATTTAATGTTCCAAATCCGTAAAGATTTACGGTTTTAGGCTGAATTACTAATTCATAACCGTCGCCGTCGGCAAATTTTATAAACTCAAAATTATTTCCTTCACCCGTTTTATATACAAATACTACGGCATAATTTATAAAATCGCTATTTACAATTCTATACGATATAGGATAACCTTCAATATTTCCGTCCTCATCTCTCTTAACGTTTCTCGGATAATTTCCGTTTTCGTCTGCAGTTGAAATTATAAGGTTAGAAGGCATAAAATCCAAATTCCCGTATAATAATTCCGTCTTATCTGCCGAAGAATAATATTCTTTTACTATATAACATGTTGTTGTTCCGTAACTGTAATAACTATTCGAATCACTTGCTTTTTTCCACGCTGTATCAATCGGATTTATTCCGCTTTCTCCTGCCTGATATGTTTTTGTTATAGTTAAGGGATTGCCGTCTCCGTCATCAACAGGATAATTAATATATATAGGAATATCTATCGGTTTAATATTTACCATACCTGCATAAGAAGCAACTTGTCCGTCTTCGTCGAAATCAAACGAATAGTTCGTATTCCCTAAATCAACGACTTTTACAATATAATTTCCTGCATTTACAAGAGTAAATAAACCCGAAGCAACCGCTTCTCCGTTATCTATTGAATATGACGCAAGCCCTATATTTTTCAATGTTTCTGTATCTTTTTGGTTATATGTTATTTCTAAATCAAAAGTTAAACTCAGACTGTCTCCGGGACAAATGTCACCATTGATTATTTGTATGGAGACAGTTTGATTTTCTTCGTTAAATATACTTGTCGTATCAACAACTTTCATCTTTAATTTTACCGTTGTTACCTCATATTTGAAACTTTCGGTATAAGTCATCGGTTTTGTTCCTGTCCCTGAGCCATATGTTTCATCAAATATGTAGTTTAAAATATGAGCGGCGGCGGAAGCCTCCAAAACCATAGTACTTCCGAGATACAGATAATTTTTGGTATCCGTATCAAAATATGAATAAGTCATCGTTCCCGTATAGATCCCGGCGACCATACTGTTACTGCTTGCATATTGTATATCTGTATGTACAATTTGATAAGAAATTCCGTCCTTATATGCGTATGGTGTATAACTTGCCCCGTCTAAGCTACAATAACTCGTTAAATCAAAATCACTGCGATATTTTCTTGCATACGCTTCCGACAAAGTAAAAACAGCCTTTCCTTCAGAATCGTATGAAAGAGATTTTCCATAACCTATTTTAATAAACTCAGGAATTACTAAAATATATGCGCCTGTTGAATAATCACCGGTTAATGCAAGTATTTCGTATCTGTTTTTCCAGCTATCATAAAAATGCTGCACGTATGGCTTAGGATTTTCGATTTCACTTGAATACTCGCTATACAATGCTATATCAAAATCATTACCTGTATTCTTCGTATTAACATTATGTATACCGACATTTAAATCCCCTGTATCCCTTATAAATTCAAACTGTGAAAGTAAAACCTCTTTACTTAATCTGTATTCTACGGCACTGCCGTCAATATCCAAATATGTAATTGAAATAATGTTATCTTTAAACAATGCGTCTATTTCCGTATCAAAAGTATCTTTATCGATTATCTCAACAGTAAAATCGTCTCCGGCAAAGTAAGAAGCCAACAATCTTCCGTTTGTTCCGTTATTTTGGTCTTTAATCTGACTGTTACCGCTTACAACAAATGACTTGACATTAATTTCTGCCGTGATTTTATTAATATGTATTGAAAATGAATATTTTTCCCCCTCAGCCTCATAGGAATCCAACGCATAATTTTTCAAAGTAAGAGACGATGTATCTATCAGAACATAATATTCTCCTGCGGGAAGATTAAAAGGCAGTAAGCTGTAATTTCCTTCATATTCCAAACCTGAAACAGTAAATTTTTTGTATCCCCAATCCGCCGCAAAGTCAGTACACGCTTTATCTCTGTAGATTTTAACATTTTTATACAATATCCCCCAATCGTCACACTCTCCGACTATTTCCAAAGCATATTGACCTGTAGAATAATTATAATAAATTATGCTTCCGTCATCAAAATAATTTTCAAATAAGGATTCAAAACTGTCCCCGCCTAAAACAGGAGTCTCTTTTGAAGCAAAAAATTTCATTTTTTCAGACAAGACAGTTTCTCTTCCGTCATTATAGATAAATTTCGATGTCCCGAAATTTTTAATTAAATCTTCACCTGCCACAAGAATAAGAGCCTGTTCTATTTCAAGATTGCCACCACAATACATAATTTCATAATTAGATAATGTTTCTGGCGCACCGGAATATATCGGATGCACGTCTCCGGCATCGTCGGTATCTGTTGTTGCTCGTGTAAGATTATATTCTAGTGTAGAGGTATCCGTATAAATTATTTCGGAAGTTAAATCAAATATCCCGTCACCGGTATAGATTAAATTATCATAAGCAAAATGTATGCCTTTTTTTGTTCCAATCGGTTTAAGTCCGTCTGTTTCTTCTCTAATGATAATTTGATTTCCTGAAACTAAATTCAGGTCAATATCCCCTAGAATACCAATAACATCTTCATAATTATAAACTCTGAACTGATAATCCGGGTCCGAATCCCCGTAAACTTTACTTACGCTCTCTACTGCAATAACTATCGGGCGTTTGATAACCGTTAAATCTGCCTCGGCGTAAGAAACAAGCGCGGATAATTCATAATTAGCATTTTCAACCAAACTTATCTCAGGCTTAATTACATATTCTCCGACAGAAAGATTAACTAAAACTTTATATCCTTCATCACCGTTATATTCAATTAATGTCTTACGTACTCCTGTATTTTTGTCATAAATATAAAGCTTAATTTCCGAAATCACATCATCATCGGTATCACCGTAACAATAAGCTTCACCTTCCGGAATTCCGTTAGTTACAGCAGTCATTTTCCATTTTAAATTCCCCGAGGAATTCTTAATATTTTTCAACGCGTCATCGTTATTTCCGTTAAGAATTTCTCCGTAAACAAAGCTGAAATCCTCAATTACTATTGCTAATTCCTTTTTCTTGATTTCGATAGTAACAGTTTCATCGCTGAATGCATTATTGTTCGCGTCGCCGCTATTTTCAAAATAAGTATATCGTACAGTATAAATACCTACCGCTGTCGGCCATTCGTCGGAAAGTACGCCTTCCGCATTCCTGTAAGAAACATGATATTGTCCCAAGGTATCCGCTGCGCCTCTTTCCAGTTCGGTAGCAACACTGGAATTGAAGCTCTGATAATATAATACCGTCGGCTCGGGCAAAACTTCCTCCCCTGCACCATACTCACATATTAGTTTTTTCTCATATCCAAGTGATTGGTCATATTGTATTGAAACATATTTTCTGTCAACTATAATTACGTTATAAGAAGTTTGTTGAGTTACCCCGTAATAAGTATAAGAAACATAAATGGTCTGCTGTTCCTGACTGCCGCCGGTTAATTCTTTATTTGCATTAAAATTATTAGTATTTTTACTTAAATTCCCATCTGATAAATCAAGAACCTGTGTAGTTCCGTTATCAAATCTCAGACTTACTTTACCGCCGGTAAAATCGATTTTCGTTTGAAGAGAAATATCGTCTGTCGGATTTTCAACATATTCCAATCTGGGCATACTTGTTAGATTTATCGACACAAGCGATTTCCTTTTTACGGTTAAAGGAATCTCATTCTCGCACGCGAATCCGCCATAACTGATTTTTATAAATGTATTTACTGTTCCGTCGTCACCGAATTCCCAATTATCGTATTTGCTGTATCCTTCGCATTCTACTTGTCTGAAATCGACAATTTTTGTTTCTTCCAACGGGACTCCGTCCGCATCGGTGTAACTTACTTCTATAATCATATCATCGGGATTTATATCCATTTTTTCTATTACGGACAATCTTGTCCCGTCTATTACGGTTACTTTTACGGAAGAAATAACATTAAGTCTTAATTCTAATCCTATCGTACATGCTTTACGTAAAAATCCTACCGTTATTGCCTGCTGTATGGCAGTATCCGAATAATCGGATAATTCAAAACTCGAAGAAACTTTTTCAGCCTCTCCCAAAGCGTAATATTCCGAACTTCCGTCATCTGAATAAACAAACAAATACAAGCTGTTTTTTATTAATTGTTTGTTCCCGTCATCATCCAGGACAAATCCTTCTTCCAATAAACCTTTTCCTTCGTTTATATACACCGTTTGATTTTTATAAGAATTAAATACATCTTCGGAAAATTCTCCGGCAACAAGTTTAATGTAACTTATTAATTCTTCAAAACAATAAATATCAAATCCCGCACTTATAATAGCTGCTTCATTAACGGCATCCGCTATTTTTATTACAAACGTTCTTGAATGGAATTTATCATTGCCTGATTCAATTTTATCTCTTAATTCTTCAGCAAATTCCGCAAAGGTAAATGATATAAATTCTTTATTATCAAAAACACCGATTTCAACTCCGTAACGCATAGAATTGTATGTAAAATACCATCCTTTTTCATCTGTCATAAGAAGAGCGCTATTGCCGCTTTCTATCCCTCTTACAGTTAAAGCTGTTGCATTGTCAAAACCAACGTTTAAACTTAAATTCTTTATATCCCATTCATTATCCGATAAAATATATTCTTCTTTATAGCTTAATGCGTTTACAGACGTTATTGTCTTCGGCACAACGGTATAGAATACTTCCGCTTCTTTCCCGCCGTAATACACCGTAATCTTTTTGTTATCGGCCAAATAATAAAATTCCTGAACTTCGTACTGTTTTTCAGCTTTAATCTTGGTTCCGTTTTCATCAACATAAAAATTAAACCAAACGTCATTCCATATTTCGCTGTACTTTGCAGCTATATTTATAAAATATTCTTGTGTTAAATCATATACAGGTTCAGCTACTGTATAGTTACCGTTTTCGAAAACATAATATTCTTTATGCTTTTCTTCCCATATATCGTTTGCATAATCATTTGCAGCCAGTTCGTCTGCCCTAAAATAAGATGAAGTATATTCCCCTGTCGGTAAATATACCGGCGCCACATTTATAGAAAGCCTTCCTTTCGTTATCGGGATTATTTCTGTTTCTCCGTTTTCGCGAATAACTGTAATTTCCGTTCCTTCCGGAATAATTTCCGTTCCTTCCGTAAAAAAGCCAAGATGAACTTCATTGAGAGAAATAGAAACAATTTCGTTTGTAACATTATACTCGCACGAAAGCGAAACGCTTCCTCCTCCGTAATATAAAACCACTTCGTATTTTCCCGTTCCGTCAAATCCGTCCGTTATGATTTCATCTGCCGTTCCTTTATTTTTAATGAAAACAAACTGCCATTCTTCTCCGCTTAATCCGTTATTTTTACCGCTTACGGTGGTTGTCGTTCCGTCCCCGAAAGTAATTTTGATATCCCAATCTGAACAATCAAACTGTTCGCCTAAAATGTATTCTGTTCTCGGAGTTGTTATAAATTCAAGCGAAACAGCTTTTCTTACAAGAAGAATGGTAAAACTGCCCGTAAAAGAAGTATCATATATCGCATCGTCAAATTGAACATATACGGTTTTTTCCGTCTTGCCTGTTTCTCCCGCATTTTTAAGTAATTTAGTTGTGTCCAAAACATTTCCGCTCTCATCCCTGAGCATCGGCGAAGTTACGGCTGCTTCATCCCCGACATCACCGTTGTTATAAGTCGGTATAAGCGTAATCCCCGACAAAGAGAAAACATCTCCTTCACTGTATACTCTTTTCCCTGAATTTATAATTTCCAAAGAAACAATTGTTTTCGCTAATATTTCGATTTCAACATCATAATAAAGCACTGACGAATTGGAAGCGGTTATCTTAAAACCTAAAGTTTGTTTTCCGACTTTAAAGGTATCGATATCTTCCGTATTTCCAATAAACATCTCTTCATTTACAGGAGATTCGGTTACCCCTCCAAGTACTTGTTTTTTTCCGTTATTAAGATAAATACTGTACTCCCACTGGGTTATGTCTATATTTTCTCCTTGGTAATAAGTAACAGCTAAAGGCAAAATAACCAACCTTTCAGGACTCGGAGAAATGACGTTAATTTGATATTTGAACTCAATTCCGCCCACAGATATGCCGAGATTATATTTCCCTACCGCATTTATATCGCAGGCAGAAGTATCGAGAGTTATTCTCTCATCGTTAAAAGACATATCGTGAACTTCTTTATTGTTATAGGTAACCGTTACTATTCCGGCAGAAAAATCAAATGCGTCTGACCCCATAATCTGGTCTGAAACATCATGAGTAACCGCAGCAGATGTCGCTTTTATGTCTTCAACACTGATAATATAAGAAAACGCTTGTCCGTCATAATAAATTGTGACGGTACAAGCAAGTTGGCTTTTAGTTAAAAGCGTCGACGTTTCATTGTCTACCAAAACACTTATTTTATTGGTGTCGAACAAATTTTTCAAATCAAGATATTCCGATGAATTATCGTTATATGAAACAAAAATTGTTCCGCCGGTAAAATCAACTGTATCACCTACTATATAAGTAAGTTTTGAAGGCGCCTGCAATTGTCTTTGCATGACTTTTTTAGGAACAATTGTAACAGTCATATTGCAAGTTTTGTTACCGTATGAAACAACAAGCTGTTTTTCTCCAGGGGCAGAGGAATCAAAGCCGGAAACCATATTTTCTTCCACGGGTAAAATTGCCGTTCTTCCGTTAGAATATGTAACAAGCATATTGAGGTCTTTAACGCTTAACGATTCACCTACAACATATTCTGTCTTATGCAAGGTGGATTCAATCTGTAATGAATAAACAGGCGCTGTTTTAACATTTACCGTAAGATACTCGGAAACATCTTTATATCTGATTGTTAAAGTCTGCTCTCCAAGTTTATTTGAATTAAAACCGGAAATCATAGTTGCTTCAAGCGGAACCGTTTCTGTCTTTCCGTTTTCATAAGTAACTGTAAGTTTTGCATTGCCGAGTTCAAAAGCGTCCCCGAGATAATAATCGGTTTTAGGCAAAGTGCTTACAACAATTTTAACAACGGAAACCTCCCCGCCTGTATCGCTACAAGAAACAAACATTGTAAGCGCAACGGCAACAATCAAAATAAGAAAGATGACAGAATATCTTTTCCTCATTTTCACGTATGACCTCCGACAAAAGGGCATAATATACCCTTATATAATATTTCATATATATAATAACATAGTACAAACTTTAAATCAAGTTTTAATATTTATTTAATATGCGAAAAAAAACACCGAAAAAGCAGACAATATGCACCATAGAATGAATATCGCTTTTAAATAAAATCAAATAAAAATAATAAAAAATTTAATATTTTTTTCTAAATAATGCGACCAAAATCACAACAATCAATATTGCAGCGACACCTATTGTTCCTGCAATAATGTATGTCGTTAACCCTATTCCCTCAATAGGCGTAATTATCAGAAAATCACCCATATCTGCCGCATTAAAAATCAGATATTCTTCTGAAAGAGAGGCATTTAATATATCGGTATTTCCGTTATTGTACAGTGCTATTACGCGGTAACTATTTTTATTTTTTAAATTATCGGCAAGACGAATTCTTACAGTTGCGGAAACATTGTCCGCCAAACTTCCGTCTATGCTGCTTATAACGGAAATATTATAGCAAGCCACTACTTCGTTGTCCGTAAGGATAGTTCCGCTATTTGCATATTTTCTTTCAACGTCCGACTCTATTTCTACATATTCCGCACTTGACGTGCTTGTCCCGATATCTTTAAAATTTAATGAATACACTGAACTGAAACTTCCGTTTAAGGCTACCAAAATATCATTTTCGGAGACCAGTTTCAACTCAGGGACCAATGTTCTTGTAATTGTGAGTGTAGATTTTTCATAAGAAAAATTATAATAATCACTCCTTGCATTTCCGGCTACTACTGTATATTTTTCAACAGGCGTTTTAGGCAATGTCTCCACATATGCTTTATTTGTTAAAACATCGTCATTCAGTGTCCTTACCGTCACGCCGTTTACGGTCTCAATCCTTACGTCCTTATCTACAGCTCCTACGTAGTCATAATTTATTTTTATATTTTTAATTTCACTTTCTTCGATAGTTAAATCTGTTGTGCCGTTAAGCAGAACTGTTACGGAAATATTTCTTTTTGAGATTTCAAATGAAACTTCTTCGCTTTGATATATTCTGTCATTATAAAAATATTTGAAAACGCATTTATAGTTTTTTCCGGGTTTAATCGCATTCATATCCGAAATCAATGTTATTTTTTCTGCATCGGGAGTAATTTCCGTGCCGTTTAATGTGAAAGTAAATGCATCTAAAAATGTTTTTTTCGATTCCTCGGATATGATATAATTTTCACCTATGTAATATAAATTTGATGACTGTTTTACTGAAAAATCATTTAAATCTTCCCGAGCATAGGCAATATCTTTTTCATTTAATGAAAACAAACTTAACGTAATTATAAATATTAACGTTGTAATCCCTAATATGACTTTTAATACTTCTCTAATAATATAACTCATTTATGCCTTTTTCACTACTATAATTATTGCACATGCTATCAGAACGACCGCAACGGCTATTCCGACATACAGCAACCAGTCATACTGATTGTCGTTTACTTCTTCTGCCTCTCTCAATACACTTACTGCTTTAACTAACGGCTCTGCCGTTTCCACGACAAGATAATCTCCTTCCTGTCTTCCGTTAACCACGCTAACGCTGCCGTCCGATGCCATAACTGCCACATAATACTCTCCATCGGAATTACTTGCCTGAGCAAATAATTCAGGCATATATAATTTAATACTGGTAGTACCGCCTGTTGTTGTAGGAATATAATTCTCATAACTAAATACATATATATCTTTTAATATATTATTTATATATTCTCCGTGAGTACTTACAAAAGAATTAAACGCTTCATTCATATCGGCATATTCTGTATTCTGTTTCTTAGATACGTTAATTTGAGTATTTACAGAGAATGAACCCTCAATTATAACGCTAACAGTATCGGAAGAAGTATTATCTGTCGCTTCTAATTTTGTTTTGTTTATGGTAAGAATTCCAAACGTATAATTGAGATTATAATTATTTGAAATTCCTCCGTAAGCAGTAATTTTATATGACCCGGGCGCCGTAGGCATTGTATCAACAATGTCTCCGTCTGTAGTATAATATCTGTACTGCAAGCCGCTTACCACGCTTGAAATAGCTTCATTTGTCAGACATCCCACCATTGTAGCAGTTGGAGAATATACCGTTCCTTCGTTAACAGTAATATCATTAACTTTAATTGTTAACTCTGCTTTTTCAATTATAAAATTACACCATACAGGGTCAGTGATATAATAATTTTCAAGTATCTCATAGGCCTTTACCCTGTACTCACCTGCGGAAGAAGGGTTCGCGCCGATACTCGTTATCTCTCCGTTTTCGTTTATTGTATAATTATCAGGAACCCAAACTCCTTCAATAAGTTTATCAAATATTAATTTCGGATAATACTCTTCACCGTTATCAATAAAATACATTCTGATACTCACGCTTGTTCCTGTATATTTATACCTGGGCGCGACATCATAATTAATTGTGGTATCCCTTCTGGAAATAGTAAAATATTCCGTCGCGCGTTTGTAAGCAAAGTTATCCGTTTCCTGATGTATTGCCTCCGCTATATATGTTCCTGCAGGCGCTATTGAAATATCCGGAACAAGGTCGCCCTGTTCTCCTTCTTCGGTTAAGTAATAATAATTAACTCCGAGTACGGTACTATACCCTTTAACCCCGTTTGCCACCGCTGTAAGCCCTTCGGTAACATTACCATACATTTGTATTCCTTCCCCGCCAAAATTAATTTCAACTTCTGCTTGTAATATTTCAAGATAACCTGTTTGCGGCGACTCCGAGTAGTTTTTATTGGTTATAGTAACTATAACCTCATAATAATCACAATTTGTAGGAGCTATATCACTGTCCCAATTTGATTTTTCCGACTTATACCATACAGTATAATCTCCGTTTTCTACAGTAAGTATTTCACCATTCACGCCGTCTACTTCAACAATTGCCGGCTGAGGTTCCCCATTATATGTTACCCTTAAAATATTTACTATTTGACCTTGCTTATTTAAAAATCTTACTGTTGCACGGGCAGGATTAATAACACCGCATAACCTGATATAAGTAACTCCTTCATTTGTGAACGTATCGGACATATCCATTGATAACTGATAGTTCTCGGCATCGTCACCTAGTAATACCGGTTCGACATATAGGTAAACGTCAATATCGCTCATTACTTCATATTCGTCATAAACATCCTTACGCGCATATCGACTGAGCGCATAATTGATTTTCAGACTGATAAAGTCTCCCGCCACAAGTCCGGTATCTCCGCTTTGTTTGCTGAAAGAATAGTTTCCTGCGACATCTGTTCCCTGCGGGACCACACTGTTTTCAATTACTTTATCAGTTCCGTCATATTCTTTCGAAATTTTATCATTTGTTCCTGCAACATAAGATACACCGACAAGTCGTTTTGTAATGTTCAACACCGGATACAGCGTTTTGCCGTCTTCTTCCGCATATTTCACCACAATTTTATAGTTATCCGCATAACCGTATTGCCCTTCTGAAATGACAATTTTAATATAATATTCACCTGCATTCACAGGCATATAAGTTGTACCGTCTTCGTTAATTAATTCTTCACCTGTTTCGGCATCGACAAAAACAAATAAAGGATTAACCAGTCCTAACATCGAAATACCTGTACAATAACCGTCGGGAATCGTGTCGGGTCTGAATTTTATTTGCTGCGTGCTCTTATTGTCCGCTCTGTCATCATCACCTTTAAATCCTTCGTATTTAACTCCGAATGTGGGATAAACACCTTCAACACCCGTATAAGTCATATTGGCATAACCTCTGCTGACTAAACCGTACTCGTCAACAAATTCTAAAATTAATTCGCTTTTTTCCACGGCAAAAACCCAATAAAAAGGTTCTTCTATACCTATATAATTACGACTTGAACCTATTGAAATGCGGAATAAATAATAATCGACATTTATCGCTCCCGCAACATCTCTGATTGCATCGGCATCTGTATAATCGGTTCTTGACGGGTCATAATTGTTTATACGACCAATGAAAGTAACTTCCTTTGTAAAACTGGCATCTTCTCCTATATCAAGGTCGCTTCCGTCCCAACCATACCTCTTAATATCGGGAGTCAGCGCAATCCCCGCATACGGTTTTGATTCGTCAATCACTACGCAAGGATAACTTCCGCCTATACTTAATTGTAATTTCTTTATTTCAAAATCTAATGTATTTGAATATTCAAATGCATAATCGGTATAATATACGTTAATTCCGTCTACCATGACAGTACTGACAGGCTCTTTCCCTTCCATAGCTTTAACATAATAGTCGGTTCCTGCACTCTTTTTCTGTCCTTGCGGGTCGTTATCTGTTTTTAATCCGCCTGCTTCCCAATCGATTTTCGGCATTTCGGTTATTAAGGGTAAAAGAATATTTCCATCATTTCCTGCCCAATTTTCAAACGTAAAGAAAAATTTATCTTCAACCGATTCATTTGTCATTCCGTAGAATTTATAACTCAAATCTTCAGGTTTATCCGGCTCTGCTCCTGTTTCAGGGTCTCTTGTATTAATATTAATTATAAGCCTGCGAGCATCTATTCGGACTTTATATACCAACTTGTATGTGATATAGTTATTATTATATGTTGAATTCCTTCCCTCGAATGCAGCTTCCGTGGTATCGTTGAAATTGGCAATAAAAGTAATGTAAAATTCGTTAACATGGGTAAGATTAATATAGGTATTTTCTATCCATTTATCTACCACTTCACCGTTTTCACTTTTGAAATACAAATATGAATAATCATTTATATATTCCGGAGTAGTTGACATATATGCTCTGACGTTAATTATTTCTCCGTTCGTTGAATCTTCTCCCAAAACCCTCATAGTTTCTTTGAACCATAATTCTTCGGAATCGTATGTTTTAGAGTATGTTCCAAGATATCCGTTACCGTTTTCCTCACTATTGACTACTACACTGTTACTTGCACTCACAACTATATTTATATCGTCAGACCTTTCAATCACCAGGTATAATACAAAGTATGCTTCATAATCTTCGTCCGGAGTATATAATGAACCTTCGAATTTTGATTGTGACGTGCGATTTTTGAAACGTAAATTATTACGCATATTAACGACATCTTCACCTTCTGATGCAACAGCATTATTTATTGTAGCTTTAACCAGAACCACATATAATCCTGCGTCCTTAATAATATCCCCTTCCGATGCCGCTCTGAAATCTCCGGGCAAACCAAGTTCATATTCGGCAAACATTTGTAATTTACTATCTGCAAAATTTTCTTCTTCTGTATACATATAAGAAAATTTCGGAATAGAATCAATATAAGCAACTTCAAGCTTTGCCCAACTACCCGGAAGTATAACATCATTATTTTCAAGAGTCGTTCCTTTATAATACTCCCCGAATTCTTTTAACGCATATTCATCATCGATAAATTCATCATCCCAAATAGGGTTAATAACCGTTCCCGAATAATTCCCTGATTGATGTTCCAATAAATCGACTTCTAAGATTTCAACGCTGAAAATTACCACTTGAGTTTTAGTTCTTGAATAGTTAGTGGCACTTCCGCCTGCCGATTCAGACGGGGACGCATAAACCTTTAATAAATATCCACCTTTGTTACCGTAAATATCGTAAAATACATTTTTGATATTCCTGTTAAGAATCGACGCATTATCGTCTTCGTTTATTTCTATATATATTTTTCTTCCTTCAACTATATCTATATATGCTTCTCGTCCATTGTCCGATTCAATTTCAAAATCGGGCTCTATATTTTCCGATAAATATGTTTTAGTTAACGATAAATTATTTTCATCGTAATAATAATATCCTACTCCGTCATTATAAATATATATTTCTTCTCTCGTAATGGTAATTTTTGCTTTTTCTCTGTCATTATCGACATAATAGTAATACAAGGATCCATTAGCGTATAACTTATATTCAACGTTCTCTATTACTGCATAAATTTCGGAACCTTTCTTTTCAACGTTAACTTCTGTTCCATTTTCGTCAAAATATGTTTCAAAATAGAAATAATAATCTCCCGTTTGACTTTCTGCCGGTCCGGAGGAAATTATCCCTTCCTTTATAATTACCGTATCAGAAGAAAAATCTCTTACAAAAATATGGTACTTCCCATCCGTTCCTTTTGCATAATACGCTGCGATATATTGAGTTAAATTCGCCGGCGCAGGCAAACCGTCTTCCGTCAGCACGTTTGATTCGGGAATCAAATTGGTCCCGTCATAAGAAACCTGCTGACTCGGATTAATATCTAAAACAAGCGTTTGTCTTTTTACATATAAATCCCCTGCGATATAATTAAATCTGTAATTTTGCTTATATGCTCCACTGAGAATTACAGCTCCGGATTTTCTTCCTGCTTGATCTACATACTCTCCTCCGACAATAAAGCACGATGTATCAATCGACACTACCGCTTCCTTATCCGTTTCCGGTGAAAAACTGTCTCCGTCGGCTAACCCTACATAATAAAGTCTTATTAACGAAGTATCATATAAACCGGAAGTCGGATCGTCATTTTTGTAATATATATATGTTCTAATATAATCTCCGCCAACGTTTGTAGGATATAATTCATATGTGTTGGGATCCATATATGCAATATAATTTTCAAGTTCGGCAGACGTAAGAAACTTCATTCTATCCTCTGATACGTCCGCCTTTATTTCATTGTCAGGATCGTAATTTGACATATAAGTTCGAATAGCGGCCGTTGCATATACTGTAATTTCTGCACAATATACACGAATCGTAACAGTTGTTGTAACTTTTTTATAGTTGGTGGTTTCTGGCGTACTGACTTCCAAAATGTAATCACCCGCTAAACGCATATTATAGATATCTCTAGTAAATTCACTGGGATCATAAACTCTGTCGTCGCTTACATCTTCCGTTTCTCCACCGATTGAAAATCCAATAACATTAATTAAACTCATGAAATTCGATGAGCCGTCGGGTTGAAGAAATTCTGAGTTTTGTCTTATTGCTTCATATTCGTCATGCCTTGTAATAAGTATAAATGATTTTTGTATATCCGACGTATATACCAAACTTATTTTATCTGTTTTATCATAAACCAGATTTCTGCCTTTATCCACATCTTCTTCTTGTATATCAAAAACTTCCTCAGGTAATTTTACCACCTTTGTAATTTCTATACCAATATCATTTCCGTTTATTGTTTCATCGGTTATTTCGTCTTTCAGGACTATGTTATAATTAAGAATGGTAATTGAATTTATCACAGACAAATGATAGAACCCTGCATCAGAATCTTGTTCAAAAGCTCTTTTTTCCAATTCTCCCGATAAATCGTTTTCTCTTTCTGCATTTTCCCAATCAATAAATTCATAAGTTTCAACTTTGGAATAAATACCGTCATCGGTTTGATTGAACAACTTTACTTCAAAATTTGTATTATCCCACCCAAAATCTTCCTTTCTCGTTGTTGTATTCAAAAATCCATAATTAGGCTTTGACGAATCACCTTCGATTTCCAGTAAAATATAACATGTATTTTTAAGAATGCCCGGTAAATCTGCATAGAAATAATAATATTCACTAAATTTTTCCTGATTATATAACAAATAGTAATCAGCATAATATTCTTTCCCTTCTGTTATTTCCGGTCTGGATTCATCTTGTTTATATAATTCAAGCAAAGATGTTCCTTCTGAATTTAAATCGTAATATCTTGCCACTCTGATAGCAACGTATGTAGCGGAATTATATCCTCTGCTGTAATCCATCCTACTGTAATTCGGGTCAGACACATCTGTAATCCTGTCAGGGTCTTTCAATACGCTTAACTCTAACGTTCTTCGAAGTATATATCCGGTAATTCTTGTATTTTCATCATTAAGTCTTAATCCGGGCTCAATATTATAACTTGAAGAAATCAGTTCAAATTCGTCGTGAGTCATTTCTTCTCTGGGATCCAAGGTTACTTCTCCGCTGATATCCAATTCCTGGTCATAATCACTTGCCAAATATGATGAATAAAAAACATTATAGTTATACATTATATTGTTTTTAAAATCGTAATCGAAAACATTGGAATATTCAGAAAGAGCAGAAGATAGTCCGGTTCCCTCTTCTTGTTTTAAAGTCGCTTGCGCGGTAGCGTCAGAACCTTGTGCTCTCTTTACTTCGTCGGTTCCGTCATAATATTTTATTGCAGTATAATCCGTAAGATTAAGATAAAGCGTTACAGGGTTTATCCTAAACTGAGAAGGAATATTCATATTAACCACCGCTACGCCTACATTATTTCCGCCGGATTCGATAGTTACCGATGATTTTCCCAAATCACAAGAATCAATATTTACCGCAGTAGAAGAATTACTAAGCATATATGACAAAGAATAAGTTATATAATACTCTCCAGCATACAAAGTACTTGTATAAGGTGTATAAGCAGTTCCTTTCTCATCCTCGTAATCTCCGGGTTTTTTATCAAGCTGACTTTTTTTCGCAATTTGCATTAATACAAAAATATAATTATAATTGCCTATTACTTTTCTTTCCGAAGTACTGCTTATAATCCTTATACGCCAATTTTCTAAACTTGTAGAAATATCATAAGTTGCATCGTCATGTTTTCCGTTACCGTCTAAATCAACTTCGGTAAGCGACCTTCCGTTAAGCACTACTTTACTGAAATCTATATCGGAAGTATTCCATATTTCCCCATAATACGCACTCGTGAAATTTACCATAAATTCAGATATATCAATTATAATTTCCGGCGGTGTTATTGCAAAGCTGTCATAATATTCATATTGCTTCATGACACTGTTTTCGGAAGAAGTTAATCCTTCTTTTATTTGTCTTGTTGTCCCCTCCGTGTCAACATCAGCATAAGACTTCCATACTCCATTTTGATTTTCGCCCAAGTCAATTGTATAATTTGAAGCTATTTGATATATTCCTATTGATATAAAAACAACGATATGGTCATATGTCCTGATTTCATATCCAGGAAAATATGAACCTGTGAAAGATAATAAAGATGCTGTGCTGCTTTGAATAGAATATAAATCGTTTTCATATCCACCCATAGCCGCCCATGCGTTACCTGCATTCATTCCGCTTACTGAATTTGTAAACAGCTCTGCCGCACTGCTTTTATTGATATAATATGTTTTCAAAAATGAAAAACGGTTATCGGTTGTAGCAACAAAAGTATTATCTGATTGTTTTTCAAAATATGTTCCCGAAGGCATATTTTGACCGTTTTGATCGGAAAAAAGTACGGCTTCCGTATAAGGCGATATAAACGGAGCACTTATTACATCGTTTTCTTTTTCAACACTTATACCTATTCCATCTTTTATGCTGACTTTAAGCGTAGCTTTTGCGACAGTAAGCTCTTGAATATAATTATCCCTGTTATATAAAAATCTTACTGCATAATATGTTCCTGTTCCGTCGATACTCTCATAATAAAAATACTCCGCGCCCTCGGTTGCACCTTCAATCTGAATATAATACGTCCCGGCATTGACAGTATCTGCATCAGCTAGTTGTTGTTGAAGTTCTTTTTCCCTGTACCAAACTAACCTTAAAAATGCAGCTACGCTACCGCCTCCGCTGAACAGTTCGCTTTCCGCACCAAAAGTTGTATTGTTTAATAGAGTAGAAAAACCGTATGATGCTTTAAAAGGCTTTCTGCTGCCGTCGCTGAATGAATAATAAAAATGCTTATCGTCTGATGCGGCGGAACTACTGACATTTGAGTCATACAAAACAATATTATCTATCCATTTAGTCGTACTGTCATATACAGGATTAATGTTCAAATTGTTTTCTATTTGCCCGCCTATACTGCTTCCGAATGCAACTGTAGTCGTAATAAACAATTCAAAATTTGTTGTACATTCAAAACTTGCTGTATAATTTTGTTCTTTTGTAATAACTTCGATCGGTTTCGGCTCACCGGAATCAGCACCTGTAACATTTGTGATATTAAGATTTGAATATGAAGTATATTCCAAATTAAAATTGTAGTTAAAAGATATTTTTTCTATTATGTAGTCTCCGGCGACAACATTTTTTCCGTCATTTTCTAAAATATTAGAATTACTTATTTCTTGCCCATACCAAGTTGTTCCGCTTACCCAAATTCCAGTGACATTAATCTCATTTGAATTTAACCCGAATAAAACATTATCAGGCGTAACGCTCACGTCAGACCCTGCGGGATTGCTTCCTCCGACAAAATCTTTAGATACCAATTCTGAATCATTTACATCACCTTGCCACCATGTCGTATAATCTTTATATTTATATTCGTTAAAAGAAAACTTTACTCCGATTTTATTTAGAAGTGAAACCGAAGAATCAGCAGACAGTTTTGAATGCCACTTTTTTCCGTCTGTAACATCTATAACAATTTTCCCAAAAAGAGAAGATTCTGCGCCTTCCGAAATAGGAACAACTGTAATTTCATCAGTTTTTGGCGGTGTACTTTCTTGATAGCTAACCGCATATGCCGAATTATTTTCTGCATATTCTGAAAATTCCAGCTTTGAATTACTAAAAACCGCACAGGCCAAACATGTAAGTATACCTAACATAAAACCCATGGAGCATACTAATAGTTTCCAAATAACATTTTTTACGCCGGTTATTTTCATAGGAAGCCTCCCAAAAACATTTTTCCAGATAATTTATTATATAATAATATAATAATTATTGTCAATAGCGTTTTCAATGTGCCGGAACTTAAAATCATAAATGCAAAATATGTCTCAGAAAAAAAACGCCTTAATCGTTAGAAAAAGCTAATTCATACATTTAAGGCGTTATCAAAATTTCTATAACCGTAAAAAAATAAAGAAATTATTTTTTATTTTTTTTCTTATTTTTAGGACTATTCGATGATTTAGAATATCTCGCATTATATACAGGAGTGACAATTTTTTCAGATAAATATTGTTCATAATTACATAAAATTAAGCTATACCATTTGCTGCCGTAACAAAGCATTACCGCAATTATTATTACTGCTATAAAAATGTCCAAAACTGCCATAAGAATAAAAGGAACTGACAAAATAACTACAATAAAGAAATTTTGGACAATCATTTGCAACATAAATATAGCTGAATTTTTCATTTTACTTTTTAACGGCATATCGTAAAGCACTATAGTCGGTATGAAATGAACTAAATACATAAGAATAAAAATTGCCGAAATAGACGCAAAAATTATCATAATCCAATGTCCGGCATTTGCTTCGTTTTTCCAAAATTCTCCGATAAAATAAACGTACAAATTAGCTATACCTGCAAATAAAATCAAAAAGAAAATTCCGACCAATAACATTTCTTTCCACGTACGCTTTATTCCCTTAAAATATTCTTTAATCGCCCTCGGAACCGGATTCCCGTAGTTATCCTTTTTAGAAATAAAACTGTCTCCGATTATGAATTTCATAGAAAGATGTGTCATCCCTCCGAAACCTATACTGATTATAATCGATGCCACACCGACCACCGCAAAGATTATATAGTATACATCAAGTATCTTCATTTTTATATCCAACGTAGTTACAGTGGATTCAGATAACCCGAAACCTATTCCGGAAAGCAAATATGGCGCATCAGTTATCCCTGCCAATTTATAAGCTATTGCTTCAACTCCGCCGAATACTTCTAAAAATATAAATAACACCAAAATGGGTATCAATGTGATAAGAAACATTAAATTTGCCGTCAATAATGGACCGTTCCGACGCTTTGCTACTTCTCTGAAATATTTAAATCTGCCTGTTTCGACAACAGGAGTCTTTTCTCCGTCTTCTCTGTATTCGGGATAAAAATCCAGCTTCCCAAGCAATTTTAATCCTTTTTCGTTTGCCATTTTTCCCTCCGTTTAATTTGCATTTTTTTCACGAGAAAGCTTTCTCATCCTTTCTGAATGGTCGAGAATTGTTTTCCTTATTCTGAGACTTTTCGGAGTAACTTCAAGCATTTCGTCCGTTGACAAAAACTCAATACATTCTTCCAGGCTGAATTTTCTTGGAGTATCCAACGTAAGAGCTTCGTCGCTGCCGGCAGCGCGCATATTTGTTACGTGTTTTTTCTTACATACGTTTACAGGTATATCTTCCTGCTTCGGAGAATATCCGACAACCATCCCCGCATATACCGGCGTTCCCGGACCTATGAA
The DNA here is from genome assembly GCA_944372095.1 of uncultured Clostridia bacterium. Classification (GTDB taxonomy): domain Bacteria; phylum Bacillota; class Clostridia; order Christensenellales; family DTU072; genus CAG-1782. Next base: position 47,163 of record CALVYG010000049.1, read on the forward strand.
TAACTGTCCTCTTCCCTGAGCGTTAAATAAGCCGTATGTCACTGCTTCGCCGGTTTCCCATGCCACCAACGCTCCGTACGGACGCTTCGGAACGCTTCCTTTCAATGGCTCGTATCCGATGAAGATACTGCTCATTATTCCTTCCCCTCTTGTTTCCGTCATAAATGCGTTTCTGTATCCCAATAATCCCCTTGCAGGTATCGTAAACTCCAATTTGGTTCTTGTTCCCATAGGGTTCATCGTAACAAGTTCTCCTTGCCGCCTGCCCATATCTTCCATTACAGAGCCGATGCAACCGTCTGGTACGTCTATAATAAGTTTTTCCATCGGTTCACACAGAACGCCGTCTATAACTTTATTGATAACCTGCGGCGTACTGACTTGAAATTCATATCCCTCTCTTCTCATATTCTCCATAAGAATAGATAAATGTATCTCGCCTCTTCCGCTGACGATGAATTCATCGCTTGATTTCTCTACAACTTTTAATGAAACGTCTTTAAGCAATTCTTTCATCAGTCTTGCTCTTAAATGCCTTGAAGTAACAAATTTACCTTCTTTCCCTGCGAAAGGACTATCGTTAACCGAAAAAGACATCTGCAAAGTAGGTTCGCTTATTTTTACAAAAGGAAGCGGCTCAACACAAGACAAGTCACATACCGTTTCACCTATTGTAATATTCTCCATGCCGCTGAAACTCACTATATCTCCGACTTTTGCGCTTTCGACCGAAATTTTATTCAAACCGGCAAACTGATAAATATTTGTAACCTTACCGCGATACTTTTCTTCCGTATGATAATTACAGACCATAACTTCCTGATTTTGCCTTATTACACCGCGTTCGATTCTGCCTATTGCTATTCTGCCTACATAGTCGTTATAATCTATAGCCGATACCAAAACTTGAAGCGGACCGTTTTCGTCTCCCTCAGGCGGGTCGATATGAGATATAATTGTTTCAAAAAGAGGTACCAGATTTTTCCCTTCCTCTTCCGTTGAAAGACTAGCGGTTCCCGCTCTTCCGCTGCAATAAACAACGGGGCTGTATAACTGTTCTTCTGTTGCATTGAGTTCCAGAAGCAAATCGTATATTTCGTCCAATACTTCTTCGCATCTTGCGCCGGGTTTGTCGATTTTATTTATGCATATAATTATCTTATGGTTCATTTCCAATGCCTTTTGCAATACAAAACGTGTTTGAGGCATCGGTCCTTCATACGCGTCCACCAATAACACAACCCCGTTTATCATTTTCAACACACGTTCCACTTCCCCGCCGAAATCGGCATGTCCCGGAGTATCAACGATATTTATCTTTACATCTTTGTAATAAGCAGACGTATTTTTTGCCAGTATGGTTATCCCCCTTTCTCTCTCTAACGCATTGCTGTCCATAACACAAGTCGGAACCGCCTGATTGTCTCTGAAAATTCCTCCCTGTTTAAGCATAGCGTCAACCAGCGTTGTCTTTCCGTGGTCGACGTGCGCTATTATGGCTATATTACGCAAATCCTCTCTTTTCATTTATCGCATACTCCGTTTATAAACTTTTGTAAACATCTTCTGTAATAGTAATTCCTACTGTTCCGTAATCACTGTTTTCGTAAATATTCATTAAAACGTCATTCGGAAAAGAAGGATTTTTAAGTACTACACCGGCAAATTTTACATACGCAACTGCTTTAACCTTAATTTCAATACTTATATCCTGCCAGGCTTCGCCTAAATTATATCCCATAACTTTATCGGTATTATTTAAATAGTTTTTAATGAAATTTTTAATATCCGCAATATTCGTATCCACATATATATCTTGCGGAAAACATTCCGTTCCGTCAACAATTATGTTGTACTCGTATCCGCTGACATTATAAGTTTTATCGTCTGCCTTAAACGTACAAACCGTCCATGATATTTCAAATTCATCGGAAACAGTTAATATAGGTTGTTGCAACTTCCATGCAGAAACATTCAAGGTTATCCAATCCGAATATTCAGTTTTTTCTCCGGCAATATCAGCTTTTACTTTAAAAGCAACCATACCTTTGTGTCTTGGGAATGCAGTGTTTGTATTTTGAGTTCGTGCTATATCCAAAGTCGACTCATCGACCTCTGTCGGGTCGCCGTAATAATAAATATAGCTGTAACTGTCGGCTTTTTTTATTTTATTCCATTTTACTTTTATATAATAATCCGTTTCATCGTTATAATTATAAAATTCAGGACTCGGAACGGTTGCCTTATCCCCATAAACAATAACAACAGGAACAACGATTGCCACTATTATCAATACAGCACAAAAGCTTGCGATAATCGCAAGCAAAGTGTTTTTTCCGATTTTTTTCTTCGTTTTTTTTTCAACGAGACTTTCTGTCTCGTTCGTTGCCTTTACATCGATTTTTTTCACTTAAACTTTTACCTTTCTTAATTTGGCGAATCTGGGCAAGCCGTCTTCAAGCGGAGCCTTACAGTCCCCTTGAATAAGCGGCAACGCATAGTCAATAAACTCTTGACTTAAACCTTTATTATCAGGTAATATCCAATTGTCCGGTATTTTCTTTTCAGTATTTGCGGCAAGTTCTATATCCATAAGCTCATAACTTATTTCATATTCTTTTCCTGGTTTTCTGATAAACACCACCATTTTATCTGTATTTCCCTCACAAGCACTTCTGACAGCAACTCTTCCCGCTTCAAAAGCTTCCTCAACGTCTACTTTACTTGCAAGATGCGCACCGCATCTTTGCATTAAACTGAATTCGATTGCCCTTACTTTACCGCCGATTTTTTCCTTCACATGACCGGCAAGAGTCGCCGCTACTCCCCCAAGCTGAGTGTGTCCGAAACTGTCTTTTGCGGCAGAAGAATCGGCGATTGCTTCCACAACGTATTTGCCGTCTGCCGTTTTAATTCCTTCGCTCAACGCGACAATACATTTACCTTGATTTGCATCGGCAACATTTTTCACCTGGATAAGGAATTTTTCTATATCAAACGCCTGCTCGGGAAGATAAATCAAATCCGGTCCGAGTCCTTTATAGGATGCCAGCGCGCTTGCCGCAGTAAGCCAACCTGCATTACGTCCCATAATTTCAACTATCGTTATCTGCCCTTTATCGTAAACCGTCGCATCAAGAAATAATTCCATCATAGTCGTAGCAACATATTTTGCAGCACTGCCGTATCCGGGGCAATGGTCTGTTCCGTATAAATCGTTATCTATAGTTTTAGGTACACCGATTATATTACATTCGTAACCGCTTTTAAGCAAATATTTACTTATCTTATTACAAGTGTCCATACTGTCGTTTCCTCCGTTATAGAAGAAATATCTGACGTTGTATTTTTTGAACACTTCGAGTATTCTTTTGTAATCAGTATCATCAACATCGGCGCTTTTAAGTTTATATCTTACCGAACCGAGAGCGGATGAAGGTGTATTCTTCAATAAATAAAGCTCTTTTTCGTCTTCCTTTCCTATATCATAGAAATTTTCATTTAAAATGCCCTGAATTCCGTTTGCCGCACCGTATACTTTTGTAATGTTTTTTTGGGCAAGCGCCTCAATAAATACTCCTGCCGCACTGGAATTTATTACGGATGTCGGTCCCCCCGATTGTCCGAACATACATGCACCGACTAAATTTTTCATTCTGTATCCTCCTATGTCTATTTCCCTAAAATTTTTCCTATTTCGTATAATTCTTTGTCAAAGCAAGACTCGGTATTCAGCGCTTCATCGATATCGACGTCAATAATCTTATTGTTTTTAATCCCGACTGCTCTTCCGCCGATATTTCCTTTAATGAACAATTCAACCGCGCGGGCTCCGCACCTGGCCGCCAGCATCCTGTCACACATCGTGGGCGTTCCGCCGCGTTGTATGTATCCTAATTTTACCGTTCTTATTGATATTTCTTCAATTTCTGCCAAAAGCTGCTCTTTTAATTCGGAACAACTGCAAACTCCTTCCGCCAGAATTATGATTACCGATTTTTTGCCTTTAATTCTGTCAAGTTTTATTGTTTTTGCCAAATCTTTTACATTAAAAGGTATTTCGGGAACAAGAATAATTTCCGCCCCGCCGGATATTCCGGAATACAAGGCTATATCACCACAGTGCCTTCCCATAACTTCTATAATACACGCTCTGTTATGTGCGGTCATTGTATCACGCACGTTATTAATTGCACTGAGAACGGTGTTTACGGCTGTATCGAATCCGAGAGTAAAATCAGTGTACGCAAGGTCATTATCTATTGTTCCTGGAATTCCGACACAAGGAATTCCGAAATCTTTACTAAACTCATTCATTCCGGCAAGAGACCCGCCGCCTCCGATTACAACCAATCCGTCAATCCCGTATGCCTGTAAAACTTCATAGCCTTTTTGTCTGTATTCATATTCCAAAAATTGCGGGCAACGGGAAGTACGCAGTATTGTTCCGCCTTTCTGTATAATATCCGAAACAAATCTGGAATCGATTTTATGTACTTCACCTTCAATCAACCCGGTATATCCGTCGTCTATGCCGTAACATTCTATTCCTGCAACCGAAGCACATCTTACAACGGCTCTGATAGCAGCGTTCATTCCGGGCGCGTCTCCACCGCTTGTAAGAATTCCTATCCTTTCTACTTTTGCCATTATATAACTCCGTAAAATTTTTATAAATTATACCATTGATTTATATTCTAATCAAATCTTTAATAGCAAGAATTTTAAAATCAACGGAATTTTTTACGCTTTTTTATCTTATTTGTCCGTTTCCCTTTATTACATATTTGACCGAAGTCAATTCTTTTAATCCTATCGGTCCTCTTACATGAAGTTTTTGAGTCGAAATGCCCATTTCCGCTCCGAGTCCTAACTCAAATCCGTCTGTAAAGCGTGTGGAAGCGTTTACATAGACGCAACCGGCATCAACTTCGGTTGAAAATTTTTCCGCGGCATCTTCGCTTGAAGTCACAATCGCTTCACTGTGGTTTGTTCCGTAACGGTTGATATGCTCTATAGCTTCGTCTATGCCGCTTACGATTTTAACTTTAATTATTAAATCGCTGTATTCGGTATAAAACTCAGGCTCGTCAATAATTTTCGTTCTGCCAAACAATTCCTTTACTTCCGATGTTCCTCTGATTTCTACACCTTTTTCTGTAAGCATTTTCAAACATTGCGGCAAAAATGTTTCGGCAACAGCTTTATCGACAAGTAGAGTTTCTGCCGCATTACATACCGACGGACGACTGATTTTAGCATTTTCTATAATTTTCATAGCCATTCCGTAATCGGCACTTTTTTCCACATAAATGTGACAATTCCCTCCGCTGGACGCTATAACCGGCATCGCAGCTTCTTTAAGCACAAATTTTTTCAATTTTTCTCCGCCTCGCGGAATAACTACATCTATGTATGTTCCCGCATGCAACATATCGAGTGTTTTATCCCTGTCGGTGCTGTCGATAAAACCGATTATGTCGGGTGATATTCCGCATTCTGTAAATGCTTTTTGCATAAACTCAACTAATTTTCTGTTGGAATTTATAGCTTCTTTTCCGCCTTTAAGTATTACGCCGTTTCCGGATTTAATACAAAGCACTGCCGCATCGACGGTAACATTCGGTCTCGATTCGTATATGATACCCACTACTCCGAGCGGCGCATGAACCTTTTTCACTTCGAGCCCGTTTTTCAAAGTATAACTTTCTTCTACTTTCCCGACATAATCAGGCAAAGCTATTACATCGTCAATCCCATCGCACATTGATTTAATTCTTCCGTCCGTAAGAAGTAGTCTGTCTGCAAAAGCAGGATTCATTCCGCTTTTTTTACCCTCTTCGACATCAATTGCATTAACTTTTTTCAGTTCTTCCACGCCGGCAATTATTATTTTTTTTATGGCAGACAACAATTCGTTTTTCTTTTCGGTGGAAACAGATAAAAAAGCATTGCTTGCCTTCTTCGTTTTCGCGCAAAGTGCTTCAACGTCAAAACCCATTATTTCATTCCTCCTCGTCTTCTTCGGGAAGAATTGCGTTGTGATAAACATTTTGCACATCGTCATTTTCTTCCAGCATACCGATAAGTTTTTCGATTTGAGGAACAAACTCCGGTTGAGGATTTATATAATCGTCCGGATAATATCCGACTTCAAAACTCAATATCCCGAGTCCTCCCTTTTCTAATTCATCTTTAACCGAGTTAACATCCTGAGGTAAAGTATAAACTTCGTAAATATTATCGTCACCAACCACGTCATCCGCTCCTGCCTCCAATGCTATCATCATAACGTCATCCTCAGTAACACCTTTCGGAGCTTCAACAACCACCAGGCCTTTTTTCTTAAACAAATACGACACGCATCCCGTACTGCCGAGAGAACCGTTACACTTATCAAAAGCATGTCTTACATCGCCTGCCGTACGGTTTTTATTATCGGTCAATGCCTCTACTATTACCGCTACACCGCCGGCGGCATACCCCTCGTACTGCATATCTTCGTAATTAACGGTATTGAGTTCTCCGCTTGCCTTTTTTATTGAACGCATAATATTATCGTTCGGCATATTATTTTGTTTAGCTTTCGCTATAACGTCACGGAGTTTTGAATTGCTGTTAGGGTCAGGCCCTCCGGCTTTTACGGCAACGGCAATTTCTCTTCCTATTTTTGTGAATATACTCCCTCTTGCCGCATCTGCTTTTCCTTTTTTGTTTTTAATATTTGCCCATTTACTATGTCCGCTCATATACACTCTCCAAAAATTAAATTAAATACATTGCTATCCCCGCACAGACAGCGGCATTTAACGACTCTACTCCGTTTGACATCGGAACAGAAACAAAACAGTCGGCAACTTTCCTTATTGTATCACTGATGCCGTGAGCTTCGCTACCTACAACCAACGCAACTTTACCGTCTTTTTTGTATCCATAGATACTGATACCAGACATATCAAGCCCGACTATCTTATAATCCGACACAAGTTTTACGGCATTTTCTATTGTTGTCTCGATTATTTCAGTTCTGAATGTCCCGCCCATAGCCGCTCTCACGGCTTTTGGTGAATAGGCATCTGTACAATCTGCACATATAACGCTCTTAATACCACGCGCGGCAGCCGTCCTTATTATCGTTCCGAGATTGCCGGAATCCGAAATACCGTCAAGCACAAGAACTATCTCTCCGTTAACAAAGTTCTGAACATTTCTTTTTCCTACTACCGCTATAACCCCGGAAGGCGTTACCGTATCCGATACGGAATCGAATATGCTGTCTTTTACAATATACGGTTCGATACTGAACTTCCTGCACAAAAATGTTAAAACATCTTTTTTGCTTTCCTTAATATATAATTCCTTTATTTCGAAATTTTCGGGAATATCTTTTACCAGATTAACGCCTTCGGCAATAAATACGCCATATTCCTGACGCAATTTTTTATCCTTGTAAAACCCGCGCAATCTTTTTATTCCGTTATTCTGGGCAGAAGTTATTATCATATTTAATTAAAAAGTGGTTACCTATGCCGTAACCACTTTTATTTTTTTATTTTACAACCGCTTTTGCCTTTTCACATAATTCGGCAAATGCTTTCGGGTCGTTTATTGCTAAATCAGCTAAAATTTTACGGTTAAGGTCTATCCCGGCAGTTTTAAGCCCGAACATCAGTTTAGAATAAGAAATATCGTTTATTCTTGCCGCTGCGTTTATTCTCGCAATCCACATTTGGCGGAAATCTCTCTTTTTTAGTTTTCTTCCGACATACGCATACTGCATGGATTTCATTACAGCCTGTCTTGCTATTCTGTATGAACGGGATTTTGATCCAAAATATCACTTTGCCCGTCTCATAATATTTCTTCTTTTCTCTACTGCCTTGACAGCCCTCTTCATTCTCATGCGACACCTCCATTATTTCTGACCGCTCATCAGCGTCGTCATTGTCTTTTGTTGCGTTGCGTCTACATATCCGCCTTTTCTGAGATTTCTAGTTCTCTTTGTCGTTTTTTTGTTAAGAATATGATTCTTGTTTTGTTTTGCTCTTTTGATTTTACCGGAAGCGGTAAGTCTGAAACGCTTCTTCGCACCGCTGTGCGTTTTCATTTTCGGCATAATACCTGTTCTCCTTTATATTATAGTATAATTATTTTTTTATCGGTGAGAGCATCATAAATACGCTCCTGTTCTCCGTCGTCGGCTTCTTTTCCATTGACGCCACATCTTTCACTTTTTCAAAGAAATTTTCCAAAACTGCCACACTTATTTCAGGATGTTCCTGTTGTCTTCCTTTCATTCTCAGGGATACTTTAACTTTATTGCCTTCTTCAAGAAATTCTCTTGTCTGTTTCGCCCTGACGTTTATATCTCCTATATCTATCGTTTGTGATAGTTTAATTTCTTTAACCTCAATGACCTTTTGCGCCTTTTTTGCTTCTTTTTCTTTTTTTATCATATCGAAACGATATTTCCCGTAATCCATTATCTTGCACACGGGCGGCTTTGCCATCGGTGATATGTTTACCAAATCCAAATTACGAAACTCGGCTATTCTCAGCGCTTCGCTTTTTGACATTATCCCGAGCTGTTGCCCCTTTTCGTCAATAAGCCGTACTTCTTTATCCACGATACTGTCATTTATCAATAATTCTTTAAAAATAATTACGTCCCTCCCGAATTAAAAAGATGTGCATAGATACACATCTTCTCCGTAAAATTATTTATATTACAGAAACCGTTACGCTCTTTGCTTCCGGTGAGACATGCATCTACTTTGTTGTTATATTATCAAAATTACTCTGCTTTGTCAAGCATTTACAGTGTTCTTTCCTCGATTTCTTTCAATAAAATCGATGAAAATTCTTCAAGAATCATTGTCCCCATATCTCCGGTTTTACGATTTCTTACGCTTACAACACCGTTTTCTTTTTCTTTATCTCCGATTATCAACATATAAGGAATTTTTTCAAGTTGAGCTTCTCTTATCTTATATCCGATTTTTTCGTTCCTTACATCAAATTCGGCTCTTATCCCTTTTTTTCTTAAAATATCAACGCAATTTTTAACTTCGTTTTCGGTTCTTTCCGTCAAACTCAGTACTTTTACCTGGGTAGGACTCAGCCATGTCGGCAAGGCTCCTGCATATTTTTCAAGAATTAATGCAATCGTACGTTCATAACACCCTATCGATGTTCTGTGAATAATATAAGGACGAACTTTATTGCCGTTTTCGTCTATGTAATTCATATCGAAATTTTCAGCAAGGAACATATCAATCTGTATTGTTATAAGCGTATCTTCCTTCCCGTGTACATTTTTTATCTGTATATCAAGTTTCGGACCGTAAAATGCGGCTTCGTCTTTTGCCTCGGTATATTTGACTCCAAGGTCGCTTAAAATCCTGGCCATTTCCGTTTCCGCTTTCTCCCATTTTTCAGGGTCATTGATATATTTTTCCATATTATCCGGGTCCCAGCGAGAAAATCTGTATGAAACGTCTTCCGCAAGACCGACGCTTTCGAGACAATATTTCGCAAGTTCAAGACAACCCTTAAATTCCTGTTCCAACTGGTCCGGACGGCAAATCAAATGTCCTTCGCTGATTGTAAACTGCCTTACTCTGATGAGCCCATGCATTTCACCGCTTGCTTCATTACGGAAAAGCGTACTCGTTTCACCGTATCTGAGCGGTAAATCCCTGTACGATTTCAATCCGTTATTATATATTGTATATTGGAACGGACAAGTCATAGGACGTAAAGCAAAGACTTCACCTTCCGCCTCGGGGTCGCCCATAACAAACATTCCGTCAAGATAATGGTCCCAATGCCCGCTTATTTTATATAATTCTCTTTTAGCCATATAAGGCGTTTTGGTTCTCAGATAACCTCTTCTTTCTTCTTCGTCTTCAACAAACCTCGAAAGTATCTGAAACAATTTCGCGCCCTTTGGCATTAACAAAGGCAATCCTTGACCTATTGTTTCGTCGGTCATAAAATAACCGAGTTCACGACCGATTTTATTATGGTCTCGCTTCTTCGCTTCTTCTATCGCAGCAAGATATTCTTCCAAATCTGACTTTTTATCAAATGCCGTTCCGTATATTCTGGTAAGCATTTTGTTATGCTCGTCCCCACGCCAATAGGCTCCCGTTACGGACGTAAGTTTATACGCTTTTACATATCCCGTAGAAGGAATATGAGGTCCTGCGCATAAATCCGTAAAATCTCCTTGTGTATATGTGCTTATTATGCTTCCTTCCGGTAAATTTTCAATCAATTCTATTTTGTAAGGCTCTTCGGAAAATAGTTTTAACGCTTCTTCTTTCGATACTTCCTTACGTTCAATCGGATAATTCGCCTTTATGATTTTTTTCATTTCGCTTTCTACCAAAGAAACTTCTTCTTGTGTAAACGGCGAAGAAAAATCAAAATCGTAATAGAAACCGTTATCAATTGCAGGTCCTATTGCAACTTTTACGTCAGGTCTTATATGTTTTACAGCTTGTGCAAGAATATGCGCCGCACTATGCCTGTATGCTTTTTTCCCGTCATCGTCTGCAAAAGTAAGAAATTCCACTTCCGCATCTTCATTTACCGGACTACGTATATCACGAACTTTCCCGTTTACTCTTGCACAAAGAGCGACGCGCGTTAGCCCGTCGCTGATTGTTTTTGCTATGTCGTAAAGAGTCACCCCTTCGACAAATTCTTTAATTTCGTCTTTGAATTTAATTTGCATAAATTGCCTCTGTTTTGTTATAGAATTATTTTAATCATTATTATCCTTTTTATAAGTTATACTTGCTTCATCCACGAAAGGTCTGCCGCTTACCAATCTGTACTTCGAAAAATCCCTGTTTTTGATACTTGAATCATAGTATTTAATTGTAAAAGAATTTATATCCGGTAAAAATCCTGTGCCTGCGCTGAAATATTTATTTACGAATATTTCTGCATTTGCAAGTGCATATGTTTTATCTCCGCAGACGACGGTTTTAGTTGCATTATTGACTTCTTCCTTAGTCAGCGAGTACCTGGCCTTGGCAAGAATATCGTCATCTTCGTTTTCTTTATTTTTATCGTCTGTTACAATTACGTTTCCGCTTTCCGAATATACAGTTATATCAAGATAATAGGATGCAATATCTTTATTATCTTTATTTATATAATACGTTTTTCCCTCTTTTGCAACCGTATCGGATGTTACTTCGAACTTCGCTTCATTTTCAACGTAATTATAATAAGTCGTATTGCTTAAAGAAAAGTTCTTATTTTTCTGCGCAATCTCAACACGATAAACGCTGATTTTTTCGGCATAAATTCTATTCGGAACATATTTTTTATTACTCTCTACGGTATCCTCCCCAATAAATATATATCCTTTTCTGTCGGGGTCATAGAAATAGTATTTTCCTGTTTCGATTATATCCCCCTCCGAATAACCGCTTAAAGTTATACGACGATAAATTTCTTCTTCGATAAGAAGATTATCGTAAGCGTCTCTCGGAACAAGCTCTCCGTACACGGTAACAAAAGTATTGCTGTATTTTCCGTCAACCGTATAATATAATCTTGCACTCGTATAACCGTCTTCATTGACATAATTGTTTTTCGTCTGTAAAGGAATTATCTCTTCATAATCGTCTCCGTGGTATTCGGTTCTGTTTTTATGAATTCTTATATTATCTGCACTTGATGCGGAAAAAGCTGAATCACCGTAAACCTGCGCAACTATACCTCTGACAAACCCGTATGTTTCACCCTTTCCTCCGCTTATATCAAAAGCAACGTCTGACACGGTAACGTTTGCCATAGACGAATTCCGTAAAACGCCGGCTGCGCCGCCCATTATCGAACCAAGTTCGCTGCTACCGGTGTAAGTACTGTACATATAAACATCTTTTACTATTATTTCATCAGCGCTTGAATTGTCATCTTCATATCCGATAAATCCGCCGAGACAAACATTTTCAAGATTAGTTCCGCCGACTTCAACAAAAACCGTTTCCGCACGACCGTTCTTTATTTCAGATTTTCCTACTATACCGTAACCGCCGCCTATCGTCGCTTTATCGTAAATTAATCCGATAGAACTTTCATTGTCCCAATTTCTCCAATATATACCGTTTACATAGATATTTTCAGCAACAGACGTATTTACCGTAGAAGAATAAATACCGCCTGCAATACCCGCAGCATAGACAGAGCGAGCAATGATTTGTGTTGAAGAAGAAAGCTTATTTGTTCCCTCTCCCGCATTTGTTGCCTTATTGAATCCGTCAACGGTTACATTATTTAATTTAGCTCCCGAAATATATCCTGCCGTTCCGCCGACATATAATTGTACAGGGAAAAATTCCTTTGAAACATTTATGGTTGTATTGATTTTACTTACGGAATATCCGCCTTTTGTATCACCTGCAATAACAAGTTTTGCATTTTCTTTATCTCCGTAAATTCTTAATCCGCCGTCATAAAACGCACAATAGTTAGTATTATCGAAAATAAATCCGTTGCTTGTTACATCGGACAGAATCGTTGAATTTACCTTCGTTTCCTGCCCTTTTTGTGTATTGCTTTTTGCATACCCGATTATACCGCCGACATATTGATTATTATTGTTATTGTCTTTAAACTGAGCCGGTGTGCCGTAATTGTCGTAGTATGAAATCTCCCGGTCGTAAATGGTTGACACGGAAATTTTTGAATCTGTTACCACTACGGTTTCAAATTTGCTCCCTACATCATAACCGCTTATAACGCCCGCATAAGAATAATCTCCGGAAGTATAGAAAGAAATATCCGCACCCGAAACATTCAGATTTTTTACCGTTGCCCCGAAAGTATATCCGAAAAGTCCGACGCTGCCGTAAGCCACATCCGTTTCGAATGTTCCGTTCCCGTCATCTATCGCCACGTAGTTGGGGTCGGCGTCATCGCCTTCTAAAACATAACTCTTAACCGCGTAATTATTGTCTTCAATCTGTTCGCCTTTATCAACAGATAAAATTTCAGAGCTCTTATATACGGGTGTCCCGTCTGAAAGCCATCCGATAATTTGTTTTGCAATATATTTAGGGGTTCCGTCATTTTCCCATCCGGTTATTTTAAGCCCGGATATTGTTTTCCCGTTTCCGTCAAAAGTTCCGCAAAAAGCCTTATTCAAAGTAAGTCCTATCGGTTTCCATTCAACGGAAGACAAATCTATATCTGCCGTAAGTTTTATTGTGTATTGCGAATATTCTTTACCCACATACTTTGCCGCCCCTAAAAGGTCTTCTGCCGTTGCAACTTCTATTGTTTTTGCTTCCTTAACGGTGTTTTCGGATTCTTCATTCTTATTATCGTTACATCCGACAAACAAAACACAGCCGAGTATTACACACAACGCCACCCCTAGTATGGCTTTTATTTTTAATTTCATTTATTCCGTCTCCTATGCGATGACATTATTTAAAAACGATAAAAAGTCATTATAAACCTCTTTATTATTAGTTTCGTTCAAAATTTCGTGTCTGGCTCCTTCATAAATTTTAAGCACAGGGTCAAGACCGAGACCACGATAAAATTTATCTAATTTTACCGCCAGTTTTGAACGCGAAGAAACCGGGTCTTCGCTTCCGCAAGCAATCATTATCGGAAAATTCTTTCTGATGTTTTCGGCGTCTTTACCATACATATGCATCGCGCCGTTAAAGAAAGAGTAATAGTAATCTATACAAAGCACATATCCGCAATCCGGGTCGTCCTCATATTTTGCAACTTGTTCCTTATCTCTCGATAACCATGCAAAATCCTGTCCTTGCGAAACAAAGGGTTTATTATATTCCCCGAAACTCAATTTATTTATAAAATTACCCTTTTTATCGCCGCCGCAAAGAATCTTTTGTATCCCTGCTATCATTCTTCCTGCGCCGACAAGTGCATTTTTCATATGTGCCGTACCGCTTAAAATACATCCTGCGAGTTTGTCTGAATGCAATTCTACAAATCTTTGAGAAAGGAAACTTCCGTAGCTGTGTCCGATTAAAATTACAGGCAGATTATATGTTTCCTTCAAATAATCACATAATACATTCATGTCTTCAAGAGTCTGATTCCAACTGTCGCCATATACCATTCCGTTTTCGCCGTTTACGGCACCTCTTCTGTGACCTCTGTGGTCATCTGCGGCAACGATATAACCGTTAGTATTAAGAAAACGTGCAAAATCATCGTATCTGTCCGGATGCTCCGCCATTCCGTGAGCAATTTGCACGCATGCTTTTGCATTTTCAACTTCATCCCAAACGTCTATTCCTATATCAGCTCCGTCAAATGCTTTTAAAAATAACTGTTTCATCCTAATTTGCTCCTCGTAATAAAATATTTATAATATTATATCATTAAGCCTAAAAAATTTCAATACCTTGATTTAATTTTCCTTAATATAAACGTGAAGTTTTTATTTTTGTATCAAAAAAACAAAAAAGCTAATAAATATGATTATATAAGGAAACAATGAAAAGTATCGTTCTTACAGGCGGCGGCACGGCCGGACACGTTATTCCGAATCTTGCATTAATACCCGAGTTGAAAAAATTTTTTGACAAAATTTATTATTTCGGAGGAAACGGAATTGAAAAGTATCTTGCAGAAAAAGCTAATATTCCTTTTTATGAGACAACCGTTGTAAAGTTCGACCGCAGAAAAATTTTATCAAATTTCAAAATTCCGATTTTGTTGCAAAAAGGTATATTTCAAGCAAAGAAAATACTTACAAAATTATCTCCTGACGTTATTTTTTCAAAAGGCGGCTATGCTGCCCTTCCGGTTTGTTTTGCGGCAAAGATGTTAGGCATACCTGTCATCTGCCACGAATCGGATTATAGTATGGGGCTTGCAAATAAAATTGTTTCGCTTTTCGCAAAAAAAACACTTACTTCTTTTCCCGAAACAAAAGGCGGTATATATGTAGGTAACCCGGTAAGACAGGATTTCTTCAACCAAAGCACTTCTCAGCAAAGCAATCTTCCGATGTTGGACTCGAAAAAACGCACCCTCTTAATATGTGGAGGAAGTACGGGTTCGACCGCTATAAATAAAGTTATATATTCTGCGCTCCCGGAATTGCTGAAAAAATATAACATCATCCATATTTCAGGTAATAACGGAGACTTTTCCGTATCCGGAAGCAATTATTATCAATACAAATATGCAGATAATTACCCGTCATTACTGAAACGGGCAGACTGTGTCGTATGCCGTGCCGGGTCAAACACTCTTACGGAAGCCGCAGCATTGGGAAAGAAATGTATTACGATTCCTTTACCGAAAGGCGTGTCTCGCGGAGACCAAATTTTGAATGCCAAAAGTTTTCAAAAAAGAGGTTATTGCAAAATTTTGTTTCAAGATAACCTTTGCGTGCAATCACTTATTGCAACGATAAACTCAATTTGGAATAATTCCACACCCGCGATGAACATATTGCAAATTAATAAAAATATCGTAAATCATATAATTTCAGCAATTTAACTTTTGTCGTATTATAGGCGTTATTATGTTTTTTTGACATATATATCTTATCTCCTTTATTTATGATTTACAATTAAATCAGGAGGTAAGATATTATGAAAAAAATAAAAAAACAAATCCCTGCCATTCTTTATTCGGGACTATTGCTTATAATTGCGGCATTGTGTATTGCTATAGTCGATTCCGAAAACATAAATGCCGATGCCGACAACAACACCGATAATGATAATATTATTGTAGATAAAGACGACTTGGAAAATACCACAGATGAAACCGACAATCCGGATAAAAATCCGTCAGACAATCCTGACGACAATCCTGATGTCAAACCGAATCCCGACGACAATCCTGATGTCAAACCGAATCCCGACGACAATCCTGATGAAACTATATATAATGACGTTATACCCAGACCCTCTTTGCCTGACGATATTTACAGCTATGCCCAAAAAATTTACGGCAACGGGACAATCGAACTCTGTGACGTCTTTCAAACCTCTGTCGGTGTTTATGTTTTGGTAAAATCCGATTGTTCAAACGGTGATATAGAAGGAACAAATCCATGTATAGGCATTATAAAAATGGACGCATACGGCAATATAGTAAAAGCTCTAAGCCTCAATTATACTCATGCAAGGAATTATATTACCGCATCCCCCACGCCGTTAGGGCTTGTAGTTGTTACTGCTCCGGAAGACTATTCCGATTATTACATTTCAATCATATCTTACGAACTTGATTCAACACCTGTTTACAGAATAAGCGCGGCAAACGGTGGAAAAATTGTCCCGACCGCGACTTCTTTCCTGTTCTTCGCAGAATATTCCGATGAATCTATGGTATACGCTTATTCAAACGAAAACTTTTCTTTCCAAAGCGTAGGAAAAGGAAAAATCACGGAAGTATTTGAATACGGTACATATTACGTAATAATATCATCAAACGAACAATCGAATTCTTACTACATTGCTAAACTTTCGAAAAACACTTTAAGTATCATGTCGGAAACGACTTGTTCGGGAGCGGTTTCACTTGACGTTTTCCCTGTTCCTTCAGAAACGGGACAAGCTTTTATTGTAATTGAAAACAGGAACGGCGCAGTATGGGCAAAGAAATTTTCCGATTCATCTTTTACGCAAATTACCGCTACAAAAAAAATAGGAAACTTTGAAATGCGCGGAGCTTATTACGACGGAGAAAACCTTTTAATAGTATGTAAAGGTAATCTTAACGGAATTATCGTTCTGTCACCGAACCTGGAAACGAAGTTTAACGAAAACAGCGCGGATTTTGTTCCTTCCGAAATATTGGACGGTATTTATTCTTCCGGCACTCTTTATTATCTTGCTTGCGACGCAACGGGAAAACTCGCTTTACTCTTTGCAAGAGACAGTATCACCAATGCGGAATTTTTCGACGTCATAACCGATAATGCACGTTTTATTATAAATCTTGACGGAAGCTTTACTATATTTTACCAATCCGGTGAAAATATTGAAATTATTGGATTAAAGAAATAATTTAACTTTTTACATTAAAAAACATCGGAAATAGTTTTTTATTTCCGATGTTTTAATATATGGAAAAGAAACCTGTACAGGTTTCTTGAAAGTGCTACAATCTGGTGCCGTTGACCGGGGTCGAACCGGTATGATGTTGCCACCGAGGGATTTTAAGTCCCTTGCGTCTGCCTATTCCGCCACAACGGCAGATTGTTGGAGGCACCATCCAGATTCGGACTGGAGATGAAGGTGTTGCAGACCTCTGCCTTACCACTTGGCTATGGTGCCTTACGTCCTTGCCCGATAAACGATTTGGAGCGGGAGACGGGATTCGGACCCGCGACATTTGCCTTGGCAAGGCAACGCTCTACCACTGAGCCACTCCCGCATTCGCTTATCTGAATGATTCCGTCAACTTTTAGGCGTTAACGTTCTCGCTTGTATATAATATCAAATCTTTTCAATTTTTGCAACTGTTTTTGTATTGTTTCCCAAAAAAATTTTAACTATGTGTTATGTTTCCCTCTGCGTCTATATATATAATTATTTCTTTCTCTTCTTTTCCCATATACCCCAAAGCTTCTTTCTCTTCAACATTATACACCATCTTTGTTTTGAGATTTTCTTTATAAAAATCCTTTCTTACCCTGTATGCTTTCGAGAGGGCAGCTTTTGTTCCTGCCGTTAAAACAGTTACAGTTTTATTTTCCGATTCGTTTTTAATGATTCCGTTTTCGGAAGCAATTTCCGTTGCTTCATCTGCGTTTATTGAAAGATAGACGGCCTTTATGTTTTCTGTTCCCTTTACACAATCACATCTTCCGCCATACGCTATTTCTCTTCCTTTTTCATCTTCAACAGAAAATACCATACCGTTATCATATCTCTTTTTCCCTAAATAACAAGGCTTTATAGTTACACAACTGTCTAAATCATATGCAGATAATACGTTCATTATTTCAAATATATTCAATAATCCGTCAATGCTTTGCTGGTTTTCAAGTTTTGCGGATAATTCCTTTATTATCTCGGAACCCCCTTCTGCATTTTTAACGGGAGTTAAAGTCTGTAGAACCGCATAATCAACATCGTTATCCATTTTCCCTGATAATATTTTTTTTAATCTTTCGATATTTTCTTTTTTATTCGCATAACCGTTCAGAACGCCCAAGAATATATCAGTGTTCCCAAGCTTCACTTTAACATTTTTAACACCGATTTCTTCCGCAAAATTTATCCCGGCAACTATCGCGTCAGCTTCGTCTTCTGCTCCGCTTTCACCGTAAATAAGTCCGCCGTAACAATACTCACTCATTTTTTCGCCGTCTTCCGCTAAAAACGAACGTTCTTCCCCGAATGCGCAAATCCTCCCTTTCGTTTCTATTTCCGTTCTGGAAAATGATACCAATCCTGCTATCAAATCATCTGACAGAGACAAAACTTCACCGTTAGGAGCTATTGATTTGAAATGATTTTGAGCCTTAAAATATTCGTTATTGAGTATATATTTTTCAGAATAATCCAATACTGGCAAATCTATTTCTTTAAAGCCTTCTCTGCCGATTGTATTCATAAAAATATTTTTTACGATATTCCTCTCGTGATTTTGTTTTGCATCAATTCCGCATATCCCTAACTTCCATTTATAATTGTTTTCCATTATTTGTCCTCTCCTATTCCTATGATAACGTAAATCATTTCAGTTTGTTATTCATCCGTATTTTCTGTTTCTTCCATTTCAACTAAATAATCATAGTAATTCATCCAGCTTGAACTGTAAACGGCTTTTCTTCCGTACGGCACATAAATTTTCATAGAAGCAACGATTTCAAACGGCATTGCTCCTTGATACAGTACAATAGGCGTTTCGGATTCGAGATAAATATCTTTAAGTTTTATGCACCCGGCAAATGCGCCGTCCTCCAAAGTAGTAACTCCGTCGGGGATTCTGATTGTTTCAAGGGCGGTACAATCTCTGAATGCGCCTTCTTCTATAACCAAGCCGTCCATTCCGTCACTGAATACTATTTCTCTTAAATTTTTACAACCCGAGAATGCCTCAGAAGAAATATACTTCAAACTTGACGGCAGAGTAATTTTCTGTAAATTTACCATTCCTGCAAAACAGTTATCTCCCAATACTTCTATTGTGCAATTATTTGCAAAACTTAACTCTTCTATAACAGTATTCTGCCTGTATATTGCAGTTCCCTCCGGATAATTACCATAAACGTCATACGGCTCGAAAATTCCTTCTTCGTTATTCATAACAAATCTTTCATATTCTGTTCCGTAATAAGGAATATCTCCCAGATAAATATATCCCAAATAACCTGTAATTGAATATATATCGAGATTAGAATGTTCTGTAATAATAACTACGCTTTTATCCGTTTCGTCCGAATAATTCTTTATAGTGTATCGATTTCCTTCTATTTCCTCTAATATATATTTATCGGGATTGCTTCCTTCGTCATAGTCAACACATTTTGCATACACCGTCGTGTCTTCCGTGAGAATAAACGGATAAGTAATTGCCTCATCATAATCCGCGTCTTTAAACCAACCCACAAATACATATTGTTTACTTGTAGTTTGATAAGGAATAACTTCTTTTGCGTTATATAAAGCATGCACCGTTTCCGACTCTATCTTTTCAGCCTCGCCGGATATCACGCTGTAATTTATGGAATATTTAGTTATCATTTTAATTATATCGTTTTGATAACTCCACTCTGCATCAAGCGTATATTTTTCGTATGTGGTTTCGTCCGGCATGTATATTGCAATACAACCGGGTATTTGAGTTTCATATCCCAAAGTAAAAGGTTCAGTATTCTCAATTGTCATCGTCCAACCGACCATCGACTGTCCCGATTCTTCCCATTCGGCAGGAATTATTCCTTCAAATGCTCCTTCTTCTATCTCAATTACGTTTGCCCCTACCTTTATGTCATATACCGACCTTTCTTCAAAAGCGCCTTTGATTATTTTTGTAACCTGTTCGGGAATATCCGCTTGTCTCGTACTGTCTATATTATATTTTACAAGCGTATTATTGATTATTATATATTCGTTTTTATTCAGTTGCTCTGTATACCATATTGTTCCTTCTGCAATTTTGTATCCTACCGTTTCCACCGTCAACGGAAAATCTATTATTTCAAGAGAAGAACACCCGAAGAATGCACGGTCATTAATTTTCTTCAAAGCACTGCCTTCCGCAAAAACAACTTCTATAATATTCGTATTACCCTCAAATGCCGAATCATAAATAAGCGTAACATTTGCCGGAATCTCAACAATTTTATCAGTTCCGCTGTAAGAAATAAGAATATTCCCGAGCATAATCATATTTTTATTTTGAGACGATATATATCCGAGACGATAGACGGCATCTTTGCCTATTTCCGTTAGAGCATTTTCGTTTATGTAAACTTTTGAAAGGTTTATACAATTATATAATGAATAGTCCTCAAAAACTGCAAGCGGCGCAGAAGGATTGCTGAACGTCTCCAATGACGTACAATCACGAAAAGCGGAATTCCCTACTGTATGCAATGCGCTCTCTCCTTCAAAAACAACACTTTTCAACGACCGACAATTATTGAATGCTCCTGCACCGATTTCGCCTAATCTTGCCCCGTCGGCAGCTGTCACCGTCTCCAAACCTGATGATTTAAATGAATTTTCCCCTAGATAAGTAAGATTTTCAGGAATAAAAAGATTTTTTAATGCCGAACAGTTTTCAAAAGCTTCATCTCCTATTTCTGTAAGACTCGTTATCGTCGAAAAATCAATTTTACTTAAATTGTAACAATTTTTAAACGCGCCTTTCATTATATATCCAAGTGGCGATGTTCCCGACGGAATATAAACCTGAACCAATGATATTGCATTTTCAAATGCGTTTTCTCTTATAGTCACCAGTGAAGCAGGAAGATGAAGATTTACTATATCGGTATTACCGGTAAATGCATTTTCTGCAATACTGGTCACGCCGGACGGGATATGTAAAGTCTCCGCACTGCCATAATATTTATACAATATTCCGTTAATAATTACACAATCTTCGGAATAATTTTTTAACCATGATGTATTGTCAAGTGCATCCGGAGCTATCAATGTAAGTGCGCTTGTTGTATCAAAATTGATTTTTTCAAGCGATGTGCAATCGTAAAATGCCTTTTCTCCTATTTGCGCTACTTCATTCCCAAGTTCAACCTGTTTAAGATTCGTGCATCCGCTGAAAATTTCTGCCGGTAAAGACCTTACGGACGTCGGCAGTTTGACATATTCTATACTCTTATTATTTTTAAATAAGCCTTCGGCTATAACGCTTACCGAATCCGGAACAATAACAACTTTTGCGTTGCCTTTATATGCAAGCAGAAGATTATCGTATATAACAAAGTCCCCTGACATATTGCGATACCATTCGGTTTTAATAAACGCGTCTATACCTACAGTCAATATATTCGAAACATATTGCGAAGTATTAGGATTAATTTCATTCGGAATTGTAATTTCCACTACCGTTTCGCCAAAAGCGTTTTCGCCTATTCCCGTTACTTCCGCTCCCATATGGGTTTTTCCTATAACCAAATGATTGTCTGTCCCTACATAACCGATTATCGTATAAGTTCCGTCATCGTTCTTTGAATAAACCAATCCGTCTGACACATAGGAATTTTCCTTGATAAGCGCATACAAATCAAGTCTTTCTCCCTCTCCCAAACTTAACGGAAAATCAGCTCTTGTAGTATATGTACTTTCATAATACCATCCTATAAACAACTCGCTCGGCGTAATTTCGGGGCTCATAGGTTCAACAAAAGCAACTCCGTTTACTACGGTTTGCGCCGTTCCGACATGATAATATATAGAGCCGTATTGCGTATCTACAAATTCCACATTTACTTCCGTTCCGTAAAAATTACCTGCCTGATAATAAGCTTCCGACCCTATTTCTACACTTTCGCTTGACGCGCTGTATTTTACATAGAATAGATAATCACAACCGTAAAAAGCATAGTTATTTACTTTTTTTAGTTTTGACGGCAGTATTATCTGTTTTATTCCGGAACAATTTAAGAATGCATATTCGTCTATTACTTCCAAACTGCTTCCTGATTCAAAACTAATTTCTGTAATAAAACCGCAATCTTTAAAAGCGTCTGTTGCAATATATTTTACATTTGCGGGAATTTCAACAGTCAAGTTATTTCCCTGATAAGAAACCAGTACTCCTCCTATAATTACAAAATCGTTATCTCCTTCTGCAATTGGTGTTTCGTCAAAAACATAATCACCGAAATCGGTAATATTCAAATCGTCTCTTATGTTCACTTCCGTTAAAGAAGAACAACCGTAAAACGCTCGTGTTCCTATTTCAAAACCGCTTTCGGTGTCTGACAAAATGGTAACTGAAGATAAAGATTTGCAATTCATGAAAGCACGTTCGCCGATTTTTATAACCTCAATCGGAATTTCAACTGATACTATCTGAGCATTTCCGTTAAATGCGTCTGACGAGATTTCCACAACCGGTATGCCGCTTATCATCGAAGGAATTGAAAGCGCAGAATATATTCCGTTATATCCGTCTATCGATATTCCGTCTTCCGTATCCGATAACGAATACGCAAAACCTTCATAATAATTGCTTAATCCGTTCCAATCGTTATAAAAATAAATTTCTGTTCCTTCAATTTGTATATTTTCAAAAGAAGAGTTTCCCTTTATTACATAAATACTTTCGGGCGTATATTCCGCAAAAGCTTGTAAAAAGGTATCGCTGTTATAAACAAATCCGGGATAATTTACTCTGATACTTCTTAATGCCGGACAGACAATGCTGTAAGTTTCCAATTCCAAATTTGAATTAATGGTTATACAAGAAATATTTGAGAAATAAAACGCACCTCTCGCTATCTTTTTGCAATCGCTGTGGATTATAACCTCAGGATTATCGTTATCTGATTTTTTTGCAGGATAAACATATAGTGTTTCGTAATCAATACTGTATAAGGCACCGTTATACTCATTGAAATACGAATTCCTTGAAGCGTCGATTGTTTCCAATCCCGAACAACCGTAAAACGCTCCGTCTCCGATAGATGACAACGATGCCGGAAGTACAAAACTTTTTAAAGAATTCAATCCGTAAAACGCCTCATCTCCTATTGAAAGTATTTCTGTACCCGCAAAACTTATTGATTCAAGCGCACTATCTGAATTCATCTTGAATGCGCCTTCCCCTATGCTTATAACATTTTTAGGAATTGTTATCGATTGAAGCGAAACACAATCACGAAAAGCATAATCGAGAATATATTTCAAATTTTCATTAAGATTAATATTTACGAGATTAACCGCATTATAAAAAGCATAAGGACTTATCTCTTCCGTCGTAAGAGAAATTGTTATATCTTGATTTTTATTCCCCGACGGATAAGCGTACAGTACCGTACCCTCTTTATTATAAAGTATTCCGTCTTCTACCTTGAAATATTTATTGTTTCTGCTTACGACAAACTCATCGACGGAAACAGATTTGAAAACCCCGTCACCTATTCCGCTCACATCGTATAATATCCCGTCTATTAAAGTTTTCTCAGGAATAACGACAACCCCGCCTTCACCGGAATATCCGCTGACTATACAGGCATCCGTGGTTTTCTTATAAACTAATTCATCGCTTCCCTTATTTATATCAATATAAAAAGCATAATATGTAGTTTCATAAGCATTACTTACATTTATAGGAAATTCTACCTTGATTTTTTCATTTCCTCTTTTTATGTACCAATAAATAAACTTATAGTCGTTTAGGTCGCTTAGACCATTGCTGTTTTCATCCGTCGGCAAATAGTCGTCAGGCGGATTAATTTCCTTATCTCCTGCCGCAACAGGCACATTAAGCGTAGTAAACGTATCTTCGTATTTGCCGCTGTAATCATATTCTCCGTCAATATAATTTCCGTTTATATATTTTCTGTAAACAAATTTTATCTGATACTTTACCTCTTCGTATTCGGCATAAAATTTTCCCTCGCTTTCCTTTCTCCATTTTACAAATTCGTAACCCTCTCTTACGGGTGGTTCAGGGAAATAATCCTCTCCGCTTTCTCCGTAAGCTATTTTTGTTTCAAGAATAACAACCTCTTCATCCCCGTCAACATAATAGTATCCTACCGAGACTTCATTCGGCTCATATAAGGCTTTTAATCTCAGATTTTTTCTTACATTGTCAAAAGTCGAACTTTTCCCGGTATCTATGTCAATCCAGCCTATAAATGTATACCCTTCTTTTCCGGGCACGGTGGGTTGCTCCGCTCTGCCTCCTTCGGCAACGCGTTGAGTTTTTCCCAATTGAGTTACCCCGTCTTCCGCGTAAAATGCCACGGTATATTTTTCCGAAATTTCACTATATAGTTTTAGCGGAAAGGTTATCTCATATCCGTAACAGATAAGCGTTATGCTTTTAGTACCTGCTGTCTTTAACTTTTCACGGTCCTCTGCTTTCAGCATATAGTCTTCCGCTTGCTTGGTAATTGTTTCTCCCGTTACGGTTGCCCCGTTTTCATCAACGGTATCTTTATATTTTATTACAAGCGTAATTTGCGAAATATCAAATGTTTCCAAAGGAAATCCGGTAAAATCTTCACTCCTTAATCTTTCGTCAACATCTATTTTATCTATATCGGAATACTTAATTCCGCTACCGCTGCAAGATACTGCCAAAAAAGCCAGTATAACTATAAGTGCCGCCAATAATAAAATCTCAGTCGTTTTTCTCATCATACTCTACCCTGCTTTTACGGATTAACTACCGTATATTCTTTTCCGTTAATTTCAACCAAAGCAGGTATCTCACTGCCAAGGTAATTATAAATAACTCTTGCTTCCGGAACTCCCGTATCATTCTCTCCGTAACCGTACAAAACTCCGTCTACTGTCGTAAAATAAGCATTATTAGGGATTACTATATCAATTATCCCACTGTTGTCAAATGCACCGGTTTTAATTTGCGATACGGAATAACCAATTTCTATGCTCTCTAACGCCGAGCATCCTTCAAATGCTTCCGTTCCTATACTTACCACGGTATAATCTTCACAACGAACCGCTATCTTATCCGGAACTATATAACTTCCGTCTTTTCCGTCAGGGAAAATATACAGTTCAGCGGTATAATCCGAATCGTCATACCTGAACAGAACTCCTTCTGCCGAAGAAAAGTATTTGTTCATTTTATCAACGTTAATATCTTTCAAAGCTGAAATATTTCCAAAAGAATCAGATTCTATTGCAGTTACGGAAGCAGGAATTGATATGAAAGCAAAATTTGCCCCTTCAAAAGCATTTGCTCCTATTTGTGTCAATCCTTCTTCCAATACAACGTCGGTTAAATTTCTGCAAAAAGCGAAAGCACTCTGTCCTATTTCGTTTACGCTTTCAGGAATTGTGATATTCCCAAGATTTCCACAATTATAAAACGCTCTGTCACCGATTAAAATAACCGAATCAGACAAAGTAACGTCAGACAAAAGATTGAATCCGTTAAATGCATCCGCGGGAATCGAAGTTATTCCCTCCCCGATATTTATTGCCGTAACAATATCCTTATGCGATATGTATTCCGACGATAAATATCCCAATCCGCCGGTTCCTTCAAATAATAGTATACGATGCGAAGACAAATCAGCTTCATTCTGTGCCGAAACAAGATAGTACATAATACTTCCGTCCTTATTAATAGAAGCATCGCCTTTTTCAATAATACTCCATTCTGTATTAAACCCGTATGAGCCAACGTAAACAAACCTTGCACTTAAAGCTATATTTCTGTTTTCTACCGTATATTGAATAACTTTATTTGAAGAAATGAGTTCTCCGTTTCCGAACCATCCGACAAAGACATATCCGTCGTTCGGAATCGCTTCAAGCTCTATAACCGTTCCGGGCATATAAAGATTTTCTCCCGAATATTCTTCGCCGTCTATTTTTAAACTTCCGTAATCAGCTGAATTAAGCCTTATATTTACACTTAAAGGCGTATTATCACCTGTCTTTTTATAATAAACAATGTATTGTTTCCCGTATTTGTTTACCTTCATAACGCGATTTGTCAATTCGGTAACCAATTTTGTAAAATTCTTATATATATAAGTTGTTTCCCTTATCGAATTTTCATATTCCGCCAGAACAAATACCGTATATGCGTTATTATAAATCTTTTTATCGTCATTTGCGGAAATTACAGAACTCAGATTTTCCATATAAACTGTTCTGATTTTACTTCCGGTAAACGCATTATTGCCTATCGCATCCGTTCTGATTCTTATAGAGCTGATTGAAGAATAAGCAAAAGCATAAGACCCTATCGACGTAACGCTTTCGGGAATTTCGGTTTCTGTCAGCGTTGAAGCATAAAACGCATAATCCGATATCTCCGTTATATCATACTTAGTATTTCCTATAATCAGTTCTATCTCATAAAAACTTCCGCTTTTTGATTTCGGATATGCAATTAAACCCGCAGTTCCCGTTTCTTTGTTAAAGCCGTATAAAACTCCGTCCGAATCAACGAAATTATTATTTCCTCTGTCTACGTTTATCTTCTGCAATGCAGAACATCTTCCGAATGCCGCTTTACCGATATTTACCACACCCGCACCTAAATCTATTTCTACCAGCCTTGAACAATTAAAGAAAGCCATTGCGCCTATTTCTTTAAGCGTATCGGGCAAAATCAGTTCTCTTATTCCTATCGAATAAAGCGCTCCTTCCGCCAAAATTTCAATTTTAGTAATTGCAATTTTTTCAAGAGTGGAAGGAACGTATGTTCCGTTATTTGTATATTTATCCGCACCAAACAACATTCCATAAACGCCGCCGTAAGGAAGCGTAAGTTCTTTCACTGATTTACAACCGATAAATGCTCCTTCTTTTACATCTGATACCCCGTCACAGGCTATTACTTTTTCTATGTTTACGCAATTATAAAAAGAGTTCGTTTCAAGACTTCCTCTTAAAACTGTAATTTCTTTTAACGTTTGCGGAATATAAGATTCATTTTCCGTGTAAGAAGAAGCTCCGAATATATATCCTAAATGGGTATTCATCGCATCTTTCTCATTATCCCCGACAAAAGGAATAACCATATCTTCAATATAATTACAATTTTCAAAAACACCGATACCGAAATTTTCAAGCAAACTGTCGCTTCCGAATTCAACGTTTATAAGCGCTGAAATTCCGGAAAATGCTTTTTCCTTTATTTCCATAACCGTATAAGGAACGGTAAGCTCTCTTATTGACGAATTCTCAAAGGCTGATTTACCGATAATATTCAAAGAAGACAAATTTCCGTAAACTATGTTTTCCAAATTAGTACAATTATAGAAAGCATAATCACCTATTTCGGTTATGCTGTCGGGAACAACAATCGAATTTCCCTGATATCCTGCAAACGAGTATGCCCCTATAACGGAAATTTCTGTATCTATATCAAACAATACTTCTGTTTTTAACCCTTTAAAAGCATATTCTCCTATTTGGTTTACTCCGAAAGGTATATTCAAACTTCCTTGCACGTTGTCCATATTGGCAAATGCGTAATCACCTATCGATACCACGCTTTCCGGTAAAACGGGAATTTCTGTACCTGAATAACCGTAAAAAGCATAATCCCCTATTTCAGTAAGTTCAGCTTTTATTGTTACGCGAGAAGTGACTCCTTCAAAAGCTTTGTATCCGATTTCACGGACGGAAGCGGGTATAATTGCCTCAGTCCCTTTATATCCGGCATAAGCATAATTTTTAAGAATTTCCACATTGGAGGGTTCCGCCCACTCAATATTCATATCGGTTCCGTTAAACGCATATTCGCCTAAAATCTCAACGGAACAGGGAATAGTAATAGACTCCACATAAACTACATTCTCAAATGCATGCCCGCCTATTTCTTTAACAGAATCCGGGATAACGATTTCCGAACCCTCGTATCCTGCAAAAATATAATCGGAAAACACCGTTATAACGGAATCGTCCGCAAAAATTATTTTTGCTCTTATTCCGGAAAAAGCATTCTTTCCGATTGAAACGATATTTTTGCGCAAATAAATCGAATTTAAAGTCTCCGAAGCGCATTGAGCAAAAGCATAATCACCAACAGAGTTAACGTTATAAATCGTATTCCCTATACGTATTGTTTCCGGAACAATAAATTCTCCTTTATCGGTCGTTAATCCTCCGGGATAAGCCAACATCGATGCCGTTCTTATCTGAATTCCGTTTTCGTCTTTTTCACTTTTATAAGAATACAAAATACCGTCATCGGAATAAAACTTATTATTATTGACTACGTTTATTTCCGTAAGCGAAGAACATCCTGCAAAAACACCGCCGCCGATTTCAGTGAGAGTTGAAGGCAATGCTATTGTTTTCAAAGAAATGCAATCGGAAAAAGCCCCCGAGCCTATTTCTTTGAGTCCTCCGTTAAATAAAACCGAATTCAACGCAAAACAACCGGAAAACGCATACTCCCCGATTTTCTCTACGCTCCCCGGGATTTCAATACACGTCAATGAACTGCACCCGATAAAAGCATTATCCTGAATTTCTTTCAAATTATACTGTCCGTTGTCAGACATAAATACTATATTTTCTATATAAATGCTGTTTGCAAAAGCAGAATTTGCAATTGCGGTTGTTGTTGCCGGAATATATACTGTGCTTGAAAGTTCTCCGTTATATCTTACAAGAACCGTTCCTACAAATACCATAGTATCGTTATTTGCCTTAATAAATTCGTTATCTTCAAAAGCATCCTGTCCGATTTCTATTAATTTTTCGTCATTTATTTTAAAATTACTGAGGTTTATATCTCCCGCAAATGCTCTTTCTCCTATTTTCTCAATATTCCCGACAAAATTATTAAATACTTTAAGAGAAATACAATTTTCAAAGGCCCCTGACATTATTTCAATAAGATTGCTTTCACCTTCAAAAATAACCGATTCAAGTTTTGTACAGCCTGAAAAAACGTTAACGGATATTTCGGTAAGTTTGCTTCCCGACTCAAATTTTAAAGTATTTATTTCCGAATTCTCAAATGCTGAATTTCCTATCTCGGATACGGTCGCTGAAATATATATGTGAAGAACATCTTGCTCTTTTGCCGCTATTCCGGCAAAAGCTCTCGTACCTATTTTTTCAAGTTTATTTAGGCTTCTTATATCGAGATAGACCAGATTCTTACAATTCTCAAAAGCGCTTTCTTTAATCTCCGTAACGGCAACATTCCTTGTTCCGAAATTAAATCTTTCGATTTCAGATTCCGCAAATGCTTGTTTTCCTATAACTTCTACACTTTCTGGAATATATACCGCCGATAAACTGTTATTCTGATAAAAAGCTCTGCCATTAACAGATTTTACCGAATTTGGAATATGCAGTTCCGTAAGTCCGCCGAGATATTTATAAAAAATTCCGTTAATTATAATCGAGTCATCGGTATACCTGTTTATCCATTCCGTTCCGTCAAAAGCATCGTAGGCGATTGTCGTTAAACTTGTCAGCTGATTTATATTGACATTACTGAGACTCCCGCATCCGTAAAATGCCCTCTCTCCCACTTCAATAAGTCTATTCGAAAAAATGACTTCCGTTAAATTACGGGAATTTTCAAAAGCTCTGTTACCTATTTTTAAAACATCAGAAAGTACAACTTTTTCTATATTATTGTCAGAAGCAAAAACTTCATCGCCTATTTCTGTTATTCCGTCAGGCACAACTACGACAGAAGATTTTCCGTTATATCCGACAAGAACGTTGCCTTCCGTCTCAAAACAAAGACTTAAATCTGTTCCTGCTCCGTCAAAAGCGTTGTCCGCAACTCCGCTTAAAGGTTTTCCGTCAACGGAAACAAGCCTCGTGCAACCGGCAAAAGCTCTCTCTCCGATAAATTCAAGCGAAATCGGAAAGCTTATGTCCGTAATTTCTTCGCAACCGTTAAAAGCGTCATCCAGAATAGCTAAAAGATTATTTGCCATAGAAAAATCTATTGAGGATATATATTTCGATTGTGAAAAAGCTTCATAAGCTATAATAGAAATATCCGAAGGAATTATCACTGTTTTTTCATATCCTACATAAGAAAGCAAAACCCCTGCAACGGAAACGATTCCCTTTTCATCCGCATTAGCTTTGCTGAAATTTCCGAAAGCATCTTTGCCGAGAGAAGTAATTATTGCTTCGCCTCCGTTAAAAATTACGCTCTCTCCACAATCCGCAAAAGCATAATCTCCGATAGTTTGCAGATTTTTCCCGAAAGTTACAGACACAAGATTTTCACATCCGTAAAAGGCATTGTTCCCTATATATGTAAGCGAATCAGGAAGTATTAATTCCTCTATCGATAAATCTCCTGCAAATACTCCGTCTTTGATTGCTCCGACAGTAAATGAATTTATCTTTTCCGGAATAATAAGTTTTTCGGATTTACCTTTATAAGCAACAATAACGGCATTTCTGGATTCGTCAAGTTCGTATGCAAATCCGTTTTCAAAATTGCGGTAAGGCGACCCGGTAGAACTATATATTTCGGTAGATACACCCAACGTGTCATTTATATTCGTATATTCCGACAAATAAATCACATCGGGTTTATAGTTTCCGAAAGTATTCGGTGAAAAATTTATTTCCCCGGATGCAAACCTTAACGATATAAGCAAAGGACATACAACACTTTCGTCTTCAAAAGTAACGTTATTTGAAGCAGTATAAATACCTACTATCGACGAATCGGAGAAAGCTCCTTTTTTCACAACTCTTACGCTTGAATTAAGAGTTATTTCCGAAGCGTTGCTTCCTCCCGAAAATTTAGCAGGATATGCATAAAGATAATAGTGAGGATTAGTTTTACTCTCGTTATATCCGTATAAGGCTCCGCCGCTTACCGTAAAATTCGGTCTGACAGTAGATGAAGTTGATTTTACCGTTATAAGTGAAAGATTCTTACACCCTACAAAAACTTCATCCCCCAAAATATTCAGAGAATCGGACAACGCAATTTCTCCGAGCGACGAAGCTCCGTAAAATGCTTTATCTTTAATTTCCGTAACAGCACTGCCGATAGTTAGCGAAGTAAGAGATTTTGAATTCTTTATAAACTCGCTTTCAATTACCGTTACTCCTTCCGGAACAGAAAGCGAATTCAGCAGAGCACATTCTGAAAAAGCACCTTTTCCTATTTCTCTTAATGCAGACGGCAAAACAACTTGTTCAAGATATCTTGCTCCGTAAAATGCATATGAATGAATAATTCTCGTATTGTCGGCAACGGTAAAAATCTCATTCTCCGAACCTACAGGATAAGCTATAAGTTCAGACAAGGAAGAATTATACAAAACTCCGTCATATGCCCTGAAATAAGGATTAGTTGCGCTGACCGCAAATTTTACGACATCTTTATCGGAAAAAGCTTTTTCTTTGATTTCTTTTACGGGCAATCCGAGATGCGTTTGCGGAATAACGACCGTTTCTTTCTCGGATGAACCCGATAATCCTGTTATTCTGTAAAATGTTCCGCTTTCATCCAATTCATAAACAAGGGACTGACTTCCGGTTGCAAAAGGAACATATTTAGCAATAAACTTTATTTCTCCCGTAACCTTATAAGGAAATTCGACTTTTATTTCTTCACCGTTCCTCTCCACATACCAATACAAAAATACGTTATCGGTTATTCTCTCAACGTCATCGGGAGGGGTTATACCTTCAGTTTCCAAATCCACACCCCAGGAAAGATTAGAATCGTAATATTCTCCCTCAATATATTTATAATACGAAAAAGTAACCAAAACCTTATCCAAATCGTATACTGCATAAAATTCATAATTATTCTCACCGACGGACTGCATTGCGTTTTCATCGCTCCAACGCCCGTTACTGTAACCTGCGACAATAGGAATTTCCGGCGCATAATCCAAAGCGTTACCGCCTCTTGGCACCGTTGCGGTAGATATAAGCGTGCTCACTTCCCCTACCGTGTAATAATACCTGACTTCATAAAAATCAGGTTGATAATATGCAATATAAGCAGAATTTGAATTTACCGTAAAATCAGTAACTAGTTCACCGGTGGTTTTATTTTTCCAACCGACAAGAGTAAACCCTGCTTTTGTCGGCATTGCCGGAGGCACGGCTATTTCCCCTTCGTTAAAAATTTGCGTACCTACGACGCGGTTTCCAGTTTCGTCATAGAAAGTAACTTCGTACTTGTTTATTGTAGTTTCATATAATCTCAGCTTAAACTGAAATTCATATTTACTGCCGTATGAGCAATATATTGTGTGTGTTCCCGGAACAGACAGTTTTGCTTTACTCTCGGCTTTTATCATATTGTCGGTAAGCGGAATATCTACCGATGCGCCTTCGCTTTCCTCGCTTTCCGCGTAATATGTTATATGTACCGTGATTTGTGACAGTTCAAATGTGTCAACGCGAAATCCTTCCGATTCAAGAATTTCCGGATTTAATACTTCAACTTTTTCAATGTTCCCGAAATCGATAGTGACCTCATTGCCGTTTATATCGTAAGTTTTACTATCGGTACAAGCATAAGCCGTTAAGGCAACAACCAGAATTAATGCAACCGACAATAAGAATCTGAATTTTCTCATATTTCTACTCCGCGTACACAAATATATATAAATATAACATTTATAACAATAAAAATCAATACGTTTTAAGAAATAAAATATAAACAAATATTTCTTTGCCGATAGTAAGATAAAAAACAATAATCAAGTAAGACTTACGTCACAAAGTGAAAAGCTTTTTATTTCAGATGTAAGCAGAGTTTCAACTTTTTTAAGAGGTATTTTATCCGCTATTTCTTTTGCTCTATTAAGGTTTTTCAGATTCAATCCGGTTATTGTCCCCGTTCCCGATTGCTCAAGTCCGAAAATATCTCCACCGCCGCGAAGTTCAAAATCTTTTTCGGCAAGTTTAAAACCGTCAGAACATTCGCAAAGCATTTTTAAGCCTTCGGTAGGTTCTTTGGAAGTAAAAAGGAAACAAAACGATGGCTGACCTTTTCTCCCTACTCTGCCGCGAAGCTGATGAAGGGTTGCCAAACCGAATCTTTCCGCATCCATTACTACCATAATCGAAGCGTTAGGCACGTCTATCCCGACCTCGACAACGGTGGTAGAAACTATAACCGAAATTTCGTTTCGGTAAAAAGCGTCGAGGACGCTCTGTTTATCTTGTGCCTTGATTTTTCCGTGTAAAACACCTGTTTTTTCGCCAGGTAAATATTTTTTCAGTTCGTCTGCCAATCTTTCTACCGATTCGCTTTCTGCCCCGTCTTCTTCGAAAATTTTCGGGGCTACAATATAGGCCTGAGTACCTTTTTCACACTCGACAGCAATGTATTCCCACATGTCTTCCCTTTTTTTTGAAGGAACAATAACTGTTTTAACCGTACTTTCAAATCGCGGCTTTATCGTTAAATATTCCACTTCACCGTATGCTACAAGCTGCATGGACCTCGGAATAGGCGTCGCACTTAAGGTAAGGACGTCTACCGTCTCCCCTTTGGAAATAAGTGATGTTCGCTGTGCGACCCCGAACCTGTGTTGCTCGTCAACAACGACGAATCCGAGGTCGGGTATTTCTTCGCCGATGTATAGCAAAGAGTGCGTTCCTATTATTACATCAAAAAAACCGTTTTTTATCTTGAACCGCAAATCATCTCGCTCTTTAATTTTAGCACTTCCGCTTAGAAAACATACACTTATTCCTAATGACGGAAAAATGGAATTTATGAAATTATAATGCTGTTTTGCGAGAATCTCGGTGGGAGCCATTATTGCCACTTTATACCCGTTTTTTACAGCAAAATATGCAGCCGAAACCGCAACGGCAGTCTTTCCGCTCCCTACATCTCCGCATAAGACCGAATTCAGCTTTTTATCCGAAACAAAAACGTTTATCAGCTTTTCAAGTGCGGTCTGCTGCGACTCGTTAAGATGAAAAGGCATAACTTCCCATAAGGGGCTAAAATCTATGTTTTTAGAATATCTTCTTTTTTTCTCACATATTTGCTTGCTTTGAGCAATTCTGAAAGCGCAAATTCTGCGCGTTATCTTTTCAAGTACTACTCTTTCTTTCGCTTTCTGTTCTCTTGAATCAATTGGAAAATGGATTCGCTTGTATGCCTCAGAAAGA
The DNA here is from genome assembly GCA_944372095.1 of uncultured Clostridia bacterium. GTDB lineage: Bacteria > Bacillota > Clostridia > Christensenellales > DTU072 > CAG-1782. The sequence goes on from CALVYG010000049.1 coordinate 81,425, forward strand.
GACATCATATTCAATTTCTTTTCCTCTTCACAAGGAATTATGCTCTCGGGCATACAAAGTTTTAAAGCTTCCGAAACATAGTTTCTGTAATTTTTTTGTGCAATTACTCCCTTAGTCCAATATATCGGTTTTATGCCGCACAATGAATTTTTTGTATCATATTCTTCAAATGAAGGATTATAGAAAACTTTTGTGTTTTGCTCGATTTTCAGTCTTCCGTAAACCCTGTATTTTGTTCCGATTTTCAGAATTTTCGCAGTATAATTTCTGTTAAACCATACTAATTTTATTTTTACGTTTTCACAAATTGCGGTTGCCTTAAAAATTTCAAGTCTGCCTTTTTTAAACGGTTTTGAAATACTTGACACGATAGCAGAAAATAAACAAAAATCACCCTCTCCGCTTTCTTGCGGAAGGGCGATTACGGACATATCCATATAACTTACCGGCATACGTTCAATTAAATCTTTACAATCGTAAATACCAAGTTCGTTTAACTTTTTTTCTGTTGCTGCACCTATTCCTTTAATTTCAGACAGCATGTCTCTAAGTTTTATTCAATGCTTATAAAGTAACTGTAATGCGGTTGGCCTCCGTTATATAAAACCACATCGCTGTCGGGGAAAGCTTCCGCAACCTTATTTTTTAATTCTTCCGCACTTTCATCGCTTACGCCTTCTCCGTAAAATAATGTAATAACGCACACGGAATCTTTATCTTTTAGCGAAAGTGCTTCCATAGCGACTTTATTTACGTCGTTGCCTTTTGCTATTACTCCGTCTTCCAACGCGATAATGTCTCCCGTCTTTAATTTAAATCCGTCTATTTCAGTATCGCGTACCGAATGAGTAATCTGAATGCAGCTGACGCTTTGAGCCGCGCTCTTCATCGCTTCTTCTATAAATTGAGGTTCCGAATCGGGCATATAGGCAATCGCCGCGGATATCCCTTGCGAAACATTGTTTGTAGGAATAATTATGAGATTGCAATTCTCCAATTCCTTTACAGCCTGCTCACACGCAAGAATTATATTTTTATTGTTAGGTAAAACAAATACGTTATCCGCATTTATTTCGTTTACTTTTTCGACAATGTCTTCGACACTCGGATTCATCGTCTGTCCGCCTTCGAGAACTTCGTCGGCATTAAATTCTTTGAAAAGTTTACGGAATCCTTCTCCGCTGCTTATAGCAAGCATTCCGACTTTTTTGCGCTCGCGTTTTTTCTTTGCCTTCAATGCGCGGTTCTGTTCCAACATATTCTCTATTTTAGGTAAATTGAGTTCGCCTAATTGAAGCGCATACCCTAACGCTTTATCGGGAGAATTGGTATGAACGTGTACTTTAACCATTTCCAAATCTCCGATTACGAGCACGCAATCGCCTATTTTCATAAGTTTGTCTCTGAATTTATCTATATCGGCAAGCGTCGTCTGCTTTTTAAGATTTATAATGAAAAATTCTGTACAATAAGCAAATTGAATATTTTCAAGGTCATGTACGTCTTCCTGCTCCGCCGCACTCTGAGTTTTCGATTGTTCAGCAACTTCCTGCATCGGAACGCCCGCAAGAATGTTATACATTCCCTGCAAAATACACATCAACCCTTGCCCGCCGCTGTCAACTACTCCTGCTTTTGCCAGAACAGGCAGCAATTTCGGGGTATCTTCCAGCGTTTTATTGCCTTTGTCCAATATCTTTTCAAAAAACTCTACAAAATCGGAAACACGTGAAGAAATTTTTACCGCATAGTTGCCTACGATACGGATAACCGTGAGAATTGTCCCTTCCTTAGGGTGTGTCACGGCTTCATACGCCTTATTGGCTCCCGCCTGTAATGCCTTTGCAAAAGCCTTTGTATTGAGCGTTTTAGCTTCCGCTATAACGTCGCTCATTCCTTTAATTATCTGACTCAGAATTACACCGCTGTTGCCTCTCGCGCCTTTCAGTGCGCCTTTGGCCATTGCTGTAATTATTTCCGGAATTCCGGCGCCTTCTTTTTCCGATGCTTCGTTTACGGTTGACGTAATCGTCAACCCCATATTTGTCCCCGTATCGCCGTCCGGAACGGGAAATACGTTTAGTTCGTCTACATAAGATTTATTTATAAGTAAATTCTGCTTTGCTCCTTTGAAAATATCAAGCAGCTGCGCAGCTGTTAAAACCGTAATCATTTTTTGTTTATATTCCTCTCCGCTATCGTCAACGTTTATAACCTCATACCCACAACGTGTACGTCAACAGCCTTAACCCTCATTCCGGTAAAATGTTCAACGTGATATATTACAGAAGATTTAAGACTTGCCACTACGGCTTCTACGTTGACTCCGTCTGCTATCAGACAGTAAATATCTATAAATATCCTGTTATCCAACGTAACGAGTTTTATTCCCTTGGATACAGGTTCCTTATTGAACAGCATAAGTACGCTGTCGCTTAGCCGTCTGCTGACAAGTTCCGCGACACCGTAACATTCTATTGCTACCTTTTTTATAACCAATGCAACTGCTTCATCCGAAACAACGATTTTACCGTAAATGTTACTGGTTTGTAATGCCATTCAAGCTCCTTTGCGCCTAAAATCAGCGCATATATATTTATGATAATATATCGCCATAAATTTTGCAAGTATTTTGAAAATAATGTAAAAAACATTTGCCAAACAAATTAAAGCGTTGTATAATAAATTGCGTTTATACGTTAGGAGGTATACCATGAGCAGAGTATGCAGCGTTTGCGGCAAATCACAAATAAGCGGCAACAAAGTGAGTCACAGTAATATTAAAACGAGAAGAAGCTGGAAAGCTAACGTTCATAAAGTAAAAAGAATCGATGCCGACGGCAGAGTAAGCTATCAGTATGTCTGCACGCGTTGTCTCAGAACCGAAAAGAAAGACGCGTAAAAGTTTTATCACGTTAACTTAAAAACTGCTCCCGCATTTCGGGAGCAGTTTTTGGCGTATTAATAATCAAGATGAATTGTCAAACTAAGTGCAACACTCAGAGAGATTTAGTTCAAACAAATCTTGTGGTGTATGGTAATGTAAAA
>CALVYG010000050.1 GCA_944372095.1 uncultured Clostridia bacterium
AACAGATTTTACAAAATCGGTTTCCCTCTCGCAAAAACAAAAAAAGTAAACGCTCAAAAAGAGCGCGAGGGGGAGAACAGATTTTACAAAAAGCGGTTTCCCCCTCGCAAATAAAAAAAATAAAAAACACATAAATATTTACTTTACAAATTTTCAAAGAGGGTATATAATAATCTTCGACAACGCTTTATCAATGTAAAGTGATAAAGAGATAAAGTAAAGGAGAATCAGAAAAATGAAGAAGACGTTAATCATAATGCTGGCGGTAGCGATACTTGCGACGTGTTGTATAGCGGGATTCGGGGCTTGTACCGACGATAAGACCATTACTGTCGGTTATACCTTATATAATCCTATGAACTATGAAGACGACAACGGAGAACTTATCGGATTCGACACCGATTTAGCGAAAAAGGTATTTGAAGAACTCGGATATAAAGTTGTGTTCAAGGAAATCGAATGGAACAAGAAATATGTTGACCTTAACGCAGGAACGATAGACTGTATATGGAACGGATTTACATCCAACGGCGTTGACGACGGCACGCCGCGTGCGGAGCTTGTGGATTTCAGTTACAACTATATGAAAAACTATCAGGCGGTTGTAGTCAAAGCGGCCGATAAGGCTAATTATACCGACAAGAACACGTCTTTTGCGGGGAAGCAGGGATATGTTGAAGCCGAGAGTGCGGGACAAGGTTATGCCGAAGATTTTACCGATGCGACGATAAGCACGGCAAACAATCAGATGGCGGCTATTATGCAGGTGAAAGCCGGCGCGGGAGATTTTGCGGTTGTAGATTATCTTCTTGCGAACAGCATTATCGGTAAAGGCGATTTTGCAAATCTTGCTTACGTTGAAAATCTTAATTCCGAAATCGAGTATTATGCTATCGGGTTCAAAAAAGGCAGCGAGCTGACCGCAAAAGTCAACGAATTGCTTGAAAAATACGGTGAAGACGGTACGCTTATCGAGATTGCGACGAAGTATCAGTTGGAAAATGCCGTCATAACCGATTTCTCTTCGCAGAAAAAATAATCAAGGATAAAGTATCTGCCGTAATTAAGGCAAAATATATTAAAATTAAGGATAAAAGTCTGCGGCGCATTATGCGCCGCAGATAAAAACATTGGTATGGATTTTTTACAGGTAACGTTATATTTGCTTGACGGGTTCAAACTGACCTGTCTGTTATTTGCGCTTACACTTATTATAAGTCTGCCGCTCGGGCTGCTTATATCTTTCTGCACGATGAGTAAGATTAAACCCGTAAGCTATGTCGCAAGGGTAATAGTATGGATTGTGCGCGGCGTTCCGTTGATGTTGCAGATTTTCATTATTTATTACGTTCCGGGATTTTTCGATTTCAATATTTTCGCGAAAGTGGATAATTTCTTTTTCCTGAACACGGGAATGAAAGATATGGGAAGATTTATTGCGGTACTTATTGCGTTTTCCGTCAACTACGCGTGCTATTTTTCGGAAATTTTCCGCGGCGGAATTCAAAGTATTCCCGTCGGGCAATACGAAGCATGTGCGGTTCTCGGAATGAAGAGAAGGCAGACGTTTATTCACATCATTTTACCGCAGGTTATCAAGAGAATCGTTCCTCCTACGAGTAACGAAGTTATAACCCTTGTTAAAGACACGGCTTTGTCGAGAGTTATTCTCGTAAGCGAACTGATTATGCAAGCGGAGAAACTTATGGCGTCCGCTCTTATCTGGCCGTTGTTCTATTCGGGAGTGTTCTATCTTGTTTTCGTAGGTATTCTTACCCTTCTGTTTAATTACATAGAGAAAAAATTGAGCTATTATAAGGTATAATCATGGCACTGTTGGAAGTTACGGGAATCACTAAAAAATTCGGAGAAACCGAAGTCCTTAAAGGTATAAATTTTGAGCTTGACAAAGGAGAAGTTCTTACCATAATAGGGTCGTCGGGAAGCGGGAAAACAACGCTTTTACGCTGTCTTAATTATCTTGAAACGGCTGACACGGGGAAAGTCGTTCTTGACGGAGAAATCATTTTCGACGGAAACGAAAAAGGAAAGATTAAAGCGGAAGAAATAAGGCGGAAAAGGCTTAATCTCGGGTTGGTGTTTCAATCGTTTAATCTTTTTCCGCATTATAACGTTCTGAAAAACGTAACCGTTGCGCCGACGATGCACGCGAAAGAGAAACTGAAAGAACAAAAAAAATCGATTAGCCGTCTAAAAGGCGAACAGAAGAAAAAAGCGAAAGAGGAATTGAAAAAACGCAAGGAAGAAATACTTTCCGGAATAGAAAAGGAAGCGAAAGAGGTTCTCGTTCGCGTAGGTTTGGGAGACAAATTGCTGTCGTATCCGTGCGAGTTATCGGGCGGGCAGCAGCAAAGGGTAGCGATAGCGCGCGCGCTTATACTGAAACCGAAAATACTTTGCTTTGACGAACCGACAAGCGCGCTTGACCCCGAACTTACGGGTGAGGTGCTGAGGGTTATACGCGAACTTAAAAACGACGGAAGAACTATGATTATCGTTACTCACGAAATGGGGTTTGCAAAAAGCGTTTCCGATAAGGTCATATTTATGTCGGAAGGCGTGGTTGCGGAAGAAGGTACTCCGCGGAAGATTTTCGATAATCCGGAAAATCCCGTAACGAAAGCCTTTCTTGCAAGCGCAAAGGATTCGGATTTTTAATGTAAATACAAAAGAAAATAAAAGCCGCGAATATGTCGCGGCTTATTTTTTTAACGAAGTTATTTTTGCGGCGGAAGTTCGTCAAGGTAAGCGGCTTCCGTGTCGGCAAGGTGGAATAAAAGCGCGACGGGATATTTATAGAACGCGTCGCTCATCGAATAATCGCCGCCGATTACTCTTTTATCGAATCCGCCCATATGCCAGTTTATCGCCATTGCTTCTTCCCTGGTAAGGCGCATAAAGCCGCTTAACATATATACCGATTTTTCTCCGTGGCCGTAAGGAAGGGAATCGTCTACCGAAAAATACGGTCTTTTTTCCCATTCTCCGTCCTCGTTTTTTACGTTACGGTAATCTGTTCTGTAATAATTCGTTTTGCATATATCGTGCAACAGCGCGATAATTGCCGCGCTTTCGGGGCTTATGACGTTTTCCCATTCTCCGTCGTATTCGGTATTCAGGTGTTGTATAAAGCGGAAATAAGTTTTTACGCTGTGCTCGCAAAGTCCGCCGCTGAATGCGGAATGGAATCTCGTAGACGCGGGAGCGCTGAAAAAATCCGATTTGTTTTTCAGCCAGTCGAGCAGTTTTTCCGAACCTTCTCTTTTAATGTTTTGCGTATAAATTTCCAGAAATTCGGATTTATAATCTTTTATTCCGTAGTCCATAATTGCCTCCGTGCGTAGTTTTTTATAAATTCGAGTTGTTTTTCCTTATCGGTAAGCGGAGAGCCGTAAAGAACACGTTCTTCAAGCAAGGCTTTCAACGCTTTCCCGCGGTATTTTTCGGGAAGAAACGGTATATTTTTAAGGTCCGTTCCGCTTACTTCGAGTTCGGAAACCGTAAACGGAACGTTTTCTTCTTCCATTTCTTTAAGTTCGGTTAATATCGCGTCGGCAGAAGGAAGAGTGTTTGCCGTCGCTTTTCCGCTTCCGTAATAATCGGCGTATTTAAGTTTTACGAGTTTTTCTGCAATATCACGGTTATGCAAAAGAAACTTTCTCATAGTGTTTTTTCTGACGTCGCCGTTAAGGTTGAACATATGGTTTTCCACAAGTCTTGCCGTCTCTTCGATGACGGCGGAAGGGTAGCGCAGACTTGACAGAACGGCGCGCGTCATAATTCCGCCTTCGCGGTCGTGTCCGCGGAAAAGCCCGGTCGAAAGTTTCATTTTCGGTTTTGCCACGTCGTGCATAAGCGCGGCGAGACGGACGTCGGCGCTTGACGCTTTTACCGTTTGCATTATGTGTTCGAATACGTCGTACGCGTGGTAGTCGCTTCTTTGCGCCATTCCTTTTCCGAGGGTTATTTCGGGCAGTATGCGCTCGAATACCTTTATTTCGTCTAATATTTTAAGTCCGTTGTAGTGCGCGTATTTCACGTTATAGGTTGTGTCGCAGACAAGAATTTTGTCGAGTTCGTCTCTTATGCGTTCTTTTGAAATCTCGTCTATGAGACGGCAGTTTTCTTTTGCCGCCGACAATGCGTCGGGAGACGGGGTAAAATCCAGACTTGCGGCAAAGCGCGCGAGCCGCATTAAGCGTAATCCGTCTTCCGAAAACACTTCGTAAGGCGAGCGCGTGGTTCTTAATATTTTATTTTTTATATCGTCCAAGCCGTTAAGCGGGTCTACGATTTTTTCGTTTTTTATGTCGTAATATACCGCGTTTGCGGTAAAGTCCCTTCTGGCTGCGTCTACGGTTATATCCTTGCAAGGCGTAACGCTTGACGGGCGGTGTCCGCTTGTATAGCTGTCCGCTCGGAACGAAGTATATTCGTATGCGGCGTTTTCAGTTTTTATTATCAGCGTAAGCAGTTTTTTGCTTCCCGTTTTTACCGAAAATTCCGACTGCGGAATTAAAGATGTTACTTCTTCGGGGGTAAGAGAGGAAGATATATCGACGTCTTTCGGGTTATACCCCAAAACCGAGTCGCGGACAAATCCCCCTACGGCATAAAGCGGTACGGGAAAAATGTCGGCGAGTTTTTTTAATTCGGTTGAAATTTCAATTCTCATATATTTCGGGTTTAAGTACTCCGATATCGGGGAAATTACGGTAGCGTTGGTTATAATCGAGACCGTATCCGACGACAAATTCGTCGGGAACGGTAAATCCTACGTAATCGCCTTCTATTTCCACTTTGCGGCGGGAAGGTTTATCGAGGAGGGAACAAATTTTTAACGACTTCGGACGGCGTTCGAGCATTATTCTTTTAAGGTAAGCAAGCGTTGAACCCGTGTCTATAATATCTTCGACGATTATCACGTTTTTTCCCTCTATCGGCATCGATATATCGGTGTTTATACGGACTTCTCCGCTTGACTGCGTTCCTTTATAACTCGATACGGACATAAATTCTATATATGCCGAATTTTTTATCCGTCTGGTAAGGTCGCAAAGAAAATAGCAGCTTCCTCTGAGTATGCCGACGAATATAATTTCTTCGTTTTCGTAATCGCGGTTGATTTGTCCGGCAAGTTCCGCAACGCGGCTCTGAATCTGTGCTTCGGTGATTAAAATTTTTCCTATGTCGTTTTTCATTACAAATACTCCCTGATAATGTGTAGTATGTTTTTTGTTTCTTCGGTAATTTTGACTTCGTCGGCGGTATCCAGCCCGAATACGGCGTAAATACGGTTGCCTTTTGCCAGAACGAGGACGGAATCCTTTTCGATGCGCGACAGTTTTTCTCCGTTAAGATAATCGCTTAAAAGTTTGGTTTTTCCGTTAACGCGTTTGAAAACGTCTCCGTCGCGCCGTGTGCGCACAACGCACCCGTCAGGCAGTTTGTCTTCGTCAAGCGTTGCGCCTTTTATCATTCCTTCCCCCTTTTTTACGTAATAGCAAATTCCCGAAAACGAATATACTCCGTCTTCGGAAAAAGGCAGGGGACAGAATCCGCTCCCGTTGTTTTCCGTGACGATAACGCCGTCGTTATACTTTACGCAGACGAGATTGAACGGAAGATTTATAACCGTATTATTGGGCTTTGATTTAAGTTCGCAGACGCTTTCCACATGCCTGTTTTCAAAATCCTGTAAGTATCCCAGTCCGCGTATAGCGTTCATTATGGCATACTTTTGCAAGATAATCGGATACCCGAAAAAGTTTTTTATGTGTAATCCGTCGGATTTACGTTCGAACTTCGGGCAGACCGACGTAAGATATTCGTCGGCTTCTTTTGCGCACTCGGAAAGCCTTATTATCGCTTTCGGAACGTCTCCGAATTTCGCGGTTATGACGGGCATGAGTTCGTTGCGGATGTAATTGCGCGTATAATCGGACGAAAGGTTGGTTTCGTCGGTTACGAACGGGACGGAATGAAACTCGGCGTATTCTTCTATCTGTTTGCGGGTGTACGTTATCAGGGGTCGGATATAATCGCTGCGGTTTCCTATTCCGGCAAGACCTCTGAGTCCCGTGCCGCGGAAAATCCGCATAAGTACCGTTTCGGCATTGTCGTCCGCGTGATGCGCGAGCGCAATTTTTTTAACCGTTCCCGATGACAGCAATTCGTCGAAAAATTCGTATCTCAGCCTTCTTGCGCAGGTTTCCGTGCTTTCGCCCGGTTTAGCCGAGGATAACGCGTTTACGGACCGCGTTAAAAACGGGATATTGTTCAGCTTACAATACGCACGCACAAAATCCGTGTCGCGTAAGGAATTTTCACCTCTTATGCCGTGTTCGACGTTGATAACCGTCAGGTCCTGATTTATCGAACAGTACGCGTGCAGAAGACACATACTGTCTATTCCGCCGCTTACCGCCACGCCGATTTTTCCGTCGTATTTTTCTACCGTCAATTCCATAAATACATTTTACACTTTTTTTCGTGAAATATCAATTGTTATGTTTCTTTTCGCGCAGGCGTAATTATGTTTTTCCCTTAAATTTCCGTTTTTACGGCGGTTGATTCGGTAAAGGGGGGAAATAAAAAAACCGGTTAAGCAAAACCGGTTTTTCGTTGTTATTTTAATTTCTGTTATTCTGCGTCGGCGGGAGCCGCTATTTCGCGGTACATTGCCGTCATTTCTTCCTTGCCCATAAATTTCGGTACGGGGTAAAGCGGATTTGCTTCTTTTAACGAACGCGATACCATTACGGGGATATCTTCTTCCTTTATTCCCTTGATTTGAGTGGGGATATCCATATATGCGTTCATATCTTTTACCGCCTGAATAAACGCTTTGGCTTTTACTTCGGGGGTAGCGCCCTTTATTCCGACCGCGTTTGCAAGTTCGGAAAGCGGAACGTAGATGCTTTCGCCGTAGTAGTCGAGAAGGTGGGGGAGAATAACGGCGTTTGCAAGGCCGTGCGGAATTCCGTAAGTGCCGCCCAGCGTATGTGCGATTGAGTGAACGTATCCGACATATGCGCGGGTAAACGCTTCTCCCGCAAAGAACGACGCCCATTGCATATTCTTGCGCTTTTTAAGGTCGCTTCCGTCGTCATATACCGCTTTCAGATTTTCAAATATGAGTTTTGTCGCTTTTATGCTCCATTCTCTTGTTTTATATGTATTGCTCTTTCCGATATAGGCTTCCACCGCGTGGGTGAGGGCGTCCATACCCGTTGTGGACGTGATGTGTTTCGGCAGTCCGAGCGTAAGCGTCGGGTCAAGTACCGCATACTTCGGAATAAGTACCGGGTCGTTAATCGGGTATTTCTCGTGCGTTTCGGGGTTGGATACAACCGCCGCTACCGTCGCTTCGCTTCCCGTTCCCGAAGTGGTCGGAATTGCAAATATCACAGGCAGTTTTTTAAGCACTTTAAGCGTTCCCTTTAATTCGGGAATCGTTTTGTTCGGGCGCGCCACGCGGCAACCTACGCCTTTCGCGCAATCCATAGGCGAACCTCCGCCGAACGCTATTATTCCTTCGCAGCCGTTTTCTTTATACATTGCGTATGCGTCTTCGATGTTCGTTATCGTGGGGTTGGGAACGGTTTTGTCGAATATACAATATTTTATTCCTTTTTCTTCCAGGCCCTGTTTCAATCCGTCTATCATTTTCAGTTTGTTATGCAGGACGTCGTCGGTTACAATCAGGACGGAAGTAAGACCTTCTTTGACAACGGCGTCGGGAAGTTTGTCCAGACCGTGTATAATGGCAGGTTCGCGGAAATTCAATATCTTCATTCCCACGCGCATTCCCGCCTGAAAAATTCTGCAAAACGCTTTTTCAAATATGTTCATAACGCCTCCGTAAATTTATCTTTGAATAATTTTATATTTTATAAAATAGTACCACTTAAAGCTTTTTTTTGCAATCGTTTTTTCCCCGAAAGGTGACTGTCGGTCGGGGAAAATCAATATCCGCGGCGTTTCAGTCTTACCAACCGCGAGTTCATTGCGAGTATCGCTATTAAAAATACGACGCAAGCTATTCCTTCGATTATCGTAAGGGCGAAAAACGTATAAATGCCGCTGCCGGTAAATCCGCCCGCACCGGCTACGGGCAGTATTCCGTACGCTCTGCTTTTACGCAGGCGGTATTTTTTCGCAATCGAGAAATATACGCACAATTCGATTATGAGAAGGATAAACAATATAATGCTTGTCGCGATATAAGGCGACGAGTCTTTGTCCTGCCAGATTAAAAATTTCGTGTTGGATAAATCGGCTCTGAAAACGGCGTATCCGTCTTTGACTTCGCACGGAATAAATGTTATTTTGCCGTCGGATTTTTCCACGGCGGCGGTGTAATTTCTCGTTTCGTCCGAAACGGGAATACGTATTTCCACAAAAGAGTCCTTTGCGCCTTTTATGTTTATTTCGTAAACGGCGTATACCGATTGAAGGTCGGCGGATTTTTCGTATTTTTCGGCGTACTCGGCCGTATTAAGGGTGTTTACGGTCGTTTCGACTTCCGGAAGAATTCCGCTTTCCAGTTTTATAACGGGCGAATTTCCGTCTTTTCCTGTTGCGTTTACTTTCGGATATACGGTTATCGTTTTTGTCTGAGTGTAGGAAATTGTATAATTCCCCGACGGCGAAACGAATTCCGGCGAAACGGAATATTTTCCGCTTTCGGTTATTTCGTAACATTCCTTTTCAACCGTGCCTCTGTCGGTGAGTTTCGAATAGACGATGATAATTTCTTCTTCGTCCGTTCCGACAAATCCGACGGCGGTATATCCGAACGAAATACTTTCGCCTTCGTCCAGTACCGGCGGGTCGGTCAGAAGGGGAAGGTCTACTATGACGGCAATAATGCGCGGCGCAATCGTGTACGTCGAGGTTTTTACGGTTGCTTCGTAACAGGGATTGCCGCTTTTGCCGCTTAATTTGTATGTCCCCGCATTTCTACCCGATTCTTTTATCACTTCAAAAGCGACGTCTTCCGCGGTTTCGCCGTAAGGCAGCGCGGTTTCTACCGTATAAGAAGGCGTTACGAACGGGTCTCCGTAAAAACTGACCGCGGGCGATATACTTATGTCTATCGGCAGCGGCAGTACGGTGATTTCGTATTCGGCGTCGGGCGCGGTATAGTTTTGCGACGTTATTCTCGCGGTTCCTCCGAATGTTCCGATTGCTCGCGGAACGTCGGAAAAGACTATTCCGAGATTTTTACGGCTCTCGTCGAAAGCGTACGTTCCTTCGGTAAGTTCTATTTCGTATTCGGGCGCGTTTCCGTAAAAAACGGAATCAGATATAACAGTGAAAATTATTGCTCTCGGCGCAATTTCGTGCATTGCGGTTTCATACGAAAATATATAATTCCCGTCATTGCAGTTTGCTTCGATTTCGTATTTTCCGACGGAATACGAAGATAAGGTTATTTCTATTTCAGGAAGAGAAACGGCGGAAGTTATGCCTTCGAGCAAATAATTAAATACGGGATTTTCTCCGTAAACGCTCGCGCTGTCCGTAAACGTCGCGGTGATTTGACGGGGGGATACGGTCAATGTCCCTTTATACAGTTTTAACGAGTAATTTTCCGAAACGAAAGATATTCCCAAACCGTAACTTCCCGCATTGCTTCCTACGGAATAATCGTCGGAAATAACGGTTTTTTCCGATAAATCGTCAGCGCTTTCGTATCCGACGAATCCTTCGAAAATTATTTCCGAAGCAATATCGTCGTAACCGGGCAAAGTTTCGCCGTAGATTATTTCTTTATCGGGAACAGTCGCTTTAAGCACGGCTTTTTTGATTCTGAAACTCCGATAAGCGGTGCTTTCGTTCAGCGCATAATTACCTGCGTCTTCGCCCGTTATCTTAATTATACGCGCGTGGTATTCGCCTGCGTTTACCGCAGTATTTCCGATAACGGAAAAGTCTATGCTGTCACCTTTTATTACGTTTACGGGTATCGGATATACGCCTTGAAGTATCCCGTTATATGTATATGCGGTTGACGCGCTGTATTCTGCCGAAAGAGGCGACGGGTGTGTCCGCCAGCTTGCGGATACCGTTGCGGGCGTGATTTTTACCGTAACGGACGCAGACGCTTCTTCTCCGTTTTCGGTTGCCGTGAAAATGTAAATTCCGCTGTCGGACACGTTTTTTACCGATAGCGAAAGCTTCGTGGAAACGGTTTCTCCGGTTTCTTCTTTCGTCCACAGGTAAGACGCCGATTCGCCGAATCCGCTGATTTTCGGGGTTATCGTACGCGCTTTTCCGTCGTAAGTGAATTCTGTCGATTGCGCTGCCGTAACGCTTTTATCGGCGGCGTCGGCACTTGTTTTTGAAGGGGTTATGCCGAAGATAACCATAATTGCCAGTACGGCAGCGGCAAGTACGGTCGTTATTGTTCCGACGATAAGTCTTTTTGCAATCATTTTTCCCTCCGACGCGAATTTCCGCGTGAATTTTATGTTAATTTTTATTGTTTTTTACTTTCAATAAAAATAAATATTTTCCTTTTTTTGCACTTTCGGCTAATTTCCGATTTTTTGTTTTTTGCTGAATTTTCGGGTAAAACCGCAAACAGATTTTACCAGTCTTCCGTCTTGTTTGTGTTTTTCAGGTCGTCGTAAAAATCCTTGTATTTAGTGCGGAAATCCGATATTTCCGCTTCCGAAATATCGAAGGAATATTTTTCGGACGAATCGGGAACCGTCGGATTGAAATGGGGCGTTATGCCGCGTTTTTCCGCGCCGAGTATAATCGGGTAAAGCGAGTGTAAGCCGTCGGCAACCGTGACGCCGAGCGCGTCGAGTTTTTCGTCGGAAGTGTGTCCGCCGCGCAGCAGTATGCAGTCCGAGCCTATTGCTTTTGCAGTTTCGACGTCGTGCGCCGTGTCGCCGATTAACAGCGTTTTCGCTTGTGGCGGCAAAGTCGCGGCAAACGCTTTTCCGTATCCGATTTTGCCTTCCGCAAGATAGTTGTCCGTGCAGAGTACTTTTTCGAAATATCCCGCTATTCCGTATTTTTCGAGCGCCGTTTCAAGCACCGTTCTTTCGCTTGCGCTCAGTATGTATTGACGTATGCCTTTACCTTTGAATACCGCGAGAACTTCTTTTACGTCTTTTCTTAAATGTAAGTTTCCGTTGTTTGCGGCATAGTTTCGGTTGTATTCTTCGGCAAGAGTTTCGTAGTCGTCTTTTTCAAAAGAAAATCCGAGGTCGTTATAATAATCCCTTATCGGAAATCTGAAAACTTTCCAGTATTTTTCTTTGTCCATAAGCGGCATATTTCTTGCCGAAAGGGAAAGGTTAACGGTAGCTATGCAATAATCGACGTCGTCGAGAAGAGTGCCGTTCCAATCCCAGAAAATATGCGTGTAATTCATTTGTTTAAGTCAGTCCTTTATTCCGTTGTATACGGTATCGTACATTTCGAGTTTTTCATTAATGAGCGCGACGGCTTCCTCCGCGGTGTTGACCGGATAAACCTTGTCCTCGGGAACGGAAGGATAACGAACCCTCGAATCGACGCGTTTTCCCGCAAGTTCAGCCGACCAACCGTCGACGTTTGCAAACCCGACGATAAGCCTTTTAAGCGCCCAGGCGGAAGCAATCTCGCTGAGTGTTCCCGCTCCGCCTCCCACGGCTATCACCGCGTCGGCGTTTGCGACTATAACGTTGCGGTATATATCGAGTCCCGTCGCAATCACGACGTCGGCGTACCTGCTTGCCGCCGTTCTGTCAAACGACGGGACGATTGCCACGGTGTCTCCTTCGCGGTAATTCTTTGCGGATTTCGCTCCCCTGAACGCCGCGTTCATTACGCCTTTCAATCCTCCGCTCTGAACTCTGTACCCGTTTTCAACGAGAAGTTTTCCCGTTTCAAACGCCAGTTTCTCTTTCAATCCGCCTTCTTCTATTGCCGCGTCTCCGATGACGGCTATTATTTTCTTCATAATTTTATCGCTCCTTTTTCCCGATTCGGAATTTTTTACGGGTGTACGAATATTATATCCTCCGTATACGCTTTTATAATCTTAAACCCGCTATTTCTTCGGTTTTTTTGTCTGTCGTGCGGTTCCGTACTTTTTGTGGGTATGCGGTTTTAACGTTGATTTCCGCCGTCTCCGCCGATTGCCCGTTTTTATTCCATAACATTTTTACAAAGTTCCGTATCCATAATTACGCCATAAGGGCTTCTTTAATCGCATTTATCCGACATTGCAGAAGCTTAATTTCTAGTCTGTAAAACCGGGATTGTCGTTTTTGGCGCCGTTACCGGGATTGTCGTTTTTTCGGCTTTTTGGATATATTTTTTCTCTTTTCAACCTATGATAAACCATTCTTTCCGCGCTGTCAAGCGAGGCGGCTGCGCCTGCGGCATAAGAGATTTTTTGCGTTTTTTATCGGCATAAGTTTAAGGTTGCGGAAAGCGGGCGGCACGAGGCTTAATTTTGCCTTAAATATTATAAATAATAAAATAGAACATTGACTTTCGGCTGTGCGTACGCTATAATGTGAGTGCGAAGAATAAGGGGTAACTATGCTCTTTTTGCTTTTTGAGCGGTTGCCTTATGAAAAGAAAAACGGAGAACGGCCATGAAAACAAAATCTAAAAATCTCTTCAAAATCTTCCTGCTCCTTGTGTGCGTGCTGCTTGCGCTGAGTCTTGTAGCGTGTTCGGAGCGTCAAAAAACCGATGAGGTTGACCCCAATAAACCGATAGGCGGCGACGACAACAAGGTTCAGCCTCTGACGATGTCTCAGAGCGAAGCCTTCGCCTATATCAAGGAGTCGATGCAATACCTCGACCAGGAAGTATACGTGGACCCGGAATGGCTTTGTATCAACACAATGCTGGAATTCCAGTACCATTCCTATGAAAAATCCGGAGCTACATATACCACCGACCCGAAACAGCTTGTCGAGTATTCTTTAAGCATCATGGCCAATATTTCTCTTAAAGATAACAGTCAGAGCGTCGTTTTCATCGAACTCAGCGATATAAACAAAGGCGCCGTTCTTTTAGGCCTTTATTATTACAGTTCCACTACATATGTTTCAATCGGCACGAAAAAATTCTACACCGAGCAAATCAATATGACCAGAATCGGACAGGAGCTGGTTTCCCTGCTCAAAATGGGTACCGCCGACGAAACCGATATTCCCGAATTTCTCGGGAACGCTTTGCAGGCGAATATCGATATCGACGCCATCAAACAGTATACGTCGATTATCTGGATGGTTCTGTTTAATTCCGAATATGTGGTGTCGTATTCCGACGATAAATATACATACACCGATTCCGTCGACGGAAGGGAACAGACGGTTACCGTTCCGAAATATCAGTACGTGAACGAATATCTTAACGCCGATATGATTCTCGGAATGATATCGTCGGGAAGAATCAGCCTTCTGGGGGTTATAGACATAGAACTTTCCTGGGAAGCGTTCGGATTACCTAATCTCGACCACATTTTACAGGATACAATCGGATTCGGGCTTGTCGATATCATAGAAAAAGACTGGCCGAGCGTGACTTTCGCGTTAAAAGCCATTACCGAAATGCAACCCGTCGTGCTCCCCGGAGACAAGAGAACGGGATATAAATACGTCTTTAACGGAATGGGAATAGACATTACCACCGATACGGGAGAATTCGACGTGTTTATCTCGGCAACGCCTTTGGTGATGGAAGTATGCAACGAAAAACGCGTTTCCATTTCTCTTGCCGGGTATAACCTCGGCGAAGGCGGAAAAGGGACTACTTACACGGAAGGAAGTCTTACCAATATCGAAGCCAATATGCAGATAGCCGTAGACAACGATTCGGCGGAAGACGACGTGCTTACTCTGACGAAACTGATGGGGAACATTCTCGACCTCGGCGCAATAGGGGAAATTCCGATTGTCGTAGGCGGAGGAACGAGTTACGTTCTCGATTTGGGAATTGCGGCAAGTCTCGATTTGTTCGACAATTCAAATAACTATGCGAAAATTAAATTAGGGTATAACGACCGCGAAGTGTTTGCCGTATACCTTGTGCCCGACCTCAACAATACCGTTATAGACGGCGGTGCCGAGGTTAAAATCCTTAATACGATATATTTTGATTTCCATAATCTTAAAAGCGGCGGACAGCCGTTCCTGCCGAACACCAAACTTTCGGCATTAGACCTTACGAAGAGTCTGTCGGGGCTTATCGGAGAAGAGATTATGACGTTTATCGACCCGTACCGGGGGGATACCACGGCTTCACGAAACGCCGCTTCCAACGCGTCGAGCGTTGAGATTACCGAGCCGTTAGGCGTAGACGTTATGGCGTTGATTGAACTGCTTATTTCCGAAAAAGCTCAGCCCGATGAAAACGGCAGATATAAATATCTGAATCTTCCCAAGAGGGACGGTTCGAGTATTTTCTCTATAAATCTCGATAACTACGCGTTAAATACCGTGGCGTCGATGTTTGTCGGCGGAATGACTCTCGTGGAAGAGGACGACGGTACTTTGCATTACGAAAACGGTATCGGACTTAAACAGGTTGCTCTGTCGATTGATTTCAAGAATCCGCTCAGTTCGATTAAACTCGGCGTCGACGTTACGGAGAACACTTCTCTTGCGGTAAGTATCGGCTCGCAGAACGAGGACGGCACTTATAATACGGGAATCGGATATTTCGAACGTCCCGATTTCGATTTCTCGGCGCTCGGACTTGACGAAAATCTCGAAGTGCCGGATGCAGACGAAGCTACTATGCTTCGCGGAGAATATCAGGAATTGAGTAAAACCCTCGCTTATGCCGTTGCGCTGTCGGGAAGTTTCGCCCTCGGCGCGGACGAAGGTACTTCGCTTAATCTCGATTCGGTTATGGCGTATCTTACCGAAAACGTTTTTGCTCAGATGGGTATAAACCTTGGAAAACTCTATGCGTCGGTGGGAATCGAAAGCGGAAGCGAACTCAGGATAGGGTACGAAATTCAGGTCGCTACTTCTCTTGTCAATCTCGGGTCCACGTCGGCGGTTATCGACTTGTATTTCCTTGAAAGAGACGGGACGAAAATCGACGAAACTCCGTTCCTTGAAGTTTATTATACGAGCAGAGACGATACTCTTTATATAAACACACAGGTCAATGCCGAAAGGGATATGACTTATCAGCTTAATAACGCTTTGGGAGTTACCAACATCATCGAAGGGTCGATTCCTAAACTCAGTATCAAAAACACGGGAATAGCCGCAATGCTCGAAGGGCAGGGATTCGATATAACGAGTCTGTTTACCTATCTCGGCGTTATCGGGTACGAAAAGGACGAAAGTACGGAAGCTCAAGGAAAGGCATTCTATCTCAACGACGATTTGCTTACGCTTGGCGACGACGGGGAAAGTATAGAAGTTAAAGAAGAAGAAAATTCGATTCTGAGCCTCGTTGCGGGAATGGTGTCTTCCGTTACGATACAGGACGGCGCGCTCGGAGTCATTGTCAACAGAGACATCTTTGCCGTCGTTCTCGGTATGGCGGGGCTTATGATTGAAGGGTCGCTGCCCGAAGTCGACGGGTCGCTTTATCTCCATCTCGGAACGGAACATGCCGTTAACGAAAACGGAGAAAAGCTTTATCAGCTTGCCGACGGAACGATTTATACCGTTCGCGACGGTCAAGGCGTAACCGAAGACGGACAAATTATTGATATTTCCACGCTTACGCTCAACGAAAAACTTAAAGACAGAGAGTTTGTCAGAGCGCATGTCGGTATTATCGATTATGCCGACGTTAAAAAGGAATTCTTTTATATTGACCTCGTACTCATCGATACCGTTAATATTTCGAGAACGGACGCGGTCAGCCTTAAAGGAACGTTCGCGGAAACCGATTATACCCCGATAGACGAATGGGCGGCAAATCTCGAAGTTTCCGTTAATCTCGAACTTGAACTTGCCGTGAGCGCTGCCGAAGATGAAAAAGAATGGGATAAAATTTACGATATTCTTACGGAGCTTGTAGGAAGCGACGCCATCGCCGATTTCGACGCGCTTTTAAGAACGCTTATAGTAAGATTTTATAACGATTATCTCGCGACGACGGCAGGAAACGGCGTGCAGGGGCTTGCTCTCGGCGTGGCGATTAAGGGAACTATCAATATCGCCGATATTTTCAACAGCGAAATCAGCGTCGTTATCTTTGATAAGGCTTCTCCCGACGGTTCGGGATTCATCGCTTCCGACGGCGGACAATACGAAGTCGTTATAGGCGTCTACCTTAAAGACAACCAGGCGTTTGTCGATTTAAGCTATCTCGGAGTGGACCTTCTCAGTATTTCCGACGTGAGAAACACTTATAACAGTATCCGTGCCGCTCAGTTTGACCTTGCGTGGTCGGAGACATATGTTTCCGACGCGTCCACGGGTGCGGAAATTTATGCTTACATGGAAGAAGAAGCGTTCCTTGACGAAGCTTACAGGCAAGAGATGCTTTCGTATTTCCTCTCGTCGCAGTACACGCAGTACAGGGATACTGTCGGTGCCGGCGCAGGTTATTACGAATCCAACTTCCCCACGGCGACTTATAAATACATTGTTTGGAACGAGAGAATTCTTCAAGCCGCGGAAAACGAGGACGACAGGGATTATTCCAGACTTTATTACGGAAATTTAAGAGAACATTACGGAATTTATCTCTATCTTGTTACCGAACTCAATAAATATTTTATCGCGACGACGAACGACAATACGTTGAAACTGTTGCCGGGATATGACCATTACGAAGTGCTTTCCGACGGTACCATAAGAATTTACGAAGACGAAAGTTCATATTTGTCGGTTTCGCCTATATTGAGGGAAGGTACGATGGTGAGAATAAACATAGCCGATTTGCAGGATAAAATGGAAACAAACAGTTACGGCGAATCGGAATTTGTTTACGACCTTTTCGAAGCGAAAATCAAGGCGAATACCTTTGACGGATATAACGAATACATCGCCAAATACGTCGGATATTGGAATGCCACGAGAGGAAAAAATACCGGCGCCGACGCATTTATGAATAATGCGTATCAGGAAAACGTGGCGGCAAAGAAAGAATATTTCAGACAGCTTTATCTTAATTCGGGTGAATATATAACCGATTTAAGCGAACTTTCCACTCAGATAGTAAACCAATTACGCGCGCTCGGAGGAGATTATGCGACAATGACGGTCGCGGAAATAAGAGCGAGCCGCGAATATGCTGAAAGATATGAGAAAGCGGCGGTTAAACTCGTCGACGATTATGTGGCGGCTGAATCTGCCGCCGCGGGATTTGACAGCGGGTATAGTGACAGCATCATTGCGTTCACGATGTTGTCGATTATGAATACGAGAACCATGGCAAACAATGCCGTTTACACCGAAACCGCGTCTTATGCGGCGGTTATGGAAAACAGAAGCGAAGAGCTTGCTCCGTCCAATGCGGCAACGATTATCGGTCCGGACAAACCCGGGAAAAAATCATACCTCACCGACGAAGGCGCTATCGCGCTTCAACTCGTCTTCAATAAAGGTAAAATTACCTTTGAACTCGTTGAAGAAGTAATTAACGCGGTTATAACCGGATTGGGATATGCCGAACTCGGAGAATTGCTCGAAATAAATTATCTCGGATTGGGCGTTGACGTCAGCGCGGGATTAAAACTCGACTTTATGCTTCAAATGGGTGAAATTTATTCTCTCAGTTTAAGTATCAAAAATCTCGAAGTCAGCGTTGACCCGGAAGAAAGGGATAAATACGAAGTTGTAATAAACGAAGAATTTGACGAAGAAGGAATGGTCGGTATTCCGGACGCGCTTTACGTTGAGGCGTCAATCGGGCTTACCCTTCAAAACGTAGTGGACCGTCTTGCGGAAGAAGCGGGGGAAACGGCAACCACCGATTATGACCTTACGGCGCTTCTTAACAGATTCCTCAGTAATTCCAACTTCAAATCGGAAGAATTGGAAAGTATTTATAACGAAATATTGACGAGAAATCCGAATACTGAAGAAGTAACGCTTAAAAAGGCTGCGTGGGACGAAGTTTACAGCAGATATTCGGGAGCGAATCTTACGGAGGAAGAACAGGCTCAGAAAGCCGAAATGGACGCCGTGTTCGCGGAAACGTGGGAGACCATCAATGCCGAAAAGATAAAAGACAACGAAGCTTATATCAATATCGTTTACGGCGACGCGACGCATTATGCGCTGAGCTGGGACAGTCTTCTGTCGGGTTCGGTTAAAGTCGACCTTAACGAACTGGGTATCGAGTTCTTCCTTCAACTTTTCGACAACATAAACGCTACGCTGTTTATCGACGCGGAAGCGTGGATTGATATAAACAATATTTATTCGAGTTCGTTGAAAGTTTCCATAAAGAGATGGATAGGGTCGGAAAACGACTATATCATAGACGAAAATCTCGATATTACCGAAATTCTTACCAACGACGAAAAACGTGCGCTTTCGGAAGAAGTGTTCGTGTTCTATTACGACGGGTCGGTAAATACAAGTTATAACGAATTCCGCGGAGCCGTGTATATAGATACGGATATATTCGGAGTGGGACAGGTAAAATTTGAAGACGTGACCGTTATCTGGACGGATTTATTCAAATATTTCGGCACGGATTTATTCGGGTCGGATATGATAAAGTCGGTATATAAGTTCTTCGGGCTTGACGAAGACGGCCGACCGATGAATTCCGCGAAAGCGTCCGATTCTGCAACGTTAAACGGTGCGTCCAACGCCGGAGGAAGAGCAAATAACGCTTCCGGAGACCCCATTACGGCTAAAACTTATATCGACATTCTTTTCCGTAAAGGCGAACTCGGCGTGAGCGTCGCAAAAGCTTCCGTGCTTAACGTGCTTAATCAGTTTATGGGAATCGATTTAACCGAAGAACTCGAAAACAAAATCGATTTCGATATCGGATTTGCATTGAATTTCGATGACAATTTAGGCGTTGACATCAACGTTAATCTCTCTAACGGCGACGGTGAAAAGAGTAAAGTAAAAATAGGCGTAGGCGAAGTCAATCTCAGACTTACAAATGAGATAGTTCCGCCTGTCGAAGAGGATTTCAAATCGGTTGAACAACTGGCAAATATCGGTGCCGCGATAGGCGGTTACGCCGCTTTCGAACTCAGCGGACTTGACGATAAATTCAGTTTCGATTATCTCTTCAAAATACTTTACGGATATGCGTTCGACCGTGACCCGGAAATAGGATTGCAGGTCGGAATTGACGAAGGAGATATATTCGCTCAGACCAATTATCTCGAAATAAGGGCAAATCTTAATCTTGCAACCATAACTTCGTTGCAGAATATCGAACTGTATCTTACCCTGACGTCGAAAGAAAATCACGATATTTACGTTTCGATGACGTATTGGCGCGAACTTATGGATGAGATTGCGGAAGAAGCGAGAGATTCTGCCGGTGCGATAGACTACGCATATGCGTGGGAGCTGCTCAGAAACAGCGTTGACAGCGAATCGGGCGACGGCACGGTTTACGATACCGAAGCGGAAGGACTCGCAAGCGGAAATCCGAGATATTTCGTTTCCGTAATGGAAGACGTCGAAAATATGGCAAGATTATACGGTGCGATTACCGACGCGGAATTGTACGAAAAACATTGGAACGAATTGTACGGACGCTGCGGCGATTATTATATGGGCAACGTCATGAGTCTGTATATAACGCTTGAAGAAGGTGACGAAAGCAAAGGTCAAAGCCCGATATACGGCAGAATTTACCTTAATTTTGCGTTCCTCGGAGTTGAACCTATCGTTCTCGACGACGTAAGCGAGTTCGTTATAGCGATAGGAAAGAGTTTCGGAATAGATTATTCGAAACTGTTTATAACCGGTAGCGGAGAAGAAGAGGAAACGGCATCTTCCGCCGCGCCGAGAGCCAATAACGCCGATTCTTCCGACGGAAGCGCCGCGCTTTCCGAAATCGGAAAATTCCTTATCGGAATAGACGCGAGAAAAAATCACGACGTTATAGTGGCGCAAATAACAAGTGCGGCGCTGTATTCGATACTCACGGGACTAGGACTCAGCGGAATCGAGGATTATTTCGGCGAAAACCCCGACGGCGGTTCGGACGACCCGTATTATCCCGGATATTCTCCGGAAATTAAAGTCAATCTGTTCGATTATAACGAAGATGAAAAGGAATACGACCTTATAGGTATCGATTTCAATCTTGAAAATCTTCTTGAACTGAAAATAGCTATCGAAACTCCGTCGGTAGATATAGCGCGCGGAAACAAACGCCTTGTAATAAAAGAATACGAGAAAGACGAAAACGGCGCATATAACAATTATTACACCACCATCGACGAAGCGTGGGACACGACGTTGAAACTTTCGGTAGAAGGACAGCTCGAACTCGAAGCGAAAGATTCGGATACGCTTAAAGAAGAAGGTGAAATCGAAGGCAGTATGGGTTCGGAAAAACCCAACGATAATAAAGATAAGCAGACAATCAACGTCGGAGATTTGTTGCGTATATTCCTCGGCGACGATTTCAATATCGACGTAATTATCGATACGACGAAGACCGTAAGCGCGGATTTGTATTTCTACATAGACGCAACGGTTAACGTAATGAGTATATATAATCTCATAAGAACGGAAGAAACAACAGGAAAACCGATGTACGAAGCGCTCGGATACACCATACCGCAAATTATAAGCGCGGCGGGAGCGGAAGCGTATATCGAAATAGTGTCGAGAGAAAAAGCCGTTGACGCGGAAGGCGAACCTATCCTTGACCCGGACGGAAACGAAATTATAGAAAAAGAAACGGTTATCGTAGGAATCTATCTTATTAAAGAAAAAGGCGACGACGACGAAGAATATCTGTCGTTGTACGTGGATATGGCAAGCTTACATATAAGTCCGATAAAGATAATAAATCTGACCGCAACGGGTTCGGATATATGGGCAAGCCTGAGCAAATTATTCGGAACGAGCGAAGAGGAAACCGCTGCGGCGAAAGCGCAGGCAGAAAAAGAAGCTCAGCTTGATATGTTCACGCTTTATACCGCGCTCAAAGCCGCGGATATGGCGGAAAAAGTCGAATTGAAATACAATTCACTCGATGAAATAAAAATTGCGAGCGAGAATCATATAGCTTCATACGGCGGACTCGGTAAAGGATACGAGGCGCTTAATGCCGCAAGAAAGGATTATAAAGGCGCCGACGGATTGATTGCGTCCAACGCCGACGGCGGAACCCTGGAAGACTTTATTGCCATCGTTGTCGGAAACAGATACGGAATGACGGTTACCGCCGTTGCGGGGGTTCTTATAAAAATCCTCGACGAAGGATTCAACGACGTTAAGAGTATCAGCCGCAGAGCGTTCGAAACTTTGATGGAGAGCCGTATAGAGGCAGAATACGAGAACGAGAAAAAGGTTTACGAAACCATTGCAAAGAATATGGAATCCTTGCTTGAAAGCGAAGCGGGAGATAAAGCCAATGCGTGGATAGGGTTATTGGAAAGCAAAACCATACTGCCTGCGCAACAGAAAAACGAAGCGGAAAAATTATACGAAAACGTAGCGGCCAAAGCGTCGGTTGACGGGTATTCGTTATCGAATTCGAGCGACGAAAGAATTTTACAGGCGGTTGCGTGGGACGGATATTATTGGACGATAAGCGGCGCGGTATATGACGAAGTCATTTCGGTTTATCCGTTGACTGCGGAAGACGAAAAAACCGTAACGCTCGAAAAATTCAATAAATATACCGGACTTAATATACAGCAGACGGGAGCATTGGGCGGAATTATAGGCGACCTCGGGAACTCTCTCGAACAGGCGCTCGACGATGCCGGAAGCGTTACGCTTGCCGCCGTAGAATATTCGGATTATTATTCGGAAGCCGCCGCACTGGACGCTTATGTTCAGTATGTCGAAGATATGATTTACGTTCTTGACAGCGTATATTCGACGGCGCGTGACCTTAATACGCATCCTACAAACAAAGAAACTTATAATAAGCAGATAGCGTATGACCTTCTGACCGAAAATAACGGAAGCCGTACATACAGATTGCCTCCCGCAAAGAACGGTACGACGGAAAGAGATTTCCGTATAAGCACTGCGGATTATACGTTGTTCACGAGTTGGAGACAGGCGTATATTGACGGATACGAAGCGACGAGCGACGTTGACGCAAGCGCAAAAACCTGGTCGGATATCGTTTCCAGATATCAGACGGCTTATTCGCAGATTATTTCCGCGCTTAAATACGTAAACAACAGCGCTTACAATATGTTCAGCGCGATTGGGGAAGAAATTACCGAGTATCCGTTTACGACAACGGTAGCTTCGGGCGTCAGCCATTATGAAAATATTACAATAAAAGAAAAATACGACGCGTTTAACGGAACCAAATTCAGTCAGACGTTCAAGGCGTATGTGTGGGAATATCTCGTTGAAACCGGCGGATTGGAAACAACGCACATAGACGAATTCCTCGGCGCGGCAAGAAATACCATTGCGGGAGACCAGGCAAGATTCAATAACGACGCATACAGATACTATGCCTGGGCGTCGTATTATGCCGACGTTAAAAACATTTCCGAAAAAGGTTACGGATATATTATAGAAAGAAACTGCAAGTACGTTCTCGACAGCGCAATTACAGAGCTCGATATAGTATATCATATCGAGTTCGAAGACGGCGACAAAGACGCATCCGGACTTACTACCTGGACGCTTGTCAAATTCGAAGACGAATTATCGGTAACTCTGGACGAAATTTACGAAAATTCGTATTCAGATATACCTGACGCGATAATAAATACCGCGAACGGCGTCGGAACTGCGCAGGTCGGACTTCTTCATGAAGATAAGTTAATCAGCGTAAGAGCTTGGCTCGGTAACTTTGAAATAGGTCTTGCTTTCGTCAGAGCCGGACTTTATCTCGACGATTATAAACTTGACAAACCCGTATATACGAAACAGGAAATTACCGAAACCGGCATGTATGAACAGGGAATGGAAACGCAGTATATAAGCGATTATCTCGCGTCCAAACCCGTTGATTACTTTGCCGATTTCAATGCCGATTTCAAATATGTATACGCTTCGCTCGAACTCGATTTCAGCCTCGATGTTGACCAGACCACTTACAACCTCGAAAAACTTATCGATAAACTGATGACCGAACTCGGACTTAATATCGAACTAAACGGCAATCTTATCGGTCTCAATCTTATATTACAGACGCTTGAAAGCATTTCAAAGGATTTCCGTCTGGAAATAGAAGCAAGAACAAATCTGTTTGATTTATTTGAAGGCGGATTCAGTACAACCGACCTTGCAATAACGCTTTATGCGCTTGAAGGAAGCGGCGAAAGAAAAGTATTACAGATAGCGCTCGGGTCTTATATCGACGAAGAAGACGGGGAAGCCAAAAACTTCGTATATGTGGATTTCAGCAGATTCAATATCCAGCATCTCATAATAAGAGACGCAATAGAATATGTGAGAAATCTTCTGAGCGGAGGAGCTGCGCAGGCGCTCGCGCCTTACGACCCTGATTACGTAACTTCAATCGGCGGACTTATCGGCAGTGCGGCGGCGTACGGCGCAATGAAAGACCTCGCGTCACAGGCGTCGGGGGACGCTTCCGAGAACGAAGCCGTTACCATTGAGCTCAGTAACGCGGGATTGACCACGACGATTGCTTCCGGAGCAATTTATGCGTTACTTAATTTTGCAGGACTAGGAATAATCGAAGATTACGCAAGTCAGGCCGTCGATATCGAACTCGGCGTCGATATATTTGCGGTTGACGACGATATGGTTAACGAAGATTTCGACGATTCCGACAGAGACCTTATCAGACTTTCAATTGCGCTTAACTCTCTCGGAGAAGAGGGCGAAGGCACTGATTCAACCGGCGTAAGACTCGATTTCGGAATTCATACGTTAAATCTGTCTCTTGACCAGAACGAATTCGTTCTGGGAGCGGAAAGCAACGCAAGTCTTGAAAACAGCCTTGAACTTCCCGTAGACGAGAACGGGAATAAGCTTTATGCGGAAATAAGCGAAGAATTACCGAATATCGTTTTATCCACGACGCTCGAACTGCAATTCAAAGCCGAAGAGATAGGCGAACAGGACTTCAATAAATCTCCCGTTACCGAAATACTCAATTCTCTTACCGAAGAAGGAAATCTCGCTTCGGTAATAGGACAGATACTGTTTGAAATCTACGATAACCACGATATGACGGTGGCTATCGATATAGGCGCGGATATCGACGTGGGCGACGGCTCCGACTCGGATTTCCTCACGCACATAATAGAAGGCTCTACCGTAAGAATACAGATAAGAGCATGGCATACGTCCGACGAAGACGATTCTCTAGGGGACGAAGAAGCGCAAAATAAGGTTTGGGCAACCATTACTTACTATGACGGAAGCCTTTATATAGATTTAAGCGAACTCGGGATTCAGAAAATCCGTCTTGACGACGCGGCTTCGCTAGTTTTCGGAGAAGGGGAAGAAGCGGAAAACCGTTGGAATTCCATTGCCGAAGCCTGGTATGCCACGACAAGCGGGCTTGTGAGTAAATCTCTTCTCGGCGCGACGATTTACGGCGACAGAGACGGTATTTACCTTATGATAGAGAAAGCGGCGATAAATTCTCTCATCGGTATTCTCGGATTCGGCGATTTATCGATATTCTCCGACGCATTGGTCGAGCTTTATATCGAGGCGATACAGGTAGGCGGAGACGCTATCAGTTTAGGTCTCGGATTGAACGTCGCGGTGGATTCGGCAGGTAATATTTTCACCGACAGAGACGGGATTTTAGATTCCGGCAGAGGCGACAGCGACGTCAACGCGACGATGGTTCTCCATGTAGGCGTAAGAGGCATTTATATCGGGTTCAGAAATCTCGAAGACTGGTCGCCGGAGTCGCCCACGGAATTCAAAGAGTTGAAAGAAGTTAACGCGCTTACTTTCGGGGCGAGCGTCTATATAGATATCGGGGACGAAAAGGGAACCTACGAACTTAAAGAAATTATCGTAACGTTGCTTGAAAAGATGGATATCAATCTCAATCTTTCGAAAGAACTTCAAGCGGTTATAGATATTCTCGACAGCAAAGAAGTGAGATTTGAAATTTCCGTCGATATCGATTTTGAAATCGGAACGCTTATAAACGATATTATTTCCGGAACGAAAGGATTCGGCGACATTCTGCCCGAAGATTTAACTACATTGCTTACGCAGTTACAGGCAAAACTCACGGTAAGCATAATCCGCGAAGGGAAAGAAACGAGAAATATAGTAATATCCTTTATTCGCGGAGACGTTTACATTGACTTGACGGGACTTAATAAAACTCTCGGCAAAGGTAAGATATCCGGCGCGGTAGACATTATAAGCGGTCTGCTCGGCGGGGAAGACAGCGCTTCGTACGTTGCCGAACAGGCGTCGGTTATGACTGAGAGCGTGTCAGAATTCGTTTACGCGCTTGCGGAAGCCAAAAACGGTTCGCCCACAATGACCGATGAAGAGCTTGCGGCTCAGTATATAAAAATGACATTGAGCGGAAAGGACGGACTCGCGATTACCGTTGTTTACGGCGCGGTAAAGAGCGTTGTAAGATATATTCTCGGCAGCGAAGGGCTCGGAGACATCATCGATATGGTTTCCCTCGTAAGCAATCCTACCGCAGGACTTACTTTCGGATATGACGTTGAGCTCGGGTTGAGGCTCACCGTTCCTTCCACGGTATTTAACGATAACGATTTCAATCAGATGAATACGCTTATTTCCGAAGCCAAAAATTATTTCGGTATGACTTCCGATAAAATCGAAATGTTCACTTCGGATATGTTCATAGACGAAAATAACGCAGGGCAGGGATATCTTTATCAGATAAATTCCGACGGAATGACCGTCAACGATTTTGCGCGTGAAATGGCGGCGTTTACCGATATTTATGCGCTTTATACCGTAAGCGACGCGGAAAAAGCTTCCGGATATTATGATTTTGACATTAAAGGGTTGATACCGGAAACGGTAATTGCAAACTTCAAATCGAGATACAAATTCTACGACGAAGAAGATTGCAAAATAGCGGCGTACGATTATCTCCTCATAAAGAGTTACGACGGAAAGGTTAATGTGACTTCCGAAGAAGAAGCGAAAGCGGTAACAGCGTTCAGACAGTATATTTACGGCGATGAAACAGAAAATACGCCTGCGGCAAAGCCTTTGTTTGTTTCGTATATGGAAAAAACATACGGTATAAATAAGGAAGCGGCAGACGATATAATGCTTGCGGCGTTGAAAGATTTCGTAACGGCATATCTTAAAGGCCTGCTAATTGCGCGCGACGCATGGTTAAGGCTTATAGGCGACGAAATATCCGACGTGAGCGGACTGATTATCCACAGCGACGAGTACGATGAAATTTACGACGAATTACTGGTTGAAGCGTGGAACGAAAAAGTTGCCGAAATCGACGAGAGTCTTGCCGAAGTTTCAGGAAACTTAACCGAACAGAATATGGACGAATATGCGCAGGCGGCGCTTGAAAAAGCATACCTTCTTTATGCTATGGAATATGCCGTCGGAGTTGCGGGAGACAGACCGGTAGAAGCGGTTGCTTACGAAAGATGGGCGGAGCTTTTGGAAGACGACGCGGCGGCAGACGTCGACGGTATGCGCAACGACAGCGAGATACTTTATAAACAGAAACTTTGGAAAGACGTTACGGTTTACAGTTATGCCGACCCCAAAGCCGTTGCCATTACGGTTAAAGGCAATCTGACCGACGAAATCGACGTCGGGGGAAGAGATGCCGAGGCTGCTTTTGACGAAGCGGGAGATTTCCTGAGTGCCGTTACAAGCGGTATTGAAGCTTATGCTCTTGACGTACTTACAGGCGCAGACGCGTCCGGCGGCAGGGTCGTTCTCGATACCGATACGGAAATCAATCTCGCTTTCGATATCGTTTTCGATATGAAAAATGCGGCTGTCGACGTTAAAAATATTTTCGGCGGCGTGCCGGGCGAAGTTCTGAGACAGGTTCTTGCTTATATTGGTAAAGAACTTTATGAAGCGGGTTACGCTATCCCGGGACTTAACGAAGGACAGGCTCCGTCGGAATCGGATTACAGACGGCTTTTCGACGAAAAATACGCTTTAAACAAAGCCGTTCTCGTGCAGTTCCTCGAAGGAAGCGAGATTTATACCAATTATCTCGATAAATCGTTCAGCGCCGAGGCATGGGACGAGCTGATAGGCGGTCTCGATTTTGACGCGGCGACGGAAGAAGAATTCCTTGCAAATGTCGAAACGTATATCTCGGGTACGGCTATAAGCGGAAAACTTTATACGAGTCTGATGGAAACAGACAAAGAAGTTCTTTTCTATGTACTTAAAAATATCTATTACGATTACAACAAAGCCAAGGAAGAAATATCATCCGAAGGCGGAAGCGTAACGGACGAAATTCTTACCGACGTATTCAAAGGCGTTACGGTGAAAATATACGCGCCTAACGCGATAACCTCCGTTATCGAAGGAATGGTGGTTGCCGGATTTACCGAAAACAACGTTTATAATATGGCATTGTCGTATCTTACGGCGAAAACCACTCTGAAAACTACTTCTGCAAATGTGTTTGAAGAGATAGAATCTTCTGTGGAAGGATTGGGGATAACCGATGAAATTCTCGGATATGCGGTAGCTTACGGAATTCTGCTGAAATTGTCCGAAAGTTCGGCGGATACCGGATTGGTTGCGGCGGCGGATTTGTGCAGAGCATCCTATCTTTCATTCAATCTTGACGGGAAATACATAACGGGGAACAACGGAATACTTACAGCCGACGATTTTGCCCGTATTGCGGCATTGATGTATGCCGACGCGGAACTTATTCATAAGGCTGAGCTCGAACTTGCCGCTTACTATTTCGGATTGCAGGGAGATTTAATCTCGATATCGGCAGAAAGCGGTTGGGATGAAAACGCAGTTTCCGCGCTTGAAGTGCTTAAAGATGCGAATACGGAAAATTCGCCCGAGAACGCGCTTAAAGACGCCGCTTATATCAAAATTCTGAGAAGTTCGACAACTGCGGATATGTATGAAGAATATGTTGCGGTGAGAAGCAGTCTCGTATTTGAGCTTATTTATCGCAGTTCGGAAAAAATACGTGACGATTTGAAGAATATAATTCTCGTATCTGCAAATCAGACTATCGACAATATGGCAAGTTCGCTTATAGGTACGACATCTTCGTTCAATAAAGAAAACGTCGAAATATACTATGAGATTTACGGTGAAGAATACAGCAAGGCGTTAGGGGAACTCGTTCTCGATATTTATGAAGAGAGCGTGGGAAGCGGGAACGAGAGTATAAGTCCCGTAATAGACGAAACGCTGCGTACGATGGTATACGAAATTCTTTATGACAAAATGAGTCTTAAAGAAAATGCCGCGGCGATAATAGCAATGTACCGCGAGGCGGAGCAAATCGCGGCAAGTCTTGACAGTGGCGATTATGAAATGCTCAAAGAATTCTATTACGAATTCGACGGGGATATAAGGGATTTCGTTACCGTTAAAGGGAACTTACCTTCGGTAGTTGAAGAAATACTCGCAAACGAAACGTATACCAAGAACGCAACTTTGGGAGAGCTTACAAGTAAGGAAACGCTCGAATATTACAAGGCGCTTGTATCAACGCTTTCGGAAGACGCTGATAAAGTTATCACGGCTAATCTGAAAGACGAAATAAATAAGACAAGCAGCGAAACGCAAAGTGTGGTAAGCGCGCTTTATGAAGAAATACAGGCATATTTCTCCCAAGACGAAGGAGGAGTATTTGCAAATCTTACCGGAACGGCAACGCCGAAGGAAATTGACGATTCGGGAACTTCAAGTTGGGAAAACAAAGTAATGACCGAAACCGTAGAATACGAAGTAGAGTATAAGATGAGCGTTCCGGGAAATAAGAACTCGTCTATTCTTTCAGGTTCTGCTTCGATATGGAGAATAATGGGTCTTGATACAATTCTCAAAAATCCCGTACAAAAAGAAGACCAGGGAACGAAAATAGTTTTACAATCCGGAGAAGCGGTACCCGCAGAATGGTATACTTCTTCCGATAAAACGGCAGAGCCGTGGGTAAAGACGAGTTATGAAACAATGGCACCCAAAACCTTTACCATAACATTCCAATACGCACAGGAAAATGAAGATTATCCCGATGACAGCGGAAAGGAAACGCAAGCGGCGTTGGAAGCGCAGGAAAAAGCGCTGAATGAATATCTGCAAACAGACGAATATAAGGCATTGGTAGCGGAAGCGGATGCTCTTGTTAAGAATCAATTGGAAGAAGACCTCGAAGACGTCAGACTTTTCCTCGGCACGCTTCTGGGAACGGTCAGCGTTCCTAACAACGGATACTATGATTTCCCGAGGACAAGCGGCGGAAAGAATCTGACATTCGTCAATCTTATCGAAGAGGCATCAAATGCGGCAGATTTATACGGTTATGCCGAAAAAGCGATAAACGCGCTCAACGCATGGAGATTGGAAAGAGTGGCGGAAAACCCGGAAACCGCAACGTTTGCGACATTCTCTTTGCAGGCGCTTCAATACTATTATAACGCCATAAAACCGTCGGAAAACAGAGATTACGTAAAACAATACCGTCAGATAGAAGCGTTAATCAATTCCGTCAATTCTTTAAAAGACGTTAACAAACTTTCCGACCTTAATACTGCGGATACGCCTAAGATTGAGGAAAAGAAAAAAGTTGCGGATAACATTTACGAAATAATGAACCGTATCAAGTTTGCCGAGGGTGTAACGCCGGCTACGCCGGAAAAAGTGCGTGAGCTTGTTTACGAGTATTATCAGCTTTACGGCAATCTTACCGACGGAATATGGATGCAGGAAGAAACCGTCAAGACAAGCAAGGGAAGAACGCTTTGGAAGATACTTGAAGACGTAGCGGCGGAGACCGAGACGTTAACGTTCGAATATTACGGACAGACTATATACCGCTTGCTTGACAGAATGGTAGAACAGGGAAAAACGCTTAACGACGGTACGCAACTCAGAACTACCGAAGAGTGGTATGAAATTGTAGCCGAAATGAGAAAATCTTCAAGCGAAAAAGAAAAAGAAATTTTTGACCGCGTACTTTATACGGTAATACTTTATACGTGTATGGACGAGGCGACGACTTCGGAAAAAGACAAAGAAACGGTAATTTCCCTCCCCAACGCGGCGGAAACCCTGTTTATGACCAGAGAAGAGCTTGCGATTTTTGCACAGATATTCTATGACAAAATCAAAGAACGTAACGGCGGTTATTACCCGTTCGATTATACGTTATCGGTTTACGGCGAGTTCTTCGGCACGCAAAGCGACGAAAGGACGTCTTATATCGCAGCCAATGCCGAGTCTATTATCGGAAGCGCCGTAAACATACAGAACAATGCGACTTATTCGAGCGGTATTGCGGGAACAAGACCTAGTGTAATTAAAGCAAACCTCGCTCAATATTTTGTCGATATTCTTGCTTCTGTCGACGGCTTGCCGACAGACGACGGATTCGTGAAAGTTATCACGGATGCGGCTAAAAAAGCATACGACGCAGGGTTAAGCGGCGATGACGCCGGCGCTTATTCGCTTTATGTATTATTTAACTATGTATACGGTCAGAATAATTCCGTAACATATCCCAATAACGACGTCGAAATGCATTTAACTAACGCATGGAACGCCTATAACACATTTGTAAACGGAACGGACGGAAGCGGGTACACGTTAAACGGAGAAACTCTTACGTGGTTCGAATTGCTGTGCGGTCGCGAAACGGATAAGGGATACGTCGCAGACAGAAATTCGGCGTTCGTGAATGCTTATACATTCCTGGCGGACAAATCCGACTATGAATCTGAAAATACGCCTTATGACGAAATATATAATGCCGTATATTCGGATTTCAGAGCAATATATTCCGAAGTAATGGTACCCGGAGCAAGCTTATCGGATATTACCGGTATTAACGACATTATCAAAAAGACGGAAGGAATAGCTTATGACGCGCAGTATACCGATTTTGTAAAACTGGCGAAACTCGTTGCGGAATCTTATGATACCGCCGTTAAAAACCTGTCCGCACTTGACGAAAGTTACGGTCTTACCGAAGAAGATATTGCAGTTTACGCGGGAATGCTTGCAGTTCGTGAAATACTTTGTGCGGTTTACGGTGCGGATTCGATAAATCTTACATTACGCGGTGCGGTTTCAAATTTTGCGATAGTTAAAGTTTTCTCTGAATTTACTTCCTATGTTCTCGATACCAAGGTTGGGGAAAGCGACTATTCTACGATATTCAATATGACCGGGGCGTTGGACGCAACGTTCTATGACGATTATATTCTTTATCCGAACGAAAGAACGGGTGCCGTCAAGACGATATTCGACGGAATTACGGCAATTCAGAATAAAGAAATTGCGTTCAGGGACGCGGTTGAATCCTATGTGGTTAATATCTTTGTGGAAACCGACGCTCTTACGGCATTGTTTAATGAATTGAAAGCGAAACTCGGAAAAGACGTAAATAGCTTTATAAACGAAAACATTGAGAACGGATATAAGGCCGCAGCTGAGTTTGTAGGGCTGATTACTTCGAAAGATTACGGTATAACCGGATTAACGGATATTGTAAAAGCCGTGTTTGCCGGATATACGTCGGTAACGGAAACTCCCGTATATCTGGTATACAAATACAACAGATATCGCAATCTGCTTTCGGTTGATTTTGAAAATCTTTATAATGCGCTGAATTCTTCGGCAGACGAAACCGACAAGAGTTTTGTAGAAGGATATACAGAAATTGTCGGCGGGACTGACCTTGAAAAAGCGTTGGCTTTGATAGAACTTGTCGATGCAATAAGCGGCCAAGATTACGAAATAGCAGACGAGACGGCGAAGAAACTTTATGAAAATGTTTATGCCGTAATAAATATGTGTTACAATGCGTCGACATATCTAACCGAAGATATGTGGAAATCTTATTACGGCGGAGTAAGTCTTGAAAATCTTGCCGATTACTTTGACGAAGCTTATAAAGCCGTTACTTCGGATACGACCGATAAAGCTTTAATCGAAGCTCTGGACGAAGCGACGAAGAAAGAACTGGAGGACGCATATTCGTTACAGGCAACCTCGCAGAACGATAACGTAAAGGCAAAAGCAATGTTTACTCTCGTTAACGTTATCCCTGCCGATACCGAATTTAATTCGGTAAAAGCAAAAACCGTTATCGATAAAGCAAGGGAAGTTCTGGACAGATGTGAGATAACCGAGGAATCGTTTGATTGTACCGCAACGGAATGGCGTAAACAATACGGCGGACCGGAAAGCGATTATCCGCAAATCATAGAGGCCTTGGAAAGAAAGACGTTGCTTGAAAATATCAACAGCGGGTCGGCAGACAAGCCGTTGGAAGAATTGATAGAAGAACTTCTCGGTAGTCTCGAATTTACAGATATGGCGGATTATCTCGACGAATATATCGATACCGTCAAATATAATGCGAGAAAAGAAACGACCGATTTTGCCGAAAGCACGGAAATGATAGAAAGAGCGTTTGCCAAGACGTACAATGCGGCGGCGGAAACGCGCAAAGATATTGCGGAAATCGACCTCGGCGCGGGAGTCGAGTTGTCAAAAATTTACGTCGGAGCGGAGGTTGACCCCGACGGAATAAGAGACGACCTTGTGCCCGAACTCGAACAGAGCGAATACGTGGATTACGATAAAATGCAGCTGTATCTCAGTTTCGGAGGATTCTTCTCGTTCGGATTCGGCGAAGGCAGAACGGATATTGCGGAAATAGTAAATATCGTATTCGGAAGTCTCAATATAAGCGAAATTTATCTCGAATTCCTCAAAACGCATATTATGTACGGTTCGCTTAAAGCGGAAATAGCGCTTGATATAGCAAAAGCGTTAAGCGAAGACGAGGAACAGGTTAAAGAATCTCTTGCCGCGTCGATAGTTATGGAATATGCGCTTATCGATAACGACGAAAGAGGCGAAACCAAGAGATTCGAACAACAGATAATTGCAATATACGTTTATAACGGTTCGATTTATCTCAGTATCGAGTTACTGGATATGAAACTGAATCTGCAACTCGAATTCGACGCGATGAGTTATCTGCTCGGATTATTGGGAATAGCGGATGACGAAGAAACCGCCACCGAAAATCTCAGTATGCTCAATGCCGCGATAAGTTCGATTATGAACGGCTGGGACGGAGAAACCGCGCTTGAAAAAGGAACGCCGCTCGGACAGCTTCTTAACGCTTCGGCAACGAAGAACAGTAAAGACGTGCTCGAAGCGCTTATAAGAATAGACAGCGGAGAAGCGGG
This sequence comes from uncultured Clostridia bacterium, assembly GCA_944372095.1. Lineage (GTDB taxonomy): Bacteria > Bacillota > Clostridia > Christensenellales > DTU072 > CAG-1782. Next base: position 33,488 of record CALVYG010000050.1, read on the forward strand.
GCTTATACTTACGGTAGATATCCTGCTCGAAGCGTTGAACCTGCTTCTTAACGATAACGAAGCAACCGACCAGCTCAACGACCTTATACTGATGATATTTACTTCGGGAAGCGTAAAAGTCGAATACGGTGAAGATTTCGGTATAAATCTCAATATTTCAAAGAACCGTACCATAACAGGCGATAAGAATACAAGCAACAATTTAAGTTACGATATCAATCTCGGATTGCTTAACGATACGGTATTCAGTATGAATTCAGTCAATCCCGCACCCGATGCGAAGGATTATTTCGGCGATTTCCTTATTCAGATGGAATCGAGACAAGACAGCGGATATTTCGACGGATTCTACAAAATGACGCTGGATTTACTCGGAATGCTCAATGCGGGTTCCACGGGTGCAACCGATTTCGATTTAAACGAGATTATAGCGGATGTAGTGGGCGACAGATTACAGATAGGGTTAAGTATCGAACTCGATTCAGAGGTACTGCGTACAGCGGTAGATTGGAGTAAACTGTTCAGCGCGATGGGCGCCCTCAGCGTTGAGCCGATATTCATTATGCGTGTTCTTAACTCTGCCGAAGGCGCTATCAGGTTCGATATCAATATGGACCTTGACGTATCGAAGGTTAATTTCGACGTAAGTCTGAGGGCTTATAACAACGGAGTGAACATTTTCAACGCTTACGAACTCAGCGGAACGCTGAATACCGATAACGACCCCGAATTTTCGCCTAAATTCTATTTCGATATGGGAGATGTCGGGCCTGAAAAATTTGTCGTTACGGCACAGTCTTTATACGATTTCATGAAAATCAACTTTATGGAATTCGTTCTCGATTTCCTCGGAGGAGAACACGACGAAATAGAAGTTGAAAGAGCGGACAATGCCGGATTGTTCGGCGGAGAAGACACATCGGTGGATATTGCCGACCTCGATTTCGGTAAAGTATTGCAGAGTCTTACTTTCGGACAGGGCACCATCGGACTTATGCTCAGCGAAGCATTACTTAATACTTTAATTAAACTTATAGACGCGAACTGGGAATTCGACGATATGGGAAATATCCGTTTCGACGCCGACCTTATGCAGAACGTTATCGAAATAACGGTTCCTCTCGACGCCGCGGTAAGAGACGCCGACGGAAATATTCTCAGCGACAGTAAACTTAATTATGCCGTAAGACTCAGTAATATTAACGTCCATATCGGAGAAGCGGTTGACTTTATAGCAAGTACAGGCAAAACCGATTTCTCGGCATTCGACGAATATAAAGATATTTCGTCTTATGTATGGATAACCGAGGTTAACAGTTCGTTGGGATTGTATAACGATGACGAAAACACAATCGTAGACCTTACCGACCTTACGATGAGATTTATAAGCGGACTCGGTATAAAACTCCGCAACGGCGAAGCGCTGCTTGACGTAAGTCTTGACTTTGTGTTGCGTACTTATATCGATTTCTCGGATTTAGGCAATCTCGGTTTCGAGCTTCTTATAAACAGAAGAGGCAGAACGCTTATAGGACTTACGTTTATCGGAGCTGAAAACGACGGAAGTCTCTATATAAATCTCGAAGGGTTGGGATTTAATAAATTCTATATTACCGGCGTAGACATCGGCAGTATGCTTACGGAAGTATTGAAGAGTCTTGAACAGGACGTATCTTTCGGAGACGAAGAAACTGCGGCGAATTCGGACGGGTCGATATCCGGTTCGATTTCTTCCGGGGATAAAGGTGCGATAGATTACGGCGATATAAGCGACGCGGGAATAAGCACGAACCTTTTACTTGCGCTTTTCGACGAAAATAAATTCAACGTCGCAATGACGGGCGCGCTTTTACTTAATCTGCTCGGAACTCTCGAAGGAATCAGAGATATATCGGCGATGATTCCGATGTTTGCTAATATTCAGATAGGATACGAAAAAGACAAGCTCAGCGGAATTAAATTCGTTTATGACGAAGGACAGCATTTCAGTATAGATTACAGCTTTGAAAAGAGTTATACGTATCTCGTTCCGAAGCGTGACCTTAACGATATTGCAAATACGGCTTACGACGACGCAAGAATGCATATGGTCAAGAGTACGGATAAAACCGATTTCGTAAATATCGATAATCTGAAAAACGTCAATATCGGGTTAACTCTTGATTTAACTCTTACCACGGTAAATGCCGACGGAAGTAAATCCGAACCCGTGGAACAGTTCGAAGCTTTACTTGAAAGTATCCTCGGAATGAAAGAAGGAAGCGTTGATTTACAGTTCCAGGATATGTATGCGGCGATTACTTTAAGCGTTGAGATTATAGCCGATTTGACAAATATAAATAATTCAAAACTTAAAGTCGAAATAATTTATAACGATGAAACGTTAATCGGAATTTATTATTTAGAAGGAGCCGTATATCTGGACCTCGGCGAACTCGGATTGATGAAAGCGGCGATAAACGGCGTTGATTTAATGGGTGCGCTGACTTACTTTATCGGCGGCGAATTACCGATTGATTTGGACGAAGAAAAAGGTTTGGATATCCAAGGACTTATTACCGGACTTCTTAATACGGGCATAGAAGAAAGCGAAAAAGGCACTACCGAGAAGACTAATACCAGCATTGAAGAGCAGGCGGTGGAAGACGCGATAGAGGCGTTGAAAGAAAATTATCTTACCCGTTACGAAAACGGAGAATTCGACGATTTGACCGCAACCGAACAGGAAGAAATCAAAGCGGAAATAGAATCTGCTCTTATGACGATAAATACCGATAACGGTAACGTATTGACGGAAAGCGAGTTTGACTCCGTATATAAAGAGATAGTAAGAAGCATAGGGTTCAGAGTACAAGGCTCTATTATTCAGGAAGTAACGGATTCGCAGAACACGGCGATTATAAGTCTGCTTCTTTACGATGACAGAATAGAAATCACGCCTGCGGCAGACGCTTTAAGTGCGCTTTTAGGTATGGATATCCCCGAATTCCAGGGAATGCTTATTTCAATGAATCTCGACGCCGGGTTTACAAATCTTATGCTGAACGTAAATATGGACGGCGATAACAGAATGACCGTATCTATGCCCGAAGAAGGGGGAATCAGACTCGGATTTAATCTTACCGATGCCGAAATAGTCTCTAAAATGGGAGATATAAACACAAACGGATTCGGAGGAATAAACGGATTGTTTGTGGGAGCAAACGGAATAAGCGTTGATATTGAAAAACTCGGAGACGGATTACTGGATACGCTTGATATCGATAATCTCGAAATAAATATCGAAAAGAGAGGAGATTACTGGACAAGGCGTGACCTTTATTCGTTATATCCTTATGTAAACGACAGCGGCCCGACATATTATGCGGATGACTTCGCAGGGTATGACGGCGATGACGCAGAGTTGTTTACGGCTATTATTAAGATAATTAAGATTGCCAAAATGGTTTATGACATAATAGATGCCATTAAAACGCTTGCCGAAACAATCGGAAGCATAGTCGGTACAGGCGGTATCGCCGCGTTATGGAGTATCGGAAATATAATCAAACTTGTAATGAAAGTTTATGATATTATAAAAGGCGTTAATGACTTGATAGATGAAGTTAGCGACATCGATGACCAGCATTATCCGGAACTCAGCAGGAACAATTATTCGAGAGGGCGCGTTCTTGTAAACAGAATGACAAACAATGTCCTTGAATTGGAATTGGGGGTACCGTCCGTTAAAAACGGTGCGATAGTTGCTTATATCGAAGATTCCACCATACTAGTAAGCTCAACATTGGATATATCAATAAGTCTGCTGGGAATAAACTTCGATGTTGATAACCTCATTGATAATGCATTGACCGGAATGAGCGGTGATTACGAAATGAGCGGAGTCCCGCTTGATATGTTCCTCTATCCGCTTAATATAAATTCGATTATGGAACTTATAAACGGAGAAAATGATTTCGAGGATACATCCGGATATTACGGACGTCTTTACGGACGTCTTACAGACCAGACAGGCGCTCCTGTAAAGAATGCTACCGTAACCTATACTACCGACTCGGAGGAATATACGGTTCAATCCGATAAAGACGGATATTATTACTTTGTCGAACTTCCGATGACCAAGCATATAAATCCGAAAGAAAGCAGCTATACTTTACAGCAAATTCAGGTAAAAATTCTGTTTAACAGATACAATAACGACCCGTCGGTAATAATACCTAAATTTATGCCGGTATTGATAATGTTCCCTCAATCCGAATGGGGAGAATATATGGAGAAACATTGGAGCTTGGCAGTACCGTATGTCGGAGAAATCGAAGATGGCGATACAGGTATTTACGAAGGCGTGGAATATATTTATCATAATGGATATTATTATGTAAACAGTGACCGAGGAACGTTAAGCTACTATGCAGACGGATATTCTTCGCCTGCAAGCGAAACGAACCTGTACATTGAGCCTGCACAAACCAAAAAGGCGCAGAGATTCGATAAAACGATGTACAGGACATCGGGAGAATCGTATGCGACGCTTAATGTGAAAGGATATACTTCGCTCGGAACGACGAAAGGAGGCGTTGCGGCTTCGTCGAATGCGGCAGACTATATCAATAATCTTACAATTGATGACAAGGTAGGCGGAGTGACCGTCAAATATAACGGAGGGCTCGAATCCGGCACTACAAATATGATTAAATCGGATACGGCAAATTACGGTTCGTTTAATATGACGTTCAACGAATATGCCGATTTGCGTGAAATCAATCCTGCGGACATTCAGCATAAATTCGAATTAACGCTCGGAGGATACGAATGGAGCGGTGCCGCCGTTGCAAGAACCGTTACTTATGACGGAGATATTCCTTCTTCATACGGAAATGCCGTTTATCTGCCTACTCAGGCCTTATTGGACGAGTGGATTAAGGGCATATGCACGGACATCAGCGGAACAATCAACGTGGAAATTTATTATCTGCTTAACCGTAAAGATTCGCCTACCGTTACGATTATCGGTTCGCTGTGCGAATATATCGTTGCCGACGATTATCTTGTGGGGAATCCTGTTATAGGCGAATATTACGAATATGACGAAACCACTTACGCTTACAGTCTGACAGCCGATGAAAAATTCCAGGCAAACAAAACGTATTATTATAAATCCATACCGAAGCCGGATGATTTCACCATATGGATTGCTGTGGCAGACGGAGGCGGGTCCAACTGGCAGACGCTCGGTGTTCACGATTTCTACGAAGTCGAACCCGATAATTTCAGCGGATATGTAGATAACGAAAACGGAACTTTCAGCATCACTTCCGGAGCTTTGACAAAAGGTAAAGATTTCAAACTTAAAATACGTTCGACGAAATATCAGAATATCGATTTAAGAATTTCGGGAACCCAAAAATACATTACTTACACGGATAATAAGAGCAGAGGGAATGTAACTACCTTTGAATATACGGACGACAGCAAGAATTATCTGAATGCCGTATTTGTAATGGAAAGAAGAGAAGCACATTGGTCGGATACGTATACCGACGAAGACGCACCTTTCCTTGAAGGGCTCAGAATAAGAATCGGCGCCGACGTAACGGAAGATAATTATATCGACGGTCATCCGTTTGTAAGCAGTTCGACCGAATATACTTACGGAGAACTCGAATACGAGTCGGGCGAGGAAATAATTTATAACGATTACACTTATATCGAAGCCTGGATTAACAGCGCGAAGTTTAACGAAATACTTATGATGGTAAACAACCTTCTCTGGGGTATGGACGGAACGATGGAGGTTAATCCCGGCGCGGCGATTACCGCAAAAGATATAAGCATCGCAAACCGTACGCAGGAAGGTGATTTTGATTCGAGTCAATATAAAGAAATTGATTTGACAAATAACGGAGAGCAATATTATATTGACCGCTTTATCAACCTGTACAGAGGGCAATACAATGAAAACGATTTCAGCGTAGGAGATAAGATTTATCAGAGCGAAGGAGCTTATAAGCAGGCAATTATAAGCGCTAATCAAAAGACTGCTTCGGGATTGATTCACTATATTCTTATGATGTTATTTATCGATATCGCAGGGTTGGGTAAGTACTCGATGGATTTCTCGTTCGTAGGGAAAATTCTGGGAATTGCGGATGAATATTATATAGGAGTAATTGACTTAATAGCCTTTGCCATTGCAAGCCCCGCTTCGCTTGAACTTATTCCTTGGGTCGGCGGACTGTTATCTTCGGTAGGAACTTTTGTCGGAGATGTTCTCGGAACGCTTTCAAAGATACTTACCGGTCTTGTGCCTTTCTATACGGGGTACAATATGTTCGAAGTGGCCGACCTTGACCAGAGTCCGCTTAACGAGGCACAATATTCTTACAATATGTCTGACGATACAGGTAAGAGTATCGATGTCAGGAACGGAAGTATTTATGACTTATTCCTCGGAGGCAATTCCGAAAAAGAATACGGCGGGACCTATACGGTCGACGATAAAGAAGTGGTTCTTAAACAGCAGACCGTTGAACACGACAGGAGCGTTTACGCGAAAATTACGTTTAACGACAGTAACGTAAACGGTTCGCTTGACAATGTAAGACTTGTCGTCAACAGCGCAAGCTACGATAAAGACGCGGAATCCGGCGGAGCGGAAATTGACATCAGTAATCAGGGAGCGCTTTCCGATACAAGTAAAGAGTGGAATTATAATTATAATGCATATACAGGACAAAACGGCAGATTCTTTACGAGGAGCGACGTACAAGTAACGGGAGAATCATACGACAGATTCTCGGAAGCGGGAACGGTTAATTATGGCGGCATAACGAATTATAACGGAAGAACACTTTATGTGAGAGTTAAAGGTGGCGATAGATACATTCTTGCGAGCGAGATGGAAGAGAATATTTCGCAATATGAAACTTATTATTACGTTCGCAACACAAGCACGTCGAGCAATAATGTTTCGAAGACGTATTATTTCAACGATGATACCGGTGCTATATATTCGGTAAAAGCTACCGATATACGCACGATGATGATTATCGAAAAAGGTAAAGACGTATCGTTTAACGGAACGTACACAAATGCTGACGGAACTACGGTAACCGGATATCAAGGATTAGCGTTTACGACCAATGCGGAATTTATGAACGACTGGATTGGTTCGTCAAATTACAGCAGTTATTCGGTAACGGACGTTTATTACGAAGACAGCATTACAGGAGAGAAGACCGTTTATTACCGTTTCTTCGTTTACGACGCTTACGGCGATAAGTATTCTATGGCAAACGGGAACAGCATTAAGGACGACGTTTATCAGGAAATCGATATCGAATTGAACGGTATTGATTTGAGAAACGTTATTACTTCCGATTTCTCGGATGTCAAGTTCTATCGGTTTGTTAAGTCAGACGATGAATATTATGCGGACGGAGACCCGGACGGAACCAAACTTAACGCGTGGACAAACCCGACCAAAATAATACTTTATGACGTTTATGACCTTACCGATTTCCGTGCGATAGGCGGGACATGGGCGCAAAGAGATACTTCCGGCAGCGGCGCGGGAAGAAGAAATTACGATGCTACGACTACGCTTGAAGATATTCTTGCAAACAGAGCAAACGTGATGTTCGGAGACGGAACGAGTTCGGGAAGCAACGGCGTGGGTATTACTTGGAATTTTGAAGCGCTTAAATCCTATAAACAGGTTGACGGCGAAAAACTTTATCTCCAAGGTTACGTCGGGAATGCGGTATTTGCGGAAATCGAAGTCGAAATCGTAACTACAGATTTGAACGATGCTGACGGAGCGGAAAGCGAAGCCAACAGAGTTTCTACGGAATTGCTCCAAAAAGCGCAAAATCTTACGTTTGACCCGTACCGTGAAACCGTTGAAGAATTTATTAACAAGTTCTACGACGTATTCTTTGCGGAATACTCCTCTACCGATGTGGATACGAGTTCAAAACCTTTAAGAGAAAAAACTTATATCTATAACGACCTCGTATGGACGCTCAACTATACTCTTTCGGATAAGAGAGATGCCGACGGAAACAGAATAAAGGTCTATGACTCGTTAATTGATTATGACAATGCGATGATTACGCTTAAATTCAGAACATACGGAACATACGAGGACGGAACGGCGTATGCGTCGAACACGGCATGGTCCACGATAACTCTCAATCTTAAAGAAGTAAAGAACTACACCATAGATACGGCGGAAAGTCATATTGACGGCGAAGGCGTTGTCGACGGCGGAATAATTGCTGCGGACAGAGAACTTATCAAACAAAGACTTAAAGAAATATATCCGAGTCTTAAAGACGATGAACTTACGCGAAGAGCAAACGAATATGCGGGAATGGTTGATATCAATCCTCTTAATAACTCCGACCCGTATTCTACCCTTGAAGCCGTAACTTCATTCGATATAACGCTGCTTACACTTAAAGCGGACGGAAGCAAGGAAGTCGTTTCCGGTTGGGAAATTATTCCGGGTTCCTTTACCGCGGAACAAGGACGCGACAGAAGAAGTCTTGCCGATTACGACAGTCTCGATACGAGCGAACAGAATTATACCGTAAGTTATCTTGTTACGGATTCGACAGGGAATATTCAGACTGTTAAAGTATGGGTACATATTCAGGCATCCGGAATAGTCGGAACAAGCACGGGATTGGAAAACGAATCCAATATGGTTGTAGTTCCGTACGAAGAAACGGGTCTGTCTTCAAGCGCGTCGGAAATCGAACAGGTAATCAGTAAACTCAATCTCGGAATGACGACGGGAATAATTTACGAAAACACTTCGGCAGACGACAATAATGCCGGTGAAACCGTTTCCGTGGGAGCGAACGCCGTAATGAGATACATTCCTTTGGTAGTTCCCGCCACCGACGTTTCCGGAATGACGGAAGAAGAAGCGGCAAACGCTTACGAAGTCAAAGGATATATCTATATACAGGGTGAAAACGGACTGTCTTATGCAATTCCCGTAAAAGCTTATAACGATGAGAGTAAGGTTTCGTGTACTTATAAGACGTCGACCGGCGAAATAAAAGTCGGAGAAGCAAGCTTTGTGATAGACCTCGAAGTAGGTAAACAAGGATATGCCCGTACGGAAATGAACGAAATTCTTACAAACATACTTCTCGAAAGCGCAAAGAGTAACACATCTTATACTTTGAACAAAGCAAAATCAGCCGCTTACGATGTGTTATATGCGGAAAGCGACAGATATACGCGTAATTTACTTACAGAATCCTATAACGCGAATAAAGAGAAATATCCTTTGCTCGGAGATGCGGGAATCAAGGCTAACGTATGGGACGAATATTACAATACCTATGCCGACGAAACGCTTAAAACTTACAGCCCGGCAGACGCGCTCAGATTAGACGTGATATTGCTTACGGAGCAACTGAAATATACGTCTATTACTTATACGGGCGCGAAGAGCCGCGGATATGATTCAATTTCGGCATCCGGAATAATTTCGTCCAGGAAACTTGCCGAAATTCTCGAAGAAAAGAGTGCGGAAAACGCATCGCTTTCAACCGCCGAAAAGAAAGCTCTCGCATGGGATGAATGGTATGAAGAATATACGAGAGCGGTTATAGGACTGGCGAGAGACATCGATACCAGAACCATAGGAAAAGTTGCAAGCGTGATATTCAGCGCAACGTCGGCAAGCGATATCGGTTCTATGCCCGAACAGGCAAGTATTTACTTCGAAGGGTTAATCAACGAAGACGGAACCGCATTGTATGAGAACAAAAAAGTTAACTGGCTTAACGAAGAAGAACTTATAGAAGAACTTCGCAGCCACGTCGGAATAAACGGATATATCACTTATGCGGAAGTCGTTCTGCCCGATACCGTATTCGGGAATCAGGTTGCCCGCGGCATAGCCGTTCAGCTCAGTATCATAAATGCGGAAGGATTGAACTTCAATACCGTAGGCAATATTCTGGGACCCAATACGGGTTACTACGACAATAACGGAAACGTTGTTTATCTGGGCGTCGACCCGTACGACGAAAGCACTATCGACGATACTTTGGGCTATTATTTCTCGCAGATACCTAAGAATGAAGGAGATATTCCGAATGCAACCATAAGCTTGATAGTCAGTACGGAACAGGGCGGAACGAGCATAATCGATTTCTCGAATTTCGCTTGGGAATTTGCAACGTATTTCGATGCGGACGGCAACGAGAAAATTGTATGGAGATACAAGAACGATACCAATAATAACGGAGACCGTACCGATGACGGAATAGGCTTTGACGGAACGAGCAATACCGAAATAGAAGTTCTCGTTCAATCTTACGGATATTCGGACTCCGCGGCGGGAACTACGTGGCAGACATGGGTAACGCTCAACCTTGCGAGCGTAAGAAACTCCTTGAACGGAGCGGACACGAACAAACCTTATAACTTCGTTTCCGATGCGACGATAACGGGAATCGGTACAAAAGCTACGATTGACGGAAAATCAGTTGCCATCGATAAGGCGATAGGAAAAGAGTATGCCTATACGATGAAAATAGACCCGACGAATATAAGTCTGGAAGACGGCGGCGAGTTCTCCGTGATTTACGAAAGCGGCAGAATGTATTGCGAAACCTGCGGTAAACTTGTAAGCAGTGCTCAGGTTAACAACGGACAATGCACCGTATGTAAAGGAACCGTATCGTATCCGACGATTCACGGAACGATAGACCTTACCGTTGCGGAGATGCAGAATTTCTACAACAGAAGCTATGTCGATACAACGATAACATTCGGGGATAAATACAATAATCGTCAGACGCTTACGATAAGAATTTACAACGCTACGGTACGCAGGTTTACCGAAATACTCGATGTGGAATATTACAGAGGCAGCGTAGACGAAGCAAATATTGTGGATTTCGATTCAGGAAAGGAAATAGCATCGGCTTACGACGACCTTAACGCGGTATTGCCCGATATTGCGGTAGTTACGGCAATAGTCGAGGACAGTACGCTTGAAAAAGTAACGTTAGAAGTAAGGTGGAGCAACATAGACGCATACGATAACCGCGGTCTTACCGTAGGCAAGGACGAGAAACCCAAAGCATATGCGCTTATCGGTAACAGTACTTTCGGCTATACGCAAGATACTGTAACGCTTAATATCGCGGCGGAAACAATCAAATCCGTTGATATCAAAAACGGAGGAAAAGAAGGAAATCTTCCCGATGCAATAAATATCGACCCGTATGACGAAAATGCCGATATAGAATATATCAAAAACAAATACGTTAAGGTCTGGATGGTAAGCGAAGCGGCATATTCGACTGGGACGGTTGTAAAAGAAAGATACGTGACGATAAGTATCGATGACAGCAACATCGATTACGAAGCGTATCGGAAGAGCGGATACGAAGAAGTTACGCACACAATCTATTTCAACGTAGGAAATACGGTGAGATACGGAGCGGATAATTCTTATTCGTTTGAAGTGCGCGCGCCTTATCCGGTAAAAGCAACGCTGCTTTCAAGAAAAATCGTCGCCGTGATTTTCCGAGACAGAACCGTTGACAGTTTCGGGAACGAGATTATAGGGGATATAACCGAACTTACGGGAGATATTTACAAGGCGGTATACCTTGACAGCTTTGATGCGCCGGACAGTCCGTATGCAACATTTGTACAGTACGGAAGCGGTAACGAAGCGATAAGAATTACCGGAATAACCGTAGATGAAAATTCGGCTTCCGCGATAGAATATACCCCCGGCGGCGGAGAGTTTATTATCAACGCTTACGTGGGAGAGGGCGACCTCAGACAAGAATTTACGATTACAGTCAGAATCAACAAGGCAATGCTTCTCGATATTGTAAATACGGAAAACAATAAAATATCTGCGGAAGGATTCTATGACGGCAACGAAATGCTTGTTTACGAATACGATTCCGACAACAATATGTACAGATTGAACAATCTTGTGATAGAGCCGTTTATCGGATTTGTCGGAAAAGGCGAATACGTTGCGAACGATAAAGTAATTTATAACGGAAAAACCGATTATACAAATTACGGATTGCCGCAAGAAATACAGGTATTGTTGCAGAAGAACGAGGGAACGGAAGTCGCTACGCTTAAAGTGGAATGGGATTATTCCGCGGTACTGAGCGTAATGAGTATAAACGGCGGAGAGTATGACGAAGAACTGACAAACACGATTGTACTTGCAAAAGTTTACAAAGATGTCGACGAGAAAGGCAATCCCGTAAACGTACAGATGGCGAGAGTAAGCGTTTCGGTAACGCCGAGAACCATTCAACATTACGAAGTCAGCTATGACGTAAACGGAACAGCCGGAACATATGCTGCAATCGACGACCTCGTTTATACTACCTATAACGGAGCGTCAACCAGTACTTACGAACTGTTGCTCAATCCTTACAATCTGAAAAACGCGATGTTTGATTCAACGAACAGAATCAATACGAGTTCGACGACATACAGCGAACAGCTGACAGACGCCGACGGAAATTACAACGCGTCGTTCAGCTATTTCAGATATGTGAAAGCAATCTGTGAAGGCGGATACGAAATAGTTTATAAACTTACCGCAAACAATTATAAGATATTCGATAAAGCTACCGGATATGCGACGGTTACAAACAATCTCTATACGGGAAGGGATATAAACGTAACGCTTACGGTAGGAGAAGATTATTCGGATTCCGGAAACGAATTGCTCGGAGCAAAAGACAGCTACGGGCTGGTGGTTGCGCCTAAGACATTAGGAAAGGACTATGTCGCGGCAGACGCAAGCGAAGACGTATTCCGTGATTCTATCGACGTAAGAATTCTCGATATGACGTATGAAGCCGGAAACGGATTGAATAAGGATATGTATTTCATTGACGTTTACGGAATCATCGAGACATTCGATAAGACGCTTGTTTACGATAAGACGGTAAGAAGCAGAACGATAATCGGAAGGGATAATGCGAATTATTCATGGGGCGACGGATACACCGGCACGATAACGAATATAGTAAGTCATACGTTCGACACGCTGACATATGACGGAACAGACGCAACCGTCAACCGTTACAGTATAACAAGCGTAAAGGGTAACGGTTCGGGCGGAGTGACGGTAACGTTGAAAAACGCGACAGGAAGCGGAGCAGGAAAGCAAATCAATTACGGCGGCGGAGTAGGAAGACTTATAGTAACGTTCGGGTCAGCGGCGGAACAAGCCGCGGGAGGCGTTCAGACATTCGATATTCCCGTTGTTTATGTTGAAAGAACGGTTGAAGACATATTGTTTACGACGGCAAGCGTCAACGGAACGACGGCTCCGTTCTATAACAGTGCGACAAGGATGTTTGAATTCGACCCGTACGGTAAATACAACAACAGCCCGAACGGATTTGCGCAGAACGACGTTGACGGGTACGAACAAGGTTATATCAAAGACGGGCAGTATGCCGTTACTTTGAAATTCAAAGCTACCGATATCGACAGTGCGCTCAATATGACGCTGAGAACGGCAAATTACGATTTAGGCAATCAGACGACCGCACAGTATGTGGGAGTTACTTTCAATGACAGTAATGTTACGATAAAAGCCGGCGGCGGAACGTTTGACGTCTATGCGATAATCGCAAACAGCGGCACCGATAACGGACTCAGCAGACAAAGATTTACTTATAAAGTAAAAATGATGTCGAGAATCGCAGGCGTAAACGACAGTGTTCCTCACGGGACAACCGATGACGGCAGAGTAATCTATTATCACGGAACGCAAATCGGAGGCAAATATTATCAGGTGGTAAACGGATTTACGGCGAATTTGTTCAAAGACGAAATGCTTCATGAAATAACCGTAAACGTTGATTCTGGAGCAGTAACGGTACAATGTCTTAATGAAGAAAAACTGTTGCAGGCGTTGAAAGTATACGAATTTATCGGGCAAACCAATGCGGGCAGAATCATAAGCGATACGATATTCAAAACAACTTCGCAAAAATTCTATGTATACGGCACGGGAACAAAGAATCCGCTTGAGTTCACGTATACGAACCTTGCTTCGAATCAAGTAGGAGAATTTGAAATCAACGGAAATCCCGTTAAAGTAAGCTATACACTCACTTCCGACGAAATAAGCGGAATAGTTGACGAAGAGGAATACAATAACGGAATTCAGATGATATTCAATATGGACGCGTCGTACAGCATCAACTATACCGGAAACGACGTAAGATTCTACCTTACATTACCGGGCTATGCGGCGGGAAGAAACGAACAGCAACAGCTTATCGTAAAAGTAAGTACGAAAGAACAATACATACCGTTCTCGATTCCCACGATGAAATACGGATTTAACGGAAAAGCGGAATCTGCGCATTCGTATATAATAACGATACCCGCAAATCCTTCCCTCGGCGGTGCCACGGTGGACGCTTACGGTTATGCTTGGCTTACGTATTTCGAAAGCGTAATTGCCGCAAAAGGCGGTTCGGCAGTATTCTCTGTAAGCGGAGATAAAATTTATCTGCGCGATGAGACATGGGGAAGCAATACTACGTTCGGGTCGTCATCCGGATATAATGTGATTTATATGATAAGCTATAATAAGGTAACCGGAAAACTTACAATAGAATGTCCTTATTACTTCATTGAAGACAGCGGAATCCAGATGCCGGATTATATAACCGTATACGCCGGAAGCAAAGCGTTGAAAGACGAATATAATGCGGCAATAGAATATTTTGAAAGCGGAATTGCAAACGGTTACGACTTCACTGCATATTCGACGTTCAGCACCTGGTTTACCGCGTGGATGGCGGACGCCGACAAAGGAGGAAGTCTTGATAAATATTCTTCTTATGTCCGCAAGGGAGAAACTAAATATCTTACGTCATTGTGGAGCGGCGGCAATTCCAACAAAATCGTTGTTAATTATAACGATACGGAAAGAGCTTCGACGTTCAGAATGACGATAGACGACCAATCCGTAAGACTGACATTCGAAGTTGTTCCATGGCTCGTAGGAGGAAGCGAAGCGGAAGTTATACTGTTCCGCTCGACTACCGGATACGGACCGGAAGATATAATTATGTTACCGCTCGAAACGGTTACGGAATATGACGGAACAAAGAATGCGGACGTTATAGTCAGAAACTTTTATAGCGGGCATTCATATGATTCGTATATTGTATACGATTCGGAAAGCGGATGGCAACCGATATTTGACGAGTATTACGGATACCGCGTATATTATACGGTCGGCGAGAATAAATATTACGTTAATATTACCGATATTTACGGCGGAGGAACGTCAAGGAATAATTACAATAAATGGTATTTCGGAAACGTGCAGTTCGGCGTCGGAAGAGAACAGTATGCGACGATGACTCTCGGAGGCAAAGGCGGACAGACAATTCAGTGGGCGTTTGAAAACCTTACTTTAAGAACGGAAGTTAACAATAACGTTCCTTCTATGGTTGCTATTTCCAAAAATACGCCTTATGCGTTACCGAAGAATCTGGTTGTAAGATACGGCAGCGGCGAGAATGACCGTACACCGGCTAACATATTTATTCCTATCACTTACAGTGACCCCGTACCTGCCTCAACTTCAAGTACGGTAAGGACAGAGGGCAATAAAGTATATTATGAAGACGGAAACGGATATATTCAAAAGGGCAGCGACTCGCAGCTTGCTCCGATAGGAACGGCAGTATTGACTACAAGTATAAAGATGGAAGGAGACGACCAGGCAGGATACAGGTTAACGACGTCAACCGACGTAAGTTCGACAAGCGCTGCGCAAAGCCGCGTATATCGTCTGGATAACGAAAAGGGTTCGGAAGGAACGACTTATACGGCGTATGCGGTCAACGATGACCAGATTGCCAAAATAACCTGGTCTGTCAGCGGAAGATGCGCTTATCCTTCGACTCTTGACGAAATCGGCGGAGAGATAATCGTTTCGACCTACGGGTCGAAAGCTCCGTTCTATTTTGAACAATCCAAGTACGTCACTTACGGAGATTGGAAAGAATATATAGTTACGTATTATAACCAGAAAGAGGATAAAACCGTTCAGAATTTTGTAGGCGGTGACGGTAACAATTCCTTTAAGTTATACAGACCGGATAATATACTGTCCAATGAAGAACAAACTTATTCTTATTCTAATGCGGGAACAGGAAGCTTGCCTTCGGGATATTCTTACAATAAGACGGCTGACAGTTTCTGGAATCTTACAAATGTAGACGGGGTATTCAAAAACTGGTATACCAACAGTGACGGAAGAGAGATAGGAAGTAAAGTTACGCTTAACATTGCGAAAGGCACAAGGTTCGATATTAAATATTTGCCTATACTTTCGGTATTCTTTGATTGGAGCGTGACAGGAGACAGACTGGAACCTTTCGGAGACCCTGAGCCGTGGCAAATACCGGATTCAATCTTTGCCGCAATCTGGGACGCCATATTCGGAACCAATAAGACTGTCAGAGGAAGAGAAGGCACCACGATAATGCTGCCGTGGCAGAATGCGGAAATTTACGATATCGACGGGAATACGGTTGAAGGCGGATTTTCGATGATTGATACTTCTTCCGCAAGCAACAAGTACGTGCTTAAACTTTCGTTCAGTTTGGGCGATAACAGCTTTGAACTTACGGTTCACGTCAACGTCGTGGTAGCCTGAGAGAGCCGATTCTAAACAAGCGTTAACCGCCCTCTTTATACGAAAGAGGGCGGCTTTGTTTATTTATTCATTATTGTGTATAATTTATCTTAATTTTTGCATAATATGAATATTTATGCGTTTATAAATTAAAAAATTCAATAAATATATTATAATTTAATTGACAGGGCACGAAAAGGGGTATACAATTGAAAAGTACCGAGAGAAAAAGGAGAAAACATATATGAAAAAAGAGGAAAAGAAGATAAAGAAAATAGTTCTGGCGTATTCGGGCGGACTGGACACGTCGATAATAATACCCTGGCTTAAAGAAAATTACGACAATCCGGAAATTATAGCCGTAAGCGGAGACGTAGGGCAGGCGGACGAACTGGAAAATCTGGAAGAGAAAGCGTTGAAGACCGGTGCGAGTAAGCTGATAGTTATGGATTTGAAAAAAGAATTCGTGGAAAACTACGTTTATCCGTCGCTGAAAGCGGGTGCGGTTTATGAAGGCGAATATCTTTTGGGAACTGCTTTTGCAAGGCCGATAATAGCAAAAGAACTTGCATTAATCGCCATAAAAGAAGGAGCTGACGCAATATGCCACGGCTGTACCGGAAAAGGCAACGACCAGGTAAGATTCGAACTTACGATAAAGGCGTTTGCGCCCGATATGAAAATAATAGCTCCTTGGAGAATATGGAACATCAAATCGAGAGAAGAAGAGATAGAATATGCGGAAGCGCATAACGTTCCGCTTAAAATAAACAGGGAAACGAATTACAGCAAGGATAAAAACATATGGCATTTATCGCACGAAGGGCTTGATTTGGAAGACCCGGCGAATATGCCGCAATACGACAAAAAAGGATTTCTCGAAATGGGCGTATCGCCGATGAAAGCGCCGGACAGCCCGACATTCGTTACAATCGGATTCGAAAAAGGCGTGCCGGTAACTCTGAACGGAGAAAAGAAGGACGGTGTGGAAATGGTATCGGCGCTCAACGAATTGGGAGGAAAGAACGGTATAGGGCTTGTCGATATAGTGGAAAACCGTCTTGTCGGAATGAAATCGAGAGGCGTATACGAAACTCCCGGAGGAGCGATACTCTATCGCGCGCACGAAGTATTGGAGACGCTTACGCTTGACCGCGATACTCAACACTATAAGAAACTTGTGGCGGAACAGTATGCGGAACTCGTTTATTTCGGTAAATGGTTTACTCCTTTACGCGAAGCGTTGCAGGCGTTTGTCGATAAAACTCAGGAAAACGTAACGGGTGAAGTTAAACTGATGCTTTATAAGGGAAACATTATAAATGCGGGGGTGACAAGCAAATATTCGCTTTATAACGAAGAATTCGCTACGTTCGACGCAGACGACGTCTACAATCAGGCGGACAGTGCAGGCTTTATCAATCTTTACGGATTGGGCATTAAGGCAAGAGCTTTAATGGAAAAGAAAAACGCGGAAAATAAATAACAGCGGTTAAAACCTATAAACGGCGCGAGGCGTTTCGCGCCGTTTTTATAAAAACAAAGATTCTGATTTTTTACGGAGAAAAAGAAAATGGCAAAACTTTGGGAAGGAAGGTTCGGCAAGGAAACGGACGCAGGCGTCAACAGTTTCAATTCTTCGATATTTTTCGATAAAACGCTTATCGAAGAAGATATAACGGGGAGTATAGCCCACGCGGAAATGCTGGGAGCTACCGGAATTATCGCAGCGGAAGACGCGGAGCTGATTGTAAACGGTCTTAACGGGATACTTGCGGATATAAAAAGCGGAATACTCGTTATCGACGAAAAAGCGGAAGACGTACATACTTTCGTGGAAAGCGTACTCACGGAGAGAATAGGCGCGGCGGGGAAAAAACTTCATACGGCAAGAAGCCGAAACGACCAGGTTGCATTGGATACGAGGATTTACGTGAAGAAAAAAATCGTATCCGTAAAAAATAAAATACTCAGACTTATTAAAACGCTTGTAAAAACTGCGGAAGAAAACATCGGGATAATAATGCCCGGATATACGCATTTACAGCGCGCGCAACCGGTTGCGTTTTCGCACTATATGCTTGCTTATGTCAATATGTTTATGCGGGATAAGTCGAGACTGGAAGACTGCTGTAAAAGAGCGGATTATCTGCCGCTGGGAAGCGCGGCGCTTGCGGGAACGAGTTATCCGATAGACCGTTTTTACGTTGCGGAAAAACTCGGGTTCGGTCACGTTTGCGCAAACTCTCTCGACGGAGTTTCGGACAGGGATTTCGTTATAGAATTTATTTTCTGTCTTTCAACGGTTATGATGCATTTATCGAGGCTGAGCGAGGAAATAATTCTGTGGAATTCGTCTGAGTTCGGGTTTATCGAACTTGACGACGCGTTTTCGACGGGTTCGAGCATAATGCCGCAGAAGAAAAATCCCGACGTGGCGGAACTTGCAAGAGGAAAGACGGGAAGGGTTTACGGAGACCTTATGGCGATTTTAACGGTAATGAAAGGTTTGCCGCTTGCTTATAACAAAGATATGCAGGAGGACAAGGAGGCGTTATTCGACGCTGTCGATACCGTCGAAATCTGTCTGCCCGTAGTTGCGGGAATGATAGATACCATGACCGTTCGCGCGGACAATATGGAAAAAGCGGCGCAAAAAGGTTTTATCAACGCAACCGACGTTGCCGATTATCTCACGAAAAAGGGCGTGCCGTTCCGCGACGCTTACAAATGTTCGGGAGCTTTGGTGGCGGAATGTATCAAGCAGGGAAAAACGCTTAACGAGTTGCCTCTTTCCGAATATAAAAAATTCAATAATCTTTTCGAAAACGATATTTATCGGGAAACAGATATAAAGAATTGTGCGGAAAAACGCACGAGTTACGGAGGAGGAAGCAACCAATCGGTAAAAATTCAGATTTCGGAAATTAAACCGTTTTTAACGGAGTGATTTTAATTACGTTAATATCAAGAAACACCTTTTTTTAAGGTGTTTCTTTTTTATATCCTGAAGATAAATTTTTTTATTTGCAAAAATGGTAAGAGGTAAAAAGATATTTTTCGACAAAGGACGGGGAAAAGAGGGAAACCCCCTTGAAATATAATAAAAAATAATGTAATATATTATTATATGCTTAAATTCGGAGGTAAAAATGGGAGAATACAGTAAGTTCATTGCGCCGGAAAGGCGCAGCGTGCCTACGCCTGTGGATATGGTAAAAGACGGTAAATGCGTTTTCGGAACTTTTGACAAAGAGTTCGAAACCATGGACCTTATCAATATTAAAAATCCTACGCACGCACCGGAATTTTTGAAAAAATTCAAGCTTACGCTTTGGGAAGCCACGGAAATAAATTTCGACGAAGGCGTATTGCTCGCGGCAGTAAGCGATATGGCGTTCTTCGGTATCACACTTAATATTTTCTATGACAAAAAGGAGAAAAAGGTATACAGTTGGTCGTCTAATCTTCCGAGTAAAGATACCGTAATCGCGCCTAACCTTCTGAACGGTGCGGAAACGAAAGCCGTTACGAAAAAGGCGAATATAAAATTCGTAAACAATTTTCAGGACGGCAGATGCGACGTCGAGGGAAGTGCAAACGACGGGAAAAATTCAATCGAGTACAAGTTTACTCTTAAAAGAATTTCCAAGCCTTGCGTGGTGAGCATACCGTTTGCGCCGATAGAGGAAAGACACCGTCCGCTGTATTCTCAGAAAGATTTTTTCAAAGCGGAAGGAACGCTTACGTTTAACGGAAAGACGTATAAAACGAGCGACACTTCGACTGCGATAGTGGACGACCACAAGGGATATTATCCGAGAAAAGCTCATTACGACTGGGTTACGACAATGGGCGTCAACGAAACGAACGGAGAGAAGAAATGGTTTGCGTTCAATCTTACGAGAAATCAGTCGGTTGACCAGGATAAGTATAACGAAAACTTAATATGGCTCGAAAAGGAAACGAGTTTATTGCCGCCGGTAAAATTTACGAGAGACGTGGAAACGATAAACTTCAAAGACGGAGCGGCATGGAAAGTGACCGACGAGCACGGAATGGTAAACGCCACGTTCAAGGTATACGATATATTCCGTATGGTGACGCACGCGAAACCGCTTGTCAATATCGAATATTTTATAGCGTTCGGCGAAATGGAAGGATATGTTCTTGACGAAGACGGTAACAAATATGTTCTCGACGGAATGGTCGGAATAGGCGAAGACAAAACATTATTGCTGTAAAACGGAGGGAAACGATGGAAGATATAAAATATCTTGAAATACTCAGACAAATGACGCTTGAAGAAAAAGCGTCGCTGTGTTCCGGACTGACGTTCTGGCTTACGAAGCCCGTGGAAAGGCTGGGAGTGCCGTCGGTATGGATGAGCGACGGACCGCACGGATTGCGTAAAGAAAAAGCGAGCGCGGGAACTAATATTATGCGTCCTGCCGAAACGGCAACGTGTTTTCCGCCTGAAAGTACGGTTGCGTGCAGTTGGGACGAAGAACTTATCGGGAAAATCGGAAGCGCCATTGCGGAAGAAGCAAAAGCCCTGAAAGTAGCAACGGTTCTCGGGCCCGGAATAAATATTAAACGCAGTCCGCTTTGCGGAAGGAACTTTGAATATTTATCGGAAGACCCGTATCTTACGGGAAAAATGGGAGCGGCTTACGTAAACGGCGTACAGAAAGAGAATATCGGAGTCAGTCTTAAACATTTTTGCGCAAATAATCAGGAACATATCAGAATGAGTATCGATACGCGCGTGGACGAAAGAACGCTGCGTGAAATTTATCTGTCTGCGTTTGAATATGTCGTAAAAAACGCTAAACCTCAGACGGTAATGAGCAGTTACAACCGTGTTAACGGAACATATATGACGGAAAACAAGAGACTGCTTACCGACGTACTCAGAGACGAATGGGGATTTGACGGAATAGTAATAAGCGACTGGGGCGCAATGAACGACAGAATCAAAGGCGTTCAGGCGGGAAACGACCTTGAAATGCCGGGGAATAAGGGGTTCAACGACAGAAATATCATTAAAGCCGTTGAGTGCGGAGAACTTGACGAGGAAGATTTGGATAAAATAGTCCTGCGTCTTATAAAATATGCGTTTGAAAGTAAAGAAAAAGAAGTTGAAAACGCTCCGCAAAAACTTGACGAACATCACGAAATTGCAAGGAAAGCGGCTGCGGAGAGCGCGGTGCTTCTGAAAAACGAAGGGAAAATACTTCCCCTTAAAGGTACGGAAAACATAGCGGTAATAGGAACGCTTGCAAAGACTTTAAGGTATCAAGGCGCAGGTTCGAGCCATATAAACCCGCCGAAAACGGTGTCGTTTGTTCAGGCGATGGAAGAAGAGGGGAAATCCTTTACTTATGCGCCGGGATATACGCTTAAAGGGGACGGATATAACGCCAAACTTATAAAAGAAGCCAAAAAAGCGGCGGAAGGCAAAGACGCGGTGCTTGTGTTTATCGGGTTGACGGACGCTTACGAAAGCGAAGGTTTCGACAGAAAACACATTGAAATTCCGAAAGCGCACGGTATTCTCGTTAACGAAATTGCAGAAGTAAATAAAAATATTGTAGTAGTTCTTGCCGGCGGTTCTCCGGTAAACGTTACCGAGTGGGAAGAAAACGCCAAAGGAATACTCAATGTTTATTTAGGAGGACAGGCAGGCGGAGAGGCGACGAGAGACGTTATATTCGGAAAGGTCAATCCGAGCGGAAAACTCCCCGAAACCTATCCGTTGTCAAACGACGCGCTCAGCGCGGAATATTTCCCGATGGGACCGAGAAGCGTAGAATACAGGGAGAGCGTATACGTCGGATACCGCTATTACGATTCGGCTAAAAAAGAAGTGCGCTATCCTTTCGGATACGGTTTAAGTTATACGGAATTCGAATATTCCGGTTTGAAACTCAGCGCGGAAAAAATAAAAGAAGGAGAACCTCTTACCGCGACGGTGACGGTAAAAAATATCGGAAAAACCGACGGAGCGGAGATTGTGCAGCTTTACGTAAAGGATATCGAAAGCACCGTATTCCGTCCCGAAAAGGAGCTTAAAGGGTTCAGAAAGGTATTCCTTAAAGCGGGAGAAAGCAAAGAGATTACGTTTGAACTCGATTCGAGAAGTTTTGCTTACTACAACGTGCTTATATCGGATTGGCACATCGAAAGCGGAGAGTTCGAGATAATGGTCGGAGCGTCGTCGAGAGATATAAAACTTACCGCAAAAGTATATGTCGAGTCGGCAAATCCCGACGCGGAAATTCCCGATTACCGTAAAAGTGCTCCGTCGTATTACCGTATGGCGGAGGGAACGGACAAAATTTCCGACGAAGAATTTACCGCGTTGGGCGTCGAACTTGTGGGGAACGAACCGTTTAAGGTCGGAGAACTCACCGTTAACAACAGCGTCGGACAGGTTGCCGTTTCGCCGGTAGGAAAATTCCTTTGCGGCACTTTGAAATTCGGCAGTAAACTTGTTGCGCTCGGAGCGGAAAATCCCGAAATGATTACTCAATCGGTCGTCGATATGCCGCTCAGAAGTTTCAGCGGATTTACGGGAGGATTGGTTTCGCAGATGTCGGTTGACGGATTGGTCGATATGTGCAACCGCAAAAAAGGCGGATTTAAGAAATTCTGCGCCGGATTCAAGAAAAAGAACCGCTAAAAGGTTTAAGTAAAAAAGTTTAAGAACGTGCGGAGTAAATCCGCACGTTTTTTGTTATACCCGTAGGTTACGGAAAAATCTGTTGACCGAAGCGGATTTTATATGATATATTGTAACAATAAAATTATATAATAAATAATTATAATAATACGGCGCGGTAGAGGAGAGTAAATGGAAAAATACGGATTGAGTGCCGAGGAAGCGGCGGCTTCGAGAGAAAAATACGGAAGCAATGCTTTGACGGAGATTAAAAAAGACGGGTTTATAAAAAAACTTCTGAAAAATTTCGGCGACCCGATGATAAGAATTCTTTGCGTGGCGCTTTTGATAAATATAGTTTTTGCCGCGCTCGGGGAATGCGAATGGTTTGAACCCGTAGGGATAGGCGCGGCAATACTGATAGCCACGCTGGTTTCCACGTTTTCCGAATATCGTAACGAAAACGCGTTCAGAAAGTTACAGGACGAAGCGTCGAAAATAAAATGCAAAGTTTACCGTAACGGCGGAATAGAGGAAATTTCCGTAGACGATATAGTTGTGGGAGATTATGTAATGTTGCAAAGCGGAGATAAAGTTCCCGCGGACGGGATTATCGTTTCCGGAGCGGTTAAGGCGGACCAGTCGGTACTTAACGGCGAAACGAAAGAGGCGGAAAAGATTCCGCCTGATGAAAATTATATCGATACCGATACGGGCGTGGATTTTTTTAACAGGCATAAAGTTTTCCGCGGTTCGGTGGTTTGTTCGGGAAATGCGGTTTTCTGCGTTCAGTCCGTCGGGGATAAAACCGTTTACGGACAGATTGCAAGCGAATTGCAGAAGGACGACGGAAGGGACAGTCCTCTTAAAGTAAAGCTTAAAAAGCTTGCCAAAACAATAAGCAGATTCGGCTATATAGGCGGACTGGTTATTGCGGTTGCGTTTTTGTTTCAGAAATTTTTTATACACAACGGTTTTGACCCGGTGCTGATAAAGGAATATTTTACGGGGAATTGGATGACGCCCGTTCAGGACGCTGTAAACGCCGTTATGCTGGCGGTTGTGATAATGGTTATGGCGGTTCCGGAAGGATTGCCTTTGATGATAGCGATAGTTTCCGCTCAGAATATGGGGAAAATGCTTAAAGACAACGTTCTTGTCAGAAAAGTCGAGGGTATCGAAACGGCGGGAAGCATCAATATACTTTTCAGCGATAAAACGGGAACGATAACGAAAGGAAATCTCGAAACGGTAATGTTCGTAGACGGCGAAGGGAACGAATATAAAGAACTTGACAGCGTAATAAGCGGACTTAAAGGACTTTTGTCGTTAAGCATAAGGAACAACACGGACGCCGTGGTAACGGAAAGCGGACAGGACGTAAGGGTTCTGGGAGGGAACGCGACGGAAAGAGCCGTGCTCGGGTTCGCGGCAAGAGGACACGGCGCGGCGAAACAGGAAGCGGCGGTACTGAACACAATACCTTTTAACAGTTCCAATAAATTTTCGGCAACGACGGTAATGGGAACCGACGGGGAAATGACTTTAATTAAAGGTGCGCCCGAAAAAATAATACATAAATGTTCGGGATATTTTAACGGTGACGGGGAAGAAGTTCCGTCAAAGGATTTCCGTATATTAAACGCAAAAATCGACGAGCTTGCCGGAAGAGCAATCAGGGTGCTGGCGCTTGCCGTAAGCAAAGGCGCAATAAAGAATGACGAATTACCCGAAAACGAATGGGTATTGGTGGGGGTGTTGGGGATAAGAGACGAAATACGCCCCGAATCGGTAGAAGCCATCGCGGAAGTACAAAGCGCGGGAGTGCAGGTGGTAATGATAACGGGAGACCGCAAGGAAACAGCCGTTGCCATTGCAAAGGAAGCGGGACTGGTAAAGAGTGAAACGGACGTAATACTGACGTCGGCGGAACTTAACGCAATGTCGGATAACGAAGTCAAAGAAATTCTGCCAAGGCTGAGAGTCATAGCAAGGGCGCTGCCGAGCGATAAAAGCAGACTTGTAGGGATTGCACAGGAAAGAGGAATGGTTGTAGGAATGACGGGCGACGGGGTAAACGATTCTCCCGCGCTTAAAAAAGCTGACGTAGGGTTTGCAATGGGAAGCGGTACGGAAGTTGCGAAAGAAGCGAGCGGCGTCGTTATCATGAACGATAATTTCAAGTCAATAGATAAAGCTGTTTTATACGGAAGGACAATTTTTAACAATATCAGAAAATTTATAGTTTTTCAGTTAACGATAAACGTCGCGGCGGTACTTATTTCTTTGATAATACCGTTACTCGACAAAGACAGTCCGTTGTCGATAACGCAGATTTTATGGGTTAATCTGATTATAGATACGCTTGCCGCGCTCGCGTTCGGGGGAGAACCTCCGCTCGCGGCGTATATGAAGGAAAAACCTAAAAAACGAGATGAAAATATCGTTAGCAGGAAAATGTTCGGCGCTATTTTTACCGGCGGAATATATATACTCGTTATAAGTCTTATATTTTTCCTTGTTCCGTGGTTCGGGGAATTCTTCGGGTATAAAACCTGGCTCGGAGTCCGCGGAAATACGTTGCATACAGGATATTTTACATTGTTTATAATGACGGCGGTTTTCAACGCGTTCAACGCAAGGACGGACGAATTGAATTTGTTTGACAATATGAAGGGGAATAAAGGATTTTTGAAAATAATAGCGCTTATCGTGTGCGTTCAGATAATAATGGTATATTTGGGAAGTACCGTGTTTGAGTGTTACGGACTGAATATTTTACAGTGGCTGACGGTACTTGCGTTTGCCGCGGCGGTAATACCCGTCGATTTATTAAGAAAGATTATTATAGGAAAAAAAGAGGCTGTAAGTATTAAAAAGTAATTAAACAGTGCGGAGCGAAAGAGAATAAAAGCCGTTAAACGGACGATAATAGAAGCCGTGGGGTACTATAATTATCACGCGGTAGCGAAGAATTTAATAAAGAACGGGCATCTTATAAGGACGGAATACGTCGGGGTATGGAACGACGTAAGTCCTGCGCTCGTTTTATTTTTTGACAATCATCCGCCGATGCCGATAAGAAAGGAAAAATGGGAAGAGTATGAAAATATAATCAGCGAAAACAGTTAAAAAATAGAAGAAAGGGGAAAGAAATGGCAGAAAAACGCTTAAAGGCATACGAGTATGAGAGGGAGATAAAATTAATTAGGGCAAAAATATATGCAGAATCCGTTGACAAGGCGATAAAATAATGGTATTATATTCAAGCATCATAAGAAGGGAAAGCATACGGGGGTATAGCTCAGCTGGGAGAGCACCTGCCTTGCAAGCAGGGGGTCAGCGGTTCGATCCCGCTTATCTCCACCAAAAGCCCTGAAAAAGAGCAAAAACCGACGAAGGCTGCTAGCTCAGCAGGTTAGAGCACCACCCTGATAAGGTGGGGGTCGGTGGTTCGAGTCCACTGCAGCCTACCATCCGCAGAGAAGCGGAGAGAAATCGTACCTTGACAACTGCATATAGTTTTTTCAAGAAGAAGGAAAAGACGAAGAAGAAGAAAATATCAAAGAGTAATACACAAAAAGCACAGATATGATATTTTTGCTGAGGAAAGAAGACCGAAACAAAATTCTTCAAAAGTTCGAAAAATTGCGATA
This sequence comes from uncultured Clostridia bacterium, assembly GCA_944372095.1. Taxonomy (GTDB): domain Bacteria; phylum Bacillota; class Clostridia; order Christensenellales; family DTU072; genus CAG-1782. The sequence continues at coordinate 60,504 of CALVYG010000050.1, forward strand.
AGAAAATAAAAGCGAAGACGACGATTAAGCGAAGAAGAGCGTAGGGTGGATGCCTTGGCACTAGGCGCCGAAGAAGGACGTGACAAGCTGCGAAAAGCTGCGGGGAGCTGCAAATGAGCAAAGAGCCGCAGATATCCGAATGAGGGAACTCACCGTTGGTAATGCGACGGTATACGCATATAAATACATAGTATGCGTAAGGGAACCCGGGGAACTGAAACATCTAAGTACCCGGAGGAAAAGAAAGTAAACGAACGATTTTCTGAGTAGTGGTGAGCGAAAGGGAAAGAGCCCAAACCGATTCATAGAAATATGGAGAGGGGTAAGGACCGCGAGAGAGGCACCGAAGAGCGTAGACGAAGCAGAGAGAAAGCTGCACCAAAGAAAGTGACAGTCTTGTAGTCGAAACGCAAAGCGGGCCGAGCGGAATCCGGAGTACCACAGGACACGAGGAATCCGGTGGGAATGAGGGAGGACCATCTCCTAAGGCTAAATACGACCTAGTGACCGATAGAGAAGAGTACCGTGAGGGAAAGGTGAAAAGAACCCCGGGAGGGAAGTGAAAGAGCACCTGAAACCCTATGCTTACAAGCAGACAGAGCACCACGGAGAAATCCGGTGTGATGTCGTACTTTTTGTAGAACGGGCCGGCGAGTTACGTTGTGTAGCGAGGTTAAGGTATTAAGTACCGGAGCCGAAGCGAAAGCGAGTCTGAACAGGGCGAGATAGTTGCATGACGTAGACCCGAAACCGGATGACCTAACCATGGACAGGTTGAAGCTGCGGTAAGACGCAGTGGAGGACCGAACCCACGTTCGTTGAAACGACCGGGGATGAGCTGTGGTTAGCGGAGAAATTCCAATCGAATCCGGATATAGCTGGTTCTCCTCGAAATAGCTTTAGGGCTAGCCTCTGTTTAGAATACTGAAGGTAGAGCACTGAATGGGCTAGGGGGCTTCACGGCTTACCGAACCCTATCAAACTACGAATGACAGATATTTGATGACAGGGAGTCAGACAGTGAGAGATAAGTTCCATTGTCGAAAGGGAAACAGCCCAGACCTACAACTAAGGTCCCCAAGTAATAGTTAAGTGGTAAAGGATGTGTCACTGCTAAAACAACCAGGATGTTGGCTTAGAAGCAGCCACTCATTTAAAGAGTGCGTAATAGCTCACTGGTCGAGTGGTGGTGCGCCGAAAATTATCGGGGCTAAAACTATACACCGAAGTTTAGGAATACGAAAACGTATTGGTAGAGGAGCAATGTGTTGAGGCAGAAGCGATAGCGGAAGCGGTCGTGGACGAGACACAAGAGAGAATGCCGGCATAAGTAGCGAGAATGCAGTGAGAAACTGCATCGTCGAAAGTCTGAGGTTTCCTGGGGAAGGTTCGTCCACCCAGGGTAAGTCGGGAACTAAGGCGAGGCCGAAGGGCGTAGTTGATGGACAACGGGTAGATATTCCCGTACCGCCGCCATACGGCAAAGAGATGAAGCAATGACACAGAAGGATAGTCCAGGCGCGATGACGGATAGTCGCGTTCAAATCATGAGGCATGCAAGTAGTGAAGTACGCTTGCTAATATGCTAGGTGATGATGGGGAGTGAAAAATAGTAGCGAAGAGGATGAATTCACGCTGGCGAGAAAAGTTGCTAAATAGTATGGAGGCGCCCGTACCGCAAACCGACACAGGTAGACGGCAAGAAAATTGCAAGACGAACGGGAGAACCCTTGTTAAGGAACTCTGCAAAATGACCCCGTAACTTCGGGAGAAGGGGAGCCTCCGAGAGGAGGCCGCAGTGAAGAGGCCCAAGCGACTGTTTACCAAAAACACAGGTTTCTGCGAATTCGAAAGAAGACGTATAGGAGCTGACGCCTGCCCAGTGCTGGAAGGTTAAGGGGACGTGTTAGCGCAAGCGAAGCACCGAACTGAAGCCCCAGTGAACGGCGGCCGTAACTATAACGGTCCTAAGGTAGCGAAATTCCTTGTCGGGTAAGTTCCGACCCGCACGAATGGCGTAACGATTTGGGCGCTGTCTCAACAGGGGACCCGGCGAAATTGTAGTATACGTGAAGATGCGTATTACCCGCGACTGGACGGAAAGACCCCGTAGAGCTTTACT
>CALVYG010000051.1 GCA_944372095.1 uncultured Clostridia bacterium
AATAATGAAGTTTTAGGGAAAGGAGAGCGCGAGAGGGAGAACAGATTTTACAAAATCGGTTTCCCTCTCGCAGAAAAGAAAGTAAACCCTCAAAAAGAGACTGTCTTGACAAAGAGAGTGAATATATAGTAATATAAAGATTATTATGGGATTTTAGCGGGCGCGTATATTACGCGCGCGTAGCGTGTACGGGGGTGACCCGTGTATCGGAGGTATATATGAAGCGCAGATTTTTCATAGGAGTATCGGTATTAACGGCTTTGATTATAGCTGTTTGTTTAATGGTTTCCTGTGTGGGGAACGAAGGAGAAGAGAATCCGGGAACGGAAGTTCCGGACTCGCCCGAGTTAAGAACCGTTGAAATTATCTGCGGAGAGACGAGAACGGTCAAGGCATACGAAGTGGGAACTGAAATTAAGCTTAAAGCGGATTTATCGGCGAATGAAGTTTTTGTATGTTGGCTCAGCGAAGGCGTACCTTTTTCGTACGAGAGAGAAGCGGTTTATAAAGTTACCGAAGACGCGGTGGTTAAAGCGATTTACGCTTCGTATGACGCGGTGACTCTGGATACGGACGGCGGGGTGCTTCCCGATGATTACAAAGTGACGGTTATTGCTTACGGCGGAACCGAACTCGACGTCGGAGGGGCGTTGCTTGTCGGGTATCAATATATTTTACCGGTTCCCGTAAAAGACAATTATACTTTTGTCGGGTGGAGTGCGGAGGATTCTGCCGTTACCGACCAATCGGGTAAATCGTTAGGGGAATATAACGGGAATTTTACCGAATTCCGTGCTGTTTATAAAGAAAATCCTTTTGTGAATATTGTTCTTAAAAACGGTGAAACGGGAGAAGTTTTTGAGCAAAACAAAGTTTACATAGAAGACGGGTCGGTGAGAATTACCGCGCCTGAAATTACCGACAGGGAATGTACGGGCTGGACGAGGAACGGGGAAAAAGTTTCGTCGGAGAGTGAATTTGTATTTTCACTTTCGGGTTCGGATATTGTATCGGGGCAGACTTACGAATTCGTTGCCGATTACCGTGAAGCGTTCAGATTTACGGTAATAAGCGGACTGGGCGGAGGAAAGTATGCCCGTGACGACGTTATAAACGTATCGGCGATTATTCCTACGGGCAACGATTTCCGAGGTTGGATGGTTACTTTTGAGGGAGAGGATTATTTTATCGGAAGAATCGGTACGGAAAGCGAATCCGTGATTTGTCTTATTTCTTCCGACGGAGAGAGCGTTAAATATTATTCGGAAGAAACGGGAGAAACGGTTACCGCGGCATTTTCAGCCGAAGAAACCGAGCAGATGAAGTCGGGAACGGAAGAAACGTTTACTCTCGGTGACTTTGAAAAGCTCGGAATGGTCATAAGCGGAGGAGCGAATACTCTTATAAGAGCGGAATTTTCGCGTAAAGAGCATACGCTTGTTTATACGATAGACTGTATGATTGACGGCGTATACTGCCTTGATAAAACGGGAGAAACGGCGCTTCTCAATGCAGGATTTTCAAAAAGTCAGGAAAACGACGGTACTTTTGTTAAAGAAGAGTATTACAACTATAACGAAAATATAGTTTTATCAAGTGTTCCGTCGATAAGCCATTATAAATTCGGAAACTGGGAAAATGCGGACGGGTCCGGGAAAATTCCTTCGACGATGCCGAACGGCAATTTATCGGTAAGAGGAACGTTTGTTCCCGAAAAGCACAGGATTTCCGTCGTATGCGATACTGCGCAAGGTTCGGTAAAAATCGGCGCGGGAAGCACTACGAGCGGATATTATAACTACGGACAGACGTTAACCATATATGTTGTCGCGCAGTCGGGGTACAAATTTGCCCAATGGCTTGACCGCGATAATGCCGACGCGTCCGACAGAGTCAAACAAAGCGGAGACGAAATTAAAACCGATACCATTTCATACGTTTATACTTACCGCGTCGAGCAGGACGAAGATTTTACGGTGAGGTTTACGGAAAGGGATTACACGATTACTTACATACTGACCGTTTATTACGACGGACAGGAAATTACCGATAACGAAGCGTTCTTTGAAGAGGGAGGATACGAAGAGGGGTATAACGTCTTTGTCGAATCGAGGAATTACGGAGTAAGGGGAAGCCTTATGCCGGTTCCCGTTATCAAGAGCGCGGATAATCCTGACGGAATCGCTTTAATTTACGGGGCGGAAAACTGGACGGTAAATAATTGGAAAGCCGATAAAGAGGGGCTCGGGAATCTCAACGATTTCGTTATGCCGAAAGAAGATATTACGGTAAGAACGGAATGCGTTATCAACAGTTATACGGTAGGCTTTTCCAAACAGGAAGGAGTCAAGGAATTTGTTCTCGAATCCGTTAACGGGAAAGACCCGTCGGGTTATGTTTCCGGAAACGATTATCTTGTGCCGTATGCGTCGAAATTCGAATTTTCGGTTACGATGGACAACGGTTACAGGTATGGCGACGTAAAAGTTAACGGTACGGCTATCGGCGGGGAAAGCGGATACGAATCTACGGAAACGGGAAGATATGAAAGCGATGTAGAATTTATATTGACGAAAAGCGATATAACGACGGTTTACGTTTTCTACGCTCAGCGGAATTACCATACGGTAACATATTACATAAGAGCAGATTATATCCATAACGACGAAGACAAACTTCTGTCTGAATATTTAGTTTATGACGAAAATCAGGTAAAAACGGTTAACGGTGAAGATTATTATCTTGTAACGGGGATAAAGAATACATCGGGAGTTATGCAGGCGGTTACGAAAGAGGGAATGACGTACGGACAGGCATTAAGCGACCCTGCGGTTAATGCCGAAAAAGAAAGGTACGGTTTCAGCGGTTGGACGAGAATGAGCGGAGAAGCCGTTTATAACGATTCTTCCATGCCCGACGGAGATATCTGGGTATACGGCAACCTCAGTCTTATGAGTTACAACGTATCGATAGCGAAAAATACGTTCAAATTCGACGACAATACCGACAGCGTAAATACGGCGAATATCAACGTTATCGTAGAAAAGGGAGAAGAAAACGTCTATGACGATACAAATCCGTTCGAAGAATCCGAGCATCTTTATTTTTCCGCAATCACGGTAGAAACGCACGACCCGACGGGATATGATTTCGTTATGTGGAAAATAACTTCTCATACCGACGGACAGAGCGACGTGGTTATTCAGTTCGATATAACGGATGCCGAAGTCGGCGTCGTGAATAAAATCGAATCAAACGGAAAAGTGTTTAAGTATATTCTTAACGCGGATAAGACGATAACGATATATCTTACGGAAAATTCGGTTATAGAAGCCACGTTTGCAGTACAGACGTTTACTGCAAAATCTCTTGACGGAAAAGTACTGATAAAAATACCCACAGCCGGAACAAACAGGTTTGCAACGGAATGTACGTTCGAATACGGAACGAAACTGGATTTAATGTACAATTATACGGCATTGGAGAGAGAAGGACAAAAAATGATGTCGTTTATCGTGTCGGAAGACGAGGAATCGACGGCCGTAACCGAAGAAATATCGTCGGGATACGACGAAGACAGTCTTACATATCCGACACCGTCCATAGTAATGAATACAACCGAAACGGCATACACGACCGATATATTCGTTGAGGCGAAAGTAGAAGATATAAACTATAAAATATTCTACACGATATATCCGTCTGCCGCGTCGCTCGGACACTTGTCGGGAGGACAGATAACGGTAAACGAAGCTGTTGACGGAACGCCTTTCACAATGAAACTTCACGAAGAGAAAACGCTTCTGGGAGAGGCGGAAACAAAACAACTCGCGGAAGCGAACGGAATATCGACGGATAATACGATGTACAGCGGTTGGTATGACGGAAAAACTCTGAGTTATTCCACGCATACCGAAGGGAAAGGATTAAGTACGGCGCTCGGAAGCTATGCGGCCGAAAGAAAATATACCCACACGGCTTACAACTCCCACGTTTACGTAAGCTGTTATCTCGTAACGCTTGTCACGGTTAATAACGGCGAAGCGGGCGTTAACGATGTTATTGTAACGACAATCAATTATAAAAAACACTTTAATTCTAATTATAAATCCGTTCAGATTCCGTCTTCCGGCACGGACGGAAATCCCGTTACGGCGTTAAGAAACGATGCGTTTAACGGACTTAACTCCCTCGAAGAAATTATTCTGCCCGACGGAATTACGGAAATAGGAGAAAGAGCATTTAAGGATTGCACGAAATTAAAGGATACCGGACTTACGGATTCGGTTGCCGTAATCGGCAGGGAAGCGTATATGGGCTGCGACGGAATAACGGAAATAACCGTAGGAGAAAACGTTTATTCTATCGGAGACCGCGCGTTCAGCGAAATGGAAAATCTTAAAACGATAAATTACCTTTCGGGAGCGACGCAGTCGGGATTGACGCCGTTAAGCGTAGGAAGCGGCGTTTTCGCGTCGTCCGGGAAATATGCCGAAAACGGTATGGAACTTGTTATCGGAACAAGGGTTTCGGTGATTGTTAAAAATCTTTTCTGTTCCACCGATTCGGAAGTGAACGGAATGTATCTTACTACGGTATCGTTCGCGGAAGGAGAAGGAGCGAGAAAAGTAACGATAGCCGGGTCGGCGTTTGCGAATACCGAGCTTGAAAATTTCAATTCTTCGCCGAGACTTGTTGAATTGGGCGAGTCCGCGTTCGGGCATTGTTCCGCGCTCGGCGTCGTCGATTTATCGTCGTCTAATCTTATAGAAATCGGAAGCAAAGCGTTCGAATACAGTTCGATTACCGAAATAATACTGTCAGAAACGACGAAAACCGTAGGTTCGTACGCATTCAGCGGATGCGAAGACCTCGTATCGGTTTATTATTCCGCAGCCGACGGGCTCGGCACGATAGGAATCGGCGCGTTCAGAAAGGGAGACGCGGGCAGCGGCGACCAGAAACTTGTGAGAATTACTCATATTTCCGAAAAGGAAAAGACGGACGGCGGGGAAAAAGTCATAAGACTCGAAAACGTTTCTTCAATCGGAGACGAGGCGTTCTATTACTGTAAACAAATAACGGAAGTTTATATCGGAGGGGAGAATACGATGCTCGGAGCGAAAATACTTGCGGGAGCGTCGTCGCTCGGGAAAGTTACTTATGCCGTTATAAACGGTTTAGATAAAACGGGAACAAGCGGAGCAACGTTTACTCAGACGTTAAGCAGTTCTTGCGAACTTATTATCGAAAGTAACGTGGAATCTGTTCCGGATTATGCGTTTTACGGGTTTACCGCGGTAAATTCTCTTACCGTTCCGGAAAACATACAAAGCATAGGTACACAGGCATTCGGAAGTATGACGGGGCTGAAAGAAGTATACTTTAATGCCGAAAATTACGAATGTGAAGAAAATGCCGAGCCGTTTTATCTTTCGGGAGCATCGTCGGGGTTAAAGGTAATATTCGGAAACGGAATATCGGTTATAAAGGCAGGATTATTCTACGGCGCGTCGAATATGAACGCTATACAAATTCCCGAATCTGCAAATCTTTCCTTAACGATTGAAAAACAAGCGTTTGCGGGAACGGATATAGGAAGCGTCGATTTCCCGGTGAGACAGAAAATAACTGTAAAAGAAAACGCATTTCAAGGTGCACCCATAACAAGTCTGACGGTGGCGGAAGGAAATACCGGTATAGAGTTTTATGAGGGAGCATTCAGTTCTTCGGCGTCTCCTTCGGAAATGAGCGTGAGTATTTTCGGGAGAGAGATGGAATCGTTATGGGGAACGCTTACCGAAGGAACGCTTACGCTTACGAAAACAGCCGAAGGAATAGAAGGGTTGCTTATGGGAGCAATGGCAACGGCGCAAGGGGTAGATTTCACCGTTGAAAAGGGAGATAAACTTACTCTCAGCGGAAGCGCAACGCAGTTTACCGTAACGACCGGAGCGACCGTTCACGGAAAACTTATTACGATGCAAGGCGCAAATATTGTGAAAGCAAATACGGCGGAGTTTTTCAAAGCCGT
>CALVYG010000052.1 GCA_944372095.1 uncultured Clostridia bacterium
CAAAAATCTGAGGTTTTCGGGAAGGGGGAGTTCGAGGGGGACAACCGATTTTTTCCAAAAGCGGTTTCCCCCTCGGACAAACCAATGCCCTAAAAGAAAAGAGTATGCAGGGGGAGTTTGCTACTTCCCCTGCATACTCAAAAGCGGTTTCTCCCTCGGATATTATATTTATTCATACAAAGAATCGTCGCCGTTACTTACATAGACGTTATTATTATTAACGTTTGTTCTGATAGTACTTCCTTCGGGCAAATCCAACGCTATTGCGTTATATTCAAAGGTATTATTTCTGACGGTAAGTTTATCGCTGACGGAAGTTATCGCCGCATTTGTGTTGTTTGAGAACAACGATGTTTTAATACTTATTGACGTACTTTCTTTACGGATTGAAATACCGTTATAATTCCTTACGAATTCGCTGTTTTCTATTTCGAGTTCACCGCCTGTGAAATCTATTCCGAGGCTCAATCCTTCAAACCTGACGCCGTTCAGGAAAAGTCTTTCCTTATAATTTACCGACGTTGAAAGTCCGACTGTATTTGCGGCGTTTGAATTCGTTTTCGATATAAGGCTGTCCGTAATGGTTACGTAACCTGCGTTATCTCCGACATAAACGGCTGTTTGTCCGGACGCGGAGGCTTCTATTGCGACTATTTTTATCGTAACGGTTCCTTTCAGCACGCGTATACCTTTTATCTTTGTTTCAATTTCCGCCTCGCTTCCGCTTGCGGCATTGGAACGATAGCCGACTATCGTAAGGTTTACCGCCGCATTGACCGTTATTTCGTCGTATGCCGTAAACTCTCCGTTTTCGTCCGTCAAAGGTGACAGGTATACTATCTTTGTATCGTTATCTCTGAGGTCCGCGATATAAGCGGCGAGTTCTTCGTTACTGCTTACTCCGTCGGAACCGTCTTCCTGTTCTATTCTGTACTTACCTGCCGCTTTAACGCCTTCTTCGTATTCATGCGTACGCACGAATATATTATAGTTCCCGAACAGACTTATCACTGCCGCGTTTCCTTCGGAATCTTTATACAGGCTGCCCTCGCTTTCGTATCCTTTAAGTGCAAGTTTGGTATATATTTCACCGTTGAACGAGAACTCAATTCCGCTCATTTCGGTATATGTATACAACGCGCTGTCTGATGATTTTATTCCGTCTATAAACGTATAATACGTTCCGACTTTATAATGGCTGCCCACGGGCGTACTTACCGCAATTATTCCGAGGTCGGACATCTTATCCGTTCCTAACAATGCTCCCGAGCTTTGCAGATTTCCGTCTTTGTCGTATATTCTGATATATTCGCTCAAGTCCGCAACTTCCGACAGATATTTTCTTTCGATATCGTCAATATTGATGAATATGTTTGCGGCGGATATTCCGATTGCGACATCTCTCAAAACTCCGCTTATATAGTTAGGTCCGCCGTCTATTTGTATTGAGCAGACATACGCTCCCGCGCTCTTTATTCCGCTTGCGGGATTGCTTATTGTTGTAAGGTTACTGTCTATCGTTACTTTATTGACGATATTTCCCTTGTCGTCTTTTATTCCTTCCACTATAACTACAAGGATATCGTTTCCTATGTTGTAAGTATAGGTTAGTTTAACTCCGTACGGCACCGTTCCGTTTTTATGCAATCCCGTTACCTCGGGATTTTGCGCCTGCCCGTTGTATATCAAGTTCGTGTTTACTATCGAATAATTGATATTTTCGTCTTTTTCGATTCGCAATATCAAATTTTTATTCCTGTCGCCCGAAACATAATTTCCGTTTGACGGGTCGAGTTTTATTTCTACGGTATAACTTCCGCAATCGGTCGGCGCATATTCGAGCAACTGACTGTTGAGATAATAATTTATTATTACGGTCGCTTCCACTATCGTTAAATCCGCGTCCATCTTATTGTCATATACCCAGGCTTTTATCTGTATATCGCGTTCGTTTTCGGTCATTGTATCAAACCCTGCCGAACCTTTCAGCGCATTTGTTCCCTCGATATACCATCCGTCTATTACGGATTTCATACTGTCCGCTACTCTGTTATAGATGTTTCTGTAAACTTCGGCTTTCGCTCTTTCGTCGGTTGAATATACTTTTCTGTATTCCTGGAACAGATATTCTTTTTCTCCCGGCTCAAACCATCTTGCGGGCTTGAATGCGGGCAATCCGGACACCACGGCAAGATATGCGTTCGTTGAACCGTATATCTGCGTTATCGTTCCGGTACTTGTATCTTCGTTTTCAAACACAAGTCCCGACATATCTATTTCATACGGATTTACCGTGAGTTTGAATAACCATCCGTCCGTGTATGTTATATACACATTGTAATCTTCTTCAATAAATCTTACGCGTATATAATACACTCCTGCATCAAGCGGCAGATTTGAACTTGACCATTCTCTTAACGATTCCTCCGCTTCGACGCAATATTCTATTATGAATTCTTCCTGCGGTATTACTTCGTAACTTCCGTCGCTGCGCAGGAATTTCATTCCGTCCGTTTCCGAATTGAACGGCAATTCATAGTACTGTGCGTCGTATGTTTTTTCGAGATTCTTGTTTATGTTTATTGTTCCGTCTTCTTTGGTAAATCCTATGATTGCGTCGGTGATATCGATTTTTTCGATATAGACGGTAAGTTCTTTTGACTGCCATACGCCGTTTTTCAGCATATAATAGCCGTAAATCACAACTCCGTCTCCCGTATTGATTTCTCCCGGCGTCGATACGTTTGCAAGATTGACGTTGAGTTCGCTTAAATCCCATAGCAGGTTAAACGTCATTCCGCTCGTCCTGTCCGTTACCGTCGGCAAATCGCTTGCCTTCATCGTTTTCCCTATCGGCCAGTATATCGCATCGGTATACAGCGACGACGTTTCGGGTATATCCGTCCAGTTCCATATCTTTCCGCTGTCGTCTTTATCGAATTCGATTTCGCTTACGTTGCTTCTTTCATAATTATAAAGCGGCATTGTAAACGTAAATCCGCGCAATCTGTCTCCGTTTGCGTTGTAACTAAGCCTTGCGTCCGTTTCTTCTTCCATTTCATACGTTACGGGAACTTTTACCTGTTTATTTATAAAGTCATATTCTAAATTCTCATTTGCCGCCGTAAATGCGTGTCTTGTCCCGTCTTCGCTTATGAATATATACGTTTCACCCATTTGAGCAGGCGCATTTCCGGCTCCGCTCGCCTGGTTGTTCCCGTCCGAAGGCACACTGTAATAATCGTATGTAACGTATTTGTTGTATCCTCCGTCAAGTACGGCGTAATTCTTTATTTCTATTACCTGCACTCTGAACGTCGCGTTTGCGTCAAGGTCGCCTATTCCGGTTCCGCCGATTATTCCTTCCACTACCTGTATTCCGGTTTCGCTTATTCTGACATCGTTATAATTTTTAAGCGCTACGGGAACTTTCTGCCAGTTCGGCGCTCCGCTTTCGTCTTCGTTAAAGTTAAAGTACGCCGTTCCGTAATTCTTTTCAAACTGTGTTTTTACGTCGCCTTCTCCTTTAATCAGGTATATTGTTCCGCCGTCGAATTTTACGCCTTTCGGCATTGTTATATCCATCGCGAGGAACAACAGACGGATTTCGTATCCCATATAATTGAATGCCGCGGTAAACGTCAAATCTTTCGCGTCGCCTCTCTTGATTGCGTTCAGCTTGGTTAAATCCGGCACCCAATCGCTCTGACTTAATTCTATGATTTTATTATCTCCCGCCAGTCCGAGCTGTATCTGCGTCGGGTATACGGGATAATACGGATTTATCGTTGTCTTTCTGGAAGTTACGTCCGCTACTCCGTTTGCGTTTACTACTCCGATTAATTCATAACTGCCCGTTTCTTCCGACAACTCGCTTACGCTCTGCAAAGATTGGTCAGCTACTTTCAAAACGGTATTCCACTTTATCATATCGTCTGCCGACAAGATATAATCGGATTCGGAAATAAGCGTTCCGCTGTCTTTTTCGTATACGCTCATCTTTACGATATTATTTTTATAATCGTACTTTATATGTCGCGTATTTCCGTCTTCATCTTCGTATTTGTAAGAATTTACTTTAAGTTCGACTCCGGCTACGCCCGTTCCTTTCAGTCCGTAAGTTACGTTACTCAAATCCCATTCTACTTCGGTAAATACGATTTTTTCTCCTTCTCCGCATTGAACCGCAAGCGTTCCCGGCATTATATACGATTTCTGTTCGGCAAGCAATAACTCTTCGTTCGTCGGGTCAATATATATTACGTTCTTTCCCGCCGTCGCTCCGCTGTCGGAAGAATCGTATATCGAATACATATTAACAAAATCTCCGCTCGTTTCCGGTCTTACTCTCCCTTCGCTGTATGCATCGGTTTCCAGATAAATCTTCTCTATGTTTCTGTCGAGATATCCTACTTTTATACCGCCTATTTTCTTGAATATGTATCCGCTTGCGGCTTTCAGCGTTACCTGATATGCCGAATCTTCCACCGGTTCGGTAGCGTTATATACCAGTTTATAAAATTCGTCCGAATACTCTGTCACCGATACTTTTCCGAGTTTTATTCCGTATTCTTCTCCCGCTCCCGTCGTTATATATCCGATTGCATAAACCGTATCGGGCAATTCGGGCGATAACGCGTCTAATTCCAGTATGTTTGCTTTCGTCGTATCGTAAGGATTGCTTTCGTCGGTGTCAAAGAACAAATCAAGCGTCGTGAAATCGCTCAGTCTGTATTCAAATCCCGTTGCTTTCAGCGAATTCGTATATCCGTACCCGCCGCTTACGTCCGTTATTCTGTCAGTTTTGTATCCGTTTGCTATAAACACGTTCTGATTGGAATAATATGCGTTTGCTCCGAAATCTCCGCTTTCGTTCAGATATTTATCCCATTCCGTTCTGTCAAAATATATAATATGTCTGTCATCCGCCGTTGCATGGTCTTCGCTTACAAAATCGTTGCTTGTAACAAGTCTCGTATCGGAAATGCTTTCTATTACCTTTGTATAATCTCCGCCTGCGTCGGCAAGCAGTTTCCCGAACGACAGCATTCCGAATATTCCCGAATCTTCGCCGCTCACGTACGACGTTCCGTTCATATCGTATCCGGTTATTTCCCTGTATATTGCGTCCGCATATATTTTAATGGGATTTGTTTGGGTAATATCCGCGTTGCGTTCATAATATTCCGACCCCAATACCGACGTATATTCAACATAATTAACCGCTTTCGTAAGATATCTTAAAAATACTTTCTGTCTGTCCTCCGTGGTATCTCCAGGTTCGCTTGACGGTATTACCTGAGACGCTCTTATCACCGCCTGCGTTATCTTGGCAAGATAATCTTCAAGCGTGACGTCCGTACTTTCGAGCATTCCTTCTCCCGTTATCCCGGCAATATAATTGGCTTTTTCATACCCTGTCGCCGTCGCAACGGAAATCATTTTCGCCTGCGCCAAAGTAAGACTGTGCGCCTCGTCTTTCATCAGGTCGCCTTCCAGCATCATTTCTATAATATAAGCCTTATATTCGTCCTCGTTTCCTGCGCTGAAATAATCTTTCGGCATTTTGTCAAGCTCTGCTTCCATATCTCTGAGGAACAGATACATACTGGTAAGCATTGACGCATACGCCATCTGATTCCTGGATTCAAGCGTCAGCTTATCCGAATTCGTCAGCGCGTTCGTCTGATAATATGCCTGTTTGTGTATCTGAGATATGATTTCCTGCTCCTGAGTTCCGAGTTTTCCGTAAAGCGTGCTTGCTTCGGGTATAGCATCGGTTTTCCACCAGTCCGTAAGTTTCTGTATGTATTTTCCGTTCTCTCCCGTTTCGTCAATTTCTCCGTACACGATAAACTCGTTTACTATACTGTTTATTATTCCGCCCGAACCGTTAAGTTGTTCTCCGAACAGCTCCTTTGCCGGGTCTGTTGTTTCTTTTCCTGTAAGATAATGATATGCCTTTGCCGCAAATTCCGACGAACTCAGTTTAAGGAACGTTATCATATCGTAGAAATCGGCATAAAATACCGTTTTAACCGCCTGCGATACGGCATTTTCCATAATACTCAGCTTTTCGTCAAGCGCAGTCTGCTGCGTTTCTTCAAACGTCAATCTGTCGAGCTCCGCTCCTCCGCTTACGAGTTCGGAAAGAATTTCGTCCAATATTTCTCTGTACGCATAACCGCCGCGCTCGGTTTTCTCATCGTACATACTGTCGTATGCATAAATTTCCGCCTGTGCCGCAAGCTTGTTCCTTACCGCCGTCTGATATGCGTCCGTATATCCGACGCAAGACAACGAATTGGTTTGCATTGTGCTTCTGGTCTGTTCCGCCGCTATTATCCCCGCCGCGGAGTCCGCTTCCGACGCACTGCCTCCCGCAGCTGTTATATATTGCGTAACCGTTGTTTTGTTGCTTGTATACGGAGCCTTGTTCAGCATTTCGCTTTGCGGATATTCTCTTATGGCTTTTTCCACGCTTTCCGTTATCGTTTCCGCCCATACCGTATAATAGCTTGCCAGAATTTCTTTCTCCGCATCCGCCCCCATATCGTCTCTGTCAAACAAATCCCCGTAAATACTGATACCGAGCATTCCGGTCGCTCTGCCGTTATTCGCCGCGGTTATATACGACGCTTCCAAATCTCCGTAAACTACTACTCCCGTATACATTTCCGATACTTCTTCAACTATCGCTTTCCGGTCATCGTCTGCCACATTGTCGTAGTAATATACCAGTCCGCGTAACAATGCGTCCTTCATATATCCGTTTATTACTTTCGCCGTGTCTGTTACCGTTATTCCTTTTTCGTTTACGATTTCTTCCAGTTTCGACGCAATATAATTCTCGTCGTAGTTATCGTCTCCGTATTCGGTTACCGTAGCATATCCGCAGTCTTCGAAATAACGCGCATAAAACGTTTTTGCGATAAACCCGAGAGAAGTCAGATTCGTTGTCTGTAAAAGCACGCTTTCATCGTATTCTTTTTTCATTTCGGACAATAAATCCTGACTGTAAACGTATGCGTTTTCCGAAATGTATTCCTCTTCGTACCTAACATAAGAACTTCCTGCCGTTTCTCCCGCCGCAATCTCTCTCTCGACCATTTCAACAAACGCATAATACGCCATACATTGCGTACTGTTGCTCGGACTGTCGTAATATCTTCTGAGATTTGTCGCAATATTCGTTGTAACTCTTCTTAAAAGTTTAGCCATCGCCGCCTGTCTGTAAGCGCCGTAAGCTTCGTTTGCCAATACGTCCATTTCTCTTTGATTCTGAGTTGACGCTTTATCGTATATTACGTTGTACAGAACCATTCGTTTAAGCGCGATGTCTATTTCGTTTTCGGTCATGCCGAGAACCGTTCCTTGGCTTTTTATTACGCTGCGGTAATTTTCATTCGGTGTCGCATAATACAACAGACAATTTACCGACAGTATTCCGTTTTCGTATTTTTCTATTTGTTCCGCAGTATATCCCGACAAAGATGGATTGAGTAAAAGTTTATCGTAAGGCGATGTCTTACCTTTCGCATATCCGGTAAGGAACTCAAAATACGTTTCTGCCGCAGTCCTGACCGTTTCGTTCATATGATTAAAGCAGAAATAGCTAATAATGCCTTTACTGTTATCGAGACCTTCGTAAGTATTGAGCAACGTTTCGAAATCAACGCTGTCTCCGACTCCTTTCGTTTCCGAAAGCATATCGTACATTATTCCGGTAATGTCGTCGTATGCCTGAGCAAACAGGACGGCATACCCTAAATTCCCGTTTCCGTCGCCTGCTTCCGTTACGGCATTCTGTATATAACTGTTACTACTGCTTCCGGCAAGCAACACCTGCGCGAGTTCTGTACGCTTTTCATTTTCCATTTCATCGTAAATTGCGTCCAGTTTACCGATATAATAATCCTCACCGATTATATATTCGGCAAGTTCTCTTATAATTTGACGTCTTCCGGGCGATGTATCGGCAGAGTTGAGTTCCAGTATTTTTGCAAGTCTCTGTTCGGCTATTTTCGGGAACGCACTGCCGACAAAAGTTTCTATTACGGTATTCCAGATTTCTTCGGTAACTTCATAAGTGCTGTCGATAGCGTAATTCGCGTCAAGACCTATTTCTACGTATGCCTCGGAAATTGTTCTTATGTCGGAATTGTTCGCCTGAACGTATTCCGCCACCGCTCTTACCGCGTTCCTTCTTTCCTCATTCGAATCGAAATCGTAAGTTTCTTCCTGTATGGCGATAAATTCTTCTGCCATAGCGGGAACTTTTATCATCGAAAACGCGGTAAGCACCTTATCTACCTCGTCGGTTGAAGCTTCAAAATCGTTTGCAATCCCGGCATAATCGGCAATACCTGCGACGTTTGCCGTTATAACCTTTACGGCGTCGTTCTGCCTGTAAGTATAAAGCTCCTCCCAGAATGACGCGTATTGCGTTTTCCTGTTCCCGGCATTCCACATATCGTATCCGAACGCGGTGTTCCCGTATATCATTCCGTCGATTACTACATATTCGCCGTTTTCGTTAAGAACCTTCGGCGCTATTCCGTCTACTCTGTCTCTTATTTCGTCATCTTCGAATTTGCTTAACGACTCGCTCTTTTTATCGTCTCTGAACGCTTTAATCGCATTTTCCCTTGCTTCTTCGAGCATCTGCTCATAAATCTCTTCGTAACTCAGTTCGAATCTTACGGAAAATTCTTTATCTATGCTCGCAAAATTGAATTTATTGAACTTGATAATGGGCGTATCCGTTCCCTCTACTGTCATGGAATCGAAAGTTATCACGGGGATACTTATGTCTGCGCTTGCCGCTTCGCCTTTAACGCCAAGTTCTGTCAACCCGCCTTTTTCCGCTTTCAGCAAATCGCACGCAATACTGATTCCCATTTCTGCGTCGCCGCCGCTTACCGACGACGCGTATTCGTCCATTGCCACCCTTTCAAACGCGTTTGCGTTTGCGTATACTTCTTCCCATAAAGCATTGTTTATCTTTATGTAAAGTCCGTTACGCAATACCGTCATTGCGGTATTTATATTGTTTTTCTCTTCGTTGTTGAGCGTTCCTTCGGTTGATATTATGTTAAGAAAATGTTTCGCCTTGAATACCTGATTACCGCTTATCCTTCTGGAATCGGTAACGTCCGCGCTGCGGTATTCTTTCAGATTGTATTCCCATGCTTCGTAAATCTCCGCTTTCGCCGTTTTCTCTCCGCTTGTTTCCTCCCACGCTTCATATTCTTCCTTGACGTTAAGATATATTCTGTACGCTATATATATCATATCTTCTTCGTCGTTCGGGTCATAGAGTTCCGAACCGCTCAGCTGCGCTTCACGGTTTATTTCCTGTAAAATTATTTCCAGAAGCGACGAACCCAGCATTTGCTTGTTTTCTTCGCTTAACGCTTTCCCCTGCGCTATATCCTCTTCCGTTCCCGTTACCGACAAAAGTATATCGTAAACGGCGTGAATGACTTCCTGTTCAAGCTGAGCATTCTGTGCGGAAATCGCATTCCGCGCCGATACGCTGTATGCGTTGCTTACGCTTCCGTCGGGCGCAAAAAGCGTATCCCACATCAATGCCATTATCAGCTGTTCGTAATCGTAGTTTACTTTTATTCCGTAATAATCGAACAACGCGTCAAGATTAACGTCGTACGAGAAAATGTTTCCTCCGATAACTCCGACAAATCCTTTGGTCGTCAGTTCGTCGAAAAGCGTATCGGGAATTCCGTCGCCGTCGGTATCGTATTCTTCTTCCCACAAAAGTTCGGGAACTACCGCAAAATTCGTCGGCGAACCGTTTTCAATCCTGCTGAAATGCGCGCCGTCTCCGAGCGTAAACGAATAAGTGCCCAGCCCTTCCGTTCTCCTTGCGTAAACGCTGAATTCGTCATTGTATCTGTCAAAATCGACAAACGCGTCCTCCCCGAGCATAGCGGGTATATCTTCAAGCATTGCCGCTATCGGGTCGGCAAAGTCGTAGCTTACGGTATATTCGTCTTTCAGTATCGCACTGCTTCTCAAAGACCTGTTCAGTACAATACATATTACTTCAAAATACTGACTGTCGTTCCCTACGCGGATATATCCTCTTATCGGATAATACGCGCCTTTATAGCTCTCTACGCTTGCATTGAAATATCCGCGGTAACTCCTGCCGTCTTCGGAAAGTATCTGATAAAATCTGTCTTTATCCGACGGCGTTTCTCCTGCCGCTATCGTGGTAAAGTCAACATAAGTATCGGTTTCCACATTATAATACTGCCAACCGGTTATTCCGTATTCGACATACACTCCCGGCGCGGTTTCGGCGAATTCGAATGCCGCTTCTGTCGGGAACACGAAACTTGCCTGATTATACGGGTCTATATAGTATATCGGCATTTTCCCTTCTTCGGCAAACAGTCCGCCGTTCAACTCGTACTCAAATGTATAATCGGCATAGGAATAATACGTCTTTTTCTTCGGTTCGCCGTTCTCGGTTACGATATTCCCGCCGGCGTCCGTTTCGTATACGTATGTTCCGGTGTCTTTTTGGTATGTCGGATTCGGTATTCTGGAATCCGTTATCGTGCGTTTCAGGAATTTTATATCTATCCTGATACCTTTACCGGTATTCTGTGAATATCCTTCGATATACATTACGAGCTTCAACAGCGACGGGTCGGGCGTATAATCGTACGTCAGCTTATGTCCCTTTTCGCCGTAAGGAATTACACTTATTTCCCTTCTCGCTTTACCGTTTTCGTCTGCGAGCATATATATGATGTTTGAAAACGTATAGCGCTGACTTCCGTTAAATACGAGCGTAAGCGTCGTAGGCAATACCAGATTTCCGTTAAATCCCGCAGTGTCGTTATAGGGGTCTATTTCTATCGTGTTGAATGTGGGATTACTCCCCGCGTCGGGTATTCCTTCTATTATTTTCAGCGTTTCGCTCTCAATGGAATAGAACTCCATAGGTTCTATGACAAGATAAAGTTCTATCGTCTGGGTAAGATGGTTTCCGTCCTTATCGTAATAACTGTCAAAGACGTATGTAGCAACGAGAATACCGGGATTTGTCCCGTCCGGCAGTACCGTACCTCTTGCAAATATTTCCTCTCCGAACGCGGCGTTTTCGTTAAACGTCCAATTCACTTTGTAATTATCGTTCACTCCCGCGTGGAACGTCCCCGTATTTGTGTACATACCGAGTATCGTAGGAATTGCTTCTTTGTTGAAAACGTACTCTTTTCCCGCCTCGGCATAAATATCTCTCGTCAGGAACGAATAAGAATTAACGACATGGATTTTGCCGTTTTCGATATCGTACACCGACGACCGCGCCGCCGCGTCGTAGTTTATTTTCTGTATGTTTTTTCTGCGGAATTCAACCGTATAATAAAACGTCTTAACAAGGTTATCCGCTTCTTTCATATCGGGAAGTTCATAACTGAATCCGTAAGAACTTCCGTCTATTACGTTTATATACCTTGCTTCAATCGCGCTTATCGGGTCTGTGCTTCCGAAATAACTTGCAAGATTGGGCGTCCATGCGTTTACGGCGAATTTTGCCGTATAACTTCCCGTTCCGTCTTCTTTTTCGTATACAACTTCTATTACCGACGGAAGATTGTATCTTTCAGGATACAATTCCGTCAAATCTTCTCCGAACGCATCCACTTCGTCTTCGCGTTGAAGTTCGGTTGCGTTCGCTTTATTGGCCGTTACTATTATCAGCGTCCTGTCTATCGCGGACCCTTCCGATAATTTTTCCAGTATCATAAATGCGTAACTTACCGCTTTTCCGCTCTCGTCGCGGTATAAATTCTCGTCAATAAGTCCTAAAAGGGACGAATTGAAATATTCCGCGTTTCTCGTCCACATGTTAATCGAGTTCTTCGCCGTCGCTTTAACAATTTTTTCGCTTGTGAATTTAAGTGAAAGATTGTCGAACAGATATACGAAATAATCGTACGGCGACGAATACACACCGCTTGCTACCGTACTCAGCATATGCACCGTATCGATTTCAAAATAAATCACGTTTGAGAAGTCAATATCCGTATACCCTTCTTCTACGCCGAAATAATTTTTGTATTGTTCGTTTCTGTAATAAGCCGCGTCTACAAGTTTTTTCCCTTCTCCTCCCGCGGTAAGAGTAATCTGTCCGTCCGCATTCAAATCGTTCGTTATGACATAAACGTCTTTGAGCCTCATGTCTTCGCTTCTCGTAAGTCCGACTTCGGTAAGCGTCGCCGTCATCGAATCTATCGTAACGAGAACGCTTACGGTCATTTCGTTCACCGTACCGTAATCAAGCGTTCCTCCGAGTGTGAAAGTCCTTGCGGATACCGCCTTTTTCAGCCCGTTTCCGATTGCCTGCAATACAGAAACATTCCACCTTACTTCTTTCGCGTAAAGTTGATTAAGTCCGGTCTGTTCAAACGCGAATCCCGCTATTCCCACTCCGCCGTTTTCGATAAGTTCTTCTATGCGTTTAAGGAAAACCGAACTGTATTCCGTATAATAATTGATATTCTGATACCCGGGCGAAGGTTCCCCCTCGTATACTTCTCCGTCATTTTTCCCTTCGGCAAAAATTTCAACGTAATCGCTTATTCTGGTAATCGTGTTCCCGGACGTTTCGTATGACGAATAAATATCTCTAGAATCAACGCTTACTTCGAGATAAAGTTCGTTGCTGACTTCCCCTTCCGACACCGTCATTATAAGAGAGAACTGTCCGCCTCCTTTCGGGAAAATATAATAGCCGTCTTTATCGTACATTCCGTTGTATTCCGACCCGAGATATTTCCCCGAACGGATAATCGGATATTCTCCGTAATACCAATCGGTATCGCCTTCAACCGTCTGCCCGCTTCCGAGAAGCGCATTGAACCTCGAAGGCAGAACCTCTTTATAACTTAAATACGGGTCAACCGACACGGACTGGTTTTTATCGAACGTGCTTCCGTCGGGAAGGTATAGTTCGTAATTTTCAATATTGCTCGCCATATTGAGCAAACTCATCGTAACCGTAATTTTTCTTGACGGCGCTCCCACCAATCCGTATACGACAAGCCTTGTCTCTTTTGTTACCGGGTGGGCAAGAACATATCTGCCTTCCTCGTTACGCTTAATTATGTTCAGTTCTTTCGGCGTTCCCGACGTGGGTTTATCCGTCGTCAACCATTCCACGGGATATTCCACCCATTCCTTTCTCCCGTTATCGTCCATTGTCATCGGAACGTACAGCCATATCGTTTCCGGAAGATACGCTTCTTTATTATACGGATTTATTCCGAAAGATTTTATCTCTTCGTCGTCCGACGACGGTTTTTCGAACTGCGCTTTCGTAACCTGAACCGGAACCGGATTTCCCATTACTCCGTCGGCGGATATCTCCGTAACAAGCGACATACTTACCGTATCGGATGAAGATATGTATCTGCTCGGAGCTATTACGGTAAGCGATACCGTCTGCGTGCTTTCGCTTATATCCCCTCCGAATTTCGCGGTAGTGACGTTGCTTGCCTGCGTTCCCGTTCCGAAAAGTCCCGTCGTTCCTTGTTCTTCCAGTTTATCGCTGAGCCCGTCCGTTCCTTCCCATAAAAGCTGTCCGTAAATATACGTTTCACAATATTCTTCGTCGCCTATGATTGCCGGTCTCGTCAAAGACACCGTCCTCTGCGTTCCGTCTTCGAACACCACCTTCACGGTGTGGTCGCCTCCCGTTACGGTCGGTATCGTGTATGTTTCTTCTTTAAGATAATCGATAATATACGTTCCTTCCGCATACGTATCGATTATTACGTTGCTCACTATTTTGCTTTTCACGTTGACTTTAACGGCAATTTTAATAGCATACCCTTTATCCGCGTCGCCGTAAGTCGCTACCGCATATCTCGTTTCCCCTCTCCAGGAAAACGCCTCCTGAGAGAATGCCCAATTAAGATTCTGCTCGTAAAGATATACCCAGTTATACCCCTCTACATCGTAATAAAGCGGTACCTGTATTTCTTCTCCCGTCTTATCGTCTATTACGGTTTCGTATCCGTAAAGGTTCTCAAACCTTAAAGTATTGCGCCCCGAAGAAAGCTGTTCGGTAAGATAATCGTACGTTTCGCCTTCTTCCGTCCTGAGTCGTTTCGTCATTGCATACGTATAAGGGTCGGCGTTGAATTCCGCAACGACGGGAATTTGTTCGTCTCCGTAAACGTATATCATTTCGTTCCCCGACGAATCCTCCTGCGCAATCACGCGGCGGTTTATAACCGCTACATATATTTCCTGTTCTATGCTCGCTATGCTGTCCTTTCCGATAACGAGTTTATATTTTTCCATACCGCCGGTTACGCCGGCAAGCAACGGAAGATTATATCCGTCGAGCGTCACTCTCGAATCGGGAAATCCTTCCACGATACAGCCTAGTTCTCCGGTTTCCCCTCCTTCGAACATTACGCTTATAACCGAAGGAACGGTCTTTGTAAGTAACGGGTCTATCACGAGCGTGTCGTTCGTAATGTTTACGCTTCTGACTTTATATGTTCCGGTAATGTTGAGAATATGCAGAGCATAGCTGAATTCTTTTCCGAAAATTTCCGCTACGGGAGTGTATTCCGTCTGTCCCGTAACGATTGTGGTGGTTTCCTCACGGTAAGTAAGTTTCATACTTATCGATTTTCCGCCGACCGCGACTTCCGCCGTTGGTTTCCATTGACTGCCGTCGGAATAAATGCTCGTTGCCGATACGTCGTCGGGTATATGTATATACGGCACGGTATATCTGTCCGCGTCCACTCCGCTTAGGTCAAGCGTGTCAAATCCGATTTTGCATTTTATCCTTGCGTTTGTATTCTCGACGCCGACAAGTTCGTAAACAGGGTCTTTTTCGTCTGTTGCCATTAAATCAACGCAGAAAAATCCGTCGTCGGTATAGGTTTTTGAATTCTTTTCCGCGGCATTGTAAATGGATAAAAACGCGCTGAGTCCCGTGTTTCCGGCAAATATACTTTCTCCGTCCGTCATTGCGGAAAGCTGTTCCGAAATCTTTTCGCGGTCCATAACATATTCGATACCGCCCTGTTTCCCGTCATAATCCCCGACAGCCGTATATAACCCCACAAGCATCTGTCCGACGTCGTAAGGATTCGTCGTAAGCGTCATAAGAAGCGTCTGTTCTCCGCTTATGTTTTTGACGGAATATATTTTCATATCCATCGTCGTTACCGCTTTTCTGGTTCCGCTTGCGTCGGTTATATAATATTCGCTTATCCTTCCCTGCGCGGAAATATAATATCCCGTAGATAACGTATACGGCGTGTTCTTTCCCGTCGAATCTCCCACAAACGCTCCGATGAATTCCGATAAGTCGACGTTTTCCGCTCCGTAAGGATTTATCTCGATATCGTATGTAACGGTGACTATATCGGGTTCGCGGAATTCCGTGTAGTTCAGTTCGTTAAGGTCGTTCGGGAATTTTATTCCGCCGTAATCTATTCCCTGCATATCGGTGCTCATTATGAGTTCGGTTCCGTTATAGACGTCTATTCCGAACACGCCTGTCCCGAAATTATATCTGATAACTATGCTGAGAAGCTGGAAAAAGTCGTTGCCGAGATATTGAAGAATGGTATCTTCGTCCACACCGAGCGCTTCGCCTAAAAGTACCGCCAAATCGGTATCGTCGCCGCGTATTTCTTTTATAAGCGATTCCGTTACGGTTATTTTTATTTCCTGTTTTTCCACGTCGCTTTCAATGGCGTTTTGCAGATTTTCAAGAAGTCTTGCGTCCGCAACTCCCACTTCTCCCGTCGGCGCCGTTATTATCTTCAATATCTGCAACAAATCGGTATACGCTATCGACATTATGCTCGATACGTTCAGTCCCGTAAAATATATTTTAGGCAGTCTGAGCGCATTAAGCGCTATCGTCGTTCCTATGTATTCGTACGCGCCTTCGGTATTGACGTAAAATTTCCCTTCTTTGTAATATGCGCTGATTATTTCGTTGATATTTTCGTATTTGTTTGCCTGTGTGAGCGAATCCGACGTCGCGAGCTGGTCGTATATTCTGAGCGTGAATTCGTTATCGTTGTTTTCAACCGAATTCAGATTGTAATCCAGTGAAAAATCAAAATCGCTGTCACGCATTGTCGGCATTATCGTTTTCCCCTCAAACGACCCTTTCCCGGGCGTAACCGGTTCGTATACGTAATCCGTCGGGATACTCTTTGCCGACGTTATTTCGTCGGTAGTACTGTCGTAGGAATATTCGCCCTTTATAAAATATTGGGTGTTGTCCTGCATTCTCCCGCCTACGTCGACTTTCGTTGAACCGATATTTCCCGAATAAATATTGAAATCTATCTGATTCACTATTATCGACCCGAACGTCATATCGAGAAGTCTGCTGAGGCTGAACCCGAGATAATAATCGGTAATCGCGTCAAACGACGACCCTAATCTGTCTCCGAGCGCCGCCACCTGCGCGTTGACCGTTCCCTGTATCGCCCATAAATCCACGTTCGATACCGTTACTTTTTCATTGTTTTCTCCCGTTTTCAAATAATCGAGATTCCTTACTCCCATTATGCTTGAAAGTATCGTCGTTTCGGAAAAATATGTCTGCATCGTTTCCCCGTAAACAAGTTCCCCTATGTCCGCGAGGTCGAGAAGTGCAGAAAAAGTGTCAAATATCAGAAGGGTGCTGAAATCTTCGATAATATAGTGTCTGCCCTCGGCGGTAACGTACAAATCCGCCGCGTCGTAATAGACGTTCAGCCTTTCAAGATGGTTTCCGTTATCGAAAATTCTTATATGGTAAATCCCGTCGCGGCGGTTTTGTCTGTACACCGCTTCATATTTTATCGTAAGATTTTCCTCACGCGTATACAGCGTATATTCGCTCGAAACGTGATAATCCGTCGCCGTCTGCAAAACGCTTTCCGACCCTTTCAGTCCGGCGTTGATTTTGTTCATATACTGCGAAAACGTCATTTCTTCCCTGATGATATCCTCGTTGTCGTCAGGCGGAGGATTTTCCTGTCCCTTGTTATCGGTACAAGCCACCATTCCCGCCATCGCCGCTATGATTGCCAACGTCAGTATCAACATTATAAATATCGTACGTTTTTTTACCATCTTTTCCTCCGCTTTATTGTCTTCAAGCGTTTTTTATTTCTCTTTAAGTTCCCCTTTTTCCGTTTCTCCGTCTCTATTGCAATATAAGTTGCAGCAAATCGGATTCAAACGTCGTTCCGCCTATTACAAAACTTTTCGACGTTATTCTTCCCGTACTTTCGTCGTACGTCCATTCAATGGACGACACCCTGATAAGATACTCTTTGTCCGCTCCGTCGGTTCCGATATAATCGCGCTTTGCGCCGTTTCCGTCGTATGCGTTGCGCTCGGCATATATCTGTAACAGCTTGTACATTTCGTCACCGATATTGTCGTAAGGCACTACCGAATTCTTCCCGTCGGTTTCGTAACTCGGTTTGCCTTGCGCCGCGTTCCAATATTCTCCTCTTACCGCAATATACAGTTCGTTATTGAACGGCATACCCGTTTCAACCGCTTTGAAATAATCTTCTTTCGTCAGCGAATTGGTTATTTCTTCATAATTGCTTCCGCGTAAACGGTAATACCCGAACGGCGTGTAATCGGCAAAAAGCACCTTAACCACTACCGTTCCGATATAAATTTCGTTGCTGCCGTCTACGCCGATTAGTACGGTGCAGGTAACGTTGTTGTTACCGCCTCCGCGCAGTCGGTTTATATCTTTCGAGTAATCGTATTTTTCGTTTATCGCAAGCATTTTGTATGCGTCCTGCGTGCACATTTCGTCGGTATAATTGCTTCCGAGGTATTCGTTTTCCATACGCTTATATTCTTTCGCAAGTTCAATCATTTCGTTTTGCTCGTTCTTGCTCATCAAATCCCACGTCATCAGAATGTTCTTCGAGAAATTCCTTACCGACGCGTCCTCGACGTCCGGATACGCGTATCTTATAAATCCCGAAAGTCCGCCGAGCACGCTTTCGTAGTTGTTCCCCCAAAGGAATCTTATTCTGAGTTCGTCCTCGCGGTAATGAACGTTGTTTTCCCTCAGGACAAGCTGTCCGGTCGTGGGAAGATATCCGTCGGGCGAAATCGCCACCGCCGCCTGTCCGCTTTGCGCAAGCAGTACGTCTTTTATTTCGTTATACAACACGCACGTTTCGTTATTGCAGGTTCCTATTCCGGTAAGCGTATTGTAGTTTATTTCGAATCCGTGCGCTTCGCACCCGTCTTTCGAACACGACAGCAGCAATTCCGTCGTCCCCAATGCGGTATACGTTCCTCCGCACTTATTGCATACGAACGACATATTGTTCGTATCGAGAACGTAACTTATTCCCGTTTCCCCGCAAGTAAGCGTAACGGTATTTCCGTTTACTTCGGTCGTCAGCGTATCCACGGTGACGAATCCCACCTGCGATATCGTCATTCTCTCGCAGCTGTATACCGCTTTTGTCGGCGCTACGGTATCCGATTGTTCTTTAAGCCCTTCAAGCGTGAACTGTCCGACGTCGCTGTTCCCGAGATATACAAGACACCCGTCCTGTTGCGAAATCTGTCCCGATATGACTTTGTTTTTCTGCAATTCTTCCCAGTACATCACATATCTGTTTCTGCTGTTGACCGCGTCCATCGTATCGTCGTCCGTACCGTATTCGAGCAATCTGCTGTTTTCGGGATAGAACAGTTTTCTGACGAATCCTTCTTCTTTATCCTGAACTTTCACGCCTATAAACGCTCCGCTGACGTCTTCTTCAAAGATAATTCTCTTAACGCCCCTTATTCCCGTAACCGGGTCGGGCATAAGAATTCTTACCGCAAACGCCACAAGATAATAATCTTCGGGCGAATACGACATATACGCCGAGAAGTAGAAGTTCAGAGGACTCATATAAACAAACCTCTGCTCAACGCCTTCCGCGTCGAAAATAATGCCGCTCGCCGCGTCCGTACGGCGGTAAATACCGGCGTAGCTCCATTTTGCGACAAATACGCTTATTTCGACGTCCTGCCCGGCGTCGCTCTCGATTTTTCCGCGCAATACCTGCTGTGACCCGTCGGTTTCCGTCGTTATGTTCCCCGTCGGCTGCGTTCCCACGTCGTTCCATCTCACCGTCATCAGCTGTCCGCCAACGTATATTCCCGTCGGCATATCTTCAGCCTGCGAAAATTCAAACGGATTGTACACATATAACGACTGTCTTTCAAGAGTTCCTTCCGCGCCGTATTCGTTTATGAACGAATATACTATCGTTGCATTTGCGTCGTATCCCGAATATTCGCTCATTATCTTTTTACCGAATCTTTCTTCGTATTTAAGCGTATAGCTTACCTTAACGTTATTCTGATATTCCGTCGGCGTCGTATATTCGGAATTATATTTATAGTAATAAATATAACTTGCTCCCGCTTTCGTCATATAATACCTGCCGTCGGAAGTAAGTTTACCGTCCGCATTCGCTTCTCCCGCATACACAAGCCCGTCTTCGATATATTCGGTTGTTATGACTTTTTCGCTGTCCGCAAGAACGCGTCTTTCCGCTATCGCCGCCATTCTTATAACCGTGCTTTCTTCCGTTACCGGCGAAACAAGCGTTCCCTGTAATTTTCCGCTGACTCCGGCATAGCTTATAATTCCGCTGACTTCGTCCGTCGTCCATACTATCGCCGTTTCGTAAGGCAATCCGCTTTCGTCGTCGAATATATCGTCCCCTTGGAAATACACTCTTATCTTATGCGGTACTCCGCGGTACGCATAGTAAGGTTCTATAAGGTATTTCGCAAGATTTTCGTCAAGCAGCGCCGCAAATCTGTCAAGAGAATACCCCTCTTCGCCGTATTTCTCAACCGGTATTATCTGTCCGTTGATTTCCTGTATATTGTTTACGGTCATCGCATATTCCGCTTCCATATACACATGCTCGCTGTAACTCTTTATTCCCGACGCTATCAGGTTTCTGAGTACGTTCGTTACCGACGACCCGCTTACAAGACTTCTTCTTAATGAGTTTATCGTCGTTTCGTAATTCGCAATATAATTGTAGGTATACGCGATAACGCTTCCGAACAGTCCTTCGTATTCGTTCCACGCTTCCCTGTCTCCCTGCGTGAACGCGGTAAAGTCCATTGCTTCCTTTACTGCGTTTTCAAGATATGACGACATCACTTTCTTGGTCAGATACGTTGCCGTAGTGTTGTACGCATACCCGGTAACGAAATTCCCGAACGTATAAGTCACCGCTTTGTTTCCTTCGTAAGCGCTGCCTCCGAATCTGTGCGCGTTCACGTCAAGTCTGTTCTCAAACAATTTTATAACGGTATTCTTAATGTTTTCCGTATACTCGTTCGCTCCGGTTATCTTCCCGTCGGCGTATTCGTAAGCTTCGTATACCGCCTGCATTATAACCGCATAAGCAAGTTCGTCGTAGGTCAGTTTCTCGTTGAGAATCTGCGCTTGTCCGTTTTCTCCCTGCCTGTATACTTTTACTTCCGCGCCGCTTCCGTAACTTACGGTCTTTGTCCTGTCTTCTTCCGACAAATCCGTGAACATTATCTGCCTTCCGCCGACCGTATAATCGACGTATTCTATTACAAATCCGAACCCTTGGCTGCGCGCTTTTTCTATATCCAACTGTTTTGCCGCAAGTTCTTCGCTTATTCCGCTCTTCTTGAACGACCTCAGTTTATATATATCCGCCACGACCGATTCCGCGTCGAATCCCGCTTCTATCATATTTTTGTAATATACCGCGGAATTGTATTCTTCGTCGGTCATTCCTTCAAGTTCTTCCGTAAACAGCCTTACGTATTCTTTTTCGACGCAGCCTCTGATTGCCGCATTAAATCCGTTTTCCACAAATTCTTCGAAATAAGACTGTATTCTTTCGGAAATAGTACGTTCTTTCGACGTGTTCGACCCGCTTCCCGTTATAACGTTAAGTATTGAACTTACGTAGTATCCCATTTCTCCCGAATCATAATACGCAAGTTCTTTTGCCGCCTGAATCAATTTATCCAGGGCATAGTTATAGCTTTCGTCGTCGTTATACGCCGTTCTCGAAGGCAGTGCGCTTTCGTCGTACGTTCCGATATACGGCATCTGCGTCGTCCATGCCAGAAGTTTTTCGCTTATCGTCTGCGCCGTTACGCTTACGTCCGCCGTTATGCTTATACTGTCTATCATCGTCCTGACGGTACTTCTTATTTCCTGCGCTTCTCCTATTACGTTTTCAAGATTCGTTTGTACTCTTATCAGATTTACCCCGGATATCATAGAACTCTGATAATCGGTAAGGTCGCTTCGTTTTTCTTCGTATATCGCATTGCGGATTACTTCGTCGTCAATATCGATTACGGCAACCATATCGTTATACACAAGGTTTGCTTTCTGCGCATATCCGCTCGCTCCCACTATATACAGTTTTATATCCGTTCCCTCTATTACCGTCGCTTTCTGCTCGTCGGTTAAAAGATTGTATTGCAGCTGTACTCCGTTTTCGTAATACGTTTCGTAGTAATAAAGCAGATTCGCGCTCATTGCGTACCCGTCTTCGTCCGCCTTGAACAGATATTTATCCGTCGTTCCGACTTTCTTTGCTTTTTCCGACTCGGGCAACGTATCGTAAAGCACTTTGTTCCCGTCCACAAGATATTCCGTGTAATACACGATTCCTTCCGTTTCGGACGGACGCTTGTTGTGGAAATAAAACCTTATGTCAAGACTTTGTTCCAATCCGAGTTCAACCGTAAGAGAAAGTTCTCTTTCCGAAAGATTCGAAGTGCTTATCCCCGACAAATCTCCCGACGACGACGTCATCGTTGCAATATCGATGCCTCTGTGGTCGAAATAAATCCTCGTAACTTCCCTTGTTCCGCCGTAAACGTATTTAACTCCCGCGAAAGTGAATACGTCGCCGTTAGTATATTCAACGAGCAAATCGGAAGGAAGTTCGAGATATCTTCTTCCGCTGTCGTCGGTCTTAATCGCGCCTTTTCTTACGGCGTCGGTATCCGCATACGCGTCTACGTAAACGCGGTAATACATTTTGCCGTTTTCGGTAAGAGTCTCCGTAGCAAGCCCGTTCCCTCTGTCGTCGGTTTCCCACGGCATAATCAGCACTTCCGCGGAATTAACCTGAATTCTTAACGAAACGGTCGTAGCTCCGAAATAATTCCCCGCGGAATCCGTACAACCCAGTATTTCCGCCGTCGCCATTACATAGGCTCCCGTAGTACCGGTATACGTCATTCCTCCCAGTACCGAATTCGGCGAACCGTACCAGATAGAATCCAGTTTCCATTTGACATTGCTTACGCTCAGCCTTCTTCCGTTCACGTTTACATAAATCGTTGTCGGCAGATAACTTACGCTTCCCAGATATTCGGTTACCGACGGATTGGTAAAATCGTAAATATTGTTTATGGTAATCAGTCCGTCCGTTATCGCAAACATATGAGTTTCCGCAAAACTCGAATTCGCGTTTCCGCCGGTGTAATTATCGTTAATCTGCGCGGGAAGCACTTCGAACACTATCGTCCTTCTTATGCGGAATCCCTGACTCGTAAGTGCGCTTACCGTAATCTGCCTGTCTTTACCTACGGTATAAATTGCTTCTGCGGGAATGGAAGTTATAATGTCCCCCGCATTAATTCCCGTTATATTTGTCGGATTTCCGCCCGCCATTATTTCAACGTACCACTGCGTAAGTTTTTCGTCCGTGGCGTTTCTGTTGTAATTGAATCTCTGAGTATTGTTCGTTCCGTCGTTTACCATCGCCGTCACGGTCGCGCTGACGGTATTTCCGAGTATGTATCCGTCCGCATACTGCGCCGAACCCGTCGCGGTATATACCGTCACCGTCACAATTTCCGTACCTTGCGAATCCTGCGTAAGATAGTATCCGCCGGTAAACAGCACTCTTGCGCGCATATCGTACGAACCCGTTCCCGTTCCTAGTTCCACCACGTATTTTCCGTCCGGAATCGGGTCGCTCGCCTCCCTCGGCCTTATCAGCATATCGTTTATATCCATTATCTGATATAGATTATTTATCGATATACTCTTGTTCGAAATGGTTTTAGTCGTTCCGTCCGCTACTCTCATATATCTGTAATACTGCGTCAGCCTGTAAATCAATTCGTTATAAGACATCGAAACCGTTTCGTTTCTGCTGTTTCTGAGCTGAATTTCTCCGCCTTGGCTCAATCCGAGAGAACTTGAAATCACTACGGTCCTGCTGTCGGAATTATAGCTTACGAATCCCGATAAAAGGCTTTGAGACGTAAACGGATTGCCGTTCGCGTCTGCGGCAATTCCGTTTACCGCCGACACTCTCCAATCGACGTATTTTTCCGCCATGTTTTCGTTTATTACATACGAAGCGAATTCGGCATAGCTTATCTTTCTCGTTTTTCCTCCGTAACCTATGGTAAGCATTCCGTTTTCGTCCGTTACGGCGGTGTATACCGCTCCCGTTCCCGAATCCGTATAGCTTATTTCAACAGTCATAATTTCGGCATTGTTTTCTGCCGGGCGGTAGGAATAAGTTGTTTTTACCGCGTCTCTCACCGAAACTTCCATCGTAACCGCTCCGAGCGACATCAGTATCGTATGGTCGAATATCGACGCTTTGTCGTCTATTATTTTCTGCGACGACATACTCATTTCATACTTGTTAAGACTGAGCGTGGCTCTCGAATATACCGACATTATAAAATCGTATACTCCCACCGACATACGCCAGATATATCTTCCGGTTTCCGCGTCACGGGTATATAGTCCTATTTCTCCCGCAGGAGTATCTCCGTCTTCATCGCTTCCCGTGCTGATATGGATATAATACGTCGACGTGCTCTGATAATAGTATCCCATTTCTTTTCCGTCGAGTTTGAATAAACTGCTTACGGTTACTTTTTCGTTCAGAATTTCGCCGTTTTCGCTCTTTATGGTAACGTAATAGGAACCGTATTCGTTACTGACTTCCATCTTGCTGAGTTCGTAATTCTCCACCACAACCACAAGATATATGTCAACCGTCACTCCTCCGTCCGTCCCGATAGTGGTCATTAACGTCACTACGGTATCGGGTTCGAAGATAAAATCCGCTCCCGTTTTCGCCACTTTCCAAGTCGGAATATATGTCTGAGAATGTCCGTCGCTGAACGTCGCGACAAGCCTGTCGGGCAGTTTGAAATTCTCAAACGTATCCGCATAATACGTGTAATACGTCAGCTTGGTCATAGTGTCGCCCGTTATAACTTCCGTTGTCGTTGACGGCGTTTCGAGTTGTTCTCCCGTTTCGTTGACATAGAAGTCAACTTTCGTCGGGTCTTTGCTGAGTATTCTCACCGCCACGGTTATTTCGCGGTATCCGCTTGTTGCGTTTCCGATTTTCACCATCGCGCGGAACAACACTTCCTCAGTCAGTTCTTCCACGTCTATCGCCACTTTATACCGCGTTTTTCCGCTTGCGTCGGTTACGGGTTCTATAAGCGTTACGTATTCCCCTTTCCCTTCGTCAAAATATGTATAAACGGGATTTCCGTCCGCATCGTAGTACGCGCACCATTCAAGTCCGCCGAACTCGTGTACGCTCACAAAATCCTCGTATTTGAAATAAATTTCAAGCGAATCGGGCAGATACAGCGTTTCCGCATTAAGCGGGTCGACTTTATAATATCCGAGCGCGGTTTCGTCTCCCGCGTTCACTTTGCTCATTTCAAAGGATTCGCCCGTAAGTCTGTCCGTTTCCCAACCGGCGCTGTCCACGTCAAGCTGCGGGCAATCCGCTTCTATTCTAAGTTCTATCAACGCAAAATCGGTTACCCCTATCGCCTGGTCGTTCAGTTTTCCGGGTTCTATTATCCCGTTCGACAGAGTGCTTATGGCGTATAACTGATTGTCCAGCGAGAAATACAGTCTGAACAGATAATATAAATCCAGTCCCGTTGTCGTTATAGAATCGGAATTATCGGTGTTAAACCCGTATTTTTCACGTATTTCAGGGTCTCCCGCAAGATAAAGTTCATACTCTTCTTCGGTAAGGTGTACGGGCGTATTCGGGTCCGATTTAAGATAGAAATAGTAGAAAGGACGGTTGATTATCACCGTTTCTCCTTCAACGTCAGTATCTCTTACCATTGCGTTACCCAGCCTGTCGGAAGCGTATTTGGTCGCTTCTCCCGTTCCGTACTCGACCGTAAACACCGTTCCTCTGAGTTCCGACTCGCTTAAATATGTTCCGAGTTCGGAATAGCCGAACATTACACGCTTGTTTACCCTGCCGTCGGAAGCTCTGACATAAAGATAATCTTCAATTACCGATTTATCCGCGGTGCGGAAAATCTTGACCTTTTTCTCTCTTTGCGCGTCGCTTAACGCGTCGTATCTTTGTTCGAGCGTTTCGAATTCGCTTTCTTTATACAAATAAGAATATGCGTATTCGCCGTATCCCGAACCCTTGCTTGTTACGTTCGTAATATTCGGATTTCCCCAGGTAAGCTGATAAGAATCTATCGTTTCGTATGCCGCGGAATACGTTCCGTCGTTATTTTTCAAAAGCCCCGTGACAAGTTTCATATCGAATACGTATTCGTATTCTCTTATTCCGTCCGTAAATACGAATATCGGACGCGTTTCTATCGCGTAAGTTTCCTCGTCGTAATAGTTTCCGCGGTAAATTCCGGTCACGTATGTGTCGAATTCGTCGTTGTCGGCATTGTATTCCTCGGGCGAGAAACTGTCGCCGTCATAGAATTTGATATGCGAAAATTCCCTTTTCCCTATATTCACTTTAAGCGCAATCAGCTGTCCGCGGAAATAAGAGTGAAGATATATCGTTCCGCCGAGAGGGGATATGAGCGCTTCCAGGTTGCTCCCTTTCGGACAGATATCGAAGTTCCAGTCGAATCTTGTCAGTTCTCCGTTAGAATAATTCTGATAACTTCTTGCAATATACTCGTTCCCGACGTCGTTTGCGTAAAGATAGCTTTGCTGCCATGCAAAGAGAATTTCGAAAGCGAATTTTTCCTGAGCGAAATATCCCGTCGAGAATTCAACGACCGCTTCGGCATACTCTTTTTCCATACTTTCGAGTGAATGTATCACCGCGGGATTGAAATTAGCGGTATTTGAGAGATACTCGTATTTTGCCATCGCATAATCGTATGGGTCAACGTCTATTTCGTCCACAACCGGAGCGATAGAGGAAACTTCCTCTTCCGTCGTATAAACCGATACGTAGTTATCGGTGTCTATTTCTCTGTTGACGACGATAATTCTTACCGGGAACGTTATTTCTCCCATCATTCCGGGCGCTATGATAACTTCCGTCACAACCATATATCCTTTCTTGTCGGAAGAAGCAAGGTCCCAGTCTATGACGAATCTTGCGCTGAAAGTTTTAAGCTGCGTGGTCGTGGCGTCGGTTTTAACGTTGACTTCCGCGGTTTCTCTGAGCGGTTCGCAAGGTTCCATTACATAAAGCATTATCGGCGTTTTCGTACTGGAAATCAGAACGCCGTCATCGTCGTAAATCTCAACGACGTATTCTTCGTCCGCCTTGCTGTAATATTGCGGATATCCGCTGGATTCGTCGTAATAAAGCGTCTCCACCTTACCTAATTCACCCGAATCCAGGCTTTCGAACGTCACGAAATAGCGTCTGACTTCGCCCATGAAACTTCCGTTCGTTCGCGGTGCGTACTGCGTCTTGCAATCTTCTGTTATTTTGACAGATTCGGGGTCGTATTCGAACAACAAATCCCTGTCCGTGTTTTTCGTTATGAACGCGTGGTCGCCGTTTTCGTCCTCAATCGCACGGTTTCTGTCAAAGAAATAATAAGTTGCTCCCTCTTCGTGGAACAATACCTCCGTTATCCCCAGCCAGTATACGTATACCGTTCCGTCGTCGCCGACTTCTATGTAATCGTCGTTTACCTGACGCTGTTTGCCGTAATAAGTCCGATAGTAATAATGCCCTTCGCTCTCATATACCAGCCGGTTATCGTTCGTCTTGTCTTTGGACGGGTCGAGAATGAGGTCGTCGAGAACAAATTTTACCTTCGTTATATCCTGATTGTCGGCGTTTTCTTTATTGAAGAAAGAACTGGACGGATAGTCTATCGTCTGTCTTGCGACGGTCCGCCTCGCGCCAAGTTCGTAAAGATATATCGTTCCGGAATTTATCATAGTTCCGTCGTCGAGAATGACGTTATCCGCATATACGAGAAAATCGTATTTCAGCGGGTCGTAAGTGTCCATATAGTCTTCGTAGAAAAATACTTCCAACGTCGAATGAAGTGCCGTGTCGTACGGGCTGTTCCCCGTAATGTTGTCGAAAAATCCCACTTCGTACATAAGATATTGCAGACGTATGGATTCAAGTCCTTTTACGCGGTATTCGAATCCCGCGTCGACTTTTATGTTACCGATAAGACCGTTTACTCTGAAAAGGTTCTGCAACGTCTCGTTGGAAGAAGTTATTTCGAGCTGTTCCGCCGCGGCGATAACGTATGCGTCTTTGCAAAGCGCGGTTATGATACTTGTGAGGGAAAGGTTGAAATCGTTATCCGCAAAACTCATAACGTCGTCTTCTATGGAAGTTTCGTTATTCATATAAGCGGACATAGACGCCATAAAAACGTCTTCTCTTATTTTTACTTTCGGAATAACCTGCGTGCCGTTTTTAGTTACGCAGGCAATGTTGACCCAGACGTAACCGAGTTCGTCCTCTCTCGCCGGCAAGTCTTTATAGACTTCGTTATCGAAACAAACGTCGTCGGACGCCAGTCCGATAATTATGGAATTTTCGCTTCCCGTCAGCCATACGGTAAGGTCGAACGCGCTCCGTCCCGCTTTTTTGAGAACTCCGTACTCATCATATTGGTCCTTGACGAACTGGTCGTAAATAAGCGTAAACGAAAGTCCGGCGTTCTGCGCGAGAATATACGGCGTGTTAAGACCGGAACTTTCGCCGATAGTCGCCGACAGCAATTTACTTAAATCGACGGTTTCCTGCGAGCTGAAAATAAAGTTACCTTCGAGAGTTCCCGAATAGGTATAAATTTCGCCCAACGGTTTGAAGTTTGAAAAATCGACCTGAGTTATGGGAACGTATTCGCCGAAGTGAATGGGAATGAGTTCCAATCGGAAAATCATCGTGGACGGTTCGCCGGGTTCGACGCCGACGTTCGTGTACATAATAACGGTAAATTCCTGCGTATCGACGTCCCACGTCAAGGTAAAATATGTCTTTTCGAGCATAACTTCCGCGCTTGCTATACCGAGCATTATCGCTATCTGGTCAAGAGTATAAGGAAGCATCGAGTCGAGGATATTGATAATCTGCCGTGTAGAGAACGTACCGACGCCCGTTTCTTCGAGCATCTGCTTTACAAGCTCGATATCTATCTGCAATGTTTCGCTGTTAATCGAAAAAATATCTTCGGGAATTTTTTCTGTATAACTTGTTTTAGCGAGGATATATTCGAGAACTTTGTTTTCCTTATCGGTAGACGCCGGGTCGAGAATGGCGTCCACGATGGAAACAATGACGTTGTTTATGAGATTGAAAAATTTAGTCAGTACTTCCGCAAGGTCGAGGTGTTCGTCGTAGACCTGAGGGAAGCCGAGAGATTCGACGTCCACCCAGCCGTACATATACGAAAGACCGGATATATCGAGCCAGGACCTTTCTTCACGGTAATAGACACCTATCATAAGTTCGCCGTTGGCAATATCCCTGAATTCCATAAACACGTTGTTGGTGCTGTTGTCGTATTGCTGGAAATCGGTTTTTATTTCCGCGTCGAACTGAGCGTCCCAGGCAGGAACGTACAGCATACCGTCGAACTCGTAATTACCGTAATCGAACATAGTGTAATACTGCGTATCGAGAGTAAGATTGTCGGGATAAGTCCAGCCGTAATCGAACCGGACGTTGGAAGTGTATGTATAAAGGACGTCATAACTGTTGACAACGCCCGCAAAAGCAAACGCGGCGTTCGTCAATACGTTCGACACGTTGCTCTTGTCGGGCGAAATAATCGCCTGCAAATCCGCGTCTATCGTCTGAATAAGCGCGTTCGCCACGGTACTGAACTTAAAGCCCAGATACTTATAAGTCATCGGGTCCCATTTACGACCGAACACGCCGAGCAAATCGTAGAGAAGTTCGTTCACGTTCCCCGCTATCGCGTCGAGCGTGACGGAATAGAAGAACAGGCTTATGAGGTCGTTATTGACGACACGCTTGTAGTTTTCTCCGACAAGAGAAGTAAGCGTGCTGTTAATGGAACCGGTTCCCGCGTCTCCCTGCAATCCGAGAGATTCCAGAAGTCCTTCCACCGAAAGATTGACGAGAAGTCTTATCATCTGCTGATAAATTACGGTGTCGCCGAAATCGGGAAAACTTCTTTTATAGCCTTGAATATTGGCATAAAGAATATTCCCCGGGTTATCCGCATTACTGTTCACGCCGTCAAAATACAGTCCGATGAGAACCTCGTTCGTCGCGCCGTTATACCATTCGATGCTGATATCGGATTTTTTTATGGCTTCGTTATGAATTTCGAGCGCGCTGACGAGCGTTCTGGTTCCCTCTTCGTTATTTTCGTCGTAGAAATTACCGTTTTCGTAATATTTGTAAATCGGGTTTCCGTCCTCGTCCTCGTAAGGATAAGTATAGAGATAGGCCTGAACGCGGAGAGCGAAGTTCCCCGCGGTATTGTTGTCGGCGTCGAGTATATCGATGTCGAAATCCACGCCCATATAATACCCGCTGTCAACGAAAGATTCGCTGTCAAGGTATTTACGCAATGCCGTTATAGAATCGGTGAATTCGTTTACCGCTTCCTCGTTGGTCGTATGGTCTTTGTTGTAATAGTTCGCTTCGTTGTCGTTTATGTAGTATGTGGATTCTCTGACGGGGTCGCGGAGTTCGCAAGCCGAAAGCACCGCCGCAAGCATAAGCGCCGCGAGCACGCACATCACAAATTTTTTCAAAAGACCTTTATTCGTACCCATTAAAAGTACCTCCCGAGAAAAAAAGCGTATAGTACACCCTTTTTACTTTGTAATTATTATATATATCTTTCCCCCGCCTGTCAAGACGTGTATGCGCAATTAAGTTTTATTTATATAATATAAAATAAAAACAACGGAAATCCGTTCCTTAGCGGCGTCGGAAAAGAAAAGGCGGAAAAAAGCTTTTTCCGACGTAAATTGGCACAATCGTTTGCTTTTACGGAGAGATTATGGTAAACTTTACCACTATGGCGGATATAATCGAAATCAACAATGTGAGCTTTTCGTACAAGACCGACGACGTAATGACCGTGGGCGTAAAAAACATTTCTCTGAACATAGCGGAAGGAGAATTTTTCGTGCTTCTCGGCCATAACGGCAGCGGAAAAAGCACGCTTGCAAAACTTATAAACGGATTTCTAAGCCCTAACGAAGGCGAAATCACGGTAAACGGAATAAAGACGTCGGACGAAAAGCGTATTTTCGACCTGCGTTCGACGGTGGGAATGGTATTTCAGAATCCCGACAACCAGATGGTGGCGTCGATAATCGAAGACGACATCGCGTTCGGGTGCGAAAACCTTGGCGTCGCGCCGGACGAAATCCGCCGCCGCGTCGACTGGGCGCTTGAAACGGTGGGAATGTCGGAACATAAAACCCGCACTCCGTTCAAACTCAGCGGCGGACAGAAACAACGCGTCGCCATCGCCGCAATTCTCGCGATGATGCCGAAAGTGCTTATCCTCGACGAAAGCACTTCCATGCTCGACCCCGAGGGAAGAAAAGAAGTAATCGAAACCGTAAAACGGCTCAATTCCGAACACGGAATGACGGTAGTACTAATAACGCACTATATGGACGAAGCGGTATCCGCCGACAGAATAGGCGTAATGAACGGCGGAGAACTCGTGCTTACGGGCTCCCCTTCCGAGGTTTTCGGACAACCCGAAATTCTTAAAGAGGCTAAACTCGAACTTCCGTTCCCCACGGCGGTTTCACATAATCTCATTTCGGCGGGACTGCCCGTAAACGTCTGTCTCGACGACGATTCGCTTACGGAGGAACTATGTCGATTGTTATAGAAAATCTCTCTTTTACATACGGCAAAAAATCTCCGTTCGAGAAAAAAGCGCTGAGCGATGTTTCGTTTACCGTAAACGACGGAGAATTCGTCGGCATAGTGGGAAGCACGGGAAGCGGCAAAAGCACGCTTATCCAACACCTCAACGGACTGATTAAACTCACGTCGGGTAAAATAACCGTGGACGGAATAGATTTATCCGCAAGAAAACCCGATTTGCAGAAACTCCGCAAAAAAATCGGTATGCTGTTCCAGTATCCGGAATATCAGCTGTTTGCCGAAACCGTACTCGCCGACGTAAAATTCGGACCGAAAAATTTCGGAGCGAAAGACGAAGAAGCGGAAAAAATGGCGGAAGAAGCCATAAAAATGGTAGGACTCGACTTTGAAGAAATTAAAGACCGTTCTCCGATAGACATAAGCGGCGGACAGAAACGCCGCGTAGCGGTAGCGGGAGTTCTGGCATATAAACCGGACATACTCATTCTGGACGAACCCACGGCAGGTCTCGACCCGACGGGGAAAAGGGATATGCTGGACCTTATTTCCTCTCTGCGCAGCTCGGGCGCGGTAAAAACCGTTATTATGGTAAGCCACAATATGGACGAAATCGCCGAATACGCCGACCGCGTGATAGCATTGTCGAACGGCCGCCTCGTTTCCGATTCGTCTACGGAAGAATTCTTTTACGATTCCGACGTCGAATCCCTTAATCTTGCCCTTCCGCACGCGGTTTACATTACCAAAAAACTTGCGGAAAAAGGCATTGACCTTTCGGCAAAACCGCTTTCTCTGTCCGAATTCAACGAGGCTTTACGCAGAAAGCTTTCTCTCGGCGAAGGAGGTGCGTTATGACCAAAGACATCGTTTTCGGACAGTACTATCCCGCTTCGTCGTTCATACATAAACTCGACCCGCGGCTCAAACTTTTTGCGGTGCTCGTATTTATCGTATCCGTATTTTTATGCGACATTTTTTATGCTTACGCCGCTTGTTACGCTTTTCTTTTAATCGTCATTTTAGTATCCCGGGTGCCGATTTTAAGCGTACTGAAAACCATTAAAGCCGTTCTTTTTATCGTTTTCCTCACGGCGGTTCTCAACATATTTTTCTATAAGGAAGGAAACGTATTCTGGGAATGGGAATTTTTAAGAATAACCGACGAAGGACTGCTTTACGCCGCAAAAATGGCTTTGCGTATCATATTCCTCGTCGTATCGACGTCAATGCTTACCTTTACTTCCACGCCTATGGCTCTTACCGACGGAATGGAAAGCATAATGAAACCTCTTAAAATCATACGTTTCCCCGTTCACGACGTAGCGGTGATAATGAGTACCGCGCTGAGATTCATTCCGACTCTTCTCGAAGAAGTAAATAAAATCGTGATGGCGCAGAAAGCGCGCGGAGCGCATTTCGATAACGGCGGACTTGTTAAACGCGCGAAAGCGCTTCTGCCGGTGCTTATTCCCCTTTTCGTATCGACTTTCCGCCGCGCCGACGAACTTGCTCTCGCGCTCGACGCGCGTTGCTATAACGCCACGCCGAACAGAACCAAAATGAAACCTTTGCATTTTTCCTGGCGTGACCTTGTCGCATTCTTCTGTCTCGCGGCGTTTCTGACAATTATAATATTGCTCAAACTGGGATTTTTCGGACTCGTCTGATTTTTGCTTATGCGCGTTCTTATCACTGTTGAATACGACGGAAAAAACTTCTGCGGCTGGCAAATTCAGCCGGGAAAACGTACCGTTCAGGGCGTGCTTTCCGACGCCTTTTTTTCTCTTTTCGGAAAAAATACCGTTATTTACGGAAGCGGCAGAACGGATTCGGGCGTTCACGCGCTTAACCAGAAAGCGCATTTCGATTACGACGGACAAGTTCCGACAGATAAAATACCTCTCGCGGTAAATACCCTTCTCCCCGACGACGTTTCGGTAAAAAACGCTCGCATCGTTCCCGACGGCTTCGACGCGAGATTTTCGGCAAAGAAAAAAACTTACCGTTACGATTTTTACTTTTCGCGCGTTCACCGTCCTCTTTACGATTCCCGCGCCGCACGCGTTCCATTCAGCGCGGATAAATTCGATATCGGCAAAGCAAAGGAAGTTCTTTCCCTTTTAACGGGAACTCACGATTTTGCGGCATTTTCTTCTACCGGAAGACCGGTCGAATCATCTGTCAGAACGATTTTCGACGCTTCGATAAGTTTATCGGGCGATATTTACTCGATTACCGTTACCGGAAACGGATTCCTTTACAATATGGTGCGTATTATTGCCGGCACGGTAATAGAAACGGCTCTTTCTCTGCGTCCGGTTTCGGACGTAAAAAAAGCCCTCGAATCGGGCAACCGCATTTTCTGCGGCAAAACGTTCCCTCCCCACGGGCTTACTTTAATTTCCGTCGATTACGATTTATAATTTTAATAATTTCCGTCTGACTTTTCTACTCATTGTGTTTTATCGGGTTTATTTTCTCGGACGGTGGACGGAAAATACCGTTCTTCCGTGTTTTCCGTTATATCCCTTCTTTTTCAAATCTTCTTTAAGTTCTTTCCGGCCCCAGACCCTATCGCGTGAGCGAGAATTTCGCCGTAAATCATAACGGGGAAAAACATCCACACCCACGGCCAGTAGTAATCTCCCGTTCTGTATCCAATTCCGTGTTTCATAAAATCGGGAACGAGCGCCGTAATGAATCCGAGTTTACTTTCAAGTTCCGGCGTAAGACCGAAAATATAAACGCTGTTTCTTTGAGTCGGGTCGGCAATCATATCTTCCAATGTCTGTTCTGTAAACCCTGCCGCACGCAGAACGAGTTCGTTAAGCGCGATAACTCCGAGAACGATAAAAAAACTAATCGGCACGCGCCAAAATCTCTTATAACTCGGCACGTGGACTTTATAGATAAGCGTATAGAACGCCTGCATAAAAAGAAGAATATGCGAAAGATAAAATCTGATTGATTCCAATCTGAACGGAGGATATCCCCACGCGCCCGTAGGAAAGAATATAGCCGCGGCGCCGCCTATCATTCCGAGAAAGACTATGTAATCTTTCGCCGCGTCGTTTTTACCGAGCATTACGAACGGGAATATAAGCACGCTTACGGCGCAGATATTTTCAAACGTGCATTTTCTGATACTGAGGGGAAAATCCGTCTGATATTCGGACAGCAGAAGTTTAAGAAAATGCAGCGCAAGATTTATAAACGAAAGTATGAGGACATAATTGAACTTTGCTTTTTCCGAACTCTTCCGCAAAGGAAAATAACCTACGGCGATAACCGCAGCGGAAATAATCAGATATACGAAATACCATACGTTTCCGAGTTCCAGCGTTTCCATAAAATATTTTCTCCTCCGTTAATTCAAGGGACATATTAACGGTAACGAAAAAAATCGGCGTAAAATGTCGGTTAAAACAATCGTTATCAATATACGTCCCGTTTATCGACGACCAGAAACACTGCCGCAAGCGCGGCGATGTACCAGAACAAAGTCACCGCAAGCGAAATGAAAAAGTTTCCGTTCCGGACAACCGAAGCCACTCCGAAAAACGTCATGAAATTCATCGAATAAGACAATGTAAAAGCCGTAATCCCGATTGTGGAAAAGAAGCTTCCGATTCCCAGAACGACGGCGAGCGCAACAATGATTCCGACAGCAGAATTTCGTGTTACGGTTGCCAAAGTATAGGATAAAGTAGCCACAACCAGAATATTGATAAAGCTTGTAAAAAGCGTACCGAACGTGAGAGCGCCCACGGTAGTCACTCCTGCGCCGCTTGCGTTGAAGCTGTAAATTACCTCGGTTGCCGATATGCTGTCGAACGCTATCGCTCCGTATGCGTATCCTATAAGAACGGGAACGAAAAACACCGCCGCAAGTACGGTATACATTGATAAAAGTTTTGCCGCCGTAAGCGTATTTTTCTTTACCGGTCTTGTCATCACGAGCTTTATTGTTCCGCTTTTATATTCGCCGCAATAAAGGTTTGCTCCGTAAATCACTCCGTATACCAACGCAATCAACATTATAAGAGAAGCGTAAAGCGTCACAAACCCTTCGCCGCTTAAATCGGTCGT
Source organism: uncultured Clostridia bacterium (assembly GCA_944372095.1). Lineage (GTDB taxonomy): Bacteria > Bacillota > Clostridia > Christensenellales > DTU072 > CAG-1782. Next base: position 35,256 of record CALVYG010000052.1, read on the forward strand.
GGCATAGTTATACCCTAAAAATCTTACGTCTTTATCGTAATACCCGTTTTCCAGCGCATATTTAAGTTCTTCCAACAAGCTTTTTTCCGAGTATAGTTGCGAATAAACTCCTTTATTCGTTCGGTATTCTTTTTCCAGAGATTTTACGGCTTCTTCCGCCTGCGCAATCCGTAAAACCAGCTCTTCTTTTGTAATCATATATTGATTATCCATATCGATATCAGGCATTTCGGGCGTTCCGATATCCTCGCCGTATTCTCCGCCTGCTTCCCAATCCATATTGTTCAACCCTTTCACAAAGTCGACAAGCATATTGTATACCGCCGCAAACAATATTAAAAATACTACCGCCGTAACGCTTATTCCTATTACCGCGCTTTTTTTGACGTTCTTTTTTACTTCCCACAGAAATAAGTTTCTCATTCGTCTTTACCTCTTTTATATCTTTGTAATATGGAATAAGGCTCTTTCTCATCGTTTTTTCCGGTCACGTTCATAAAAAATTCTTCGAGCGAAGTTTCTTTTTTTGATATTCCCAGAACCGTTACACCCGAAAGAATCAAATCTTTCGCAATATCGTTTATCTGTTTGTCTGTAACGAAACTTACTTTACCGTTTCCGAGAATTTCGGCGTCTATCCCCAAATCGGTTTTAAGCGTATCTTTCGCCTTTACGACATCGTCGGTAACAAGTATGATTTTATTCCTGTTTTCATCGCTTTCTATATCTTCGCGGCAGTAGACGCCTTCTGTTTTTCCCTTGTTTATGATAACGAACTTATCGCAGGTTGTCTGAATTTCGGTAAGCAGATGACTGCTTACCAGAATTGCCATTCCGTACTCTTTGGCTAGTTTATGCAGAATATCCCTTATTTCCATAATTCCCGACGGGTCAAGCCCGTTTGTCGGTTCGTCGAGTATAAGCAAATCGGGTTTACATAACAGCGCCTGTGCAATTCCCGCGCGCTGCTTCATTCCGAGGGAATATTTCTTTATCGGGTCGTTTCTCCTTTCGTACAATCCTACCGTTTTAAGCAATTCTTCCGACCTTTTCTTTACGCTTTCTTTGTACCCTTCGGTATCGTTAAAAACCGTTCTGTCTGCAAAAGAAGCAAAATACGCAAGATTTTTCATTGCGCTCCATTCTTTGTACATATCGGGATTCTCCACCACGCAGCCGACTTTTGCGAGAGCTTTTGCGCGGTCTTTTTTTATATCGTAACCGTTTATCCTGACTGTTCCGCTTGTTGGCTCGGCAAGCCCTACGGCTATTTTAAGCGTGGTGCTTTTCCCCGCTCCGTTCGGTCCGATAAATCCCACTATTTCGCCTTTATCCACGCTGAAACTTACGTTCTCCGCCGCTGTTACCGTTCTGCCTTTACTTTTATATATCTTTGTTATCCCGTCTATTTCTAGAACCGCCATATCCTGTTTCTCCTATTTTATTTTTTCTTTGTATACAGGATGAATATACCTTTTTTCTTCCGTGTTTTTCAATCTGCCGAACCTTACCGCACATTGCGGGCAGGCGTTTATGCACGCAAAACATTCGTAACAGTTTTTATGCGATTTCCCGAAAACAGCTTTCCCGTCACGGATTTTTATGTTTCCGGCTTTACAATACTTCACGCACGTTCCGCACCCGTTACATGTGTTTAAGGAATATTTTTTATATATTCCCATAAGTCTGCCGAACATAAACCATACGGTTTTCGTTCTCATTCCGAGAGGTTTTTTTGCCTTTATTTCCGTCCTTTCGCCGTTTGCGATTTTTTCTTTGATGTTTTTTATTTTTTCATCCTGTTTTCCAAGAAGTTTCCCGACTTTCTTCTGTGAAAACGCAAACAGTACGCAGCTGTCGGGCATTACGATTTTTTCCGCATAATCCAGAGTCGAGCCTTTTTCGCATAAAAGATATTTAAGGGACGCAAAACTTCTGCCTTCGTTTAATCCGCATGTACATACCGCAAAAGTATAATCGGGCTTATCTATATCCGACCTTTTGATAAAAGCAATCAGCGCAGGCGGCATATCTCCGCAGTAACAAGGATACACCACGCCCAGTCTTCCGCCGCGTAAAACCGCTTTTCCCGCGGTCATTGCGTCCACAAGCTCTTCTCCTTCTTTAAGCAGACTCTTTGCAACATAATACGAATTTCCCGTTCCGCTGAAATATACTATCATCTTTTCTCCTTATATGTTACCGTTTATTTTTTCTCTTAACCTAATAAGGACTCCTGCGCCACAAGTACGTATGCGCTCAACGTGCCTCCGCCGTATCCGTTAACGTTTACTTCCCACAAATAATACGTTTCTCCGCCGTATTCGTATGTCTTTCCGCTTGACGCTCCGCTTGGTCTTGTAAGGCTGTTTATTGTGTCAACAAACGATATACCGTAACTTTGCCCGTCTATGCTTACAGAGGTTAAATTGCTCTTCACGTCGTTCATATACTTTGCAGAGCCGTAGTATACGTCGGTTTTTCCGCAGAAATTACAATATGTTCCTATTACGTTTACCGTTTCGGCATCGGACAAAGCAAGCTGAGTCAAAACGTAATAACTTTGAAGATGTGCCGAGTCCCCCTCTCCGTAAGCTTTTCCGCACTCGGTACAGATATGTCCCGTCCCGTCGGAATTCCCTTCGAAATCGTGACACGTATGCGCTATGAGTATCGCGTAAACGCCGTGATTCTCATAGATACCGTTTTTAAGTCCGACGTATGCAACGTCGTATACCGTGCCCGTTTCCTGAGAGGAAATCTCTACGATATTTCCGTTTGCCGTGAGTTTAACCGTGAACGAATACAGTTCGCTGAGTGTACCCAAATCCTCGATAAGGGAAGCCGTAAGCATTGTTTTCGATGCATTTCCGTCCTTATCGTATCCGTATCCTTCCATAGTTATTCCTTCCAGAATTGTATTAACTCCGCTTACCGTATCTGCGTTTGCAATAACCGGCGTACCTACTCCGCAGACGGGGCAGACCTTTGCAAGGAACACTATGTTTTCGCTTCCGACGGCAAAGACTTTCGTTGTAATTAAGGTTTCCTCGTGCGGAACTCCGCTTGATGCTCCGCATTCCGCACATACATCGTCATTCCCTGAATGTATAAATGCTGTGCATTCGTGTGTTACCGCAATGTAATAACCCGTTGTGAATGTTCCGTTATCTCTTCTTATAATTTTCACCGGGATTAAATCGTATCTGTTCGTACTCTCTTCATAATAGTATTCTTTGAGCTTGCAGAGTTCCATAGACGAATCAGTTTCCAAAAGACCTATATCGTAAACGTTGTTTTCGTTAACAAATACGAAATTATTCAAGCCTGTTTGCAAACTTCCGAGCGTTGTACCGTAATCAAAATTAAATCCTCCTTCTCCGCAACATGAGCATTGCGATGTAATAACATTAACTTCTTTTCCTCCAATCGTTATTGACTCGAAGGGTACCGTAACCGTACACTTATGCAAAACGTAAATCTTCGCTTCCGTCATACTTCCGTTTCCGTCCGGCATAAGCGTAACCGTACAAATGTTATATTTTTTACCGTCGGTATCCGTAACAATATCCGAATACAGGTCATTGATAAATCCGTTTGCGGAAACGGTCATTGAATACGTAGCTCCCGTCGAATCTGTTGCCGTTAAATTCGCAAGCAACGCGTTAAGTTCTTCTGCCATAACGGCTTCAGCCTTATAATTTCCTCCTTCGTCCGGCTCTTTAAGCACTCCGTCCGACCCGATTACAACGTTTGTTCCCGAATATTTCACGCTTACGACAAACGGCGCGGTTTTTTCTGTTCCGCTTTCGTCTGTGTATTGATATTCTTTTACATTATTACTGCCGTCTTTGACGATTATTTCCAGAACATAGTAGGTTTCACCGTTCAGCCGGTAAGTGAATATTGCGCTCTCCTCTATCGTGTCGCTTGTTGTTTCGAGCGAGAAATTACACTCTGTTCCGGCAAATGCCACCGCGCCTATACCGGTTAATTCATCGTTAACTTCGCTTAGCGTCGACGCGGTAATTACGAATGTTTCACCTATTTGACATATATTACATACTTTTCTTATTTCTCCGTATACATATGTTCCGTTCTCTATCCGTCCGTAGGTATAATTAACGTGTTTTTCTTTACTGTTGTCTCCGCATGCTATACACGTGTGCGTTCCGTCCTCGTTAACTTTATAATAATGCTCGTTGTGCCTTACCAGAACATAATAATTGTAACCTTGACTAAGCGCATAAACATTCACTTTGACAGCATAATAATATTCATCTTTATCTTTATACGTAACTCCGCCTTCGGCTTTGCTTATCAATTTTTCATCGCTGTCGTTTAATGCGCTTACCTTTAATTCTCTGCTTCCTCCCGACATAGAGGAATTGAAGTATAAATCCATTTCGTTAAATGCTTTTTCGGTTACAGACGAATCGAGAATAAGAACCGTTGTTCCGTCTCCGCAAATTATACATTGTTTTGCAAGCACGCTGATTTCCTTCTTTTCGTCCTTTTCGTCAAGCATAATCTGCTCGTTTCCGGTATAAGCAACCATCAATTCAAACGTATGCTCTTCGACCAAACCGCATTCCGTACAATAATGAACTCCGCGTTCAGCGTCAATTTGATACGTATGCGCCCCGGTAGGCGGAATAATGTCTTTCCTCTCGTGCTTAACTACAAACGCCGTTCCGTCGCTTAACGTTCCCTTTACTTCGTTTAAGCAGGCTGTATATCCGTAATCTCCGCAGGTGGGCTCGACCTTTATAAATTCCGTATGCCCCGAACAATAAGATTTAACCGTACCCTTAACCGTTCCATTGTTATTATAGACAAACGCATTCATTTCTTCCGCCGCTCCCGTCGACGTAATTGTCGGAGGCGTTAATCCGTCGGCGACAAATACCCATGCTCCTTCGGCTAC
>CALVYG010000053.1 GCA_944372095.1 uncultured Clostridia bacterium
GTTTTACATTACCATACACCACAAGATTTGTTTGAACTAAATCTCTCTGAGTGTTGCACTTAGTTTGACAATTCATCAATAAATATAAAGAATAATAAAGAAGTTATTTATTTTCTTTTGCCTTGCGCTCTTCCTCTTCTTTTTTCCGCTCGTAATAATTTTTGTAGCCTACTTTTTCATTGTCTGCGCTGTCCCATTTTTTACCGCCTACGGCAAGGACGCATAACAGCGCCGCCGCCGTAATCACAACGGCAATAACGGGAAGAACGAGTTTATCGTCAATAATTGTTCCGACCAAAGCAAGAACTCCCGCAATGATAAATACCGCGCCCAGGATTATATAAAACTTTTTCGCAGGTCCTATTGTTTTGGAAAAAAGTCCGCGCAAAATAAACATCAGCCCCAGAACACCCGCAAAAGCCGCAATAATCCACGCAAGGTTAATATTTTCAAATTCCTCCGGCATCAGAACCGAAAGAAGCCAGACAACAGCCGCCGCAACAAAAAGCAAAGCGACGAGAACTTTGAAAAGAATTTTTTTACTCATACCCTAACCTCCTGTATGGTTATCTTAAAATTACGCTTTGGGAGACCGCACATACGGTTTCTCCTTCAGCCAAGACAATATCCGAAGCGTGTTGATATTCGCGAACCAATCCTCCGAGCCTGAGATTGAATCTGTCCGTTCCCTCCTGTGCGGATAGGACGGTATACTTACCGGGAATGACTTTTCCGCCTTTTTCCACTACGTAATTAACGCCTTTTTCAAGGATAACGTCGTTTTCCCTGTGTGTGATTTTTACTCCGCCGTCGGCTGTCGTTTCGTTTTCTTCTCTCGTATAGCGTACGCCGTCTTTTATGATTACGTTATCGGCTTTCCCTTTCGGTTTACGTGAAAGTTTCATTCCCAGTATAACGATAACCACCGCCATAACGAAAATAACGACGCTTTCTACTATAATAACAATCATTTCGTTACCCACTGTCAGATACCTCCGTTTTGTGAAATAAACCAATAAATAATACCTGCAAGAATACCGAGAGCGATAAGAACCACAAATCCGACTCTTATAGGTGAAAGCGGCGATTTTCCCGCAACCTTTCCGTTTCTGCCGTTGACGAAAAAGTTATAAAGTTTCTGTTTGAACTTATAATGCCCGACGTAAAGAGGAAGCAGAACGTATTTATATGTTATATTATGACAATTCATTCTGACGTCAAGATATCCTACAACATCGTAAGAATACCCTGCAAGAATCTGTTTTTTTACATTTTCGTACATAATACTCTGAGCGACTTTCCAACATTCCTTACCGTCTCTGTCGTATTGCGTCGCCGAAAACCCGTGAAGATAATCGGCTGAATATTCCTGCGAATTATTGGTATCGAAAGGTTGAATTTTATCGAGAGTCTTCTGCGGAATGTTATTTGCCGCCTGAACGAGAACGTCGTCGAATCTCGCTCTGTGGGTTCCGCTTATGTTATAATATCTTATATGACGCGTTCTTACCGTCTTTCCGTTAACCATACGCGTGGTGTAATAATACTTCCCCAATCTGCCGACATAAGGGCTTACGGTGTCAGAGTCAAACGTAAACGACGGAGAATAGTTCCCGTAAATTTTTTCGGGTTTAACGCTCTTTTTGAACGAACTCGGCGCAAAAATTTTCTTCTTCGCCCAGGCTTTAAGTCTTTCGCCCGCATTTTCTTTGGTAAGAAGAAAAGGTAAAACCGCGTCCGGTCTCATACCCGACATATCTTCGCGTTCGACAATATTGCTGGTGCCGCAAAAAGCGCATTCTTTACTGAGTTCCGAACGCGATATAACGGTTGTCGCGCCGCAGTTGGTACAGCGGAAAACCTTTGTTTCCTCCGCCCATTCCCCCGCTCTGTCGGTAAACAGTTTTTCAAAATCCTGCTCCTCGCAAAAATTGTCTTCCGCAAGTTTCTCTTCCGTTCCGCAATAAGGACATTTCAGTCCGTGAATTTCGGGTGAATAGACAAGATTTGCGCCGCACGAAGGGCATTTCGCCGTTTCCGTATCCGCTCTTTCGGGTTCGGATTCAGGCGGATTTTCCTGATTCGGCGGATTGAACAAATCGTCTTTAATATCAAGTCCGTTACTCATCAGAGTTTTCCTCCGCATTCGGGACAGAACTTGGTTCCCGGTTTAACTTTGTTTCCGCACGCGGGACAAACCGTTTTTATAGCATACCCGCATTCGGGACAGAATTTACTTTTTGAGCTTATTTCCGCTTTACAGGAAGGACATTTAATGGTATCGGGTAGAGTCTGAGCCGAATTAGCCGTTCCCTGAGCCGCGCCGGCAGCCATATTGCCGAAGATATGCCCCATCTGCATACCCATCCCGACGCCCATTCCGGCGCCCATAGCGGTTCCCGCCATTCCGGGATTTTTCGCCGCGTCGCGCAGTGCGTCCGCCTGCGCTTTTTTCATATAAACGTCCATGTTTTTCCCGAGTATACCGAGCGACGTGCTTTCGTCAAGCGCCTTTTCGAGCGCTTCGGGCATAGAAAAGTTTTCGAAATTAAAAGCGGATATTTCTATTCCCGTTTCCGCGAGCGCTTCGCAAAGCTGTTTTGCGACGATTTCCCCTAACTCGACGAGATTTCCCGCCATATCGAGTATAGGAATTTTGCTTTCGCCGATAATATCGGTTATACGCGTAACAACCATACTTCTCAGCCATTCGGAGATATCGGAAGTTTTATAAGACGGTACCGTTCCCGACAATTCTTTCATAAAAAAGAAAGCGTCGGTAATTTTGAAAGCATAAGTCCCGAACGCGCGCACTCTCACCGCGCCGTAATCTGCGTCCCTTATGATAATAGGATTTTTCGTACCCCAGCGTTGATTGGTAAACTGTTTTGTATTAACGAAAAAGACATCGGACTTAAACGGAGATTCAAATCCGTACTTCCATGACATCAGTTTGGTAAGCAGCGGCACGTTATCGGTATCGAGAGTATAAAACCCCGGTAAAAAAACGTCCGCCATTTTTCCTTTATGACAAAAGACGCAAGCCTGACTTTCGCGAACAGTCAATTTCGACCCGCGAGTGATATAATCTTTTTTCATGTCAAATCTGTAAACGATGGTGTCGAAAGTTTCGTCTTTCCATTCGATAAGTTTTAACATACCCATAAACAAAATCCTCTCTTAAAAATAAAATAAGATAATAATATAATACATAATATGTATTATTTTGTCAATGTATAAAGGAAAGGCCGAACTTTACAAAAACGACCCGAAAAACATCAATCCCCTTTTACGCACAAAAAAAACAAAAAAAGTGCTTGACAAAAAAGCAAGGAAGAGTTAAATTAAAATTAGAATAATTCTAAAAATGGAAAAACTAAAAAAGAACCGGGCGTTAATAAAAGAAATACTGAACGAAACCGACGGACATATGACGGCGGAAGAGATATATAATGAAGCGAAAGCGCGCGGAAAAAGGATATCGCTTGCGACGGTGTATAACAACCTGGGAGAGCTGTGCGAAAGTAAAAAAATAAGAAAGATACCTACGAGCTGTGAGGGAAAGGACAGGTATGACAAAGCATATATTCCGCACGGGCACTTGATATGCGAAAGGTGCAGGAAGATAAAGGATTTTTTTAACGACGGGATAGGAAAAGCAATATATGAAAGCACCGGGATAAAAGCGGAGTCATACGACCTTAACGTGTATTACGTATGCAACGATTGCAGAAAAATCGAAGAAAAAATAGAAAAAAAATAAAGGAGAAAAGAAATGGAACTAAAAGGAAGCAAAACGGAAAAGAACTTAATGACGGCATTTGCGGGAGAGAGCCAGGCAAGGAACAAATATACATATTTTGCATCGGTGGCGAAGAAAGAGGGATACGAGCAGATATCGGAAATATTCCAAAAGACCGCAGACAACGAAAAGGAGCACGCGAAATTATGGTTCAAGGCATTGGGAGAACTCGGAGACACTGCGACGAACCTTAAAGCAGCGGCGGCGGGAGAAAACTACGAATGGACCTACATGTACGACAAATTTGCGAAAGAAGCGGAAGAAGAAGGATTCAAAGAACTGGCGGCGAAATTCAGAATGGTAGCTGCGATAGAAAAGAGTCACGAAGAAAGGTACAAAGCGTTATTAAAGAACGTAGAAATGAAAGCGGTATTCGAGAAGAGTGAAATCACGATGTGGGAATGCCGCAACTGCGGACATTTGGTAATGGGAAAGAAAGCGCCTGAAATCTGTCCGGTATGTGCACATCCGCAAAGCTTTTTCGAAGTAAGAAAAGAAAACTATTAAGAAAGAGAAAAAGGAACCATAAACGAGAAATAAAACCGAACGCAAAAAGTTCGGTTTTATTATAGAATAAGCGGTATCAGCCGGCAGAATTCAAATCGCACTACTCTCAAATTCGTCAGATTTACGCTCTGCGTAAATTTGCGAACGGTTCTTCGCCCTGTCGTTATAAACCCATACCAATAAAAAACCACCCTCTCAGGTGGTTTTTTATTGGTGGAGCAAATGCACACAAATTCGAATAAAACAAAAAAAACCAAACCGATTTATTCGATTCAGGTTTTGTTTGGTGGAGACAACAGAACTTGTAAGGAGTTCAAAGCACAACAAAATAACGAGTGCGCTGGACCACATATGAACAATGCGAACTCCCGTCACACGGAGTCCGCATTGTTTTTTATCCGCGACTGCTTCGGCATAAGGTTTTATCTTCGTTAATTCCAGAATTTGTTGTCAGCCGTTCCGCCCGCCGCGCCAACTGTTTGATATTAAAAGCGCGGAGGGAATGCCCCCCGCGCTTTCGACCGAATACGATCAGCGGCGGTAACGGCGCCGCGTCTTGCAATTATGTTACACCCTGCGCCAATAATAGTTATAGTAGGTCGATTTCAGATAATTTGCCGCGGTAGAGGTGTCGGACAAATTGCTGCTTGAAAGTCTGGTGTAACTGCCGAAATCGCTATATTGCGCCACCTGCCAGCCGCTTGTATTCTCGAAAGTCGCCGAGGTCAAGCCGCTGCAACCCGCGAAGGCCCAATCCCCTATGCTTGTCACGCTGTCGGGAATGGTGATTTGGGTCAATCCGCTGCAACCCGAGAAGGCATCATCCGCTATACCGAGTGTGCCTTCTTCCAAAAAGATGGAAGTATTGCTCGGCATTGTTCCTTTATACGCATAAGCGACTTTCCCCGCATAAACCACTCCGTCCGGTTGTAAATCGTACCATGCGGTACCGGAGAAGGCATTGCTTCCTATGCTCGTCACGCTGTCGGGGATGGTGATTGAGGTCAAACCGGTGCAACCCCCGAAGGCAAAACTACCTATGCTCGTCACGCTGTTCGGGATGGTGATTGAGGTCAAGCCGCTGCAACCCGTGAAGGCATTGTTTCCTATGCTCGTAACGCCGTTGCCTATGGTGATTGAGGTCAACCCGCTGCAATTATAGAAGGCCCACCTCCCTATGCTCGTCACGCTGTTGCCTATGGTGATTGAGGTCAAGCCGCTGCAATCCTCGAAGGCATACTCCCCTATGCTGGTCACGCCGTTGCCTATGGAAACGGAGGTCAAATTGTTGCAATTTGCGAAGGCATATCCATAGATTTCATACGAATTCACGATCGTACCGTCGTATGCGGTAAAACCGTCGGGGAGGATAATCTCTCTGTCTGTGCCCGTGTAACCGACGAGATAACCCGTTGTTCCGTCGTAGTAGAAGACAAAGCCGTTCTCGTCGGTAGTGAGTTTTGAGCCGCCTTCTTGTTTGTACACATTTTTTGCGTAATAAGCGACATTGCCGTTTGCAGAGCTGCCCGCAACAATATCGAGTTCGCTCTTGTTGTATACCTCGATTAATTTGTAACAGTAATCAAAGGCCCTCTCCCCTATGCTTGTCACGCTGTCGGGGATGGTGATTGAGGTCAAACCGTTGCACCATCGGAATGCAGAATTCCCTATGCTTGTCACGCCGTCGGGGATGGTGATTGAGGTCAAGCCGCTGCAATTATAGAAGGCATAATTACCTATGCTCGTCACGCCGTTGCCTATGGTCACGCTCTTGATGTTGGGGCGATATGAAGCATCGAATAAGTACGCAGGTATTTTCTCCACACTGTCGCCGAATGTCACGGCTATTCCGTCCCCTGCCTTACCTGCGTTGCAGAACACATCGCTTCTGGAAGAAAAGTCGCTCACGGATACGGCATTCCAGTTTATCTCTGTCAACCCGCTGCAATCCTCGAAGGCAGAACTCCCTATGCTTGTCACGCTGTCGGGAATGGTGATTGAGGTCAAGCCGCTGCAATCCTCGAAGGCATGATCCGCTATACCGAGTGTACCTTCTTCCAAAACGACGGAGGTATTGCTCGGCATTGTTCCTTTGTATTTATAAGCAACTTTCCCCGCATAAACCACTCCGTCCGGTTGTAAATCGTACCATGCGGTACCATGGAAGGCATAATCCCCTATGCTTGCAACGCTGTCGGGAATGGTGATTGAGGTCAAGCCGCTGCAATCCTCGAAGGCTCGATACCCTATGCTTGTCACGCTGTCGGGAATGGTGATGGAGGTCAAGTTGCGGCAATACGCGAAGGCCCAATTCCCTATGCTCTCCACGCTGTCGCCTATGGTGACGGAGGTCAAGCCGCTGCAACCATAGAAAGCAGATTCCCCTATGCTTGTCACGCTGTCGGGGATGATGATTGAGGTCAAGCCGCTGCAATCCTCGAAGGCATTGTTTCCTATGCTCGTAACGCCGTTGCCTATGGTGATTGAGGTCAAGCCGCTGCAATCCTCGAAGGCATACTCCCCTATGCTGGTCACGCCGTTGCCTATGGAAACGGAGGTCAAATTGTTGCAATTTGCGAAGGCATATCCATAGATTTCATACGAATTCACGATCGTACCGTCGTATGCGGTAAAACCGTCGGGGAGGATAATCTCTCTGTCTGTGCCCGTGTAACCGACGAGATAACCCGTTGTTCCGTCGTAGTAGAAGACAAAGCCGTTCTCGTCGGTAGTGAGTTTTGAGCCGCCTTCTTGTTTGTACACATTTTTTGCGTAATAAGCGACATTGCCGTTTGCAGAGCTGCCCGCAACAATATCGAGTTCGCTCTTGTTGTATACCTCGATTAATTTGTAACAGTAATCAAAGGCCCTCTCCCCTATGCTTGTCACGCTGTCGGGGATGGTGATTGAGGTCAAACCGTTGCACCATCGGAATGCAGAATTCCCTATGCTTGTCACGCCGTCGGGGATGGTGATTGAGGTCAAGCCGCTGCAATTATAGAAGGCATAATTACCTATGCTCGTCACGCCGTTGCCTATGGTCACGCTCTTGATGTTGGGGCGATATGAAGCATCGAATAAGTACGCAGGTATTTTCTCCACACTGTCGCCGAATGTCACGGCTATTCCGTCCCCTGCCTTACCTGCGTTGCAGAACACATCGCTTCTGGAAGAAAAGTCGCTCACGGATACGGCATTCCAGTTTATCTCTGTCAACCCGCTGCAATCCTCGAAGGCAGAACTCCCTATGCTTGTCACGCTGTCGGGAATGGTGATTGAGGTCAAGCCGCTGCAATCCTCGAAGGCATGATCCGCTATACCGAGTGTACCTTCTTCCAAAACGACGGAGGTATTGCTCGGCATTGTTCCTTTGTATTTATAAGCAACTTTCCCCGCATAAAC
>CALVYG010000054.1 GCA_944372095.1 uncultured Clostridia bacterium
AAAAGACCCAGTGTTTCCACTGAGTCTAATCCTTTATTTGTTTTTCTTTTCAGTAATAGTTTTTACAGCATCTAACATTAGTCCTTCTATCTCTGGTTTCTCTTTACATAGATTAGCCATACCAGCGTTGAATTGCAATGTGGTCATTTTTGTGCCTACAATTATACCAATACCATAGGCTAAAATCATTCCACCGCTTACAATTAACTCTCCGCCATGCTCTTCCATAAAGTTACTTGCTTTTTCTTTGATCTTCATATTAGATACCTCCTATATCTGTTTTTTCATTAAATACCATGTTCATTCTGCGGATTTCCAATTGACAGGTTTATGAGATTCCACATTAGAAGGATAAGTTAAGCATTCCCTGCATGGATCGTCTTCTTCTGGTACATCCTTGTGTTTACAAGTTGGACAGTATCGGTCGAAGTATACTTCTTTTGTCAATTCATACATACAAGTCCTCCTTAATTCTTGTATTATCTAGGAATATAGGTTCTTCAAAATATCTTTTAAACCAAGCTCCATCTTTGGTAATTTCAGTGCAAGTCATATAACGTTCTGCTTCTCTTTCAATCCCATCTATTGTGGTCTTGCGTTTGTAAAGATAAGTCTTTCCTGGCGTGAGTTGTTTCTTATTCACCTACAAATCTCCTTTCATTGAACTTTTTCTTTGCTTTAACCGCTTTGGAAATAGCCATGTCAATCGGAGCATGGCTTTTCAAATGGTAATAATAGAGTTTTTTATAAGGGGTATTCATACGGTCAATTCTACCGCAAGCTTGCTCCATAACTTTATAGCTGTAGTTTTGGGAATAAAATATAATAGTGTCCGTCTTAACGCAATTCCAGCCTTCACAACCAGCGGTATATTGCACTAAATAGATCCAGTTGTCCGTGTCTGGGATCTCCTGGTGCTTATGTCCATTCCATTCCGCAATATTCGTGGATATACCATTGAACAGATTCAACAAAATATCACGTTCATAGTCAAAGTTGTAAAAAATAATAACCTTCGGATGATCCTCAATAATATCTAACACGGCACTTTGCCTGGATACATCAGAATTCACTACTCTACGCCAAACGTAACAAAGCTCTCCGGCGTTTATAATTGGCTGATTCTTGTAGAGATTCCATCGAGTTTTACCAACTTCTTTATAGGCAGATACATCATATTTGCACCAGAAATCTGCATGATACTGGGTGGTCGGGCGTTCAAAATCCATGTCCACCAATATCTTGTTTCGCAATCGAATCAACCTTCCAGTATTAATATATCGGTCAACTTTAGGAAATTTAGAAAACCGACTATATATCACATGCTCTCGGACAAATTCTGTTCGGTTTTTATAAAATCCATTTGCTACAAACACCGGAATATAATCTGTCCAAGTATCACCGGGTGTTGCAGACAGTAGTATCCAATTATTCGATTTTGCAATTTTTAGGAATGCTTTCACCCAAACACCAGAGCCTATGACACGCTGCTCATCAAATATAAAGAATGCTCCTTTTACGTCCTGATACTTTTTTATATTATTCCAACTGTCTATAATTACTTTATTGGAATATAGATTGATCTCCGGATCTGTAGAAAGAAGGAAGGGAGAAAGTTCCCCCTCCCATTCATGAGTGTCCCTTTTTCTTGCAGTTGTGATAATATATAGATCTTCAGGTGGGTCACGCATAGGTATATATTCTGTATCAGCAAATGACAAATCCCCGCCATTCTCTAAATAGTAATAAGCCAAAGCTGTCCGGGATTTACCAGACCCTACACCACCATTTAAAATGCAGCCGTTCCTCATCTTTTTTATTGCAGCTATCTGGTAGTCTCTGAGTTCTATAGCCATGCTTTATTATTCGTACCTCTCATTTTCTTCTTCCATATAGCGTGCTGTGAAACGGTCAATGTTCTGTGTGACTTCCATAGCATTGAGATATGCAGAGCGGAACGGCTTTCCATTGGCAACGCCATCATACGGACGAACGTCCATATCAATGTGACTGATGGAAATGTTATCCAGTTCGCCGACGGTTTCTTCGGTCAGTTTTCTCCGAGCAGCGCCGGACCGTACAAAGATTTTCGGAGACCAGTCATTGAACTTCACTTTGACTTTCATGCCGATATATGGATTTCCGTCTTCATTTTCCTTAATTCGGATATTCCAGCCCACTCCATATTCATTCTTTTTATTCTGAAGTAGCTCTGCCATCTCCATATCCGGGATGATCAGTTCAAAGTTCCGATCACCCTCCCGATTAAACTCTGTCTGTCTTCCTGAGAAGTTCCGGAAGCGGATTCTGCAGTTATCTAACTGCAATACTCCATTGTCTAAGATTGTTACTTTCATCATTTCGTTATTCATGATTTTGGTTCTCCTTTCAAATATCAATTAAATGGCATTTCATCACCAGCATTCTCTGGTATGTTCATAAATCCGTTTACAGAAAACGTCGGTTTTGGTATAGGATCGTCTGATACAAATTGTTCAAAGTCTCCATACTTCTCAATCGTAGCAACTGCCTGGTTCACCAGGTCATTGTAATAGCCATGATCAATCTGTTCTTCCTTTCCAAGTTCCTGCACCATTTCAGATTCCATCCAGCGGAATCCCTTAGTTCCAGTCACAGCGTCATATTTTTTTCTTCCGTAATTGTCTACTCCCTCACGAACCAACAAACCTCCGCCAGCTCCAAGTTTCATTGGGCAGAACAAACCAACCTTCCCAACAAAATGATAATGATGACCTTTCTCAATCTCTGGTTCCAGACGTTTTCTGGTTTCTTCAATCAGAGTGTCAGAAAGTTCGCCCTTCTTGTATTTTTGCTCTGCTTTGGAAAGTTCCTTCTCTAATCCAGATACGTCTGGGAGAGTCTCATTCATATCTAGATAAATGGTAGTTTTCACAGATTTTGTCTCACAGAGGTCTTTGAACTCAATCGGTTCTTTACTAAAGAGAGATTTGAAAACATATGGCACCTGAAACTGTGTGCCCGTCGCAGTCCATTCGCCGCCATGCTTCTGATTGTCACCGGGAACATATCCGTACAGAGCTTGACAATCTTCTGCTGTCGCATATTTGGCAATATACACTGCATCGTTGACCAGACACATTCTTTCGTAAGTTGCCTCATGCTCAAATGTGTAGCCATATCTTCTCCCAAAGTTCATGACAAATTGGATAATTTCGGGAGTTGCATTTGGAATCTTGATAGAATCCGTTTTGATATGATCAACCGCGTAGCCTTCTTCTTGTACAGCCTTCTTCAGGTCAATCATAAAGAGTGCTCCACGTTTTGCTACGATATTATCGATATTCCGTTCGTCTTTGAAACGATTCGGATAGGTTGCAGCGGTCTGGCCGTATACAGCGTTAATGGCAATCTTAATAGCATACGCCAAATCTTTGGAAGTAATTTTGCCGTCCAGAACCCATTGAATATAAGGCTTTAATCTGCCACCAAGAATATGATCCAGTTCAGACCAGGCTTCATGTTTAATAGACACACGCCCCTCTACGATATCTCGGAAGATTTTTGTATACCGGACACCAAATATAATTTCTGCGATACCGCTGTGCGGGTGCTCCGAAGCTACGTCCAGCAATGCGTCCCAATAATGGATACCTTCTTCAGAATGCACATAACCGCCTTCTCCGACTTCCTCGTCGCAATACATCGATAAACGTCGATATTTGTCGAATGTGTATCCAGGAAAATATGGAAGAAGGCTCTTCGCTTCTCCGTGAGGTTCCGCCATCATTTCCGGACAAGCTTCTTTTAGAAAATCCAAATCCTCTTCTGATAAGAATTTCACAGGCTCCGCCAAGTTGCGATAATGAAATTCCTTCTGAGGATTCTGGTCGTTTCCGAATATAATCTTACCGGTCAGGCTATTGGTGGTGTCATTGACCGTTCCACCAGCTAAATCCGCCAGAATCTGCCTCGCTAAGAAATCCGCTTGTGTATGATCAAAAGTGGCTTCCGTTGCGTCTACATCATAGTCACAATAAGTCGCTACTTGTCCCCATTTCTCTTTCGGAACAGGCTGATCCCATGGAAGACCTAACTCCTGGTGATGAATCCCTAACTCAATTTCCCACTTCTTTAAAGACTGTTTCTTGGCGCAATAATCGTAAACATCTGTATAAGAGACATTGTACGCCTGCCGGAAGAAGGGTTTTTTATCCCGTTCCAAGTCGTCATCAACCAGCTTCTGCGAAAGATCAAATAACTGTAAATTGTTATATCCAATCAGGCATCCATATAACATATGGTTATCATATTTCCGGCAGTTGAATCCGATCAATTTCTTTCGTAATATGGAGGAAATCTCGGAGGGAGTTGGATTAAAGAAATGCTGATGCTCTTTTGAGCCTCTCTTTTTTACAGATATAAAGAACAGATTTGGAAAGCATTCGATATCGTAAAAATATAAATCGTCTCCGGCGTCTGCTAATGGCTTATTTGTCTCCACAGTTTCAGTGACATCTGTTTCTTTTCCTCTAAACGGCATATCTTTCACAATCTTCAAACAAGTATCTGCCTGGTGGCTGCTATTCATGGCAAAGTGAAATATCTCATCGTGCATATCAGATACATCATAGTCCATTCCACTGTCGTAGGCTGCTTTTAAGTCTTTATAAATTAAGTCAATACTTGGCCTAGTATTCGGTAAAATTTCTTTATTGAGGTTCTTTTTTATAAGATTCCTCAGATGCTGTTCATTTTCAATTTTGTCAAAATCTACCACTTTTTCTCCTTTCGTTGGCAAACCTGAACTAATAGTTGCAATAGGTAAATCATTGCAGAGGGATAATCTTCTCCGAAGAGAACTTTTCCCATTAAATACTTTGATCTCAATATCCTGGCCAAAGAGTTTTTCCAGTCTTGTCGGATCGCCTGTATAAAGATAATGAAGATGTAATCCTTGGCCGCCTTTGCTAACTTCCACATAAGTTTTCGGCCACTTGGAAGCTGCTTTAAGATTTAAGTCTAAAGATTTATTTCCGTTCTCATCTTTTAAATCAAAGTCAATCACAATATGATTTAAAGGTGGCATCACGTAATGTACCTTGGAAGTGATCAAATCCCGTAAGATCGTTTTTACCTTATCCCATGGTTTCTTAGGTGTTTCTTCTTCTGAGGCATATTGGGCAGGACATCCCATACATACTTTGTCAAAGAGTGACGGTTGCTCTCTTAGTTCAATCCACATCTCCGATTCTTTTTCAGGAACATTAATTTTCTCTGGCGCCAGTTCTCGACCAAATTGCTCTGATCTGAATCCGGAGTAGTAACTCCTCACTCTGGTTCCGTCCCCAGTATCGAACCGTTCATGGAACTCCTTAAAGTAATTTTTAAGCTCTTCTTTAAACGCTCTCTGACTCATGGGGTATCCAACATTGGCTTCTTCACAATAGGTCTTATACATTTCCCATGCAGATTTTAAAGTCGTTCCATCTTCTCTTTTGAATACAGAGTAGGAATCAATCATATAGTTATAGAAGTCATTGGAAGCCCCCATCATGTGAATCGGAATGTAAGTGTCATACCGATCCGGATTGTCTTCATAAAAATCCAAACAGTGTTTGGCAATGGCTCCCAACTCAAATTTAATTTCGGCCATTAACTTCTTGTACTCTCTGCCTGGAAGTTTATTACCAGAAGGAGTTACGTCGATCAACCTTCGTATAAGACCCGATTTGGCGTCGGTAATCCGTACTGGTTTATTGGTACCCATGATCAGGAATGCTCGGAATTTATTTTCATATGCAGACTTGAATTTCTCATTCACTGTCATAGCTTCATGAGACACCAAACTGTTCAACCGAGTGTTGTCCTCAATCCGGGAAAGGTCGCCATCATGTTGAATCGCCACCATGGGGTTCTTTCGGAAAGGCTCCAACGCAAAAGAGCTATTGCTAGATCCTAATGCCTTTGCATCAAAAACCGCACAATAGCCCTCAAATAAATCCTGTATAATATTCAAGACGGTGGATTTTCCCGTTCCGGCTGCACCGTAAAGAACCATAAACTTCTGCACCCTTTGGGAGTCTCCGGATACGATACAACCGATTGCCCATTCGATCTTCTTGCGTTCTTCTGGATCATACAGGGTGTTCATCAATTTCTCATAAGCAGATATATCACCATCTTCCAATGGATACGGAAGTCTTTTACTTGCATAACTTTCCTTTGTTGTTTCCGTATTAGAAAATATCAAGTACTCGTCCAGCATATGGAAGTTATCACGCATCTGTTTCTGGCAGTATTTATGCCACTTATCTATAATCCCCGTGTCGGAGTCCCACATATGTCTGACTTTTACATCAAACTCCGAGAACTCCGTTTTGTGGGATTGATAATAGGCATCTACTTCCTTATCAATTAACTGAATGGCGTCCTGTTCGTCTGTAGACCATCGGTTTTGTTCCTCCAACCATATCGCATAAAAATCACTACCACGGATCATAAGATCGGAACTTTTTTTAAGAATAAATTTCGGATATATTTCTATGGTTCCTTTCTTTTGACCGCTCCGGGTAGAAACCATCATAAAATCTAGCACATTGCAAAGCTCCTTTCTTATTATGTTTATAACACTTCATTCAAGTACCACATCATCTGGTACCATATCTCCACATACCGGAGATCTTCCCTTGGATTTTTCAGGGTAAACAAACCCCCTCTTCCATTGGCTGCGTAGTTTCTTTCCAACATTCGGTGTACAGAATCCCGCACAATAACCGGATCAAATACATCATCATACTGGTCTGTAAGAGCCATACTTTTAATCATACTCCAGAACCATTTTTCTGTTCGGTCGCCATATATCGTATCTTCTGCCACATGATGTTCGCCTCGAAGTGCTAAAGCAACCATCATTTCCAAAACACTGCATGGTCTTACGTCCAACATAGAAGCAATCGCACTTGCCGGATATCCGCAGTCTCGTCCAAATCGGTATCTCAACTCAATGCCATCATCTGCCCGATTTTCGTCCATAGGAAGCACAGCATAAAAATCAATGCTGTTTAGCTCTTCCAGCAGGCTTCGATACGATCCACCACGGGTTTTTACATTGGTGTCGACGATCTGGCACATCCAAAGGAAGTATTTTTTTCGCAGTAAATTTTCTGTCATAAGTCTTCCTTCCTTATTGTATTAATAGGTTCAAAATCCTCATCCACATACTGGATTTCATAATCGGTTTCCAGATCATCATTCCGAATATGGATTACGTCCTCTTCGTATTCTCCAAAATGATTGACAGCGTCTTCCCCTACCAGCTCTTCCATATTAGGAATTACGTTGTCGTCCTCATCTGTCAATACACCATTTTTGTAATAATATAAAGACTCCGCCTCATAACCTTCTCGGGAAGCATACTCTTCTGGTGTGATGATGTACATAGGATAATCTTCTTCTGTTGGTGACGGATCATCAGTTCCATACTTTTTCCGATAAATATCATTGTATGCCGTTCTCGGACGATCTGATTTCCATTTATTGTCGAAACAGGTTACTTTCTCAGATGATTCTTCCGTGGCACTTTCCTCGGTTTCTTCTTCCCAATCATCTGCCCACATAAAATCACCTTTTTTTTTACGCTTCATAAGAAAATAGGTAACGACTGCGCCTGCAGCCGCCCCTAATCCGAAAGCAAATATCCATTTACCGTTCACGATTTGGTTCCTCCTTACATTAATTTCCAGATGTTTCCATATACATTGAAATCCAGAAGGATCGGACTATCAATTCCGTCTTCGCTGTACCGGTAAATATGATTCCAGTCGATACCGAAGTCAATATAATTATCATTGTTGATATCATCATCTTTTTCGGGCTCATATATCCAACCTACCATCTGTCCGGCCTTAGTCTCTGGGAGACCGATCGCTTTTCGAACATCATTCAGGAATACTCGTTTCTTGGATCTCAGCAAGTCATTGGCATACTTCTCCTGTGCCCTTAAGAACATCAGATTGTAATCATTATTGGCTTCCCAATATGGGTTCGGAAGACTGTTTCCATACTCATCTTCCTGGTATTTGTAGAATACATCCGCAAAGTCGCTGATCGCTTTCGGATCAATGACTTTTACTTCTTTTTTAATTTTCTTTTCTTTTCCAGTCTCCGGATCAACTTCCACCGTTTCCTCTTTTTTGGTAGTCATGTTATACCGAAGTTCTTTGTCTACTTCTTCTCCAAACCTAGACACTACACGGCTACGATATTCTTTAAATCCTTTATCAACTGCTGCATATGCGGCACCTAACGCTACATTTCTCTTCCTGAGGATATTGTTAGATACCAAGATACAAGTAACAGACAAAGTTCCCAGCATAACAGACGGTCCGTAGAGTTTTACAAATGCCATACCTGTCTGAAGATAAGCGCCTGTAAGCTGTGCATTTACCTCCTTACTTGGAAGGTCGTTCAGTTCTGCCTGCTCGTGAATGTTATCTACTTTTTCTTTTGTTTCATCCAGTACATCAGTTACTTTCATGGATGCTATACAGGCGGATACAGCGGCTCCAATCCCTAACCCAATTCCTGCAATAAGGAAGATTTCCGGACTGTGTTTCTGAGCTTTTAATCCAATTTTCTGGAAGGATTCTCCAATTTTATTTAATAATGTATTCTTCATGTTATTTTTCCTCACTTTCTTTGTCTTCGAGTTCTATAATAGCGGTAATTAATATATCTCTGGCCGCTTTCAAATTGTTCAGGTTTCCATATTTAATGTAATTCTGGATAGACTCTTCGGCATGATCTATAAGAATAGCAGGTGTTGTATTCGAATCATATCTGAAGGGGTATTTGCCGCAATGTCTCTTTGGTTTACGTGTTATATTAGAAATGTCTATTGGTTCCATAAGATCTATTTTATATCCGTGAGGTGTCCTTACAATTGTTGCTTTTTCCAGCATTTGCGAAGTCCATCCAATTTTATTTTGATCATCGATATGTGTGTAACAATCATCACATCCAGATAATTCTAAATAATCATTAACATAAACACTGCCGTATTCATTTGCAATATCTATCATATAGGACAGCACATTCCTCGCATCGTCTATTGTGTCGTATAACAAATCCGTATATGTTCTGCGCCCTACTTGTTGAACGTATGTACCTGTATTCTTAGGTTTTTCTATGCGAATCGGATCTCCTAAATTGATAAACCATCCGTTATGAGCCTTCAAAATTTCTGCGCTATCTATTTTATCATATCGCCAACACCATTTATCTCCTTCGTTTGCAGCATCGTCAAGTCCGGATATTTCAAAATATTCATTTACAGTCACATAGCCCTTCTTCGCTGCCAAATCCATCATATGTGCCAAAATATCCTCAGCAATAACTCTTGTCTTATAGAAACGTAAACTGGTATATTTCGTCATTTTCATTCTCCTTTCACATACTCCACATATTCCGATTCTGTGGAAAATAGCATATACCGATATATTGGATATCCGATCCACCCCAGATATCCAAAGTTAGTTAAATAGCCTTTCATGGCGTTCACCTCAATTCAAATAAATTGGTTTGGACAAACTTAGTATCCAACCATCGGGTGTCGCCACACTTTTTGCAGAAGCGATAGATTTCCAACCATAGTTTGAAGCAGTCGTATTATCGATTGTGACATCTGCCAGATCGTATAAGTCAGCGACACTTACTACACCGAACTGATCAATAATTTCCTGCATGGAATCTAAAACAGCTTCCGCATCCTGTTTTTTTTCAAATAATAAATTTTCGAAGTTATAGACCCCCCTCCCGCTGTATGTCGGTTTTTCGTTATTTGATCCGGATCCAGAATCATAAGACTTCCAATAGGATACCCGCGTGCCATCAGACCGTTTGTTTTTTCCTTTGCCGCCATAAATGATGGTATCGGCACCATTAGTGATAGTATCATAGAGCAATTTTTGTATGTTCGGAAATAATACATCTTTAATAAGATGCTCTTTTACACTATTCAGATCTTGTCCGGTGAATATTTCTGCTGCTTTTTCTAGATTTCCTTTTCTCTGTCTTTTCACTCGAACCCTTCCGGATACTACTTTTTCAATCGCATGTTGCTTCGCGACTTCTTTTGATTTATGCGAATTTGTTTTATATTCTTCCATTATCAACCCTCCTCATAGACTACGTCCTTCTCTCCGAATACTGCCCGATCTATTTTTTCATAAATGATATCGGCTACTGCTTTACGAATTTTCGGATTCTTTATAATCACTTTCCCAATTCCGTAAATAACGATGCCTGCACCAAAAGAACAGCCTCCTAAAAAACTTGCAATGCCAATTACCTTATTCATAGAAATTCCCCTTTCAGAAAAAAGAAAAGAGCCCTTGTTCAGGACCCCTTTCCTTTGATAAATCATTTCTTTGTTTCTTCTGAATCTTCGTCAAACTCTTCTTCATAGAAGTCTGCGTCAACAGGTTCGTTGTCTACAAACTTTGATGTTTTCCGATTCTTCCAGTTTTCTACAACCGGAGAGATTACATATTTGTGAAGTAATACTCCACCGAGTATACATAATCCTCCGATAGCTGCTACTGTACCACCGGATACCCCCGCAGTTGTTTCTTCAACCTCTGTTGATACCTCAGTTCCTTCTACAGTTTTCAGTTCTTCATTATTCATGGTTTTAATCTCCTTTCAATTTATCTTTCATAACACAACTTGTAAATTGTGCGAACTAATAGATGTTACGGTAGTTTGGCTTTGGTCCGATAAGGTAATCCAGTACCACGCATGGTGTGTTGTCTGATGTTAATTGAGAACTAAACTCCAGATTTACCCAACCATCATCTACATTCCACCCGAGTTCATCTCCAATAATAGGTAGTTCCGGCAAGCCGATCTGATAACACAGTTCATTATAAGATGCAAACATTTCATCTCTTAATTGCCGGTTCAACATCTGCTCTGCTTTTTGCACAATACTGATATCTGATCGGAAATATCTTCCGGATACACTATCATAGAATAAAGTATTACCAGCGCCGGTAATATACACGCCTACCTCAGATACTGGATTCTTCTCCAACTTATCTTTTGCAATAGAGTCTCGAATGTCTTTTTCCTTCTTCTCTCCGATAGTCTCTATCACTTTGCTTTTATATTCCTTTAGTGTAGTCTCGGATAAGGTATATGCTGCTGCTAAAGCCGCATTTCGTCTCATATGTACAGCGTCAGCTCCTATAATACAAGCGGCAGATACAAGTGTAGTAACTGCAACCGGTGTATAATATTTCCAGGTAACTTCTACTGTTTCCATTACCGTAAGTTTCTCTTTATTTAATTCTTTCTTTTTCTCGTTAATACTCTCTACGGCTTTGGGTGCTGCCTTGGCGGTTAATACAACGGCACTTCCCATTCCAATAACGCCAAGTCCTATCAAAATTTCCGGCAAGCGCTTTTGCACCGTTCCGGAAACACTTTTCACAATTGCATTCATGTTAAATTT
>CALVYG010000055.1 GCA_944372095.1 uncultured Clostridia bacterium
TCATATTCCTCTTTTGTTATACGGACTAATTCTCCATCTTTTTCTGCCAAATAAATGTTAAGTTCCTTCCGTTCCCCATCTGGAGTCTTATAATACAGTAAACCTACGGTATCATAATCCCCATTTTCAGGATCATAAAGAAAGTCCTCTCGATATACACGATAAGGTTCGCCCTGCGGTATATACGGCATAGTAATTGGGCCTATAACCTCTTCCATAATTCGATTAATAGTACCGTTATGCCAGGAAAGCCCGCTCTTAATGTCAATTACCACAAAACGGTCATTATCATGATAAGAAATAGAACCATCCGGGTGAGCATCTTTGAAGAGGGAAAACATCCGATTGCATTGATATACCTTAATTCCGTCTGTATTCTCCCAGGAATAATTCCAAATATCGTCCGTATCTTCGATCGGAGTAAGTGGTTTCCCATCAATAAGCCGGTTCAGGATTTGTTTTGTCATACCTATACTAAACGCTGAATGATCGTCTTCAAGAAGAGACTTTAAAGCTTTCAGTGCGCTTTCATAGCAAACACACCCATAATCCCATTCTCCTGGTTTTCTATCTGGATTCTCTCTCTTGCAAGCCAGTTCAACTTCTCTTTTCGCCCAATCTAACATATTCATAAAAATTCTCCTTTCATAATGACTCTTTTGCGCAGGTGTCTGAACAATGGGTAATAATCCCCATATCCATCATTATATGAACCAATCCATCAAATAGTACACTCTCCCACCCATCTTTCAGTTTATTAAATTCAATGATGAGTCGCCTAACAAGTTCGCCTGATTTTCTGTAATATATAAGCATGTCTAATTTCTCATCATCGCACTCCTTGGATATATACACAGATAATCTTAAATCGGCACATAATTTGGTAACTTTTTCAAGTATGTCATTACGCAGCATAATGTTTTTCGTTACTTCATTTGTATTTATCTTGTTGAAAGCCTCCATACCTTTACCCAGTGACTCGGAAGTGGAATCATAGATTTCTTTACATTCGGGACACAGATATACTGTTTTATAACCGTCTTTAGTGGTTTCTGTAATAATACCCCAGCCTTCTTCTAACATATCGGTCATGCTACCCATGTATACTTTTCCACAACTTTTACATCTCACAAACATATAAAATTCTCCTTTCGTTATAAAAAAAAATAAGAAATGAAAAGAGCCTATGTTTCAAGGCTCAATCCATCTCTTCAGGTTTACAAAATCCCATAATAATAGTATCTTTTTCGGACGGCTTTTGTTCATTAGTTTTATGTACATATTTTTTATAAAAATCAGTCTTTACTATATTTTTTCGCAAAGTTTCTGATAGAATATTACATATGTTTCGACCAATGACAAGCCCAATCCCTAATTTAATTCCATCTTTTATTGTCATGTCTTCTACCTCCTATGTATTCTTCATTATAGGAGATGTACATCATGCGCCAGTTACATTAGTTCTGGTAATAAGTTCATGATTATTTTTCTGGGAATGTGTCATTAATTCGATGGTTGTTTCTTCATAGTAATTCGGAGCAACCTTCTTAAAATTTTTAGCATGACGGATATCAAAGGTATGATGACATTCATTGTGTTCCGGATCACAATTCCTACATCTGGTTCCATCACATAGGTATGCGATAACTTTGCTCCTATCCCCTACATTTCGATCATCTATATATTCATCCGCAAACACCTTTCGTGGATCACCGCCAAAGCTTTCTACAATTTCGGGCAGATTCTGATTGACAGCATCAAATACCAATCCATGATCCCGACACCAGTCAATAGCCTGCTCCAGATGATCTCCTACACGACAAGTCCATAAAATGATTTTAGCACCATTATCTTTTCGAAGCTTTAATTCGTCGAGAAGTGCATTATTCGGTTTCCCAATCTCCGGGTACATATTCTCGCATAAAGTCCCATCAAAATCTACCGCTATGATATATGACATAACATATCCTCCTACTGAATTTTGATCTGGATTGCTTCCAGACGTTTAGCTAATCCAACGGTACCCGCAAGAATACCACCTTTAATCCAGTCGCTCCAACCCTCATCCTCAATATGGTAACGAACATAAATATCCATACCTTCTGGCAATCCTTCTGCCTCCAGACTAATTGCCTCCAAGCGCCTCTCCTGACCAGTAGTTCCGATTACGGTGTCTGATGTAATAATGCCATAATCTTTCCAGCCAATTCCCTGAATGTGTCCTTTAGCGTGGATTTTAACACCTGCCATCTTGCAGTCGATCTTGATTGCTTCAATTCTCTTTGTATGACCTGTAATGCCTGCTACCTGTCCGTCTTCCACATGTGGAAGCCAGTCATAGCTCTGCTGATGTACTCTGTAGTTAATCCGGTTTTCCTTGTATGCACGTTCTCCTGGATTTTGCGTTGGAGTAGAAGTTGTTGAGGTATTTGATTTTCCTGAAAGAATAGCATTCACTTGTTCAGCAATCCATGGGAATTTGCTTTCTAAATAAGCTCCAGGGCAGTCTGTAGCAGCGAACCATTTGTGCATAGTTAAATTTCCGTTCGTATCCCCGGTATAATTTAACCTGGAGATTCCGTTTCTTTTACAAATATCTACGCATAACTTTACAAGTTTATTCATCGCTTTATCGGAGGAATGCCAATTAGGTCCTCCCTGATCGTCAGCGACCTCGATAGTAACTGCCCGATGATCATTGGCTTTATTTGAACTGCACCAAGACCTGTCTTTTTCCTCAACATACATACCGACTCTGCCCTCAGAATCAATGCCATAATTTGCAGATGCCTGTCTGGATGATGGTGCAAACACATTGCCGCATGTTTCTACACTAAGATTACCAGCCATATGATGAATTGTGATTCGATCAATTTTATGATTTCTTGGACTGGTTTTGTTTGGTGAAATTTTTACATAATCTACTAATGAGCTGTTACTCATAATTTTATTCCTCCTCATTCTTATTAAAATAATTCTCTTCTACCGTTTTAATGTCATAAATTAAATCTACACGAACTTGCATCAGCTCTTTATTGGACGGGTTTACTAAAAATGCCACTGGCTTGCGGAAGAAACCCACTGCGCATATTCCTAAAATCTCATATTCTCTGAGATCCTTTGTACAATATTCGCAGACATCATGTCCATTCATTACATAATCAGCAGGAACAATACAATCCCCGCAATCTGGTAATATTTTACATATTTTCATTGTAGTTCTCCTTCTACCTATTTATTTGTAGTATACACATAATAGCCACACCGAAAATTCCTCCGATTACAAATCCAATGAGCATTCCGCCAAAAAACATCATAAGTATCCCTCCTTTATCAATGCAACTGTCTCATTTGTTGCCTTTTCTACAAAGTACATGCACATATTATCCTCACTGTCAAACATATACTTCGTCCAATCATATCCCTTCTTCGAAAGGAT